>NZ_JBBBDV010000001.1:0-790424 GCF_037137105.1 Serratia sp. TMDUHS_CL
GAGCAGCAGGAGCAGCAGGAGCAGCAGGAGCAGCAGGAGCAGCAGGAGCAGCAGGAGCAGCAGATAGAATTGGTGTCTATGGTTACTGATTACCCTGCTTTTCCCGGCGCACCAACGGTTGCTGACGTACATCCCGCTGAGGTGGAAAACTGGAAATCATCCGGTTGGACTGTCCGGGGGTGAGCCATGTTAATTACAGACCCCACGTCGCCTGATTTTAACAGTTACGCCAGTGTGCAGAATGCTCGTGATTTTGCTACGACGCGCGGCTATGCGTTTCCGGACGACGACAGCGAATGCGAAACGCTGTTAATGCATGCGATGGACTATCTGGCCGGACAAAGCTGGCGCGGTTCCCGTTCATCGTCGGATCAGGCGCTACCGTGGCCGCGGTCTGGCGTGATTGTGGACGGTGTTCTGCTGGCCAGTGACAAAATCCCGCGCCAGATTATCCAGGCGCAGTGCCATTTGGCTGTTGAGGCGCAGGAAACCGATCTGACCCCGAGTTTTAACGGTGGTGCCGAGGTCGTGCAAGAGGCCGTCTCAGGCGCCGTTAGTGTCAGTTATGCTCCTGGCACATCAAATTCGGCGCCAACGTTCCCGTGGTTGGCCGGTTTGCTACGAGGTTTTGTCGGTGCGATGAATCAGGTGAGAGTCGTGAGGGGCTGAGTATGGCGATCAACTATATCCGGATGCGCGCCACTGCCACACGGTTGCTTACCGATAACGGGCAAAAGCGCGTGCTCGCCCGGGGCGGGAAAGTGACGCGGGTAAACGGGAAAGAGGTGCGATTACCCGACGAAAAGGCGGATGTGATCGGCGTTGTGACGGAATACAAGCCGGGAGAAATTGACGGCACGCTGATTCAGAACGGCGACGTGCTGTTGGTGGCAACCTACCAGACGGAAATCCGTATCGACGACCGCATTGAGATCGACGGGAAAAAATATCGCGTGGTTCATCCGCATCCGGTTAAGCCGGCAGCGGTGCTTATCTGCTACCGCGCACAGCTGAGGGCATGACATGGCAGAAAACGACGCGTTCATGCAGGCGATCACTGCCTTTGTGGACAAGGCAAAGGCCAATCAGGCGCAGGTAGTCCGCGCAACGGGGATCCGCATCCTCACGCAACTGGTTCAGATGTCGCCCGTAGGCAATCCCGACTTGTGGGAGGTGAACGCCACCGCCAAAGCCTATAACGACGCTGTCGCAGAACACAATGATGCGCAGCGCAACGATCCGGCCAACCTGACACCGACTGGGCGCCTGAAAAAGCGCGCCAGGGTATCCGACAGCATGGATATCAAGGCGCCGGCCGGTTATTCCGGCGGCCGGTTCCGCGGCAACTGGCAGGTGGGGTTGGATGCGGCGCCGCAGGGTGAAACCGGCCAGGTGGATAAATCGGGCGGTAAAACGCTGGCCGCCGGCACGCTGGTGATCGAGCGTTTTCGTGTCGGCATGCAGGCGGTGTACTTCACGAATAACGTTCCCTATGCCTACCCGTTGGAGTTTGGTCACTCGTCGCAGGCGCCTGGCGGCATGGTGCGGATCACCGCTGCCGATTTCCAGCGTCATTTCCAGGCAGCCGTATCGGAGGTGAAATCGTGAGTCATACCCGAGTAGCCGAACTGCTCGAAGCGCGCCTGGGTGAATGGGCAGATGGTAAAGGCGTGCCTGTAGTGTGGGACAACATCGCGGAAAACCCGCCGGATACACTCTATCTTCAGGCCTACGCGATGCCGGCGACCACGACGACGATCGACCTGGCGGAAAAGCTGCAGGTGCTGCCGGGCGTCTGGCAGATCAACGTCGTGGCGAAGGCCGGCGACGGCGTCAGTGGCGCCCGCGCGCTAGCCGATGAGGTGGCCGCTTTGTTCCCTGTTGGCCTGGCGCTCAGCGATGAGGGGATCACCTGCTACATCAGCACGCCGCCGACGGTTTACCGTGGCATCACGTCGGACACCCGCTATTCCATCCCCGTCAGCATGAGCTATCGCGCTCACCTCATCACACACTGACCGCCGCGGCGGTTTTTTTATGCCCAAAATTGGAGAATCCACTATGGCATTTGCATTACCAAACGGCGCCACGGTTTTCGCTGGTTCCAAGATGGCGGCAGCGCTGCCAACGTCAGCGGTTAGTAACGCCAAGGCCTCGGTGTTTACCGTGGCAAATGGCACCCTGGCCGCCGATGACATTGTGCTCATCAAATCAGGCTGGGGAAACATCGACAACCTGGTCGCCAAAGTGACAGCGGCGACGGCAACGGCGGTGACGATCGGTGCACTGGATACGTCGAATACCAAATTTTTCCCGGCGGGCGGCGGCGCCGGCGCGCTTATCAAAATCACCGAATGGACGCAGATACCACAAATCACTGAAGTGGGGGCGTCTGGCGGCGATCAGCAGTACGTGCAGATCCAGTTCCTTGAGGACGACCGCCAGCGCAACCTGGCGACGTACAAGGCAGCCAAGACCCAGACGTTTACCTTTGCGCATGATTCAACGTTGCCGATTTATGACGTCCTGACCGCTGCCGATCGCGTTGGCGACATTCTGCCGTTTTACATGTATGTGCCGACGGCAAAAGAAACCCGTTACTGGTCCGGCACGCCATCCTTTGACCCACAGCCGGCAACGGCCGTGAACCAGGTGGAAACGGTGCAGGTATCGATCGCGGTACAGTCCCGCACCATGACGTTCTACAAGGACAAGTAATTTTAACCCTCGGGGCGCAAGCCCCATTTTTTCGCAGGTTCCGACATGACATCAAAATTTACCCTGGTTCCAAACTCGACGTTTAAAAAAGACGTCACAATCCCGCGCGCCGGCGCAGAAGATGGCGTGCTGACGTTCACGTTCAAGCACAAGACCCGCAGCCAGCTGGAAGCGCTGGAGAACACCCTGCGCGAGGCGACGGAAAAGCAGATTGAGGCCGGCAGCCACTGCAGCGCGCCGATGGTGGCATTCATCGAGGAAATCGCCGTTGGCTGGGCGCTGCCTGACGAGTTCAACAGCGAGAACGTGCTGGTACTACTGGAAAACTACCCGCGTGCGTTCGACTCCATCGCCATGACCTACACCCGCGAGCTGATGGCGATTCGTGAAAAAAACTAACAGCGGTTGCCTCGGCATTCTATACGCCTGATCCGTCGCCGGAAGAACTGGCCGCATTTGGGTTTACGCCCGAGGACGTCAAAGGGGAGCAGATCGACGTGCTCCCTGACGTGTGGCCAGTGTTCGAGGTATTCCGGGCAATGGCGACGCAATGGCGTACCGGTATGGGCGGTGTCACCGGGTTGGATTACAACTGCCTGCCCTGGGTGATGAAATTACACGGCGTCGACGATGAGGCAACCGCGTTAACGGATATCAGGGTGATGGAAGCCGCTGCGCTTGCCACCATCCATAAAAAATAATGGCCCGCCGCGCGGGCTTTTTACTGCACGGAGCCCCGCATGACAGACATTGCATCCATCTCCCTGCGCGTCGATACCGGCGACCTGCAGCGCGGCAACAGCGAGCTGGATAAATTCCAGAGAACTGCTGCAGGCGCCGCCGGCGCGGCTGACGGTTTCAATGCCTCGGGCAAAGAGACGGCCAAAGTATCGAAAGAGGTGGCGCACGAGGTCGAGGAAACGCACAAACGGGTAGCGGAATACAGCCGCCGCCTGCGCGAGAGCCAGACCACGGCGACGGCATCCGGCCGGGCGCAGGACCAGCTGACCGAATCCTACTTCCGCCAGATTGACCGGATCAAGCAGCTCGGCACCGGCACGCAGGAATTGCGCGCCATTCAGTCGCAGGTGCGCGCCGCCCGCGCCGCCGGCAACATCACGCAAAGCGACTACCTGACGCTCACCAGCCACGCCGCGGATAAAATGCGCGAGCTGACCAAAGCCGAAGAGGCATCGGCGGCCGCCAAATCGATCTTCATCCAAAAGCTGAAAGACCAGGTGGCGACGCAGAACCTTTCGCGGGAAGAGCTGCTGCGCTACCGTGCCGCGCAGTTGGGCGTTGGTTCCGCTGCGGACATTTACATCAAAAAGCTGTCCACCGCTGGCGACGCCACGCATAAATTCAGTTTGCAGACGTCGGCCGCCCGCCGGGAGCTGGGCGTTATGCTCGGAGAGCTGGCGCGAGGTAACCTGGGCGCCTTGCGTGGCTCCAGCATCACCCTGGCGAATCGGTCCGGGCTGATCGACCAGTTGATGACGTTTCGCGGCGCAGCGGTCGCAGGATCAATAGGGCTTGTTGCAGCTGCGTTTGGCGGTCTCGCCATTGCATACGAGAAGGGAAGTGCAGAAGCCAGAGAATTTAACCGCTCGATCATCCTGACTGGCAATTATGCTGGACTGACGTCCGATCGTTTGGCTCTCATGGCTGACAAGGTTGCGGATTCAACCAATAGCACTGTAAGCAAGTCCGCCCAGGCTTTGGCAACCCTCAACTCATCGGGCGAATATACAGCTTCACAGCTAAGTATGATCGCCACAGCAGCGATCAATATGGAACAGGCTACCGGCCAATCCATAGAGAAAACCGCCGAGCAATTCAAGTCATTGCAAGGTGAGCCACTGAAAGCTGTCGTGGCACTCAATGATCAATATCACTTCCTAACCTCGACGGTTTACGATCAGATCGCGGCGCAAATTGAAGCAGGAAACACCCGGAAAGCCCAGGAAATTGCGGAGCAATCCTATGCGCGCGCCATTAATGAGCGCGCGATGGAAATTAAAGAAGGGCTAGGGGTGCTTGAGTCTGCCTGGGATGGCATTGGTCGGGCTGCCTCGTGGGCGTGGGATAAAATGCTCGGGATAGGACGAGATGATCCGGTCGCCAGGTTGGAGAAAGCGCGTGCAGTTCTCAATTCTCCTGTAACGTCTTCGTCTGCAAAAGATAAGGCTATGGGGGACATACTCAATAGCCTGGTGGGTAATCTGCAGGCGGACTTGCAAGGTGCTCAGCAGCAGGCCGCGAACGACAGAATTAAAGCGTTGCAAAAAGTTGACTCCCTTGAAAAATCCATGGAGTCGAACGCAGAAAAACGCGTAAAGCTCCACAAGGAAATTAACGAGCAACTCCGATTAGGCTACATCACCCAAGAACGGGCTGACAAACTCAATGCCCGGATCGATGAAAAATTCAAAGACCCGAAAACACCGAAGGGACGCCAGTACACGGCGCCGGCCGGTGATCGTGCCGACGAAAAAGCGCAGGCCGATTTGTTGGCGCTCCAGGCTCAGCTCAAAGTGCTGCAGGAACACCGCAGCATCAATGACACTATCAGCCAACAGCGCAAGGATTTGTGGGCGGAGCTGGCGAAATTTGCCGTTCTGGAGCAGGCCGCCGATAAACGGAAGCTGACGGCTCAAGAAAAATCGCTACTTTCCAGCAAGGGTAACGTGCTGGCGCAAAAGGAACGACTGGCTGTTCTCGGCGACGAGATCGCCAAGCAGGAGCGGCTTAACAAGCTGTTGGATGCCTCGCAGAAGTTTGATCGGCAGCAGCAAGCGAAACGTGCCGAGATTGCTTTTCTCGCCAAGGGTGGCACTTCCCGCGACTCCCAGCGGCAATCCGAAAGAGACCGGATCACTACCGAGTATGCGGAAAACCCTACCGCCCAAAAAGATGCCTTGGCGACATTGGAGGAAACGTACAAGCAGCGTGATGCACTGGATAAAAATTGGCGTGCCGGCGCGATCAATGGGCTAAATGAGTACCAGCAAACAGCGGAAAATGTGTATAGCTCAGTGTCCAGTGTGGCGCAGAGTGCGCTTGGTGGTATTTCTGACATGCTGACCAGTCTCGTCACTACCGGGAAAGCCTCATTCAAGGAATTCACCGCTTCAATTTTGAAAATGATCATTGAGATCATCAACAAATTGCTGGTGGCATATGCAGTTCAAGCTGCTATGGGATGGGTAACCGGCTCTCTATCATCTTCTGGCGGCAATAACCCCGGCGCAGTCCCTATGGGGCTACATTACGACGGCGGGTATACCGGCGACGGCGGCAAGTACGAGCCGAAAGGCATCGTGCACGGCGGTGAATTCGTGTTCACCAAAGAGGCGACGCGCAATATTGGTGTCGGCAATTTGTACGCCATGATGCACAGCGCCCAGGGGTACGCCGACGGCGGCTATGTTGGTAACACCATTACCGGATCTGCTCCAATGCACGGCCTCTCTGGAAGCAACTCTCCAAGTGTCGTCATAAACACTGATGTTGTAGTTCAAGGGGGCAGCGCACAACAAGCCGATAATTCCGGATCGAATGCTTTGGGAGTTGCGTACAAAAAAACTGTAGATAAGTGGATTCGTGAAGGGATCGCGAGGGAAACAAATCAGTCAGGAATTATTTGGAATGAAATGAATAAGAGGAGGTGACACCTCCTCATGGGGGTATTAAATTTCTTTTATTTTGTTTTTTATTCTTTCGCTAATTTCGTCGTGTTCAATTCCGTTTTGGCTGTAATAATCGTCAACAGCCTCGTGAACGACTTTTTTTATGTCGATACCTATATTTTTGCTGAGAATGCTTATTGTGATGTTAAGTAGCAGTCGTGTGGCGAAAATATCCTCTTTTAAACTATCAATTTCATTGATATCCACTTGAATTCCTTTTAAGGCTAGTTGGGAAACTCATTCTATAGGAAATCTATGGCGATCGAAACATTCACCTGGCGAGTTCAGGGGCAACCAGAAGGGAGCCTAAACCAGAGAGTGCGCTCAGCGCAGTTTGGCGACGGCTATAAGCAGGTGTCCGGCGATGGCATCAATCCGGAAACCCAAAGCTGGCCGTTGTCGTTCAGCGGCAACAAAAGCGACATGCAGCTCTTGCTGGCGTTCGTGCGCCGGCATACGACTAAGTCGTTTATCTGGACGCCGCCGCTTGGCGAGAAGGGGCTATATCGCGTTACGGCTGACTCTATCCGGGTGGTTCCGATTGGCGGTCCGGCCGTGTCCATTTCAGCAACGTTTGAACAGGCCTATGCGCCGTAGGAGGGAAGGTGGCGATCACCAATGACGTTCAGAAGCTGGAGCCCGGGAAACGCGTCCGTTTCATCGAGGTAGACGGCACTGCCTTTGGCGCCGACGTTTTGCGGTTCCATAAAGAAACCATCCCGCATACGTCGGCCGAGATCGACAAGGCCGCGGGTGACGAAACAAAGCTCCAGCCGAAAACCGTATGGTGGCAGGGCAAGGAATACGGCGCTTACCCCTACGAAATTACCGGGCTGGAATCTGCCAGCGATGGGACATCGGCGCAGCCAAAATTAACCGTCTCGAATATTGATGCACTTATCACCGCGCTGTGTCTTCGTTTCGATGACATGGTTCAGGCAAAGGTGACGATCCACGATACCTTTGTGCACTATCTGGACGCGCGCAATTTTCCGGACGGCAATCCGCAAGCCGACCCGGAGCAGGAATTTAAGCAGGTTTTCTACATCGACAGCAAAAGCGGAGAGGATAACGAAGCCGTAGAGTTCACGCTGTCGAGCCCGATGGATCTGCAGGGGTTGCGCATTCCAACGCGGCAGATCACGGCACTTTGCACTTGGTGCATGCGCGGGCAGTACAAAACCGGCGATGGGTGCGCCTATGCAGGCCAGAACGGCTGGTTTGATAAAGATGGCAAGCCAACGGATGACCCTGCCAAGGATGAATGCTCCGGCTTACTGGCAGACTGTAAAAAGCGCTTTGGCGAAAACAACGAGCTGGACTTTGGCGGTTTCCCCGGTTCGTCATTGATCAGGAGATAATCATGCGGCAGAAAACAATCGATGCCATTCTGGCGCATGCGCAGCGTGAATTCCCGAACGAGTGCTGCGGCGTGCTGGTGCAGCGCGGGCGTGTTGAGCGTTACTTCCCCTGCCTGAACCGGTCATCGTTGCCGGCGGAGCATTTCGAACTGGATCCCGCTGGCTATGCTGCGGCGGAAGACTGGGGGGAAGTGGTTGCCATCGTGCATAGCCACCCCGGCGACGGCGCCACCACACAGCCGAGCGAGCTTGACCAGCTGCAGTGCGATGTGAACGAACTGCCGTTCGTGATTGCGTCGTGGCCGGAGGGCGACATTCGAACGATCTACCCGCGCGGCGATCGCCCGCTGGTAGGACGCCAGTTTGTGCTGGGGCATGCCGATTGCTGGTCGTTGATTATGGATTATTACCGGCAAGAGCACGGCCTCATTCTGCCGAACTACAGTGTTGAGCGCCATTGGTGGGAAGAAGGAGAAAACCTCTACATGGACAACTGGCACGACTGCGGCTTCCGTGAGTTCGACGGGGAGCCGCAGGCTGGCGACATGGTGATTATGCAGGTTTCAGCGCCGGTTCCGAACCATGCCGGGATCTTGCTGGATGGCAATATGCTACTGCACCATCTATACGGCCAACTGAGCCAGTGCGTACCATATGGCGGTTACTTCAAAGAGCGTACGGTTAGGATTGTCCGGCGCAAAGAAATGATAAAATCTATCATTTGAGGGCTTTTATCTTATTGGTTGTGATGGCATCTGCAAATTCTTTCAGCCCTTTTGCGAATGATTCTATGTTATTGGTTTCAATTACTATTTCGCTATCTTCTCCAGACTTAATGTGTACAGCTTTAACTCTGTTTTCATCCATCGCCTCTTCAAGCATCTGAATGATCTCTGAGTTCATTGAACGGCCATTCTTTCTGGCTCGCTCAGCTATGGCCTCGCGCATCCCATCAGGAAAGCGCAGCATGAATTTATCGTAATTCCGAACCTGTTTATCTGTCATATGCACCTCAAAATTTTGTTGATGCTATCACATTGACATTACCAGTAAATTGAGTCACAGTGACATCATGTCACCGTGACATTATTAAGGATGGTTAGAATGGATACCTTGTATACCGGACATAAAAGCCAAAGCTTTCAGCTCCGCATGCCAGAACGAATGAAAGAGGAGATCCGCCGTATGGCAGAAATGGATGGTATTTCGATCAACTCTGCGATTGTTCAGCGGTTGGCACGATGCTTACGTGAGGAAAGGGAGAATGGTCGTTAAAAACGGCGAAGCCCCGACTGCTGTAACAGTCAGGGCTTCAGTATCGAATAATCCAGCGGAGGAAGTATCGACATGGCTAATTTAGCAATAAAACCAACCGAATGCACTATCAACGTCCCGTTCTACGGATCTGAGTTGTACGTGGTTAACCACAACGGCGAGCCATACACCCCAATGAAGCCGATCGTTGAAGGCATGGGAATGGATTGGAAGAGCCAATTTATAAAGATTAAACAGAGGTTTGCAAAGGGGATGGTGGAAATCACCATACCTACCGCGGGCGGGTATCAAAAGATGATTTGCCTAGCCCTTCGGAAACTTGCTGCTTGGTTGAACACGATTAGCCCTAACAAGGTTAAACCAGAAATTCGTGAGCGAGTGATCCGATATCAAGAAGAGTGCGATGATGTTCTTTATGAATACTGGACAAAGGGGCAGGTTACAAACCCTCGTAAGTTACGCCAGTCTACCGCGAGGCAATTAACCCCGCTGCGCCAAACAGCAGAACGGTTAATAACCACGGGGATCGGCAAAATTTACCCTGATATCTGGAAGTTGGTACATCAGCGCTTTGATGTTGAACATATCCATCAGCTACAGCCAGCACAGATCGGGGAGGCAATTCAGTTTCTGGATGCTTTGGAGGGTGAATATTTGCAGCGCGGGCAGCAGAGCGTAGATGTTCGTCATCGTAGGGTGATGCTTTATCTAAACGAATATGGTGCAGTGACAAACTCACTTCCTATAAAGGACGATGAAATCGTGCTCACGTTTGAAACCTTTGCTGAGATGGCGCGACGCAACGGTTGGATTGTTGCCAGAAGGGAGGGCGTTGCAAGACAACTGGTCGAGGCGATACAAGCCATTAAGTAATCGACCATACGTTACCAAAGACCCGCTTAATTGCGGGTTTCTGCGTGGTCTTTTTCTCTGCTAACATGGCGGTCTGTCATGTGTTCACGGTGGGTATATGAAAAAGACGATCTTTGCTTTATGTGTGGCTTTATATTCAACAGTATCATTTTCCGAGGATAACGCTCAGTTCTTAACTAACAAAGTCGATAGTTTATGCGATGACGTGAAGGATAAGGAGCTCTGCGTGAATCAAGTGTATACTTTGTTATACATGGCAAATATAGAGGGGAAAATGGCAGGGAACTGCGAAGCAACAAACAGGAAATCCCCGATTTGCTTAGGTGCGATTAACACAACGGATTATTTAGAGAAAAAATTCAACAAAACCAAATAACCAAAAGTCACTACCCGCTTCGGCGGGTTTTTTAGGTAGAGTCCGTCAAGGTGGTGTAAATTCGGAACCCGCTTTCCGGCTCGGTAATGTCTGCGTTATGCGTTGATCGGCAGCGCGTCGATTACGTCGTTATCATCAGCGCCCTGGTCTATCTCCAGCATGCTTTGCTGCGGCATGTACCGATTCTGCAACAGCCAGTCCTCATTCTGCTCGGCCAGGACCGCGCCCAGCAGCCGCGTGATGCCGGCCTCGTTCGGGAAGATGCCCACCACATCGGCACGCCGCTTCACTTCCTTGTTGAGCCGCTCCAGCGTGTTGGTCGAGTGCAGCTTTACCCTATGCGCTTTCGGGAAGTCGAAGTACGCCAGTACATCGGCTTCAGCATCGTCCATCAGCGCCGCTACCGACGGGAAGCTTTCCTCCAACTGGCCGGCTACAGTTTTCCAGGTCTCATGTGCCGCTTTGGCGTCAGCCTGCACGAACACCTGTTGCAGTGCTGCGCGCACCACCGACTGATTGGCCTTGTTAACCCGACACAGCACGTTGCGCATGAAGTGAACCCGGCATCGTTGCCAGGATGCGCAGAACACCTGCTGTATCGCTGCTTTCAGGCCGCTGTGCGAGTCGGAGATAACCAGTTTAACTCCCTGCAGGCCTCGCTCTTTCTGGCTCAACAGGAAGGTCAGCCAGAACGCTTTGGCCTCCGACTCGCCGATGCCCATCCCGATGATTTCCCGGCGTCCGTCCGAGTTGACCGCGCAAGCGATTATTACCGCCACGCTGACCACCCGGCCGCCTTTGCGCACCTTCACGTAGGTCGCATCCAGCCACAGATAGGGCCAGTCGCCTTCGATAGGGCGTTCCAGGAAGTCTTTAACCCAACCATCGATATCGCGGCAGACACTGGAGACCTGGCTGCGCGAGATACCCGTCATGCCCATGGACTGGACCAGAGCATCGACCTTGCGGGTTGAGACGCCGTTTATCCAGGCTTCCTGTATGACGGCGTTGAGCGCTTTCTCAGAGAGCTTGCGCGCTTCCAGGAACGACGGGAAATAGGTTCCTTCGCGTAGCTTCGGGATACGCAGGTCGAGCGTGCCAACCCGGGTGTTGTAGGCGCGGTCACGATAGCCGTTGCGGTAGGTCTCACGGTCCTCGGTGCGTTCATGTCGGTCGGCATTGATGCGCGCAGTGACGTCAGCATCCATGATGCGGTTGAGCATGAACTCGGTGAGTTCACGCAGGAAGTCTTCGCCGCCCAGTTGCATCAGGGTATCGTTGAGTGCCATGCTGTTGTCAGCCATCGGTTTACTCCTTTTAAGATAATTGTCTTTGCAAACCATTACCTTACCGGATAAGCCGATGGCGCTCACCATCTCCTGCCGAATTTACACCACTCCCGTGGACTCTACCGTTTTTTATTGGAGGTAATATGGACACCCCAATCAGAACAATCGAACTTCGCGGAATTCTCGGAAAGAAATTTACCAGAGAATTTAAGTACCGCGCACGTGATGTGCCGCACGCCATCAGGGCATTAAAAGGGCTGATCCCCGGCTTCGAAAAATTCATGCTCGAATCCAAGCAGAAAGGGCTTACCTTTGCGATTTTTGTTGGCGACAAGAATATCAGCGAGGATCAGTTGGCAATGACCAAGGGCAGCGAGAATATTCGGATCATCCCCGTTATTATCGGTAGCAAACGCGGTGGGATGTTTCAAACGATTTTGGGAGCAGCCATTATTGCAGCAGCAGTTTATTTTAGCGGCGGCACAGCGGCGGCGGCATTCTCTTCTGCCGGTGTCATGAATGGCGGTTTGGCTATGATTGGCGCTTCTATGATGCTGGGCGGGGTGATCCAAATGCTCTCCCCGCAACCCGGCGGTCTCTCTGTCAGCCAGGATGCCGACAATAAGCCGTCGTATGCATTTGGCGGGCCGGTCAACTCCACCGCCCAGGGGAATCCCGTCGGCGTGCTGTACGGTAGCCGGGAGATCGGCGGTGCCATTATCTCTGCCGGCATCTACGCCGAAGACCAGCAGTAAATTTTCCAGTGTTTAACAGGCTCGCTTCGGCGGGCTTTTTTATGGGCGAAATCATGGAAAAAATCATTCAGGGGCGGAAAGGTGGCGGCGGTGGTGGCCACACGCCGACCGAGTCGCCGGACAGCATTCAGTCGATCGCCAAAACAAAAATTCTACTGGCAATTGGTGAGGGGGAATTAGCCGGCGGCCTCGATGGGACGAATATTTATCTCGATGGAACGCCGTTATTGTCTACAGATGGCACGACTAATTTTCCCGGTGTCGAGTGGGAGTTTCGCCCGGGTACGCAGACCCAGAGTTATATTCAGGGCGTGCCTGGTGCCGAAAATGAGATCAGCATCGGCACAGAGCTAAAAGCCTCTCAGCCGTGGGTGCGGGCAATCAGCAACACCCAACTGTCAGCCATTCGCCTGCGCATCGGTTGGCCGACCCTGCTAAAGCAGGAGGACAACGGCGATCAGGTTGGTACTCGTGTCGATTATGCGATCGATCTGTCGACCGATGGCGGCGCCTACCAGACGGTACTTAACGGCACAATTAACGACAAAACGACGTCACTGTATGAGCGCAGCCACCGGATAAACCTGCCGCCGGCAACCACTGGCTGGCAGGTGCGCGCCCGGCGCCTTACTGCGGATTCGACATCATCGCGAATTGTCGACCGGATGAATATTGAGGCGATCACCGAGGTCATTGATGCAAAGCTACGCTATCCGAACACGGCGCTGCTCTTTGTTTCGTTCGATGCTAAGCAGTTCCAAAACATCCCGCGGATCAGCTGTAAGCCTAAGGGGCGAATGATTCGTGTGCCGACAACCTATGATCCGGAATCTCGGACCTATACCGGCACGTGGACTGGGGAGTTTAAGTGGGCCTACTCCAACAACCCGGCCTGGGTGTTCTACGATATTTTGCTGAATAAACGTTTTGGCCTGGGTGATCGCTTGGACATGACGCAGGTTGATGAGGTTGAGCTGTACCGCATCGCCCAATACTGCGATCAGCCGGTGCCGGATGGCCGTGGCGGCGACGGGAAAGAGCCGCGGTTTCTGTGCGACGTCTACATCCAGTCGCAGAACGAGGCATTCACTGTGCTGCGCGATCTGGCCTCAATCTTCCGGGGTATGACGTATTGGGCCAACAATCAGGCCTGTGCGCTGGCGGATATGCCGCGGGATATGGATTATACCTACACCCGCGCCAACGTGATCGACGGAAAATTCCACTATCAGGGCGGCAGCCAGCGAAATCGCTACACGATGGCGATGGTGAGCTGGTCAAACCCTGAAAATCATTATCAGGATGAAGTCGAGGCCGTGGCGGAGAACGCGCTGGTGCGCCGGTATGGCATCAACCAAACGGAAATCTCAGCGATCGGCTGTACCCGGCAGACGGAAGCGAACCGGCGAGGCCGCTGGGCGCTGTTGACCAATAGCAACGATCGCAGCGTGTCATTCTCTACCGGGCTGGATGGGTTTATTCCGTTACCAGGACACATCATCGGTGTCGCCGATCAGATGTTGGCGGGCCGGGTGCTGGGTGGTCGGATTTCCTCTGTCGGCGGACGTAACATCACGCTGGACCGTGTGGCCGATGTAAAAATCGGAGATCGCTTGCTGGTTAACCTGCCATCGGGAAAATCTCAGGCACGCACGGTGCAGGCAGTGAATGGTCGGGTGGTTACAGTATCGACTGCGTACGCAGAAGCCCCCGAACCGGAGGCAGTGTGGAGCGTAGACGCAAACGATCTGTTTGTTCAGCAATACCGTGTTTCCAACGTTGCCGATAATGACGACGGCACATTTACCGTTACGGCCGTTTGGCATGAGCCGGGTAAATATGCGGCGATCGATACCGGCGCGCGCATCGATGAGCGGCCGATCTCGGTAATTCCACCGGGCGTGCAACCGCCGCCGAAGAATATCGCCATTGATAGCTATTCTTCGGTAAGCCAGGGACTCGCTGTGACGACATTGCGCGCCAAGTGGGATTCGGTCGACAGCGCGGTAGCCTATGAGGCTGAATGGCGCAAGGATAGCGGCAACTGGGTTTCTATGCCGCGCACGTCTGCGTTGGGATTCGAGGTGCCAGGCATCTACGCCGGGCGCTACCTGGTGCGTGTGCGAGCCATCAACGCCAGTGACGTATCGTCTGTCTGGGCGACGTCGATGGAAACCTACCTGAAGGGGAAAGAAGGCAAGCCGCCGGTGCCAGTTGGCTTCAAGGCATCGCCTTTGTTATGGGGTATCCAGCTCGATTGGGGATTCACGTCCGGTGCTGAAGACACGCTGAAAACCGAAATTCAGTATGCAGATAACGCCGCCGGGAATAACGCGATGTTGCTGGCCGATATCCCGTACCCGCTGCACACGCACACTATGACCGGGTTGAAGGCGGGGCAGGAGTTCTGGTTCCGCGCGCGCCTGCAAGACCGCACGGGCAATCAGGGCGACTGGACTGGCTGGAGCGCCGGGCAGGCGAACGCGGACGCCGGTGATTATCTCGAGAACATCGGCGACGATCTTCTGACCGCGAAAGACGGCGAGCGGCTGGTGGGCGATATCGACACCAACATCGACGCCATCTTGCAGAATGCGCTGGCCAACAATGCGACGGTGGATCACCAGTGGGCGCAGTACGGCACGGTACGGGCTGATATTCTGGTGGTGAAAACCACTATAGCGGAAGTCGATCGCGCCCTGGCCGAACTGTCTACGCAGGTGCAGGCGCAGATTGACGACGTAACAGCGGTACTGGAGGACAAGCTGACGGCCACGGTTGATGCCGACGGCGCAACGGCAATCCACACACTGAAAGCCGGTGTAAGGGTTAACGGCGTGTTCTACAACGCGGGCATGTCGATCGCCGTGCTGGCGGAAACCGGCAAACCCGTCATCACGCGCATCGGATTTAACGCCAATCAGTTCGTGCTGATGAGTGGCAGTGGCGACACGCAATACTCGCCGTTCGCTGTGATTAACGGCCAGGTGTTTATCAGCGATGCGTTCATTCAGAACGCCTCTATCACGTCGGCGAAAATTGCGGATGCGGCAATCACCAACGCCAAAATCAGCGGGTTTATTCAGTCCGATAATTTCAGCGCAACCAGCGGCTGGCGGATGGATAAAAGCGGCGCAGGAGCTGGACAAATCCAGATTAACGGCGGCGACGGTAATGGGCGCATGGAGATACGCGGCGACCAGATTAATGTTTATGACGCTGGCGGTAATCTGCGGGTGAGAATGGGGAGGTTGTAGCGTGGCGTATGGCCTGTGGATGAATGGCAAAGAGCTGGCGGCGGTTAATAGCATTTCACTATTAGCCAACGACAAAGAACCCTGGGCGGATGGCAATAAACAAAAGATTTATACCCCGCCTGATTACGTCGCAGGTAACCCGGTTTTTCTGGTTGGTCAGACCGGGTATATATTCGGCAGTCAGACAAATCCCCCGTCTTACGGCGGGGTTACAGGATGGCGAGCCGATGGGGGGAGGATAATTGTTGATTTTACAAATGCAAATCAGCAGGCGTTCTTTACCGAGTTCAGCATATACCAGGTTCAACCGCCGCAATCAGTTTCCGGCACGTATGGAATAATGATTCAAAACTCGGTGGACTGGATGAGCATTAACAGTTCGTCCAGGCTGGGTTTTGTTGCCTGGAAAGGGGAAGTGACGATTAACGGCAAATGGACATTGCCCGTCGTTCAAAACGATAACACCAAGGTTGTCTTTGTTCGGTGCGATGACCCCGGTGTTTCTATTTACCATGCCGTGCAATATAACGAATTAACGGTATCGCGTGATAATGGTTCGGGTGAAGCGGTGTTAACCACGGCCAATGTGAAGGTGGTCATTATGAACAGCGGCTATTACCCACCGACGCAAAGTGGTTACGGAATGGTGATTAAAAACGCTGCCGGTAATAATACATTCACCAGTGATACAGAACCGTTAGTCTGGGATGGTCGCTCGGTCAATGTTGGCAGTAACCCAGATGATTTGGTCGATACAGGAATAGCCAGGCCGATGATCCCCTTGGCCGTTAATGCGTTTATGCGAGGTAACTCAGAAATGAGCGGTGGCGTTTATAACTACTACAGCTGCGGCTATCGTTTTAATGGAAGCGCCGTCCAATTCTGGCGTTCTGAATCTGGGCGAAAAATTCAGACAAAATGGAACACATCAAACCGATGGTACTCGTCACAGATGCCGCTCATGGTTATTAACGCAGACCATTACCTCTAAAAACCGGCCACTGAGCCGGTTTTTTTATGCAACGATTTAGGAGAGCATCATGCCTGCAGGCACTCTTACCCTAACGAACAATTCCGCCGTAGTGAAAGGCACAGGGACGGCGTTGAATACCGAACTGAAAGCCGGTGATTTCATCGTGAGCGTTGTCGGCGGCGTTACCTATACGCTGCCGGTTAAAACTGTTGATAGCGCCACACAGGCGACGCTGATTAAAGCCTATGACGGCCCAACGCAGGCGGGCGCATCATGGTATGCCGTACCGCGCGACGCGATGAACGCAATCACCGCTCAGTTGGCCGCAGAGACGGCGAAAGCGCTACGCGGACTGAACCTCGATAAAAACAACTGGCAACAGGTATTCACTGGCACCGGAAACATTACGGTGACGCTACCTGACGGCAGCACTTACACCGGCCCGGCCTGGAATAGTATTACGGCTTCGCTGAATAATAAATTAGACAAGACGCTTACTAATTCTCAAGAAATCAGTGGCCCATTAATTTTGAAGAGTAATGCCACTCTTGACGCTGGCGGGTATTGCCAGTTTCGCAAGTCAGTCACATTTAATGACGCCGTCGCGGCAAAAAAGAGCATAACCATCACTGGCGATGCCAATGACGCATCACCATCGATCCATATTAGCCAGCAACATACCAACAGCAGTGGCACAGTCGCTGGCGGCGGTGCCTATTGCCGATTGACGGCACAAGGCACTGAAAAAATCTTCATGATGTCGCTACGGCAAGAGCTAAATATTACCGATTACGGTTTTTTATCCTATCGGGATTTTCGTGGAAATTGGCATGAGGTGAGACTACAGAATAACGGAGACTTTAATAACTTAACGGGCCAATGGGTTAACGGTTCCGATATTCGAATGAAGTCAGACCTAGTAGAAATACAAGACCCTCTGTCACTGATTCGCGGGCTTAAGCTATATACGGGCAAGCGGGATGGGCAACCATTCATCGGTGGAATTGCTCAGGAAATCGAGCAGCAGATACCCCTTACCGTAAGTCAGTGTGGTTCATTCAAGCTTCGTACAGGCGAGACAATAGAAAATATCAAGGCGGTTGATTACGCCACGCTGGGATATGTAGCTTTGGCAGCCCTTAATCAGGCGATTGAAAGAATTGACCGTCAGGACGAGCTAATCAAAAAACTTATGGAGAAACTGCAATGACATTAATCAGCGATATTTTGCGTGGCCCTTATGGAGACCCTCAACCTAATGTTATTATCACCATGCGTGCAAAGGAAACTAGCGCGCGTGTTTTAGTGAGCAATTCATCGGCAGCTATTACCGCAGCCGACGGCAAGTACTCCATGCAGGTTTTCCCCGGTGAATATGAAGTGTTGGTGTCCACCTTGGGAAAAGTTGGCGAAATTCGTGTATACCCTGACTCGAAAGATGGAACGCTTAACGATTTTCTTGTTACACCAGGCGAAGACGAGTTAACTCCTGCAATTGTGCAGACGGTTGATACCATGAGGGTTGAAGCCGCGAATTCGGCGGCATCGGCAAAAATTAGCGAGCAGAATGCGGCAAATAACGTTAAACCCGTCACTGATGCAGGTTTTGGTTCAGGCCCAATACATACTGCTGATGCGTTTTCGAAAGACAATAAATCTTCAATCCAGAGATACACGGTAGTAACAGTAAATAGGCCAGGAAACGTCTCTGGCGCGGTAATGTCAATGCCTGTTGATGGCGGGCCAAGTTGCGCATATTTTGCCATCTCAAAAACACGCCAATCCTGGGTTGGTTCATCTACTCCCGCATCACCAGGTGCGGTTTCCTGGTCCAAGCTATTTAGTGATATAGATAAGCCAACGGTTGAAGATATACCAAACCTCAAAGACTGGGGGCTAACAAAAGCAGTGACTGCGGCAGTTCGTGGGGATTTTGGCAGGCAGATGAAAAGCCGAAGGGGGTATGTGGCGACTGACCCGCTAGGGAACCCATTTAAAGATACGGGGACTTATTTCCTTGATACTCGTTCATGGGCAGTCACGCAAGCCGAAACTGACGACAGTTATCGTACAGTGCAAACATGCTTTGGCTATGGGGCCAATGGCAATCAGCTTGGAAAAATAGCAATCCGTGGCTGGACAGGTTCAGCCTTTACTCCTTGGCTGTGGATGTGGTCTGAGGCGAACACGACGGTAGACAGCAACGGCTTCATCAAAAAGGCATCGCCGATCGTGAAGCTCTTCCGTGATGGCACCTCTGAACTCAACGACGAAAGCCAGGGCGTGACTACTGAGCGCGTAAGCGAGGGGATTTACCGGGTTTCCGGCACGCTCGGGTTTAATGCTGATGCTCAATGGGGCGGTCCGGATGGCGGAATCGAGGTTCCGCTCGACCGCAACAAACAGCCGCTGATCTGGGTGGATTACGAGGTAGAGCCGACCGGCGATCTACTGATCAAAACCTATCACCGCACACACCCGGCGGCGCCGGCGTTCGCCCGCAATGACATTCTAGGCTATGACGAGGGGATGCCGATCGATATCCCTGAGGGGCGTTGGGTGGATCTGCGTGTTGAGATGCCGGTGGTCGATGAACCAGGAACGGAAGAAGGCACCACTGCATAAACCTGAGGTCTTGGCCGGGTGAAATCCCGGCTTTTTTATGGTGACCGTTCATTGTAATGTCTTTGGGGCATTTTTGGGGCGTTTTGCAGCTTAATCCAGCTGAATAATAGGAAAACGTAGGCTTTCTAAATTTTGCAAAATCAGGCGGGAAGCGGCGTGCGGTGCGGGTTTGGCATGGTTGGCGAAAAACTGGTGATCATCTCAGCCTGATGCAGGGCTATAAGGTATATGGCGCCCATTTGGGGCCGTTTAAAACACCGGCGCGTGAAAGCGACGCCGGGCATATGCCGCCGGAGTTTAACGTGGCACAACAGCAGTATCTGGCGCAGCGTCAGGCCGGCAAACGTTGGCACTGGAGCGCCATTCGCCCGAGCGTGGTGGGGGGCTTCTCCCTCGGCAATCCGATGAACCTGGCGTTAAGCATCGCGGTTTACGCGTCGATCAGTAAAGCGCTTGGGCTGCCGTTGCGTTTCCCCGGCAAACCGGGCGCTTACCACAGCCTGCTGGAAATGACCGATGCCGGGCTGTTGGCGCGCGCCACGCTCTGGGCGGCGACCGAACCGGCGGCGGCCAATCAGGCGTTTAATATCAACAATGGCGATCTGTTTCGCTGGAGCGAGATGTGGCCAAAAATCGCCGCTTACTTCGGGCTGGAATGCGCGCCGCCGCTGCCGATGCCGTTGGAGAGCATGATGGCGGACAAAGCGATGCTGTGGCGAGAGTTGGTGCAACGGCACCAATTGACCGAACCGGACTATCGCGCGGTGGCCGGCTGGCGTTTCGCCGACTTCGTCTTTTCCTGGGACTATGACATGTTCGCGGACGGCAGCAAGGCGCGGCGTTTCGGTTTCGATCAGTTTGTCGAAACCGAAGCCATGTTTTTCTCGCTGTTCGATGAGTTCCGCCGCCGCGGCATCATTCCCTGAGCGCGGCATCGGTTTCCCCGCAGCGCAGGCTGCGGGGAACGGTTTCAGAACGTCAACATGATCTTGCCGATGTGCTCGCTGGACTCCATCAGCGCATGCGCGGCGGCGGCCTGTTCGAGCGGGAAGGTTTTAAAAATTTGTGGCTTCAGCACGCCGCGCTCCAGCAGCGGCCAAACCTTCTCGTGCAGATCGGCGGCAATCTGCGCTTTGTCCGCGACACTGCGCGAGCGCAGCGTTGAACCGGTATGGGTCAGGCGTTTCAACAGCAGCGGCATCAGATTGAGCTCTTTTACCACGCCATTTTGCGTGCCGATTTGTACGATGCGGCCTTCCATCGCCGCGGCCTGATAGTTCTTGGCCAGATAGTCGCCGGCGATCAGATCGACGATCACATCGGCGCCTTTGCCGTCGGTGGCGTCTTTGGTGCGTGCGACAAAATCTTCGCTGCGGTAGTTAATCGCCACGTCGGCGCCCAGCGCCAGGCTGGCCTGGCGCTTCTCTTCGGAGCCAACGGTGGTGATCACCTGCGCGCAGAAGGCTTTTGCCAGCATGGTGGCGACCGTGCCGATGCCGGAGGTGCCACCGTGGATCAACACGGTTTCGCCGGCTTTGAGGTGGCCGCGCTGGAACACGTTGACCCAGACGGTAAAGAAGGTTTCCGGCAGCGCGGCGGCCTCGGTCAGGCTCAGGCCCGCCGGCACCGGCAGCGCATTGCTTTCATGCACGGTGCAGTATTCGGCATAGCCGCCGCCGGCGATGAGGGCGCAAACCCGATCGCCGAGCGCGAAGTGGGTCACGCCTTCACCGATGGCGACGACTTCGCCGGCGATTTCCAGGCCGGGGATATCCGAAGCGCCGGGCGGTGGCGCATAGTTCCCCTGACGCTGCAGCACGTCGGGGCGGTTAACGCCGGCGGCGGCGATTTTCACCAGGAGTTCGCCCGCTTGCGGGACGGGCACCGGGCGTTCGGTGACGACCAGAACCTCGGGAGCACCCGGTTGGCTGATCTCAATGGCTTTCATCGTGCCGGGCTGCGCTGCATTTGTTGACATGCTCATTCTCCTCATCGTGGCGGACGTGGTTATCCAGGCGGAACGCCCGCAATAAAGTCTGCTGTTAGCTTAGCGAAATCGAATGAGGTGCGCGTGGTCGAATAGAGCGGTTTTGCGAGGAAGGGAGGACGCCGCCGCGATGGGCGGCTGGATATCAATCGTTAGGGGGGATGCGGAACCCTTTTAACGAGACGATAAAGTGTTCTTTCCCTTTGGAGATCTTGGCGCCTTTATCGCACCACAGGCTGGCAAGCTGGAAGAAGTCATCGCTGCCGATATCGTAGGCCAGTTCGATTTTCTTGGCTGTGCCGGCGCGGATGAGCTTTTCTGCTTCCTGATGGTTTGCAGCTTTAATTATGGTCATGGGCGAAATCCTTGGTGTTAAGCCAGAGCGGATAATCGCGAATCATCATATGGCCATAGTGTGACAATTTTGTGATGAAAACATGACGGTCCACGAAGGCGCGGCGTGCGGCGTGCCGCGCCTTCGCGGTGTAAACACGTTATCGATTACCGATCGTGCGGGCGAACGAATGTACTTTTCTTCTGAGATTTGAAGTGCTTATAGAGCGAATAGCCCGCAATGCCGGCCAAGGCAGCCAAGAGGGCAAGGGATCCTGTGGCCATGAACATCACCTCCGAATAAGAATGGCAAGGAGGCGTATTTGTGACATTCATCACTTTACGGGGCAATGAGAGCAATCTGTAATCGGGCATGAGGGAGGAGCAAAAAAAAAAGCGCCTATAGGGAGGCGCATAAAGATTTGCAACACAGCTTGTTGTGTTCAACACCAGGAGGAGTGGTGAACTGGCGCTATTTTATGCAGCGGCGAGGGTGGCTGATATAGGTATTACTCCGAAAGCGCCGCTACCACTCATAGCCCAACTGAATGTTGTAATCGGGATCCTGATTGGTGGAGTAAGGATCGGATTGGCGGCGGCGATCGGTTTTCTTCACCGGGCCTTCATAGGCGGGATAAGGTTTGGCGCGCGGCTTGCTGCAGCCTGGATGATCGCATTCGATATCGACGCGAAAACCGTTCTTGTCGCGTGCCTCTGCCCAGGTAATCGGCGGTTTCGCCGCCTTGGGGGCCGGCCCCGGCGGAGCCACCGGTTTTGGGGGCGGGGAAACGCTGGGCTCTGGGGGCTGATAATTCAGCTCCAGCGCGCCCAGCGGGGCGCTGCAAGCGGCAAAGGCCAGCAGGGCGGTAACGCTGGCGGCCGGTAATGTGAGCCATCTCGGCATGGTGAATCTCCCTGAATGATTTCTTTGTGCAACTATAAAACAGCGTAACGATAATTACTATCATTTGTCTTGGCCGGTAAGGAGAAGACGCTCGGCGATAGCGTCGACAAACAGGGTCAAATCCTGTGCGTTTAGCCGAGGTAAACGGCACGACGAGGCGAAAAGAGTTGCTATTGCCGCCCGCTCGTGAGTTAATGCTTACCGGCCTGTGGTACAGACCTATTTATGCACGACATTTTGAGTAAAGTAGTTCAAATTAAAAGCGTTATCCCGGATAGCCCTTCTCTGACGAATTTCCTTTCCAGTGCCTCCATAAGTAACTGATGACCGGCTATATCGCCCATAGCGGCTTACATTTATTATTGAAGGAAGATAGACATGTCTAACCTGATCAAAGGTCAAGTGAAGTGGTTCAACGAAGCTAAAGGTTTTGGTTTCATCACCCCAGCAGACGGCAGCAAAGATGTATTCGTACACTTCTCTGCTATCCAGGATCAAGGCTTCAAGACCCTGGCTGAAGGCCAGAACGTACAGTTCTCTATCGAGAACGGTGCGAAAGGTCCATCTGCGGCTAACGTTACCGCTATCTAATTGGCGTCTACCGCTGATTGAAAAAAACCCGCCGCGGCGGGTTTTTTTATGCCTGCAATTCGGCGGTGCGCAAAAAAAAGCCCGCAAGTCTGCGGGCAAAAGTTCCTTGTTACTTCTTCATTTGCGAGCGCTTCTCTGGGGGGGAAACGCCTGAAGACAGGCTACGCGAGGCCGGCTTAAGATTCTGCGGCCAAACCGTTAAGAAAGTGAAAATCCGGGCGGCGGCTACGCTGAGAGCGAGGCCGGATTGGTGCGGGGCGGTGTCCTTCCCCCTGGGTTTTGTCATACACTGATGCCAATCGCAAATGATGGGGAACGGTATGCAGGTTAACGATCGAGTGACGGTAAAAACAGACGGCGGCCCGCGGCGCGAGGGCGTCATTCTGGCCGTAGAGGTATTCAACGAAGGGACTATGTATCTGGTTTCTCTTGGAGACTATCCGGCGGGCGTATGGTTTTTTAATGAAATCGACAGCCGTGACGGGACGTTTGTGGAGCCATGTCGCGAGCATGGGCAGTAACGTCGGTTAATCTCATTAATTTGCTAATGAAATTGTCAATTTTGAGATTATTTCATTACGGTAAGATTTTTTTTATCGTCGGCAAAAAAATACCCGCTGCGCTAGCGGGGGGATAGCGCAGCAGGTATTCTTTTGGTGGTTCCAGTATCCGATATCCCGGTGACTTTATCCCCGGATATTTAACGGCCGACAAAACAGAGTGGGGGCATTCTCTGCGGCTCAACGGCTATTGACAAATATTCCACTGGTCAGCGTATCGGTCAAACGAACAACGTGGTAAATGATCTGCTTGTTGTGCGTCTTTATTTTCCGCTTGATGTTTCCCTTGTGGGAGGAGACCGTTTTGGCCTTTATTTGCATCTGGTCTGATATCTGGATGGTGCCTTGACCGGACATCCACATGCGTAACATGTTCGATTCGGTCTGGCTCAGCGTTACCGGCGTTTGGTCCAGAGAGGACTTCTCCGCCCGTAGGGACGTTCTCTCGAGATAGTGACTAAGTAGCTGATTCATAGTCTCTGGTTTGATGGATTTTGACGATATGATGACGTTCTTGCGAACATATAAATAATCGTCGAAATGTACATTGGTAATAGCCATGAAGATGAAGAATAACGTATCCGGGTGCAGTGAAATCACCCGTTTTATTCGCTCGGTGGCGTTTGCTTCGTGGATGAAGCAGTCCTCGTTAATAAACACCAGGCTCGGATTCAACTTGCTGCATTTTTCATGCAGGCTGTCAATATCCTCGATGGCATTAATATGGCGTTTTTTCACGCCATGCGAAGTCAGATAGTCGGTTAATCCCAATCTGGTATAGCTACATGAATCCATGATGATCGTTGGCATATCGCACCCCCACTTAAATCCGTTTTACTGCGGTAATATGAGAAAAAGCCTGAAAAGCCGAAAGGCAAAATGGAGCAATAATTCAGTGTAGCCAGTGTTCTATCAATAAACACGACGGCACTCAATGATATTTTCATACTAAACTTATTAATCACATGAATCTATAAGTTTGGCTTAAGTCAGCGAGATTTGCTGCCCGCTCGGCGTTGACGCGATCGGCCTGACTTGCGCTTGGCGCCCGCGCTTGCTGACATTGCTTGCCGAGATTCTGTTCATCATGTCACGAAACAAAATTTTAGTTTGCTAGGAAAAGTCTTAAAAAAAATTCATGTGTTGGCTTTTTGAAGTTTTTCAGTGCGCTTTTTGAGCGCTTAAAAAGTGTTCTTTTGGTTTCTTTGTTTTTTTAACGATAAAAATCATTAAGTTGACCCCTTCCCTTCCTCACCTGTTAATGATAATCACTTCTTTTTTTATCATAACAACCAACAAAAGTTAACGTTGTGGCTGAAATGTGTAGCTTAATTGTTGCTATAAATCACCGTTTTACAATGAGTTATCTGGATATTTATTTTGATTGAAATAATTTTGGTGAATATTTAACGGTGATTGAGTTGTTTTTCTAAACTATCATCCTGTTGCCCGCGCCAGCGGGGCGGGGGGCAGGTCGGAGTTGTCTCCGGCCCGCGTTGGTTTTAACTTGCCTTTCCACCTTTCAAAAGCAGGATGTCGCAGTGAGACAGAATCAGTATGGGCAGCCAATAGGCGATGCCCTTCCTCATTGGCAGCCGGCAGGCCTGCCCGGGCACAGGTTGCTGCAAGGGCGGTTTTGCCGCCTTGAACCCCTTAGCCTTGAGCGCTGGGGGGATGAGCTCTATCGGGCTTACCAAACCGCCGAGGACGACCGAGACTGGACCTATCTGTTTTGGGAACGGCCGCAGACGCGCGAGGATTTTCAGCGTTACCTCCAGGCTCAGGCGTCCAGCGCTGACAGAAGCACGATGGTGGTGGTCGATCAGGCGAACGGGCGCGCCGTGGGGACCTGCGCTTTTTTGCGCATCGATCCCGGCAACGGCGTGGCCGAACTGGGCACCATCAACTGGTCGCCGCTGATGAGGCGCAGCGCGCTGGGCAGCGAGGCGATTTTCCTGATGCTGCGGCATCTGTTTGACGATCTTGGCTATCGGCGCTGCGAATGGAAGTGCGATAGCCTCAATTTGCCTTCGCGCCAGGCCGCCGAGCGTTTGGGGTTCCGGTACGAAGGCACTTTCCGCCAGGCGGTTGTCGTCAAAGGACGCACGCGCGACACCGATTGGCTGTCGATCATCGACGCGGAATGGCCGGCGCGACACGCCGCCTTTGCCGCCTGGCTGTCGCCGGATAACATCAGCGATGACGGGCGGCAAGCGCGGCGTTTGCAGGCCTTCCAACTCGAATAGCGCCGCGCGCCTTAGGCCGTCTCTGGCAGACAGTGGCGCAGCGAGTCCAGCGCCAGCCGGATGTCCCGTTCCTTCGTCATCCAGTTGACCAGCGCGGCGCGGATCCCCGGCTGATGGTTATAGGTCGTTGGGGTGCAACGCACCACGCCGTGCCGGTTAAGGCGCTCGAGAAAGCGATCGCGCGCGGCTTCGCTGTCGCCCAGCGGGCGGCTAAGCGCGAAGCACACCACGTTCAAATTCACCGGCGCCAGCAAATGGAAGCCGTCGTCGGCCGCTAACGCCGCCCCCAGCGCCTGCGCCAATCGGACGTTGCGCTCGACGATATCCCGTATGCCGCTGCGGCCATAGGCTTTCAGCGTCAGCCAGAGCGGCAGGGCGCGAAAGCGCCGCGAATTTTCCGGCGTCAGATGCAGATAGTTGTCCGGCCGCGGCGTCGGCGCTTCCAGGTAAGCCGAATGGTTCTGAAATACCTGCATCTGCAGATCCAGATGGCGGGTAAATTGGATCGCGCTGTCATAAGGCACGTTCAGCCATTTGTGCGCATCGACGGTGATGGAGTCCGCCTGTTGCCAGCCTGCGAGTCGCGGTGCATACAGCGGCGAACAGGCCGCCACGCCCCCGAAGGCCGCATCGACATGCAGCCAAAACGGATAACGCTCCCGCAGCGCCAGCAGACGCGGCAGATCGTCGAAAGCGACGGTGTTGACCGTGCCGGCGCTGGCCAGCACCAACGTGGGGCGGCCCTCGCCGGCGGCGAGCTGCCGCTCCAGCGCCGCCATATCCATGGCCTCAGACTCCGGCAGGCTGGCGACGGTCGTCAGCGCGTCGCGGCCGATGCCGAGCATGCTGAGCGCCTTTACGCTGCTGGCGTGCGGATTGGCCGCCAGCACCCGGATGGGCCCCAGCGCCGCCAGGCCCCGTTGGGCAATATCCACGCCGTGCTGTTGGCCCAGCCACTGCCGGCCAATGGCCAGCCCGGCGAAATTGGCCATGGTGGCACCGCTGACCAGGCTGCCGCTGAACGCTTCCGGCAGGCCCAGCAGGGATTTCAACTGCGTCACGGCGGCCAGCTCGATCGCCGCGGCGATCGTATCATGACTGAGCTGGCTATTTTGGTCTGTCACGCTAACCAGCCAGTCCGCCGCGACCGCCGCCGGGGTGCCACCGCCGGTGACGAAGCCGAAATAACGCGGGCCGGCGCTGGCGGAAATGCCCGCCTGATAACGCTGCCAAAAGTCATCCAGCGCCGCCAGGGCGCCTTCACCGTTTTCCGCCAGCCGATCGTCACCGGGTTGCAGCTGCTGTTGCGCGAGCGGTGGGCAGACCGATCGCTGCTGCAGCCCGGCCAGAAAATCTTCCGCCAACTGGCGGGTGTGGTCGAGGATCTGCGGAAACTGTGTAAGATCCTGTTGTAAACGTGGGTGCATGGCGGCTCCGAAAGCATCAGGGATAGATGGCATAAACATAGAACAGTTGCCTGCGGGTCAAAATCGATGAAAAATAACCTTTTTGGATAACCCGGCTAACCAGTGATGAGTGAACGCCTTCCCCTGCATGTCTTGCCGACCTTCGTTATCGCCGCCAGGTTGGAGAATTTGCGCGCCACGGCGCAGCAGGTGCATTTAACGCATGGTGCGGTCAGCCAGCAAATCCAGCTGCTGGAGCAGGCGGTCGGCTACCCGCTGTTTGAACGGCGCGGGCGCGGTGTGCGTCTGAATGCGGCCGGGAAAGAGATGCTGGCGGCGGTAGAGCCGGCGCTGCAGGCGCTGCAGCAGGGCGTTGCCCGCGCCAGGCGCGCCGCGGCAAGCCAGACGCTGCGTATCAGCGTGCTGCCGTCTTTTGCCCATTACTGGCTGTTGCCGCGCCTGCCGGCCTTCCATGAAGCCTGCGCCGATATTGCGCTGGATATCGATGCGTCGCTGACATTGCAGGATCTGTCGCAGCGCGGGTTCGATGCGGCGATCCGCATCGGCAACGGTCAGTGGGTGGGGCTGCAGGCACAGCGTATCGCGTCGGGCGATGTGCTGCCGGTCGCCTCGCCGGACATGGCGCGGCAGTGGGGAACGGCATTCGAGAACGGCGGCGATGTTCCCTTGCTGGAGCACGACGTCAGCCCCTGGCGCGACTGGTTCAATGCGCAAGGGCGCTCGCTGTGCGGGCGGCAACAGGCGTTGTTCAACGATGCCGGATTGTTGATTCGCGCGGCCGAGCAGGGGTTTGGCATCGCGCTGGCGAAAAAGTTGCTGGTGCAGGATGCGATCGCCGCCGGGAGGCTGGTGGCGCTGGCCGCGCCCTGTCGCCTGAGCGATGACGACGTTTATCTGGTGTGGCCGCAGACCGCCGGGTTGACGCCGGCGGTCTTGCGGTTGCTGCAGTGGCTGCAGCAACAGTTGGCGGCTATTTAACGGCGCAGCCAAGCCGGCTGCGAGGTGCCGAGCGCGGTTGCCGGCAGCACCCATTGCAGCGCCGTGCCCTGCAGGCTTAACGGGGCGCGCAGACGTTGCGCGGCGCCCCAGTCGGTCAGTTCCGCTTCCGAGTTTTCGTCGGTGGGGCCGGCCGGCGTCAGGGCTTGCGGCCGATAATGCGCCGGATAGGGATGCGCCAGCAGCAGTTGCGCCGTGCGCGCCAGCGACAGCCTTGCGTGGTAGCCGGTGCCGCGGCTCAGGCGCTGCGCCATACCGGTCAGCACCGCCGCCGCCATCAAATAGCCGGTGGCGTGGTCCAGAGCCTGTACCGGCAGCGGCACCGGCAAACTGGCGCTGCGCCAAACCATGCCCGCCTCCGCCAACCCGCAGCTCATCTGCACCAGGCTGTCAAAACCGCGCCGGGTGCGCCACGGCCCGTTCCAGCCGTAGGCATTCAGACAGACGTCGATCAGGCCCGGCGCCAGCGCGCGTCTTTCCTCCGCGCCATAGCCCAACTTCTCCAGCGCCCCGGCACGGTAGCCATGCACGATCACGTCGGTGTTTCTCAGCAGATGTTCAAACGTATGGCGATCGTGCGCATTGGTCAGGTTGAGGCGTGCGCTGCGCTTGCCCAGCATCACCTCGTGCTCGACGCCGGGGTCATCCCAACCGTAAGGATCGATGCGCAGCACGTCGGCACCCAAACCGGCGAGAAAACGGGTGGCGATCGGTCCGGCGAGAATGCGCGTCAGATCCAGCACCCGCACGCCGTGCAGCGGCCGGGCTATGGGCAGCGCCCAGCCCGGCGGCGGTGCTTCCGGCTGCAGCGAGGTGTGAATCAAGGGTTCGAGCGCCACGCTCTTGCCCTGAATATGTTGCCGCCACGCGGCCGCCGAGCGCATTTGGGCCGCACAGCCGCCGGCTTCGATCACGGCCTGCTCCAGCTCGCTCTTTTTCCAGCTCAGCACGCGCGCCGCCAGCGTGCCTTTGTCCGATGCCGGGCCCAGCACCTGTTCCACCGCTCGCCGATGGTGCGGCGCATTGGTATGCAGGCGTATCCATCCGTCTGCTGTCTCGTAGTCACCGGCCAGGGCGTCCCAGGCCGCAGGCAGCGTCCAACCCAACGGACGCAGCGTCCAGCCAAACCAGAGTGAGGCCAGGCGTTGATCGACCCAGACCTGCGGCGCTTCGGTTGCCTTGCGGAGAAGCAATTCGGCGCAGGCCAAACCGGCGGCGCTCCAGGCGGCGGTAGCCAATTCGGTGACGGGAAAAGCCGAAGGCAGTGCGCCGGTACCGCTTACGGTTAACCGGTCGCAGGGCGCGGGGCGCTGCCCGAGGCTTTGCCAAATCTCGTCAAGCAGAGTGTGGATCAGAGGCGTCATTGGCCACTCCTTGCGGGTCGTCGGAAATATAGCCTAGCGTAGCCCACCGCCGGCGGCCTTGCTAAGGCGCAACGTCGAACGTGCGGCCGTCGGCCAGCTTGGCACGTAGGCTGTGGGCCGCTACGCCGGCGAACGGCTGCTCGCTGAAGTTGGCGGTCAGCGTCGACCCGTCGCTAAACGTCGTCTGTTGCACCCAGCCGTCCCGATCGAGCCAGCGGAAGTCGGTCAGCGCTTTGTCCCACAGGGCCTGATGCAGCGGCCGGAAGGCGGCGTCGGCGCGTTTGATCGCCGGCAGGCGGGCCGCCAGGGTGGCGCGGCTCAGATGGAACATCGGCGCAGTGTTGTACAGCTGGCTGAGCAGACTGCGGGTGGTCTGAACGTCGCTGAACTTCAGATTGTCGTAATTCCAGTGGTGGCTGCTGACGATCGCATCGTGGAAAACGGCCTGGTACAGCGGCAGGCGGTAACGCGGATCGAATTCGACGGTGCGGTAGGGCTGTTTCACCTTGGCGGGGCGGAAGAAAAACGCCGGTTGGGCGTTGGGCCACCAGGCGCCGAGATAATAGGGCGAGGATTTATCCTGATTCATCTGTTTATCGCCCCAGCCGAATCCCCAGGTTTCCATGCCGTGGGCGAACATCAGGCTGCGGGCGGTCACCGCATTGCCGTCCTCCGAGCCGAGCGGCAGCTTAAGGGTGGCGCTGAACCAGGCCAGCCTGGCGTTGCGCGCTTCGGCCATTTGCGCCGCGCCGGTCGGGTGGTCGGGCTGATAGTCGTCGGAGACCATGCCGGTGCCGTCCACGTCGAGAAACAGGCTGTTCAACCCGGCCAGTTGCACCAACTCGCGCATGCGCCGTTGAGAATAGGGCAGGACGCAGCCCGGATTGAGGTAGTAACCCTGTTTGCCGAAGCCGGGTTTCTTGCTGCCGTCGGCGCGCACGATGGCGCAGGTTTCCCGCAGCGTCGTCGGCAGTTGCGCGGTGAGCCAGCTGTCGTTCACGCCGCGTGGAATGGCGGTATCGTAGGAGTCGTAGCTGGCGATCAGATAGCCGGCCGCTTTGGCGGCGGTTACCGCCTGCGGGTGCAGGAAGGCGGCGGTCCAGTTATCGGTGCCCAACCACAGGCGCGGCAAACCCGCCTGGCGCAGCGCATCGATCACCGGTTTGGCCAGCCCTTGCCCCCAACGGTCCACCGGGGTTAACCAACGCCCCAGCTCTCGCTGTGCCCGCTCCCGCACCGCAGCGGCCTGGCGCTGCTGTGCCTGCAGAAAATCGGCGTCATCCGGCGTGGCGTCCAGCGGAATTTGCGCCGTCAACGCCTGGTTGATGCCGTCGATCAGGGGCTGTTGCTGCCAGCCCTCCGGTGTTTTGCCCGCCAGCTGCAGCAGGAGCTTTCTGCTCTCGGCATCCATTTGTTGCCGCAGCCCGGCGGCGGCGGGAGAGGCAAGGTAGTGCAGCAACCCCGGCCAATCTTTGACGTCTTCCGCCGCCAGCAGTTTGTCGCCCCACAGGTAGACATGGGTGGCACCGATCAGCTTTTCGCCTTCGGGCGCCTGCTTTATCTTCTCGCGCAGGCTGCTGAACTGGCCGCTTTGTTGCAAATAGTCGCGGTAGCGGCGGGCGCCGGACAGCGGGGTGTCGCCGACGTGCAGCAGCACCTCGAATGCCTGCTGTTGGTTGAAGCGGTTGAACTGATGCTCGGCGCGCATCTCCAGCTTTTCCTGCGCGGCGGCGAAGGTGACCCGGTTGCTGAACGGCGTCAACATCAGCCAGCTGTAGACCTTGCCCTGGTATTGCTGGCTCCACAGCGGCAGCTTCAGATCCCAGTTGGTATCCAGCGGCGTCATTTCCGCCGTCAGATAATGGCGCCAGACCGCGTTGTCGAGCGGAATGCGGCTGCCTTCGCCGATCGGCAGCAACAGCGTTTCCGCCTGCGGCGGCAGGCGATACCAGTTTAGAAGCTGTGGCCGATCGCTGCTGAAGCTCAGGCGCAGATCGCCGTCCTCCAGCCTGGCGCTAATGTTGATCGCGCTCTGCGGCCAGCGCCAGCTGACGCGTTGTGGCGACGCAGTGAGATCCGCCACCTGTTGCGCGGGCTGCGCCAGATTGACCGGCACAGCGCCGGCGGCAACGCGCAGCGTGGCGGGATCGAGTTCAAACCGCGCGTCGCCTTGCTGCAGCAGCAGGGCATCGGCGGGAAAGCTGACGAGCAGCGCGAGCGCGAGCGGGGAAAGCCGGTGTTTCATCGGGGGCGTCCTTGAAAGATGAAGGGGGACAGTTTACCGATAAGCGCACTGGCGCCCAACGTTGTCGCAGCCTATTTGTGACATCGAAATATGATCGCGGTATTCCAGTTTATTTTTCGTTTAATAAATTAGCCTTTACTTCATTACCTGACGTCACTATACTCAGCCAAAATTTCGGTGGAGAAACCCAATTGGACAGTTGTAGTTGTAATAAAACAAATAAGGCAAGCTGACCAATTCTCTTCTGATTTGTTGCTTGCCGTTATCGGCGGGCAGCACCCCTCTCCAGTTATTCCTGAGCTGTGCATACCCGAATAAAAAACGTGTCCTGAGGCCTGACGGTTTCAGGTGAATTGAGTTGGACGTTATTATGGTATTCTGCAGCCACAGCCTTTTCCCTCCAGGCACAGCACGCTGATTCGCTGATTTATTTTCGGCGCGACTTTGCGTGTGCTAAACAGCACATGATTTTATCTCCTGCGGTTAATTAAGGGGACAGTCATGGCTATGACTCCTTTCGTTTTAAATTTATTGCTGGCAATGTGCCTGGGCGCGGTGATTGGCGCCGAGCGCCAGTGGCGCCAACGTATGGCCGGCCTGCGCACCAATGCGCTGGTAGCGACCGGCGCGGCGGTCTTTATTCTCAGCTCCATGTCCACCGATCCGGCCAGCGCCGGCCGCGTGGCCGCGCAGATTGTCTCGGGTATCGGCTTCCTCGGCGCCGGCGTTATCATGCGGGAAGGGCTGAACATTCGCGGCCTCAACACCGCCGCCACGCTGTGGTGTTCGGCGGGGATCGGCGTCCTGTGCGGCCTGGGCCAGCATTGGGATGCGGTGGTCGCCACGCTGGTGATCCTGTGCGCCAATATCCTGCTGCGCGAAGCCGCGCAGCGCATCAACCTGCAGCCGCACCAGCAGGCGACCGATCTGGAACTGTGCTATCGCATTCAGGTGACCTGCGGCGAACAGGATGAAATTCTGGTGCGCACCCTGATTCTTCAGGCGCTGAACGGCGTCGCCTTGCGGCTGCAGTCCTTGCGCAGCGCCGATATTTCCAGCCCGGGGCAATTGGAAGTGTGCGCGGAAATTACCGCTACGCCGGCTGCGCAAAAAGAAATTGAGGGTATTGTCTGCCGCGTCAGCCTGGAAAAAAGCGTGAGTGCCGTTCGCTGGCGCGTCGCGTCTGAATTACCGGTCTGATTAATTATATAAATACTTACTAACTTGATTATATGTTCAGGTTTATTCAGGCACGCCTGAATAACGCGGAACATTAAGGAGGCGTTATGGACGATGACCCCGGAAGGGAAATGATTTCTGCGTGGCTGACAGGGTAATCACGCTATTCAGTCACGCTAATTAAAAAATTCCACTCTGCGCACAGTCACCTGTTTATCGGGCGGGATATCCCTGTGCGCAGAACGAAAATAAGAGAATAGCGTTATGACTCAGATTAATGAAAGAACGCGTCGCCGTGATAAAGACGCGGTGACCTACGCCATTGCGCAAGAGGCGAGCAACAGCATCGCCCAAACGCTGGCGAACCTTAAGTGCAACCGCAACGGCTTGACCCAGGACGACGCCGATGAGCGGTTGGAGCAGTTCGGCGCCAACCAGGTCGCCCACGACAAGGCGCCGCATGCTTTGATTCAGCTGATCAAGGCCTTTAACAACCCGTTTATCTTCGTGCTGATGGTGCTGGCTGCGATCAGTTTCTTTACCGATTATTGGCTGCCGCGCCAGAGCGGTGAAGAAACTGAACTCACCGGCGTTATTATCATTCTGACCATGGTCACGTTGAGCGGGCTGCTGCGTTTTTGGCAGGAATACCGCACCAACAAAGCGGCGGAAGCGTTGAAGTCGATGGTGCGCACCACCGCCACGGTGCTGCGCCGCAGCAGCTACAGCGCGCATCCGCTGACGCTGGAAGTGCCAATCCGCGAACTGGTGCCGGGGGATATCATTCAGCTCTCCGCCGGTGACATGGTGCCGGCCGACGTGCGTCTTATCGCCTCGCGCGATCTGTTCATCAGCCAGGCGATTTTGACCGGCGAAGCGATCCCCATCGAGAAATACGATGCGATGGGCAACGTGGCGCAGAAGTCGAGCGACGGGGAGGTATCCAGCGAGAACGCGCTGCTTGAGCTTTCCAATATCTGCCTGATGGGCACCAACGTCGCCAGCGGCACCGCCACGGCGGTGGTGGTGGCGACCGGCGGACGCACTTACTTCGGCTCGCTGGCCAAGTCGATCGTCGGTTCGCGGGCGCAAACCGCGTTCGATCGCGGGGTGAACAGCGTCAGCTGGTTGCTGATTCGCTTCATGCTGGTGATGGTGCCGGTGGTGTTGCTGATCAACGGCTTCACCAAAGGCGACTGGAGCGAGGCGGCGCTGTTCGCACTGGCGGTGGCGGTTGGTCTGACGCCGGAAATGCTGCCGATGATCGTCAGCTCCAACCTGGCGAAAGGGGCGATCGCCATGTCGCGCCGCAAGGTGGTGGTGAAGCGCCTGAACGCCATTCAGAACTTCGGCGCCATGGACGTGCTCTGCACCGACAAGACCGGCACCCTGACCCAGGACCGTATCATTCTCGAGCACCATATCGACGTCACGGGCGCCAGGGATAACGAGGTGCTGCACCTGGCCTGGCTGAACAGCTTCCATCAGAGCGGCATGAAGAACCTGATGGACCAGGCGGTGATCCGCTTCGGGCGCGGCAAACCGGGGATCGAAGCCCTGGGCCGTTTCAGCAAGGTGGATGAGCTGCCGTTCGACTTCGTGCGCCGCCGGCTGTCGATCGTGGTGGCGGACGAAAATGGCAAGCAGCAGCTGATCTGTAAGGGCGCGGTAGAGGAGATGCTCGAGATCGCCACTCACGTGCGTGAAGGCGACAAGACGCTGGAACTGGACGACGCGCGCCGTGCGGCGCTGCAGGCGCTGGCCCGCGAGTATAACGAAGACGGCTTCCGCGTGCTGGTGCTGGCGACGCGCGAGCTGGATGCGCAACGCCCGGCCGACCCGCTGAGCGTGGCCGACGAGCGCGACATGGTGGTGCAAGGGCTGCTGACCTTCCTCGATCCGCCGAAGGAGAGCGCGCAGCAGGCGATCGCCGCGCTGCAGGAAAACGGCGTGACGGTGAAGGTGCTGACCGGCGACAACCCGGTGATCACCTGCAAGATTTGCCGCGACGTTGGGCTGGAACCGGGTGAACCGCTCTCCGGGCTGCGAATTGAACAGATGGATGACGAAGAACTGGCGCGCGAAGTGGAGCAGCGCACGGTCTTCACCAAACTGACGCCGCTGCAAAAATCGCGGGTGCTGAAAATGCTGCAGGCCAACGGCCATACCGTCGGCTTCCTCGGCGACGGCATCAACGATGCGCCGGCGCTGCGCGACGCCGACGTCGGCATTTCGGTCGACACTGGCACCGATATCGCCAAGGAGTCGGCGGACATCATCCTGTTGGAAAAGAACCTGATGGTGCTGGAAGAGGGGGTGATCAAAGGGCGCGAGACCTTCGGCAATATCATCAAGTACCTGAACATGACCGCCAGCTCCAACTTCGGCAACGTGTTCTCGGTGCTGGTGGCCAGCGCCTTCATCCCGTTCCTGCCGATGCTGGCGATCCATCTGTTGATTCAAAACCTGATGTACGACATTTCCCAGCTGTCGCTGCCGTGGGACAAGATGGATAAAGAGTTCCTGCGCAAGCCGCGCAAGTGGGACTCCAAAAACATCGGGCGCTTTATGCTGTGGATTGGGCCGACCTCGTCAATCTTCGATATCACGACGTATGCGCTGATGTGGTACGTGTTCGCCGCCAACAGCGTGGAACACCAGGCGCTGTTCCAGTCCGGCTGGTTCATTGAGGGGCTGCTGTCGCAAACGCTGGTGGTGCATATGCTGCGCACCCAGAAGATCCCGTTCATTCAGAGCACCGCGGCGCTGCCGGTGTTGCTGACCACCGGGTTGGTGATGGCGCTCGGCATCTACATTCCGTTCTCGCCGCTCGGCGCCCTGGTTGGCCTGCAGCCGCTGCCGTGGGAATACTTCCCGTGGTTGGCCGCTACGCTGGTCAGCTACTGCGTGGTCGCGCAGTTGATGAAGCGTTTCTATATCCGCCGCTTCGGCGAGTGGCTCTAAGCCGCCTCGGCGTTCACTTCGGGGGCGAAATTCTTTGCCCCCGCACCCCTACAGCAGTTTGTTGACCAGCAGGCCGAGCATGATGGTCAGCGTGAAGGAAAACAGCGTGCCGAGCAGCACATACTCGGTGCGCATCTTATCGTCGCTCTGGCGCAGATCGCCGAAACGGAAGATGGATTTGGCCGCCAGCAAAAAACCGATCGCCGGGATTTGCCCCAGCAGCACAAAGGTCAGGATCAGCGTTCTCTCCAGATAGCCAATCTGTTTGCCCGCGCGCAGCAGCGAGTCGTTGTCGGCCTTGGCCGAAGGCGGCATTTGCGGCGTCCAGCGCGCCAGCAGCTGCCCGATCAGCAGGCTCATCGGCAGATAAATCAGGCTGTAGGCCACCAGCACCAGGCCGGTTTGCCAACGCCCCAGTTGCCGCCCCAGCGCGGCGAGCAGTTCACCTGCATTCGGCGTCAGCCCCAGCCACAGCAAGGCGATCACCGCCAGATGCAATCCCTGATCGAGCAGGAAACTGCGGGCTGGGCTCAGGCGGCTCATCGCGGTGACTTTCAGCAGATCGATCAGGTAGTGGCTGACGGCGATGACCAGCAGGCTGGCCAGCACCTGAAGTGAGGAAAGCCCGCCGTGCAGCAGGCCGAAACCGGCCACCACCCAGGCGGCCAACACCCCGTGCAGCAACGCGTGCAACACCAGAAAACGTGAACGTGCGCGATGTTGGATTTTATCTTCCACCCAACTCAGCGGCTGCAGCGGAAAATCCGCCAGCAGATGGACGAGCAACAGCCAGGCCAGCAAGGGCGCATAGGTCAGATCCATAGTCAGACGATCCTGTTAATGGCGTGAATAAACCGCATGATTTCCTCGTAGGCCGCGCGTTTTAGCGCGGCGGAGACCGTGGAGGCGGCTTTCTGCAGCTGCTCCGCCACGGCGGCGCCGCTGTCGGCGAACATTCTCGCCTGAACGATGCGCGCTTCGGCCTGTGACAGGCGGCCAATCACATGATCTAACATCGGCAGCAGATCGCTGACAATGGCGTTTGTCCGATCGTTGTCGGTTTTCAGAGCCAGCCGGCAATTTTTTGCCATGGCGTCCAGCGCGCTGCCGGAGTTGATAAAGGCGCTGCCGTAACCGGCGGCGTCGGGCCGTTGGCTGCCCAGCCCGATGGCGATGCGCGCATCCCAGTGTGCGGCGCCCATCGCCCGCAGCGCGAGGCGAATGTACACCGCCAGCAGCAGCCCGTCCTCCGGGGCGGCCTGCGCCTGAAAGGCATCGCCGCGAAAGATTTCCACCAGATGCAGCCGCCCGTCGCGCCGTAGCCGATCGAGCAGGCTATGCAGCCCATTGAGGTAGTTGACGGTGTCTGACCGGCGAGAATCGACCAGATCGCCGCTGATAACGCTGATTGGCGTCGGCATGGCGTGTTCCGTTGTTTGCAGAGGGATGACTATAAATTCGCACCTGGATGCGAATATGTCAATAATTCGCCTGTGGATACGAATTTGTCAGGTTTTCGCCTGTGAAGACGAAACGAGGTTGGGCGAGCAGTGGGGGATGAACGGCCGGGAATGCGCGGGCCTGTCAGGCTCGCCACCGGCGGCGTAGAGGGAAAGTGGCCGGCGACCGGCCGTTCAGAAGCTTTTAACCAGCACCTCACGCGGCATTTCGCTGCCGTGTTTCAGCAGGTGCTCAAACGAACGTTCGCTGCTTTTCAGCTGTTGCAAAAACTCTTGCGGCGACAGATCGTGTTTTTTGCCGCTCATGTAAGCCAGCGCCAGTTCTTTTGCCTGATAGCGGGAGAAGTTGTACATGGTGTCCTCGATACGGTGAATGTCAGTGCTCACGATTGTAGCGAAAGAGCACATAATGAACAGTGGCTTTAGCGTATGGAATCGATAGCTGAAACTTAACTTGCCGGCTGCAACAGCTCGTCGCACAGGCGCTTGACCACCTGAGCCTGCGGCAGGCCGTTGTGCAACATCTGACGGATATGCTCCGAATCGCTGATGCCCTGGCGGACATGGCGCCCGACCGCCTGCAGCACGGCCCGATCCTCCTGCCGTTCGGCGCAACCGCTCAGCGCTTCGAGCGTGTGCAGGATGTGGGCGGTCAGGCTGCTGCGGCGCAGCGTCGCGGGATCGACGTATTCGGCGGCGAAACCGCTGCGATAGGCGTTGATCTTGTTGTAATGGGTGAAGGCATCGTATTCCGGCGCGATCGGCGTCCGGCGCCGCAACAGAAAATCAGCCAGCAGACGGCAGTAACCGACCAGCAGCACGGCGTGCGCGAGGCGCAGCGGCGTATCGCAGATGCGGATCTCCACCGTACCCAGCTCCGGTTTCGGCCGCGCATCCCAGTAAATATCCTTGACGCTTTCAATCACGCCGGCGGCGTTCAGCCGTTCGTAGTAAGCGTTGAATTCGCGCCAGCTGTAGATGTGTTCCAGGCATCCGTAGTTGGGGAAGGAATTCTGGGTGCTGAAACGGGAGCTGGCAAAGTGCGTGTCGACGCCCTGATACAGCGGCGACGAAGCGCTGAGCGCGATCAGCTGCGGAAAATAGGGCGTCAGCGCATGGCACAGGTACATTGCCTCGTCCCCGTCGTTGACGCCGAGGTGAATGTGTTGGCCGAACACGCAGGCCAGCTTGGAGAGATAGCCAAAGCGGCTGGCCAACTGCCTGTAGCGCGCGCTGTCGCTGATGACCTGTTTGCGCCAGTCGTTGCTGAGATGGCGGCCGCCGCCGCAGACGTCGCAGCCCAGGCGCTGTGCGCTGCGCCGGACGGTATCCGTCAGGGCGCGCAGCTCGGCGTGCAGCTCATCGAGATCGCGATGCACCGAACTGTTCAGCTCCACCATCGATTTGGTGAGCTCATGTTTGACGCGCCGGCGATCGCCGACCGCGCTGACCACCCGATCGGCCCGATCCGTAAGATCGTAGCGCTCGTCATCGACCAGCTGCAGCTCTATTTCAGTGCCGATGGAGAGCCTTTCCGAACGTTTGAATGTGAGCGGCATGGCGCCTCCCCCCAATACGCAACGTTAATTCAGTATAAGTCGCGGGGGGAGGCTTTGCCGCAGAAGGAGGGCTTAATGCAGTTCGGCGCCGCTGCGGTCGGCCAGCGCTTCCAGCAGCGGGGCAGAAGGCACGAAGAACAGGGTGCCGGTCACCGCGTGGCTAAAATCGAGCAGCCGATCGTAGTTGCCGGCCGGGCGGCCGATAAACATGTTTTCCAGCATCTGCTCGATCGGCTGCGGGGAGCGCGCATAGCCGATAAAGTAGGTGCCGAATTCGCGCAGGCCGGGGCGGCCGAACGGCATGTTGTCGCGCAGAATTTTCACCTCGTTGCCTTGCTCGTCGGTGATGGTGGTCAGCGAACTGTGCGATGACGACGGTTTGACCGCTTCATCCAGCTCGATGTTGGACTGCTTATGGCGGCCGATGATCTTCTCCTGCGTTTCCACGCTGAGCGAGTTCCAGCCCTGCATATCATGCAGGTATTTTTGCACCAGCACATAGCTGCCGCCGCTGAACGCCGCGTCTTCGTCGCCGATCACCGTGTAGTCGAAGGCTTCGTGCCCCTCCGGGTTCTCCGTACCGTCGACGAAGCCGATCATGGCGCGCTGATCGAAGTAACGGAAGCCGTGCACCTCTTCAATGACCGTCACGGCGTCGCCGAGCTTGCCGACCAGCTGCGAGGCCAGTTCGAAACACAGATCCATTTCATCGGCGCGGATGTGTAGCAGGATGTCGCCGGGCGTGGCGACGGCGACGCGTTCCCCGCTGCCGATCGGGCTGAACGGATGCAGTTGGCGAGGGCGCGGCGCGCCAAACAGCGTATCCCAGGCTTCGGAGCCGAAGCCGCAGACGCAGGTGAGGTTGCCCGCCGGCGCGCGTTTGCCGACCGAGCGCACCACGGCGGCGATGTCGCCGCACCAGGCGCGCACCGCCGCCAGGTGGGCGGGAACGGGCGACAGGGTGGCGACGATGAAGATGGCATGGCGCGTCACCGGCGTGAATACGGCTTGCGGCGGGTGGTTATTTGCATTCATTGCATTCGGCTCCAGTGTGTTCGGGTGAAATAGGTCAAATCAAATTAAAGTGCTCGTCGGGTTTCATCGGCGGCGGCAGCGGGCTTTGGTCGTTCATTTCCAGCAGGTTACGCTCGATGGTGTTGCAGATGGCGTTTAACGGCAGATGGTTGGCCGATACGCCGAACGGATCCTCCAGCTCTTCGGCCAGTGAGTCCCAGGATAAGAAGGTATAGGAAATGAACACCGAAACAAACGGTGTCATGTAATGCAGGTCGGTCACCAGGGCAAAAGGCAACAGGCTGCAGAACAGGTAAACGGTGCGCTGCAGGATCAGGGTATAGGCGAACGGCACCGGCGTGCTGGCGAGCCGTTCGCAGCCGCCGAGGGCATGGGACAGTTCGCTCAGCTTGTTGTCGAGCAGCTCGAAGGTGATGTCGCTCAGCAGCCCCTGGCGGCGCAGCTTGCCGATCTCCTGGCCCAGCATCAGCAGGATGCGGTTGGTCGGCATCGGGCTGGCGATCACTTCCGCCAGCTCTTTGCTGGTGAGGTTGTGGTACAGATCGGCGGTCGGATCGGTGGCGCGCAGCTGATGCTTCAGGCTCCAGCTGAAGGCGATCAGCAGCTTGGCGACCTTCTGATGCACCGCCGGTTCGTCCGGCAGCAGGCTTTTGATCTGGCGCAGCAGGGATCGCTCGGTAATCAGCAGCGAGCCCCACAGGTTGCGCGCTTCGACAAAGCGGCTGTAGCCGGCGTTATTGCGAAAGCCGAGAAAAATGGCGATGGCGATGCCCAGCAGGCTGAACGGCGCGATGGTTAAATGTACGCCGAGCTGCTCGTACCATTGATAGCTGATCACCGCCACTATCGACATCAGCACGTTCAGCGACAGACGAAAGGTGATCTTTGACAGCACGGAACCGTGCCAGGCGAACAGGCGAATAAACCAGTTCTGGTTCGGGCGAATGATCATGACGTGGGGCTTCCTGGTGTTCTGCTATTGAGAATAGTCGATTCTTGTCCGGCGGCGTTAGGCCACCGGCGTCGATTGCCAGAGCCGCTGCGGGTGCGTATAGACGGTAGCGCGCCCCGGCTTGCTGAAGCCCACCAGCGTCAGGTTGCTGCGCTCGGCCACCTCGACCGCCAGGCGGGTGGCGGCGGAAACGGCGAACAGGATCTCGACGCCGCACATGGCGGATTTTTGCACCATTTCATAGCTGGCGCGGCTCGACACCAGCGCCGCCCCCTGTAGCCACGCCTGTTGGCTGCGGTAGCCCAGCAGTTTGTCGAGCGCCACGTGGCGGCCGACGTCTTCACACCCGCCGCTGAGTGCGCCGTCCGGCTGGATCCAGGCCGCCGCGTGGGTGCAGCCGGTCAGTTTCCCCACCGTTTGCACCTCCTGCAGCTGCGCCAACGCCCGGTCGAGCAGGGCCAAATCGAAGCGTTGCGTGAAGGGCAGCGGCGCGATGGGTTGGGCGACCTCCTGCAGCTGCTCCACCCCGCAGACACCGCAGCCGGTGCGGCCGGCCAGGCTGCGGCGCTTCTCTTTCAGCTGCATAAAGCGGCGGCTCGAGAGTTCCACATGCACTTCAATGCCGTTGCAGGCCGGCTGTTGGCGGATGTCGTAGATATCGTCGGGGGAGGCAATGATGCCTTCGGACAGCGAAAAACCGATGGCGAAGGCCGCCAGATCTTTCGGCGTCGCCATCATCACCACGTGGGAAATGCCGTTGTACACCAGGGCGACCGGCACTTCTTCCGCCAGCCAATCCTGTTGCGCCTGAGCCAGATCGTTGCGCTGCCAGACCGCGTGGCGCGACAGGCAGGCCGAATCGGCATCGCCGGGTTCGTCGAGAATCAAATGCTTGTTCATGATGGTTTCGCGGCGCCGGCGGATACTGCGCCGGCGTCAGAGTAGAGTCTGATGAGTGATAGTGGATTTTATCATAGATGGCGCCCTTGAACAGGGCGAAACGGGGCACCTCTGCCATTGCTTTACGGCGCGGTGCGCCACTGGCCTAGATAGGCGATGACCGCCCGCGTCGCTTCGCGGCAAATGGCCGCAGAGACGGTGCCTTCCCGCGCGTAACCATATTTCATGCAGGCGAACGCCAACTCTATGGCGATCAGAACGACGTCGGGCTCCGACGGCAGCGTCTCGAGTTCGGGCAGGTCTCGCACTTTTGCCCGGAACATCTCGCCGATCGTCAGGTTTTTGGCGGCGTGAGCCTGGTTTTCGGGTTCGGCGAACGCACCGCGCAGCAGCAAGACGCTCGCCGCAGGATGGGCATTGTAGTAGCGGGCCGTGGCCAACACGGCGGCATCCACCCAATCCTGCAAGCTGCCGGCGGTCTCGAGCCCCGACGCGCGCAGCGCCTGCGTCAGTTGCTGCATATGGGTCTGAGCCAGATGCGAAAACAGCGCGTACTTGTCCGGGAAGAACGGGTAAATCGCGGCGCGCGGCACTTCGGCCGCTTCCGCCAGGGCGGGAATGGAGGTTTTTTCCGGCCCGAGGGTGGCGAGCATCTGTTCGGCGGCGCTCAGCACTTTGGCCATGCGCGCCGCTGCGCGTTCCTGAACCGGCACGCGCGCATTTTTTTTTACTTGCGGCATCGCTTTTTCCGACATAAGTTGTATTTTATTAATCCGACATTTGTTGAATTATACGGATTTTCATCCCGGCAACCAAGTATCACGAGAGGTTTCGTATGGGTAATTACGCCAATCAATCTCACTGGCAGGACATTCAGCGATTCCTGCCGGAAAGCTTCCGGCTGCAGCCGGGGGAAGAACCGACAGAGACGTGGTGGCCCTGGCGGCAGTATCGCATCCATCTCGATTGCTACCGTCGCCCCGAGGCGCCGGTGAAGGTGATCCTGTTTCATGGCGTCGGTACCAACGGCCGGCAGATGTCGACCATCCTGGGGGCGCCGCTGGCGCACCGGGGAATAGAGACGATCGCCGTAGACATGCCGGGATATGGCATGACGCAGACGGGCAGACAACGACGGCGCGTGCGCTACGACGACTGGGTGCAGATTGGCAGCGATCTGATCGACGCGGAACGGGCGAGGGACGCGCGCCCCATTGTGCTGTACGGCCTGAGCGCCGGTGGGATGGAGACCTACCACGTGGCAGCGCTGAACCGGCAGGTGAAAGGCATTGTCGGCATGACGTTTCTCGATCAGCGTGAACAACAGGTGCGCGACGAGACGGCGTTGAATCGAATGATGAGCCGCCTGGGCATTCCCCTGGCGCGGCTGGTGGCCGCTACGCCGCTGGCCGGGATGGCGATGCCGATGGCATTGGCGAGCAAGATGCATGCGCTGGTCAATGACAAGACGGCGCTTAAGGCATGTCTGGCGGACGACACGTCGGCGGGGGCCTGGGTGACGATGCGCTTTTTAGCCTCGTACGCGGCGTACGCACCTGCCATTGAGCCGGAAGATTTCGACGTTTGCCCGATCCTGCTGACGCAGCCGGCGCAGGATCGCTGGACGCCGTTGCACCTGAGCGAACTGTTCCTCCGCCGCGTTCGGCGGGTACCAGTGAGCACCGTGATGCTCGAGAACGCCGGGCATTATCCCCTCGAGCAACCGGGCCTCGATCAGATGGTTGAAGCGGTATACCGTTTTTGCATCGCCGCAGCGGCGCAGTAGGGCGATAGCGCATCCTCCGAAGGCACCGCCGTGGCCCCGCCAGGTTATCCACAGTTTTGGTGGATAACGTGTGTGCAAGGGGCGGTGAAACGCTTAGCAGGCGTAAAAAAAAATCGCTCAGAAAATTATTATATTACGCGGGAAAGCGCGATCCGCAGGGGGATAGGGGGGTGCACGCGTTCGCATTTTGTTTATGCCTTACTGTGTAAATATACAGTTTGGTTATGATTATGCTGAGCAATTCAAGGTTGTATGCTTTTTCACCAGGTGACCCCCTGACGTTACCGCTGTTTGCCGATCGCGTGGCCTGCGGCTTTCCTTCCCCGGCGCAGGACTATGTCGAGAGCAGGCTGGATATCGGCAAGCTGCTGGTGCGGCACCCCAACGCCACCTACTTCGTGCGCGCCAGCGGCGAGATGGAGCGTGCAGGATGGATCAGGCACTACCGACAGATTAAGAAACTGAGCATCCGAGAAACAGCAGACGCGACAGGCTACAGTACTTCCCAAGTTTGTCGCATTCAGGCCTTCTATAAAGAAGTTGAGACTGATTAAAAAGCAGCCTTAATGTACAATAATTTTCGATATCCAAACTGACCCCATGAACAATCAATGAGTTAGAGGTAAAAGATGATTTCATACAAAAAAACCATACCTGCTCTTGTCATATTCGCTTTATCTAATGCTGTGGCCTATGCGAATGATTTCGACAAATCAAACGAAGCGATGGCAATTTCAGCAATAGGTTTTTCTGGCTCAAATGCTCGTGTTGCACATGATGTTTGTGGGGCACCCAATGAGAAAATTGATAAATATAAAAAACAAATAAAAGACTCATTAACTAGAACATTAAAGTATGAACAGTCAGGATTCGATACGCATTGGGATAATGGTTGGAAAAATGCTGATTTTTTGGTTAAGTCATTAAGTAATGATGAAGCCTATAAAAAAGAATATTGCCGAGAGGTTTTAGATGGAATTAATAATCCTGAAATGAATTAAGGATTATTCCTTATTCGGGGTTCTACGCCGGAACTCCAGATTTTTCCGTCCGCTAAAATTATCCCCGGTTGAGCAGCTTTATACCGTCAGCTCGCAGTGGACCATCAGGGGAAATGTGGCGGTACAGCGTTTGTCGGGTTATCCCAAGCTCCTGGCATAACGTACTGACTTTCGTCTCTGGCCGTCCCATTGATGCCATTGCCAGTCGCAATTTTATTGGCGTCATTTTGTAAGGCCGTCCGCCGTTCCTCCCGTGAGGCAAGGCCTGCCGCTGTTCTTTGCGGCGCTGTACGCAGCAGAGACCGACGGCCGCGCGCGACTGGCTCGACACCCGCTTAGTCCCGCTCTCTGGTCAAATGCAGGCTGACGTGTACAGCCTGCAGGCAGAGGATGTCGTCTGGCAACCGGTATCGCCCGCCGTCGGCGCCGTTCGCAATGACAATCCCTCATTCATCCTGCCCATCGATACGCCAACGGTCTGAGTGCCGCATTATCCACAGTTTTGGTGGGTATCATGTGTGTAAACACACGCGAAGAACGCCAAAAGCTGCAGGAAAAATCACTCAGAAAATTATTATATTACGCGGGAAAGCGCGATCCGCAGGGGGATAGGGGGTTGCACGCGTTCGCGTTTTGTTTATGCTTAACTGTATAAATATACAGTTTGGTTATGATTATGCTGAGCAATTCAAGGTTGTATGCTTTTTTACCAGGTGAACCCCTGACGTTACCGCTGTTTGCCGATCGCGTGGCCTGCGGCTTTCCTTCCCCGGCGCAGGACTATGTCGAGAGCAGGCTGGATATCGGCAAGCTGCTGGTACGGCACCCCAACGCCACCTATTTCGTGCGCGCCAGCGGCGAGTCGATGATCGACGGCAATATCCAGGATGGCGATCTGCTGATCGTCGACAGCGCCCTGACGCCGGAGCACGGCAATATCGTGATCGCCGCGGTGGACGGCGAATTCACCGTCAAAAAGCTGCAACGCCACCCCGACGTGCGGCTGTTGCCGATGAATCCCGCCTACGCGCCGATCGTGTTCGACGACGAGGCGCAGCTGGAGATCTTCGGCGTGGTGACCTTTATCGTCTACGCGGCGCGGTGACTTCGGTCCTTTTTTTCATTTTTTTCTGCCCGATCTTTTCGTTGGCGTGACCTCTCTACTGAGTTTCCAGTTCAATACACTCAGGGGAATCCTTCATGGCCATAAAAAACAAGAGCGGCGCAGGGCGTACGTTCACATCAGCCAAACGCATGACCGGGAAACGCGTCGCTATCGGGATAGGATGCGCACTATCGGGCATGCTCACCTCCGCGATGGCGGCGCCCGGTGCGTCGGCACCACCCTCGGCGGTTGAACAGTCCGCTATCCTTTCCTTCGCCATTCCCGCCGGTGATCTGGCGCCTGCCTTGCAGACGGCGGCCGCTAAGGCCGGCGTGATAGTGATTTTCACGCCCGAACAGACGCGTGGAAAAAGCACCGCGGGCCTGCAGGGACATTATCGCCTCACCGACGCGTTCAATACGCTGTTGGCGGGCAGCGGATTGCGCGCTCAGCAAACCGCACAGGGATATCGGTTGGTCGACGCCGGGCCGGTTCAGCCGTTGACGATACCGGAACTGTCGGTGGTCGGCGGTTTGTCCGACAGCGTCGCCGCCGGCCGTTCGGTACTGGATAAAGAAGACATCGAACGCGTACAGGCCGATAACATCGCCAGTTTGCTTGATCGCTTGCCCGGCGTAGGGATGGCGGGATCGCCGCGCCCGGGCGGCCAAAGCCTGAATATCTGGGGCATGGGCGACATGGAAGATGTGAAGGTGGTGCTGGACGGGGCGCCGAAGGGATTTGAGAAATATCGGCAGGGTTCGGTATTCATCGAACCCGAACTGCTGAAAAAGGTTGAGGTCGATAAGGGGCCGCACAATCTGTTGAACGGCAATGGCGGCTTTGGCGGGACCATTACGCTGGAGACCAAAGATGCCGGGGACATGCTGCTGCCGGGCGAAGATTTTGGCGGCTTGCTGAAGTACAGCTACCACACCAACGATCGCCAGGGCATTTACAGCGGCGCGTTGTACGGCCGTACGCCGGAAGGATTTGCCGACGGTTTGATCTACATGAGCAAGCGTGACGGCGGCAACCTGAAGCGGCCGGACGGCACGCGCTTTGCCTATTCCGCCAACGATCAGGCTTCCTACCTGTTAAAAACCAATATTTATCTGAGCGAGGCGCAAACGCTGACGCTGTCGGCGATGCGCTCCGATTCCGATGGCTGGCAGCCTTTCGCCGCCAAGCGGGACGATATCGCCGCGCCCAGCCAGGCGGATATCGATAAATATGGCCGGGAAGAAGCGTGGCGCCGCATTCTGGTGTATCGCGACCAGACAGACACCAATTACTCGGTGAAATGGAATCTGGCGCCGGAAGCGCAGCCGTTGCTGAATCTGACGCTGTCTTACGCCTATTCGAAGACAGAGCAGCATGACAAGCGGCCGGATTCCGCTTCAAAGTTCAGCTATCTCGGTACGTTGGGCAATGAAAGCTGGGTGAACTATACCGATCGGCAGTTTGACGTCAGCAATGAAAGCCGTTTCGCCAGCGGGCCGCTGGAACACAAGCTGTTGCTCGGCGCGCGTTGGCATAAACATCAGCGCGATACCCTGATGTATTACCCCTCGCAGGTGAAAAACGCCAGTTACAACTACGGCTATTTCCAGCCGTATTACATGCCGGCGGGCGAACAGGAAACCCGCAGCGTTTATCTGCAGGATGCGGTCAGCTTCGGCAGCCTGACCGTGACGCCGGGCGTGCGTTACGATCACGTGACCAACACCGGGCAACCGAACCGAGCTCCGCGCTATAACGACAGCGATCCGCTCGTGGGCCATGATTACAGCAGCGTGACCTATACCGGCTGGTCGCCGCATTTGGGCGTGATGTGGAAAGCGACGTCGAATCTGTCCCTGTTTGCCGACGTCAGCCGCACCTGGCGCGCCCCGGTGATTGACGAACAGTATGAAGTGCAATACGCCGCTTCCAGCGTGCCCGGCACCAGCCGCAGTCTGCAGGTGGAACGCATGACGGGCGTTCGCCTCGGCGCGGTGCTGGACTTCAACGATGTGTTGATGGCGAGAGACAGCCTGCAGATCCGCACTACGCTGTTCCGCAATCGCGGCAAGGACGAGATTTTCTACCGTCGCGGCGTAGTGTGCGACGCCGCACGGCACGGTGGCCAATGTGGGCAACCGTTGTCGAACTATCGCAACTTGCCGGGCTATACCATTGAGGGCGTGGAGCTCGAATCGTTTTATGACAGCGAAAGCCTGTTCGGCAGCCTGTCGTTCTCCTCGATTCGCGGCAAACGCGACGCTTCACCACGCGATCCGTGGGGCAGCGAAACCTGGATTGCCGAAATTCCACCCGTTACGGCACACGCGATGCTGGGCATGAAAGTGCCGCAGTGGGACATGGCCTTCGGCTGGACCGGCGATTTTGTGCGTAAACAGGATCGTTCACCGGCCGACGGCGATACGATGGCCGTTGTCTGGGCGCTGCCGAAAACGTCGGGTTATGCATTGCACGGCCTGTTCGCCTCGTGGCAGCCCAGCGGTTTGCAGGGCTTCGAAGCTCGCGTCGCGGTGGACAACCTGTTCAACCGCGATTATTACCCTTACCTGGGCGAATCGGTGTCCGGCGTAGGGCGCAACATCAAGTTTAGCGTTAGCCAACGTTTCTGAATATCCTGCTGACAGGGGCCATTTCGGCCCCTTTTCACGTTTTCTCTCCCGTATTTCCCTACTTTTTCGCCGTTTATAAATCATCAGCAATCGCTTGACACAGAAGTTACATTTTTAAAATAATAATGATTATCATTTTCAATCTCATTATCAATCGGTGTTATTGAATGGCGAGGAAAGAGGCCGCGGCAGCCAACGGGTTTGCTCAACAGCTTTACCTTGAGCACCACAGTTGGCTATGCCATTGGCTGAGACAGAAGGTCGGGTGCGCGCATCACGCCGAAGACCTGGCGCAGGATACGTTCATCAGTATTTTACTGAGCCCGCAGTTGCTTGCCATTCGGCAACCACGCCCCTTCCTGGCGACCGTGGCGCGCCGGCTGGTGGCGAATTATTACCGACGTAAAACAATCGAAGAGAGCTATCTGCAGGCCTTGAGCGAGCTGCCGGCGATCGAGGCACCCTCGCCGGAAGTCCGTCAACAAACCCTCGAAATGCTCGAACAGTTGGATCAGGCGTTGGACGGATTGCCGGCGCACGTCCGCGAGGCCTTCCTGTTGGCGCACCTGCAGGGCATGCGTTATTGCGACATCGCTGAACGTTTGCGGGTGTCGAGCAGCTCGGTGAAACAATATCTGCAGCGCGCCAATTTGCACTGTTTCTTTGCATTGGCGGCGTAACGGCAAGTGCGGAGCCCATGATGGAATCGGATATCGATCGGCAGAGCGCGCGTGAGGCCGCCGCCTGGTTAACCCAGCTGATGTCGGAAGAGGCAAGCGACGCGGATAGGGAAAACTGGCGGCGTTGGTATCAGGCGAAACCGGAAAATGAACGCGCCTGGCGGCATATCGCCGCGTTTTCATCCCGTTTTTCTCTGCTTAACGGGGCGGCGGCGCAGCGTAGTCTGTCGCAGTTGCCAAACCCGCAGCGCCGTCGGTTGCTGAGAAGCCTGGCGGCCATCGGCGTGGTGGGGTCGGTTGGCATCGGTTCTGGCGCGCTGCCATGGCGCCCCTGGCTGGCGGATTACCGCACGGCGGTGGGGGAGCAGCAAACCGTCGCGTTGGCGGATGGCGCGCAGTTGATGCTGAACACGCAAACGGCGGTCAACGTCAGCCGTCAGCAGGCCGCATTGCTGGAAGGCGAAATGATGGTGAATCTGCCGCCGGAAAGCGGCGCGTTGACGGTGAGGCTGCCGCAGGGCGAGATCGTGGCGCAGGCTGCTCGCTTCAGCGTTCGCCTGTGGGAAACCTACAGTGATATCGCCGTTTATCTTGGCCGAGTCACGATCCTGTCGCCGGCGCATCGGAACGCGGTGCTCAACGCCGGTCAGGGCGGCAGATTAAGCCGGCAAGGCATTGGCGAACCGTATCGCGTGACGCAAGAGCCCGGTTGGCGGCAAGGCATGCTGTTGGCCGACAACATGCGGTTGGACGACTTCCTGATGGAGCTGGGGCGTTATCGTCAGGGCGTTATTCGCTGCCGGCCGGAGGTCGCCGGCCTGCGGCTCTCCGGCGCGTTTCCGCTGGCTGACCCCGAGCGCGTCATTGCGGCTCTGCCCGGTGCGCTGCCGGTTAGGATAAATATGCTGTCAAAATACTTCATCACCGTATCCTAAAGTTTTTTACTCTGCTATTTGTATTTTTCCTTCTGGATTGGCCTGTTTTTTCTCTTTCCCTGCCCGGTACCGCGTGCCTAAACGACTTTTCTGACATGCCCCGACCGTCGTGACCGTTGCGTACGTTGGTCGGTTTCACGCTTAACCTGAGTATCGTTTTCCATGTTGAATCACAACGTATTACCTGCCGATTTATCTTTACCGCCTACAGGCGGGCGATTGCGCTGGGCTACCGCCAATGTGTTGGCGTTGGGTCTGCATGGTGCGTTGTTGCTTGGCCTTGGTTATCACCTGGTGCCACCGTTGCTGCCCGCGGCGCAACCGATGGTGTTGATGATGGTTGCCGAGCAGGCGGAATCGACCCCCAACGCAGAGCCGATGCCGACCGGCGTGCGCCAGGTGCAGGCGGTGGCGCAACGGCAGGCCAATCGGGAACCGGAGGCGGCGATGCCTCCGCTGATTCATGCGCCGCGTGCGACGGAGCGGCAGAGCAAGGCTAAAGGGCAACGGAACGATCCCATCAGACCGAAAACGGAACCGCCGCGCCCAAGGCAGGAGGAACAGGAAAAAATAGCGTCTGCAAGCTCAATAGCATCAAGCACCAGCGCGCCGCCGTCTCTGGATGGAAAGCGTGTTGCCGCACCGCAAACCAGCGTGGCGTCGCAGCCGAGCCAGGATGCCTCGGTCTGGAGCGGCCTGCTGTTGGCGCATTTGAGCCGTTTCAAACGCTACCCGGCTCTGGCGGTACGCCAGCAGCGCCAGGGTATTGTTCAGGTTGCCGTGACGTTGGATCGACAGGGGAACGTGCTGGGTGTGAAGCTATTGCGATCGAGTGGGGTTGCTTCGCTCGACCGGGAGGCGCTTCAGTTACCGCAGCGCGCTTCTCCACTGCCCGCACCCGGCAACGAGATCGCAGCGGGGCAGGCGGAATTCAGCGTGACCATTCCGATTCGTTTCGATCTGCGTGAAGTTCGCCATTAATGAAAAACTCGGCTCTAGGTAAACGGAGGCTGAGTTAAAAGCCAAAGCGCATCAAACGGATAGCAGCGATGGGGTGGTTTCTACTTGATCGTCGCCAGAAAAATACAAATACTGTATGTATGAACAGTAATCTGGTGCCGTTATGAATAACAACCCACTGACGATGAAAGGTCGGCAACCATGTTCGCCCTGGTAGACGTCAACAGCTTCTATGCCTCCTGCGAGACCATCTTTCGGCCCGATCTGCGCGGGCGGCCGGTGATCGTGCTGTCCAACAACGACGGCTGCGTGATCGCCCGCAGCGCCGAGGCGAAGGCGCTGGGCGTGCCGATGGGCGCGCCTTATTTCAAGATCAAAGAGGAGATGCGCCGCCGCAACGTCGCGGTGTTCTCCTCCAACTACGCGCTGTAGTAAGTTAAGTGGAGTGCAACATTTGATCGCCAACACTGAACGTGTTCTCATATCAAAGGTGAATTCCAATGACCAGACATCTGCTTTCAACTCATAGCATGATCTTTGTCGAACAATGGCTGAAGATCCTGACTGATTTGGGGCGAGCGCCAGCCACGATACTCGCCTACCGCCAGGCGCTGGTACATTATTTACGTCACTGTGAGACGCAGGCATTGCGGCCTGAGTCCGCGCGCTTTGAGGACTTTTCTGCCTATCTTCGTCCGTACTTGCCGGGGATGGCGCACCCCGTCGCCAGCGCCACCTTGCAACTGCGGATCTCCGCCATTCGCCTCTGGTACGACTTCCTCTTCTACCAGGGAAACTGTGATCATAACCCGGTGCCACGTACCCTGCAGCCCGCCGCAGGTTTCAGTGCACGCGGACTGGTGCCGCGCATCGTCAAACTGCCCCGCATTCCGGATGATCCGGGCTGGATTTCCTTGCTCGGACAGGCAGCAAAAGCTTCTCTGCGCGACCGGCTGATGCTGGCGCTGGCCTATTATGGCGCACTGCGGCGGGCCGAAGTGACTGCTCTTAGGATCGACGACCTGGATCCGGGGCTCCGTCTGATCCGTATCCGGGCGGAAACAACAAAAAGCCGGCGCGAGCGCGTGGTGTGCTACAGCCCGGCCGTGACCCCGATGCTGGCGGCACACATGCAGCAACTTCGACGGAAAGGGCATACCGACGGCGCGCTGTTTCGTTCGGTGTCGGACCGTAACCACGGCGCCCCCCTGAGCATCTGGAGCTGGAGCAAGACAGTACGGCGCTGGGCCACACAGGCCGAATTGCCGGATTTTTCAACGCACACCTTCCGTCATCTGCGCCTGACGCACCTTGCCCGGGCCGGTTGGCGACTGCACGAAATCGCCGCCTATGCCGGCCACCGCGATCCCCGCACAACCCAGATATACCTGCATCTGTCCGGCACTGATTTGTCGGCCAAAATGGCCGGGGCGATCGCGGAGCAGGACCGGCGCGTCGCCAGCCAGGTGTTTGGCTGCCCGGAGGTGTCCCATGCCGACTGAAAATCGTCCCCCGGTGATCTGGCAACCCTTTGAGCGAGCGGCCTATCGCCTCGACGATACGTTGTCAGAAGAAGACCGCCGGGCTATCAGCACCGCTCATGGGCGCACGCTGTATCAGCAGCGCCGGCCTGTCCCGCCATTATTGCAGCCGCTGATCGATATTGCCCGGCGCAGCGGGGCGAGTGGGCGGATAGTGCGGGTGACCATCCAGGCTATCCTGGCCGAAATGGCCCGCCTGAATACCCCCTGTCATCGCTGGACGGCAGAGCGCTGGCAGGCGATGTATCAGCATCGGCGGTTGAGTGGGCCTTTGCTGGCGGCGTTTGCCTTCCACCTGAGCGATGTGCCGCTCCCGCTGCAGGACGAGCGCTGTCGGCAACCGCTGTTTTATGCCCGCGCCGTATTTGGTCAGGATATTTGTCAGCAGGAGTGGCAGCGCTTGCTGGCGGTGCTGGTCAGCCTGGGCTATTCGCGCCGCACGCAAGAGATGTTCCTGTCTGCGGTGTTGAGTCTACTGATGCTGGAAAACGGCGATCCGCGGCTGGAGAGCTTTACGCCTGAGTTGTTGATCCGCGGCCAACAGCATCGGACGGAAGGGATCGCCAGAGCCGTGGGGAAAGTATCTCATGGGCTGGCTGCGATGGGGATCCTGACGCGCCCGTTGCGTATGCGGGGCTACATCGGCTGGCGGGAGAAAAACACCGACGGCATCGCACCTGAGTGGGTAACCTGGTGCCGGCGCTGGCGGGAAACGTCCGTGCTACGCCCCAAAACCCGCGAGTCCAGCTACAGTATCATCCTGCGTATCGGTTTGTGGCTCGCCAGGGAACACCCGCAGATCCGCGAGCCCAAAGACTGGACGATCGGTATCTGCGCCGATTTTATCGCCGCGCTGGGTCGACTCAACGTGGATGAACTCTCCCTGGCATCATCACCACGCCGGCACCTTTCATCGCGTGTCGAGCAGCCGATGAAGAGCAACTCCCGCGCGTCCTTCCTGTATGCCCTGCGCCGTTTTTTCATTGACTATGAACTCTGGGACTGGGGGCGGTTGCAATTGAGCCCCTTCCGCCATCTGGCCACGCCCAATACCCCGACCTTCAGCCGCGGCGTCAATCCCCGGGTGATCGACGATCCGGTCTGGCTCCGGCTGATTTGGGCCAGCCTGAATCTGCGCCCGGAGGACATGCTGACCGGTATCCATTACCCGTTTGCCATGCACCAGGCCATGGCCGTTATCTGGACGCACGCCGGCCTGCGCCAGAATGAGATCCTGCGGCTGACGACCGGGTGCGTGCAGGCACAGGAAGAGGATATCGTCCAGGAAGACGGCACCCGCATTCCGGCCGGTACCCTGTGCTACCTGAGCGTCCCCGCCGGCAAAACATCAAAAGCCTTTGTCAAACCGGTGGCGGCCGTGGTGAAAAAATATGTCGATTTATGGCTGCAGGCGCGCCCGACGGAGCAGGCCGCACTCAGCGATGAGCGTACCGGCGAAAAAGTCCGCTATCTGTTTCAGTTCCGTGGCAGACAGGCCGGCCGCGCAATGCTGAACAACACCTTGATCCCGATATTGTGCGCCCGCGCTGGCGTCCCTTGCGAGGACAGCCGGGGGCGCATCACCAGCCATCGCGGGCGTGCATCCGCGGTGACGGCATTGGCCAGCGTACCGCAGGGCATGACATTGCACGAGTTGATGGAATGGTCCGGGCACAGCTGCCCACGCTCGACGCTGCACTATATTCGCCTCCGTCCCACCCGGCTGGCGGCATCTTTCGTCAAAGCCGACAAGATCTCCCACATGATTGGCGTGCTTATCGATCACGACAGTCAGGCGATGACCGACACGGGGCCGGCCTTGTATTACGATCTTGGCGAGCTTTACTGTACCAATCCGTTCTGGAGCAGTTGCCCGCATCGCATGGCCTGCATCGGCTGTGATTTCAGTTTGCCGAAAAGTAGCGCGAAGGTCATGGCGCTGGAAAGTCGGGCCTCTATTCGACGTTATCTGGAAGAGGTTCCCCTGACGCCCGATGAACAGGCCGTCGTTGCTGGGGACATCGAAAAACTGGATAATTTCATTCGCAAGAGCCCCGACACACCGGCAACCGACTGAACGCGAGAAGCAAATCGTTTTGGGTGCCAACCTTTCGGCACTCCTTTAATGTAGTCGTCCTAGTCGTCCTAGTCGTCGCTTGTCATCATATCTATACTCAAGGGGCGAGCACGGGTTAATCACGCCGGATATCGGGCTCTGTAAATAACCGTTCAATCAGTTTTCCGGGCACACAGAGGGAATTGTGCTATCAAGTAACTGTCAGCGGCACGCTCTTAGAGCGTTACAGTAAGTATAAATATTATGCAGGGAGATATCCAAAAATGGATTATCTGATTAGACGGGTACTTATACATATCCTGTTGGTAACCATGGGCTAGTAAAAGTGTTGAGGAATTCGAATCTGTTATATATATTGCATTGTTCCAGTCTATGTCAGTAAAGAAAGCAACAACAAAAAAGCACACAATAAAAACAGTCAGCAACTTGACAATAAAAAAATACTGGCTATATATAAATATTAAGTACTTTCTCAGCATTACTAAAAACACGGCAGCATAATACTAAACTCCTTGGGTATCGAAAGGTTTATCCATCACTACTCATGATAGAAACATTTAATTTCCAGACCGAGATGTTACCTCCTGGGAGGATTTAATCTACAAGTGATAACACCAATTATTTTACTAATGCTTTTTTGTATTTTTTAGAACGTACCTGAGGTGAACACCTCATACTAACTAAAACCAGCTTGAGTGAGGGGTATGGAGATTTTTATGTTGCCATTAAAAAAAGAAGTGTATATCGATCCTGTTGTCATGACCTTATTAAAGGACATGTCTGTGAGTAATAACAACAAGGTTGGAATATTGAGGGTGAAAAACGCGACTATGATACTTGAATCACTATTTGATTTTGAGCTTAGTAAGGATAATTTTGAAAAACTACCAAAAAATGAACCCCGATATATACTGTTGCGCTCACAAAAAATACGCCACAAAGACCATTTGCCACAGAAATTAATACTATTCTATTGGTGCCCGCGGCTGGCCATTTTAAAAGATAAAATTGAGTATACATCCGCCAGAACATCATTATTAAATGCTCTTCCGCGAGGTAGTTACACTTTATTTTTAAACAACATAAGAGGATTGATGAGGCTAACCAGATAGGATTTATTTAGAATGGCAGCAATCAAGTAAAAATGTGAATTAGCAAGGCTAGTTAGAAATAATCATTTATATTCCTTTGTTTGAAAAAAGGATATAATAAGGATGGGAAATGTTTTGTGAAGCAATAGTTTTAGTTATAATTGTTATAGCCCTAGTATTGGTCTTTTGGATACTCATGAGTGTTAACTAATGAATGAATTATTACCGTTTTAATATGCCTCCACGATATTAAAAAAGGGAAGCCACCTAGCTGGCGGCTTGTGGTTGATGAAGTTCTCAGCGTGGCACGGCTCACTCCATTAAGGTTCTTGCAGGCCGCTATTATTATATTTATTAAGCCTCATACCAACTACTCGGTCAGTTTTATGTCTCTTAGGGCAGGAATCACAGCCGTTGTAAAGTTGTGCTTGAAGTCAACGTTATCAGTGCGTTTATCTGGCTTCATGGAATCACCATACAAACCACTGTGAGAGCCTGCCCAATAACCACCGAATTTACTCCCAATCATTTCACAGAACAAGGTTGAGTTTTTCGAGCCAAATGGGATCTGATCACGGGTTTGTGCACAAACAAAATAGAGAATCTTACCATTTTCATCGAACAACTTAGGCGTCATACCCATCGTCAGCTCATCGCCGAACGATAATTCAAGTTTTTCCAAGCCATCCTCCTTACCAGTACCCATAAACACCTGATGGTAAACCGTCACACTAAGCCTCTGCAACTTTGGCCGGTAGGTTATGATTCTACGGCTATCTAAATCTGTGCTTTCATAGGTATCTTCGCTCCAAAAAGGTGATATATCAGACACCTGAGAAATAGCAAAGAAGTAGATCTCCGCTCGAAGGCTTCTCCTGTCTAAACGGATCCCTCCTCGAACTTGTAGCCGGCAGCTACTCGGATAGTTTTGGTTTGCGAAGTATGAATAATCTGGCTCTACGTAGTCAACATGTTCTGCATGGATATTCCAATCATGGTTCATATACTTCTCCTATAAACGAATTAACTCACGATATTCTTAGCTAATTTTACGCCAATATATTATTACCGATTTAAATATATTTTTTCATGAAGATATCAATCACATCACTTAATTATTTCGTAAATAAAACGATCTGCTAAGAGGTCAGAAGTCAAGCCTGTTGAAGGTGAGAATCCCCCTCCATTAATTGAAGAGAAGTTAGCTCCTTTTTTTCCGTATGAAACCAATCGTTCGCCTTCATCTTTTTCAGTAAACAGCGTATAAGAATAACCATGCATTTTTTTATATAAATCCGCATGTTTTCTCATCGATTTATATAAAGCCAATAAACTACCATCATCTAAATCAAGAGTGTCACTTTGATTGACGCCCCATCTAGACAAGCAAACTTCAGCAAAATGACGAACTATCATTCCAGGCTCCGATAAATGTTTACCGCCACCACTACCTCCATTAAGAGATGCATTACCAACAAGCGTCGCATGTCTACCCGACATGGGGTAGATATGTACAGCTGTTGATTTTTCAGTTTCCGGAATCACGCATGAAAAACCTTTTGAACGTTCATCTCTAGCATAAAAAGCAACGTACTCTTTTACATTTTTACCTAATGAGACCTTATTTGACTGGAAGTTCAGTGGCCCTGGCACAGGGTCTATTGCAAAAATATTCACTGGTATGTATTTTAGAACCGGATCGGAAAGCATTGCATTAGCAAGCATATGACAACTGATACCACCACGGCTCCAGCCTATGAGGTTGACTTGTGTTGGTAGCACATCATCTTTGCGGAATATTTTTATAATTTGTTGCTGTAATTTTTGTTGCGTAACCTCTCGATTTCCGTAGTCATAATGGCGCCAAAAAAAAGACCCAGTTTTTTCAACATCCTGAATAGGAATTCCGTGCTTCTTAAGAAGGTGATATTGCTCTTTAGTTAACTTTTCACGTTGCCAGTCAAAATCCCCCTTCATAATATGAAGGGCATGCTTTACATTCTCTTCCCAACCGTAACCAAGAGAGATTCCAGTCAATTTATAATGCTCACCACTTTTAACCCACAACTCGTCATCCTGAAGGTTACCACTCCCAGGACCATCAATCTGGATCCATTCTGCAAATTCACGACCCAAATTGTTAGATGCAATGGTTGAAACAAGTTCGCCATTCCAGTAATCATCGTTTGTGTCATCGAATTTATTCGAACCTGTTCCACAAAAATATACAGTGAAAGTTGTCATAATAACCTCTACTTGTAATATTAGATAAAGGCGAAGCTCTATAAATATTGGTGCCAGATTAAATTACCGCTAGGCTAGTATTCATTACTTGACGACATAAACTTCAAACTTAGGACTAAATTTCACCTCACATAATTTTATAGCTATTGCATGTCAAATTAATTACTTAAATTTACGAATTTAATCTTTACATGCGTTATTTATAAATCCATCACCAAAAAAGAGTGATGGATTTAATATTAACTCACTCGATATAAGTCAATCGCTAACTTAACCTAAAACCAGAGAGAAACCCAAGTCTTGATGCCATTAAAGGTAGTAGTAATGCTATCCCAAGCATTCTTGATCCATTTAACTACATCTTGGACAATACCTACGATAAAGTCTACGATTTTATCGACCAACTCGTGGAATAAGTTGCCAACCTTTTCCACTATAAAAAGAATAGTGTTTTGTGCTTCGGGGTGTGCTTCACCGATTTCTGATGCAGCATTGAAGATTTTATCGATGTTGTTAAGTGCTTTTTTCTGGGCATCTTCCTTTAGCTTAGCTAATTTGGCTGAAAAATCGCTTTTTGCAGCAGTTGAAAGATTCGCATCTGTTAGCTTTTTCGTGGATTGTTCTAATCCATCTTCGATATGTGAAGCTTCTTCCTTGGCCAAAACCTTAGCATGCGTTTCAATATCCTGTAATCTATCCTGAATGTCTGTACTCAATGATGCACTGTTATCACTTACGAAAAAAGAAATCCCATCAGTTTCCGAATCAACAAGTTCAGAACTAAAGCTTACGCCATTGACTTTCGGAGAGTAACGTATAGCCTTACCAGTTTTAATATTGTTTTTAAAATGATCTCGCATATCATTCAAAACTGCAGCGAACTCACTCATGTGCATCTCCTATAACGTAGTTAAAAGTATTGTGATATATAAAAATATGCATGTCAGTCATTTTTCCACTAGAGACAACATGTTTTTAAGATCACATAAAGAATGTAGTTGTGGTAATGGTTATCTTCAAGTTTGCATTTGTGATATTGATTGTAAATTTAAGAATTGCATGTTCATTACGCGCATAATTAGTTTAAAAAACATTTCAAGTAAAATAATACTATGTGCAAATAAATTGCAATCATGCTATTGTTAATTCCATAAACCATTGCCAGTGAAATAATATTCACGATCATATTTATTATTGGTTATTAGCATATAAGTAATAAAACCATTAATAAATAACAGGTTACATGTAAAGCATGTATTCCTCTGAATTACTTGCTTATATTAAAATGGAGAAATGATATGTATGGATTCTACCATATAACTCCAGACGCATCGCCTAATGCCAAGCGTTTAAGGATCAATTGACCGATCCGGTCGTTGCTGTACAAAGGGGCCATGGTATTGTCATGGCCCCTTTAACATGGAACTTTCCCAGGCTCTTGGCATCATTAATTTCACCATGCTCGAACGGCCTCGCTCTCTTTCCGTCCGTATACCCGCTGAATTTATTCATTAAATTCTGACGGTTACCGACACAATCACTCTTCGTAAGCGAAAACTCCCTCTTGAATCGATGATTTGGCTCGTTGTGAGCATGCCGGTTTTCTGCAACAGTGCCGGATAACCCAGCAAACGCTGTACCGTCATATTTATCCGGATGGTCAACTGCGAGCCGACGGGATAAAGCTGCTCAACCGGGGATAATTTTTACGGACGGAAAAATCTGGGGTTCCGGCGTAGAACCCCAATAGCATTGTTTTTTATGTGGGTGATGTATGTTTATGATATTATTTCTTTTTTATGAACTTTAAAAGTTGAACCTGTGACTAAAACTAACAAAATATAACAGGAAAATGATAAGGAGCGTTGGCACATCGGGGACTGAATCGATATAATCAACGCCAACCCATTCTGAAGTGTGTTAGCGATGCTGCATAAGCGCAAAGCTTAAAAATAGCCACGATACTCCTTAGCGTGGCTACTATATAAAACCAGGCTGAAGTAGCACGGGAGCCATTCTATCTGAATTATCCCTGTGAGCAGCCTCACTATTCTTATCTTATCATGAGATTTTACGTACCACCTTACAGATACATTTGTTCGGGGATGAAAGAGGCAGCCCCATTAGCGTAGCCAATTCAGCAAAAATCACGCTGTCGCTTTACGCGCCAGAATCGCTCAGACAGCCCCATAATCTTTCATGCTTTCGTCTAGAACCATGGCATCACTTCCAAATATTGGACCTGATACACGCACAGGGGCAGTTTTTCTGAGTAATTCTATTGATTTTGCATTCCACATAAACGCCGACATGTCCCGCCGGGTGATGGACACGCTGGAAGAGATGGCGCCGGCGGTGGAGATCTACTCGCTGGACGAAGCCTTTCTGCGGCTGGACGGCGTGGCGCATTGCGAAGCGCTGGAGCCGTTCGGCCAGCGGGTGCGCGATCGCATCCGGCGCGAGCTGCATTTGACGGTTGGGGTCGGCATTGCGCCGAGCAAAACGCTGGCCAAACTGGCCAACTTCGCCGCCAAGAAATGGCGCGGCACCGGCGGCGTGGTGGATTTATCCGATCCGGCGCGCCAGCGCAGGCTGCTGGCGTTGATCCCGGTGGAAGAGGTGTGGGGCGTGGGCCGCCGCCTGACTCGCCAGCTGCAGGCGATGGGCATTCATACCGCGCTGCAGCTGGCGGACTGCGATACCCGGCTGGCGCGTAAAACCTTCAGCGTGGTGCTGGAGCGCACGATACGCGAGCTGCGCGGCGAATCGTGCCTGCGGTGGGAAGATGAGGCGGCCGCCAAAGAGCAGATCATCTGCTCCCGTTCGTTCGGCCAGCGGCTGACGCACTACCCGCACATGCGCGAGGCGATCTGCAGCTATGCCGAACGCGCCGCCGAAAAGCTGCGGCAGGAAAAGCGCTACTGCCGCAACGTGTCGGTGTTTATCAAAACCAGCCCGCATTCGGCGGGCGAGGGGTATTACAGCAATATGGGCACCGCCCGGCTGCAAACGCCGAGCAACGACAGCCGCGACATCATCGCCATGGCGGTGCGTGCGCTGGAAAGCATCTGGCAGGAAGGACGGCGTTACCTGAAGGGCGGCGTGGTGCTGGGGGATTTCAGCGCCGCCGCCATGGCGCAGATCGATCTGTTCGACGACTGCCCGCCGCGCCGCAACAGCGAGCGGCTGATGGCGACCCTCGATCGCCTGAATCAGGAAGGACGCGGGCGCGTGTGGTTCGCCGGGCAGGGGATCGTCAAGCCGTGGCAAATGAAGCGCGAAATGCTGTCGCCGGCCTACACCACCCGGCTGGCGGATATTCCGGTGGTGCGGCTGTCGCCGCGAAACTCGCGCCGGTAGCGCGAGGGCGAGGTGTTCAGTTGCTTAAGAAAGTGGCGCCGCAATGAGGTGGTAGAGGGAAAGCCGACCTTTTCCGCGATGGTTTCCACCGAGCAGTCGCTCTTTTCCAGCAAACGCTGTGCGGCGATGAGGCGCTGATTCAGCAGCCAAAGCGAAAAGCGGGTGCCGGTGGTTTGCTGAAACCGGCGGGTAAAGCTGCGGCGGCTCATGCAGGCTTTCTGCGCAAGGCTATCCAACGACAGCGTCTGATGCAGGTTTTCCATCGCCCAGGCCAGCGCCAAGGAAAAGTTGTCCCCCTGGCGGGTATTTTGCACCGGTAGCGCGACATACTGCGATTGTCCACCTTGCCGGTGAGGGGGCACCACCAGGTGGCGCGCCGCCTGCGCCGCCATGTCAGCCCCCCAGCGTTTTCTCACCAGGTGCAGGCAGCAATCGATGCCGGCGGCGGTGCCGGCCGACGTCACGACATCCCCTTCATCGAGATACAGCACGTCATTTTCGACGAGCACCGCCGGATAACGTTGCTGAAAGTCCGGCAGCCAGCGCCAGTGGGTAGTGGCCCGGCGATGATTCAGCAGGCCCGCCGCCGCCAGCACGAATGCGCCCATGCAAAGGCCGACGACGGTGGCGCCGGCAGCATGGGCATGGCACAGCGCATCCAGCAGTGCGGGTTCCGGCTGGCGGGCCGGATTGTCCCAACTGGGCACGATCACCATGTCCATGCCGCTCAGCGCGCCGAGCCCAAGGTTGACCACAATGGAAAAACCGGCATTGGTTTTCAGCTCGCCAGGCTCGGCGGCGCACAGGGTCAGTTCGCACAGTGGTGCGCCTGAAGGCGCCAGCACTTTTTCAAACACCGCAAAAGGCACCGAAAGGTGAAAGGGAATGATGCCGTCGAAAACCACAATGCCTATTTTCATCCGCGATAACGCCTCTTGCAGTGCGCGCCGCCGGGGAGCGGCGCGCTGAACCTTATTTGGTCACCGGCAGCGCCAGGATGCCCTCGGTAGTTTTGATTTCCGCAAACACGTCCGCCACCGCGGCCAGCGCCGCCCGCTGCAACACGCGGTGATCGACCACGCCACCCGTGCCGTCGTCCAGATCGCGCGTCGCCGTCGCGTCTTGCGGGATCAACACATCATAGCCGAGCGGCACCGCGTCGCGTGCGGTAGAAGAGATGCACATGTGCGTCATCAAACCGGCCACAATCAGCGTTTTGATGCCCTGCTTCTTCAGCTGCGCATCCAGATCGGTGCCGACGAACGCGCTCGGCGTCGCTTTGGTGATCACCGCATCCCCTTTAGCGGGTTGCAGCGCCTGATTGAATTCGGCGTAGACCGAGCCTTCGGCAAACAGCGGGCCGTTGGCCGGCCCCAGATGCCGCACGAAATAGACCGGCATGCCGTTTTTGCGGGCGAACTCAACCAGCTTTTTACTGTTATCCAACACTTTCTGGCCATCCGGGATCACCATTTTGCCGCGAAAGCCGCTGCCTGCGTAATATTCATTCTGGATATCCACCACGATTAGCGCCGTTTTGGCGGCGGCCAGGGCAGTGGTGGTGGGGGCGCCCGACATGGCTCTGATGGTTTTGGTATTCACGTTTACGGTCTCCTGAGCCAATGCATTGAAGGAAGCGGCGCCCATCATGGCGGCCAGCAAGGTGGCATGAACCAAAGCTTTCATTTGCACTCTCCTGTTAACGATAAGTTCGGGAGCCATTATTTGCCATCCGCTCATCGTGCAAGAGTAGGGCAGGTGACCACATTCGGTACTTTTGGGCCAACTTCGTGTGCGGCTGTTATCTGAATCGGGATCGGAAGCCGCAGCATATCCCCCCCTCCTGTAAGCGCCTTCTATTTATGACTATCAAGTTTTTCGGTCGTCATATTTCTGCCGTTAACGCCGTTTCTCTTTGTTTAATCTGCCACACAGCCACCATGCATTGTTCTTGTTGCTGTGAATTTCTATAACGGACGGGCAGTTAAAAATTGGTTTGCCGAGAATTACGTCGTGCGTATTTCTCGGCATGTTGATAATAAAGAAATAAGGATTAAGCATATGCCTGGATTTAATTATGGCGGTAAAGGGGATGGAACTAACTGGAGTTCTGAACGTGGTACGGGCCCAGAACCTGGGGGCGGTGATAAGGGCCATTCCGGCGATCGCGGTGGCGCCAGTGTTGGCAACAGCCCGGAACAGCAACAGATAGCGGCGATCCAAAACGATCCAGCGTTGCGCATGAAGCTGGCGGCGGTGATCAAGGCGGCGCGCAGAATCAACCCGGATGCACAATTGCGTATTGAAAGCGTCAGCCCGTCCGGCACGCTGAGCCTTTCTGCCACCGGTCTGACGGCCGATCAGGCTAAGCACATTGGCCTGGGTGGACTGGTGATGGGAGTCAACGCCAAGGGAGGAATGGTGGCGATCGGGGATATCGAAACCGGCCATGCGCGCAAGACCTCAACCCCCGGTAAAGGTGGTAATAATGGCCTGAACGCCGGGCAGATCGGCGCCTCCTCGTTAGGCAGTTTCGTGACAGACTCACACCGCGATCGGCCCGTCAACGGCTGGCATGGTAACGGCAAAAGCGGTGAGTTCTCGACGACCCGCACGACCGGGAGTTATTTCGGCTTTCATCATTTGAAGGTGGAAAAGCAAGCCGGAATGGCGACCTACAGTCTCTACTATAAGGCCAATAAGAACCGGCCCGCGTTTATCGCCGTGGTGAGAGGGGATAACCTGAATGGCATGGAGGTGAAATATGCCAACGGTAAGCCGGTGAAATCTCCAGGCTCGGTAAAAAATATCGTTAAGGAATTCGTCGAATATCAAAATGCGGAATTAAAAGCGATCAAGGATGGCGTCAGCCTGGCCGCCGGCATCAATAAAGATATCGCGGAAAAGCTCGGCGCGAAATACGCCAAGCTCGCCAAGGATTTGGAGGCAGGAATTCAAGGCAGATATATCCGCAATGTGCAGGATGCGGAAAAAACCTACGAGCAATTGACGAAGGGCTTAAACAAAAAGCTCAAGGCGCAGGATAAAGCGGCGATTGTCGCCTGGTTGAAAAAGATCGATGCGGAACAGTATGCCCGCAATGCGCGGGTATTGGGCAAGGCGTTTACCGGCGTGGATTGGGCGATTAAAGGGGCGGACCTGACAAACGCCGCGATCGAGGGTTTCTCTACCGGCAGTTGGAAAGCGTTCCGTAATCAGCTTGAGGCACTCGGGTTGTCCATCGGGGCAGGCTACACGCTCTCCGCTATCGCCGCGTTTTTCGCGCCGACGCTGGTGTCGTCGACGGTGGGCATTTTTGCATTCGCTTATCTGTTTGGCTGGGCTACCAGCTATATCGATGCGGCTCTTGCAGGAGAACTGGAAAAACTGATTGTGGATCTGTAACCGCAAGAGGGGGGGAGCCCCCTCTTTTTATCCTATCGACAAGTCCCTTTTTCACCCCCCCGGCGCCACCGTCAGCAGCAGGTTGGCGAAGCGGCGCTGCTCGCCGGAGGCGATCACCAGCAGCGTCCGATCCGATTTGACCGCGGCGTAGAACGCCTCGCGCGGCAGGTGTTCGACCGGGCACTGCGCCGGCAGCAGCTGTCGGTATTCGGCTTCGATGGTGTTGGTGAAGTCCGGCGGGCAGGCCATCAGCGTGGCGCTTTCCACGTTGATGCAGGCCAGCAGTTTTTCCAGGATTGGCGGGGCGGCGAGTGTGCCGGGCGCCAGGTTCAGATAGACCACGGTGGCGTCTTTCGGCGCGTGGGTCACGCAGGCGTAGTTGCCGTCGGCGATCAGCACCTGAGTTTTATGCCCGCATTGCGCCAGCGCGGCGAGCAGCGGCGGGTGGGTGATGGCGGATTTGATCATAAAGCGATTCCTGAATGAGAGGGCGGCAGCCGTGCCGCCCGCGGTTGAACTACATGCGGTAGATGCCGCCGTTGATGTCGAGGGTGGCGCCGGAGATGAAGCCGTCGTATTCCGCCGCTAGGAAGGCGATGGCACGCGCCACGTCGTCCGGCGTGCCTGCGCGGCCCAGCGGAATGGCGCGAACGGTTTCCTCCGCCGATGCTTGGGTGGTGTGGCGATTATGGAAGCGGGTGCCGAGGATCAGGCCGGGCGCCACCGCGTTCACCCGGATGCCGTATTCACCCAGCTCCGCTGCCAACGAGCGCGTCCAGGTGAGCACCGCACCCTTGGTGGCGGAATAGACCAGCGAGCCGGAGTGCCCGCCGGCGCGGCCGGCCTGCGAGGCCAGGTTGACGATACTGGCGCCGTTTGCCGCCTTCAGGAACGGCAGCGCGCTCTGGGTCACGTTCAGCATGGTGGTCATGTTCACGTCGATTACGGTTTGCCAAAAGGCGCGCTCGATCTCGCCCAACCATTTGCGCCCGACGATGCCGCCGACGTTATTGACCAGAATGTCGATGCCGCCGAGAAACTCGGCGCCGGCCGAGACGCAGCGCAGCGTTTCGTCGGTATCGATGAGATCGGCGTAGCCGTAAGCGGCCTTTTGCCCCAATGAATGGGCCAGCGCCACCAGCGCTTTGGGGCCGCTTTCGTCGCTGTGATAGTGAAAATAGATGTCGCAACCGGCCTTGATCAGCCGCTCTGCGGTGGCGCGGCCGATGCCCTGTTCCGCCCCGGTGATAAAGACCTTTTTGCCCGCAAGATCGCCCATGATTGACTCCTTATTGTTCGTTAAGCATTGATGACGCCTTCACGCTGTTTCGCGCAGTAGAAAATGCAGATCAACCCGGTGGCCAGCAGGCACGAGGCCAGGAAAAACAGCCCCGGCGCGCTACTGCCGGTCAGATCGTTCAATACGCCCACCGCATAAGGCGCGACGAAGCCGCCGATATTGCCGATGCAGCTGACCACCGCCAGCCCGGCGGCCGCGGCCGCGCCGGTGGAAATGTTGGCGGGCATGGATAAAAACGGTGGTACGGCGGTGTAGATGCCGATGGCGGCGATGCACAGGAACGACAGCGCGACGAGCGGATCGTATTTAAAAAATGTCACCGCCCCCATCAGGCCGATAGCGGCGACCACCATGCTGAGGCCGGCGAACACGCCAAGCTTTTTGGTTTTGCTGGCCCACAGGCTCCACGGGTACACCAGCAGCGCGGCCAGGCCGTAGGGAATGAGCGCCAGCAGGCTGACGCGGAAGATATCGCTGCCGGAAAGGGCGGTAATGATCGACGGCAGCCAGGTGCCGAAGCCATAAATGCCGCACACCATGCCGAAGTTGAGCAGCGCGTAGAGCAGGTATTTCTTGTTTTTAATCCCTTTCAGGAAGTCGCCCAGCGTGATTTTAGAGCCGGATTTGGAGCGGCCGGCGTTGCTCATCAGCCAGGCCTTTTCCTCCACGTTCAGATAGCCGACGTCCTTGGGCGAGTTCTTGATCAGGAACGGGATCAGCAGGCCGATGACGATCGGCGGCAGCCCTTCGAGGATAAACAGCAGCTGCCAGGGAGCGAACCCGAACCAATCATGCTGAATATTGAGAATAAAGCCGGAAATCGGCGAGCCGACGGCGTTGGACAGCGGCTGGACGATGATGAACATGCCGAGAATTTTGGTACGGTATTTTTCCGGGAAGAACACCGTGAAGTAATACACCACCGAGGGAAAGAATCCGGCTTCGCACACGCCCAGCATAAAACGGCAGATATACAGCTCCAGCGGCGTGCGTACGAAGCCGAGCAGGGTCGCGAAGATGCCCCAGGAAATTAATATTCTGGCGAACCAGATGCGCGGGCCGAATTTAATGGTGCCGGCGTTGCTGGGTATTTCAAACAGAAAATACCCGATAAAGAAAATCCCGGAGGCGAAGCCGAAGGCCGAGGCGGTCAGGCCCAGGTTATCTTCCAGCGCTTTGGCGGCGTAGGCCATGTTATTGCGATCGAGAAAGGCCAGGAAATACAATAAAATCATGAGGGGGACAATATGTAGCGTCAATTTCCTGATAGCGCTGCGTTCAATATCCTGCGGCTTGCTTATTTTCATTTTGATATTTCCAATGTGGTTAATCGGAATAATAGAGGCCCGGCCCATAACCCTGAGCTGAACGTTAAATAACGGCACGACGCTGATTCATTGAGGCGCGGGCATCCCTTAAGCGCGACGGCCTTTTCCTTTGTTTTTGGCTGACACCGATCCGGACGATGCCGCTACGCATCGCCTGGGAAGACGCTGTTATTTCAGTTAGCCGGCGGCTTTGACCGAGCGCCGGCTGATGACCGTCGGCGGGAAGAGAAACTCGCCGGGCGGTTGCGCATCATTGTTGATGCGGCCGATCAGGCGCTCGACCATCAGCTGCGCCATCTCCGCCAGCGGCGGCCTGACGGACGTCAGCCCCGGTTCGGCCAGGCCGGCCAGCGCGATATTATCGATGCCGATCACCGAGATGTCTGCGGGTACCTGGACGCCGGCGGCGCGCACCCCCACCATCAGCCCGATGCCCAGCGCATCGTTAATCGCCACGATACCGTCCGGGCGCGGCGTCAGCGCGAGCACGCGCGGCGCCAGCGTCAGCCCCAATTCAAACATTTCCGTGTCGCCGTAGGCGCTGTTGGCTTTGCCTTCGATCACCCGTTGGCGTTCGCTCAGGCTGTGCCCCAGCGCACTTAGAAAACCGTCGATTTTGTGGCTGCGCCCGACGGTGAGCGTCGCTTCGGTGGCGAACACGATGTGTCGGCAACCGCGTTCGAGCAGGTGCTGCGCGGCCAGGCGCCCGGCGGCGACATTGTCCATCGATACGCTGTCGAACAGCGGGGTATCGATGGCTGCCCGTTCGGGAAACGGATTGTCGTAGCTGACGATCTTCATGCCCCGCTCGGCGGCCCGAACAAAATGGGTCTGGCGAATGTCGCTCGCCGCCACGATGATGCCGTGCACGCCATGCAGGAACATATCGTCGATAAACGCGGCCTCTTCCTGTTCCTGGCGGTACGCGTTGCCGAGCAAGACGCGGTAGCGGTGAGCCCGCGCCGCGCCGTCGATCGCATGCGCCAGCGCCGAAAAGCTCGGGTTGACGATCGACGGCAGCAGCAGGCCGATGATCTTGGCCTGCGGTGCGGGCACCGCCGCCGCCCGGGCCGGCCGGTATCCCAGGGTCGCCATCGCTTGTTCGATGCGCTCACGGGTCTGCGCGCTCATCTGGTGGCTGCGGTTATTCAGCAGGTTCGACACGCTGCTGATGGACACGCCGGCCAACCGTGCGACATCACGAATATTTGCCATTTGCCGATACCTTGCTGCCTGCCGTTAGCCTGCAATCTATAAGGGAAGCCGGCCGCAGGCAAGCCACAACCGGGGCACCGCGCGCATGGGATCGCGCATTTGTGAGAATCGTCAGGCGGCGGCCACGTTGTTTACTAAACAGTAAGGCGGGGCGGGAGGTTATGCCGAGATGGGGCACATGTCCGGCGGTGTCTCGGCGGCCTGCTGGCGGAATTTTCCCGGCGTCAGGCCGAAGTGGCGGGTGAAGGCTTTATGCAGCGCCACCTCCGACGAGTAGCCGGCCTGTTCGGCGATACGGCTCAGCGGCAACGCCTGGCGCGCCAGCAGCCGGGCCGCCAGCTGCATGCGGATGGCGGTGAGGGCCTGCAGCGGCGTTTGCTGCGTGACCTGACGAAAGACGCGGGCGAAGTTGGCGCGCGACATATGGGCCCGTTCGCTCAGTTCCACCAGCGTCCAGGGGTGTTGCGGGCGGCGCAGCATCTGTTCAACCACGTTGCCCAACTGCGGATGCAGCAACGCGGCGACCAGATTGCCGCTCTGATTCGGCTGGGCCAGCCAGGCGCGGATCGCCAGCGCGAACAGCAGCGCCATGGTCTGGCTGACAATGGCGTTGTGCCCCTGGCCCTGTTGGCTGAACTCATCGCTCAGCAGCTGGCCGGTCGCCTGCAGCAGCGCCAGCTGCCCCTGTTGGCGGCTGTTGAACAGCAAACATTCCGGCAGGCTCGCCAGCAGCGGCGATGCGCTGTGCGGCAAGATTTGCACGCCGCACAGCAGGTGCGTGGCGCTGTCGGCCCCCTCCGGCAGCAGGCGATGGGCGGAGTTGTGCGGCAAGAACAGCAGGCTGCCTTGCTCCAGCGGTACCGGGCGGCCGCCGGGGATCTCCAGCCGACAGCTGCCCGCCAGCACCATGTGCCAGCGGATCTGACTCCACTCCCCGGCGGCATGCGGCGAGCGCCACTCGCCGCTGAAATGGCAATCACGCGCCACGTAACCGCGCATGTCGTTAAGCATCAACAGTTGGCTGAGCGGATCCATTTTGAGACTCCTGGCTAAGAAGCTGATTGTTTCGGCAATGGGCCGGCGTAATGCGAAGCACTAAGATCGGTTCGATAGTGCAGCGATGCGGAGGGCGCCGCTGCGATGCATGAGTTATCAATGACATGGAGCCGGTAATGAAAATACTATTCTTTCTGAGCAAGGGCGACAAGCTGGGATTAACGCTGATTCGCCTCAGCATCGCCATCGTCTTCTTATGGATTGGCCTGCTCAAATTCATCCCTTACGAAGCGGACAGCATCACGCCGTTCGTCGCCAACAGCCCGCTGATGTCGTTTTTCTATGACATGCCGCAGGACTATCAGGCGCACCTGACGCACGAAGGCGAACTGAACCTCGCCGCCCGCGCCTGGCAGCAGGCCAACAATACCTATGGCTTCTCCAACGGCCTGGGCGTGGTGGAGGTGGCGATCGCGCTGCTGGTGCTCGCCAACCCGTTCTCCAAATGGTTGGGGCTGTTGGGCGGCATGCTCTCCTTTTGCACGCCGCTGGTGACGCTGACCTTTTTGATCACCACCCCGGAGGCCTGGGTGCCCGCGCTGGGCGATGCGCATCACGGCTTCCCTTATCTCTCCGGCGCCGGGCGCCTGGTGCTGAAGGACACGCTGATGCTGGCGGGTGCGGTGATGATCATGGCGGATTCGGCGCGCAGTGTGCTCGAGAAACAGTGGCGGGGGAAGGTAGCATGAGCGTCATGAACCGGGCCGTGGCCGGCAGCCTGATGCTGCTGGCCTGTTCTGCAGTGGCGGAGGGGACAATGGGGCAAGAAACCCGAACGGTAGAGAGCGCCTACGCTTATCAGGAAACGCGTCAGCGCATTATCAGCACGGCCGAGCAGAAGGGCGTGACGCTGTTTGCCGAGTTCGATCACGCGAGAGCGGCGCGTGGGCATCATCTGACGATGCCGCCCACCACGGTGCTGGTGCTGGGCAACCCGCTGGCGGGCACGCCGCTGATGCTGGCGCGGCCGGCGTTGGCGCTGGATCTGCCGTTCAGGGTGCTGATTGCGCAAGACGAGCGGGGCAAAACGCAGGTCAGCTACCACCCGGCGGAAAGTCTGAAACGGAGCGCCGGGGCCGACGAACGACAGATCGCGGCGCTGAGGCCGCTGGAGCGGTTAGTTGAGGGCGCAATACGCTGATAGAACGGCGATAAACATCACGAGACGAGGCGACACAATGTACGATTATCAGGCGATTATCATCGGTTTTGGCAAGGCCGGCAAAACGCTGGCGGCCTTTCTGGCCGGGCAGGGATGGTGCGTGGCGATGGTGGAGGCGTCGGCGCAGATGTATGGCGGCACCTGCATCAACATCGGCTGCATCCCGACCAAAACGCTGGTGCACGATGCCGAGCTTCACGGGCCGGGCGAACAGGCGTTCAGCCAGGCGATGGCGCGCAAGCGGCAGGTGACCGGTCTGCTGCGGGAGAAAAACTACCAAAACCTGGCGGGGCTTGAACCGGTCACGGTGATCGACGGACGGGCGGAGTTTATCGATCCGCACCGCATCAGCGTGCAGGGTGCGGCGGGAACGCAGGTGCTGAGCGGCGAGCGCATCTTCATCAACACCGGGGCCGTCAGCCGCTGGCCGGCGATCGACGGGTTGGATCGTTCGCAGCGGAGTTACGACAGCACCGGCCTGCTGCAGTTGACGCAGCGGCCCGCGCGGTTGGGCATTATCGGCGGCGGCTATATCGGGCTGGAGTTCGCTTCGATGTTCGCGCAGTTCGGCAGCGCCGTAACGGTATTCGAAGAGGCGGGCGCGTTGCTCGGCCGGGAAGACCGCGATATGGCGCAGGCGATACAGCAAATCCTGAGCGACGCCGGGGTGAGCTTCACGTTTAACGCCGGCGTGAAGCAGGTGCGCGATGTGGAAGGGGGCGTTGAGGTGGTGCATCAGGGCGGCGTGCAGTCGTTCGATGCGCTGCTGGTGGCGGCCGGGCGCGTGCCGAACACCGCCGGTTTGCAGCTGGCGCGCGCCGGAGTTGAGACGGATGAGCGTGGGGCCGTGCGGGTGGATGCGCAGCTGCGCAGCAGCGTGCCGCATATCTGGGCGCTGGGGGACGTCAACGGCGGGCCGCAGTTTACCTATATCTCGCTGGACGATTTCCGCATTGTGCGCGACAGCCTGTTCGGCGCGGGTAAACGCAGCACGGCCGATCGCGGCGCAGTGCCTTACTCGGTGTTCATCACACCCAGCTTCTCGCGCATCGGCCTCAGCGAAGATCAGGCCCGGCAGCAGGGGCGCGACATTAAGGTCGCCACGCTGCCGGCGGCGGCGATCCCGCGCGCCCGCGTGTTGGGCGACACGCGCGGCCTGCTGAAGGCGGTGGTCGATGCGCAGACCGGCCAGATCCTCGGCGTGGCGCTGCTGTGCCGCGATGCCCACGAGATGATCAACATCGTCAAAACGGCGATGGACGCCGGGCTGCCCTATACCCGGCTGCGCGATCAGCTGTTTACCCATCCGACCATGAGCGAGTCGCTCAACGATCTGTTTGGGTTGATAGGGTAAAGCGGGGCGAGAGGGGCGGCGCAGATGAGTGAGATCTGCGAAGCACCTCTCGTTTATCGCCCTTCGGGGCGGCGGGTTCTGTACTATTGTTTTCTCTTTGCGGCACGTTCCAGGCCGATGGGGCGCTGGGCGCAACGGAGATCACAGATGAACAAACGGGAATTAGAAAGCGCGATTGTCACCGATTTTTCCAAACGCATGAGCTACGGCGACTACCTGTGCCTGGACTCGCTGCTGGACTGCCAGCACCCGCTCTCCAACCCGCCGCATCATGACGAAATGCTGTTCGTGATACAGCACCAAACCTCCGAACTGTGGATGAAGCTGATGCTGCACGAGCTGCAAGCGGCGGTGCGGCTGGTGCAGCAGGACAAACTCAGCCACTGTTTCAAAATCCTTGCGCGCGTCAAACAGATCCAACGGCTGCTGTTCGAACAGTGGGCGGTGCTGGAAACGCTGACGCCGTCGGAATACGTCGAGTTTCGCGACGTGCTGGGCAGCTCGTCGGGCTTCCAGTCGCATCAATACCGCTCGATCGAGTTCCTGCTCGGCAACAAGAATGCGGCGATGCTGGCGGTGTTCAGCAGCGATGCGGAAAAACACGCGGCGCTGAAGGCGATCCTCGAAGCGCCGAGCCTGTACGACGAATACTTGCTGTACCTGGCGCGCCACGGCCTGCCGATCCCGCAGGAGTGCCTCGAGCGCGACTGGACGCAGCCCTACCAGCGCAACCCGGATCTGCTGCCGGCGTTCAAAGTGATCTACGACAACCCGCAAACCTACTGGGAAGCCTATGAAATGGCGGAGAAGCTGGTGGATATCGAAGAGAGCTTCCACCTGTGGCGCTTCCGCCATATGAAAACGGTGGAGCGGATCATCGGCTTTAAGTCGGGCACCGGCGGTTCCAGCGGCGTCAGCTTCCTGAAAAAGGCGTTGGACCTGACCTTTTTCCCCGAGTTGCTGGACGTGCGCACCGAAATTGGCGCCTGAAATAACGTGGGAGGATAAGGGCGATGAGCGTGAGGATTATCGATAAGGCGGCGGAGAAGGTGGTGGGGGTCAGAGTCGTGGGGCCGTATCCACAGACGATCCCGCAGGGCTCGCAGCAACTGCTGGCATGGCGGCAGCGCCACGGCGTGCCGTTCGGCAAATGGCTGGTGCTGTATTGGGACGATCCGGCGGAAGTGGCGCCGGAAAAGCTGCGCGCCGACGTGGTGATGAGCGTCGCGGACGATTTTGCGCTGCCGGCGGGCAGCGAGGGCGTTACCGTGCAGACGCTGCCCGCCGGGCAGTATGCGGTTTACCACGTGCGCATCAGCGATGGCGACTTCGAGCGGGTGTGGGGCGAGTTCTATCAGAAGCTGCTGCCGGCCAGCGGCTACCAGCCGGTTGAGGGGGTGAGCTACGAACACTATCTCAACGACTGCGAAGCCGACGGCTATTTCGACCTCGATATTTACCAGACGGTGAAGAAGTGGTGAGGGTGGGTTAATGCGAAGGAAGGCTGAATCGATGAACGGTACAGATTCAGCCCGTTGTTTTGACTCAACGTCGGTGACTTTGCCGCCAGCTCATTCACCTCGTTGCCAAAAGGGGTTACAGCGGCAGCCGGTTTAGCCGGCGCCGCTGCCGCCGCCCGAGAGGCTGCGTTAACCGGCTTTCCCGGCGTACCACTTGGCTACTCTTTAGGGAACAGCTGATCGACGGCGCTCTGGATCGCCGCCTGATGGCCGCCGCCCGGTGCGGCGGTGCGCGCGGCGCCGCCGGGCTGGTTGAGATCCAGCTGGCCGCCGGTATTGATCTCTCCGTCCTCTTTCACCGTGATATTGAAGCTGGTGCCGGTGATGTTGATTTGGCCGTTCGCCAGCAGCTCGATCACGCTTTCGCCACACTCCAGCCGCAGCGATTCGCCGGAGCCGAGGGTAAAGGCGTTAACCACGGCGTCGCTGCGGGTTTTGCCGGTCAGCGCGGAGGCATCGCCTTTGACACCGGTGGCCTGATTGAGCACCACCCGTTTGATCTGGTTGCCGCCCACCAGGTGGGTGTGGTCGTTATCGATGGTGTGGCTCTCATCGTTTTTGACCTGGGTGTCCATGTTGCGTTCCGCCTGGATCCACACCTGTTCGGCGCCGGCCTTGTCTTCGAAGCGCAGGGCGTTGGCGTTGTCGGCGGTGCCGTCCTTGGTGCGGCTCATAAAGCCCATCTGGGTGGCGGCGGCCGGCAGCGCCCACGGCGGCATGCTGGCTTCGTTATAAACGCGCCCGGTGACGATCGGCCGATCGGGATCGCCGTTGATAAAGTCCACCACCACTTCGTCGTTGACGCGCGGGATCTGCACGCCGCCGTAGCCCTGGCCGGCCCAGGCGCTGGAGACGCGCACCCAGCAAGAGCTGCCGTCGTCCTTCGGCCCGAAGCGGTCCCAGTGGAATTTCACCTTGATGCGGCCGTATTTGTCGGTCCAAATCGATTCGCCGGCCGGGCCGACCACCCGGGCGGTCTGCGGCCCGTGGGTTTTCGGCCAGGTGGCCTGCTGCGGCGGGTGCCAGGGCACGTCCGCCGGCAGCACGACGAAGTCGATACGGTGTTCGCTGCTTTGATCGTCGCCGCTGGCATAGCGGTTCTCTTTCAGATGGTAGTTGGCCTGCAGCGTCAGGTACTCGCGGTTGTCGTCGGCGTGCGGGGCGTTATACAGCGTAAAGGTGCTGCCGGGAGCGATGCCCAGCGCGGTGGCGGTGCCCCGGATCTGCTGATGTTCGGCCTGCCAGGCTTCCTGGCGCACGCGGGCGTAGAACTCCCCTTGCTGATGCTCGGTGTAGCGGCCCGGCCAGTCGTAGACGTCAATCTGCCCCGGCGTCGGCGAGACCGGGTTTTGCCGCGCCTGGAACAGCCAGGCGTTCGGCTTGCGGAAATCGTAGTCGTCCAGGCTGTAGATGCCCGGCGTGACGCGATCGGACAACGTCCACTGGCTGATGCCTTCCTCGCTGGTGCTGCCGCCGGACGGCGTCAGGTGATAGGGGATCATCTCGTAGCCGGGATAGGGCTGGTGGTGGTGGGGCGCATCCCCGAGCACCAGCGTGTGTTTGCCCATCTCGTGTTTGAAATAGTAATAGATGCCCTCCAGCTCCATCAGGCGGCTGATGAAGTTGAAGCTGCTTTCGTTGTACTGCACGCAGTAGCCCCACAGGCGATAGTCGCCGGTCAGCTGATCTTCCAGCTGCACGTTGTGCTCCGCCAACAGGGTCTTGACGATCTGCGGCACCGTCTGTTCCTGGAAGATGCGGAAGTTGCGATCCTTGGTCATCGGCCACAGATCCGGCTGCACGTGCAGGCTATACACCGCGTAGCGGGTGCCGCCGATCTCTTCGCTGCTGACGGCGATGGCGGTGATCTTGCCGTTCAGGTAGCGCGGGGCGCTGAGAAAGCCCTGAGTCGGGATCTCCAGCGTCAGCGGTTGGCCGAGCAGCGCTTTGCGATCGAGCCGCGCGTCGGTGCTCAGCAGTTCAATAGAGAAGTCGAAAGGGGTGGAAAGCGCTTCGATGCCGTCCAGTGAGCGGAACAGCAGCTGCTCCTGGCCCAGCGGCGTGTGCGCAATAATGCGATCCAACATGAGAACGTCCTCTGTGATTGACGTCGTGTTCTGCTTACCCCAGCGTTGCAGCGGCCTTGCCGCGCGGCCAATGAGGGTGGGCAGCGGTGCGTCAGTCTCATGAAATAGGGGAAAACCCGCCGCGGCGGGGCTTCAGAACGGAATTAACCGGCGGTGGCTGGATTGACCAGCCAGGTGCCGGCGGTGTCGATGCTGAGTTGCTGCCGGCGGAGCCGATCGTTGTGGCGGATCTCCAGCTGATAACGGCCCGGCGCCAGATTCAGGCTGGCGAAGCCGTTGTCACCCGGCGTTACCTGCTGCGGCTTGCCGTCGAGGCTGACCTGTTCGCCCGGCTGCAGTTTGAAGTACACCAGCGCCACCGGCTGCGGTGGTGGCGCCGCCTTTTCTGGTTCCACCGGCGCAGATGGCGCGGTTTGCGGCGCGCTCGGCTGCTCCGTCAGGGTTTTCTGCGCCGGTGACGCCGCGGTGTTTTGCGCCACGGCCTGGGCATCGTCTTTGCCGCCGCTCAGCCAGGCGACGGCGCCGATCACCAGCAGTGCCGCGACGCCGGCGCCGGCCATCATCGGCCGCGAGAATCGGGTGCTGCGCGCGGTAACGGCGCCGGCGGCTGCGGCTGCAGCGGCCGGGTTGGCGGCCACCAGCAGGTTCTCCGGCGCGGCGGCCGGCGTGCTGATGATTTCGTTTTCATCGGCGATCGGCAGATGCAACAGCTCGGCCATTTCATCGATGGTCTGCGGGCGGTCTTCCGGCTTCAGCGCCAGCGCGCGGTCGACGGTGCGCAACAGCTCCGGCGAGTAACCGGCGGGGCGACGCTCGGCCAGCGGCTGATAGCTGTCTTCGATGCTGCGCACCACGCTGACCGGCGGCGGCGAACCGACGATCAGCGTGTGCAGCACGGCGCCCAGCGCGTAGATATCGGTCCAGGGTCCCTGTTCGCCGTCGCTGTTCTCGGTGTACTGCTCGATCGGTGCGAAGCCCGGCTTCAGCATGATCTCCGTTTCGTCCGACAGGTTGCCGATCTCTTTGCGCGCCGACCCGAAGTCCAGCAGCACCGGCAGCTGGCTCTCCTGAATTTGGATGTTATCCAGCGAGATGTCGCGGTGCAGGTAACCTTCCTGATGGATGGTGTTGATGGCGCTGAACAGCGGCGGCAGCAGCCGACGGATCCACGCCTCGTCGATTTTCTCCGGCTGCTGCGCCTGCAGGTTCTTCAGCGTGGTGCCGCTGTAGAACTGGGTGCCCATGTAGGCGGTGCCGTTCTCTTCCCAGAAGCGCAGCACGTGCAGCAGGCCGGGGTGCGAGAAGCGGGCCAGCAGGCGCGCCTCCTGAATAAAGCTGTTCAGCCCGGCCTGGAAGGTTTTGCCGAAGCGCTCGCCGCGCAGCCCGATGCTGAGATCGTCGTTGCGTTTCGCCAGCGAGGTCGGCATGTATTCTTTGATGGCGATGGTGCGTTCCAGTTGGTGATCGTAGGCGCGGTAGACGATGCCGAAGCCGCCTTCGCCGATCGCTTCCTGGATCTCGAATTCGTTGAACCGATAGCCGCTCGGCAGGCTGTTCGAATTCGGTTTGGTTATCCCGGTTCCCGACATAGTGATGACTCTCTGTGTTCAAAGGGCCGCCGTCTCGGCGGCCGCGGCGTTATGCCTGAAATTGACAAATGAATTCGTGGTTCTGCAGCGCGATATGCAGCTGGCGATAGCGCTGGTCGTTGGCGCTGCCGGTCAGCAGGGTGTGGCTGATCTGCGGCAGCAGGGTGTTGGTCAGGATGGCGTCGACCATGCGGCCGCCGGACTCCACCTCGGTGCAGCGGCTGACGATCTGCTCGATGACCGCGTCGTCGAAGGTGCAGACGATGTCGTGATTCTCCGCCAGGCGACGCTGGATGCGCCCCAGCTGCAGGCGCACGATGTTGCCCAGCGTGGCGTCGGTCAGCGGGTAATACGGCACCACCAGCAGGCGGCCGAGCAAGGCGGCCGGGAACACCGACAGCAGCGGCTGGCGCAGCGCGCCGCTCAGCGCTTCCGGCTCCGGCAGCAGCACCGGATCGCTGCACAGCCCGGCGATCAGCTCGGTGCCGACGTTGGAGGTCAGGATGATGATGGTGTTGCGGAAATCGATATGGCGGCCTTCGCCGTCCTCCATCCAGCCCTTGTCGAACACCTGGAAGAAGATTTCATGCACGTCCGGGTGCGCCTTCTCGATTTCGTCCAACAGCACCACGCTGTATGGGCGGCGGCGCACCGCCTCGGTCAGCACGCCGCCTTCGCCGTAGCCGACATAGCCGGGAGGCGCGCCTTTCAGCGTCGAAACGGTGTGCGACTCCTGGAATTCGCTCATGTTGATGGTGATGACGTTCTGCTCGCCGCCGTACAGGGTTTCCGCCAGCGCCAGCGCGGTTTCGGTCTTGCCGACGCCGGACGGCCCGGCCAGCAGGAACACCCCGACCGGCTTGTTCGGATCGTCCAGCCGCGCCCGCGAAGTGCGTACCCGGCGGGCGATCAGATCCAGCGCATGGCGTTGGCCGATCACGCGTTGGTTCAGGGTGTCGGAGAGTTGCAGCACCGCCTCAATCTCGTTTTTCACCATGCGGCCCAGCGGGATGCCGGTCCAGTCGGCCACGACCGCCGCCACGATGTTGGCGTCGACGGCGGCGAAGATCAGCGGCGCTTCACCCTGCAGCGCGCTCAGCTGCTGCTGCAGTTCGCCCAGCTGGGCGCGCAGCGCGTCGGCGTCAGGGCGCGCCTGCGTCTCTTCTTCAGTAGACTCTTCTTCCTGCCGGTGCAGCTGGGCGCGCAGTGTGATGATCTCTTGGATCAGCGCCAGCTCCTGTTGCCAGCGGTCGGTCAGCTGTTCCAGCTCCTGGCGTAGCGCGGTCAGCTGGGTTTCAATCTCCTGCGGGCGCAGGGGATCGCCGATGCCCACCTTGGCCTCGCGACGGGCGATATCCAACTCTATCTGCAGCGCATCGATGCGGTGGCGGCAGTCTTCGACCTGGGCAGGCTCGGCATGTTGGCTGACCGCCACGCGCGCGCAGGCGGTATCCAACAGCGCCACCGCTTTGTCCGGCAGCTGGCGGGCAGGAATATAGCGATGCGACAGCCGCACTGCAGCGTCCACCGCTTCATCCAGCAGCAGCACGCGGTGGTGTTGTTCCAGCGGGCTGACGGTGCTGCGCAGCATCAGCAGCGCTTTGTCTTCGCTCGGCTCCTGTACCTGGACCACCTGGAAACGTCGGGTGAGCGCCGGGTCTTTCTCGATGTATTTCTTGTATTCCGACCAGGTGGTGGCGCCGATAGTGCGCAGCTGGCCGCGCGCCAGCGCCGGTTTCAGCAGGTTGGCGGCGTCGCCGGTGCCCTGGGCGCCGCCGGCGCCGATCAGGGTATGAATTTCGTCGATAAACAGAATGATCGGCGTCGGGCTGGACTGCACTTCGTCGATCACCGCCTGCAGCCGTTTTTCAAACTCGCCTTTGACGCCGGCGCCGGCCTGCAGCATGCCGATGTCCAGCAGGCATAGTTTCACGTCGCGCAGCTGCGGCGGCACGTCACCGGCCACGATGCGCAGCGCCAGGCCTTCCACCACCGCGGTTTTCCCGACGCCGGCCTCGCCGGTCAGCAGCGGGTTGTTCTGGCGGCGGCGCATCAGGATATCGATGATTTGCCGGATTTCCTCATCGCGGCCGGCTACCGGGTCGATCTCGCCGTTGCGAGCTCTGGCGGTCAGATCCTGGGCATACTGCGCCAGCACGCTTTCACCGCCGCGCGGTGCGCCGGATACGTTATCGGCGGCGCTTTCCGCCGGCGCATCCAGGGTATTTTCCGCCGAGTGGGCAGTGATGGCGGCGAACTGCTCCATCAACAGATCGGCGTTGATGCGCTCGAACTGTGGGGAAATGGCCTTCAGCAGATGGCGCAGGCTGTAGGTTTTCAGGATGCCGAGCAGCAGGTGGCCGCCGCGGATGCGCGCCGCGCCGAATTTCAATGAGCCATAGACCCAGGCGCGTTCTACCGCGCTGTCGATGTGCTCGGACAGATCGGAGATGGCGCTGGCGCCGCGCGGCAAGCGATCGAGCGCCTCGACGATGTCGCGCGCCAACTGCGCCTCGTCCAGCGCGAAGTGGCGGACGATCTGCTGCAGATCGCCGTCCGGCGATTGCATCAGCTGATGCAGCCAGTGCGCCAGTTCGACGTAGGGGTTACCGCGCAGCTTGCAAAAAGCCGTCGCACTTTCCAGAGAGGTGAATAACAGGCTATCCAGTTTGCCAAATAATACCGAGCGGCTGATTTCAGACATGGTTTTCCTCAGGTCTCAGAGTGGCCTGGCGCCGCAGGGCGCCGGCCGAAATAGGGTCAGAACGGATTTTCCAGCGGTTCAGGGCTGAAGATCAGATCGTCGAGATCGCGTTGCCGCCGATCGTCGGCCAGCCAGCTGCTCAGGCCCAATCGCTGCGCGCCGCCGAGCTGGAGGCCGTGCGCCTGTTCCTTCGCCAGGATCAGACGGACTTCCCAGACGAACTCGATGCCCAGGTATTGGCGCACCCAGTCGCGCAGCTGCCGGCACAGGTCGGCGCCGGGCAGGAAGCGGTCATAGTCCCGCTGCGGCATCGGCCCCAGCTCGATGCGGAATTTGTGCTGAATATCGCGCACCGCGATGCCGAGAAAGGCCGACTCGCCGAGCCGCGGCGCACCGCGCCCGGCCTTGAGCCGCGCCTGCTCGCGCGGTTCCACCCGCAGCCAGTGCGGCACGTTCTCGACGATGCGCACCGGCACCTTGAAATACTGCTGCAAAATCTTGCTCAGGCCTTCCGGATCGCGGCTGTGGCGAATCAGATGACCGGCCATAAAATGTTTGGCGTGGGCGTTGATGCTGTCGCGTTCCTGCTGCGCCGGCTGGCCGATGCCTATCAGGCTCGACAGGTATTCGTCGAAGCGCCGGTTGTCCGGGCGATCCAGCGACACCGTCGGCTGCGCGTCGGCCCAGGCGCGGTAAAACAGCAGCGTCAGCCGGTGATGGAACAGATTGGTGAACGCCAGCAGGGTGGTGTCCTGATGGTGGTACACCCGTTCGCGCACGTATTCGGTCAGGTGCAGCGGCAGCGGCCCGTTGGGGCCGAACAGGCCGAAGCTGAAGATCGAGACGTCGTGCAGCGGGCTGTTGGCGCGCGGCGCCACCTGCGCCAGCGTGGAGGGCGCGAACGACAGCGACGGCTCCTGGCCCAGGCGCAGCATCTCGTGACGCGGCAGCGGCGCGCGCCCCAGCAGGTAGGGTTGGCCGCCCTGGGCGTCGATACGGCGCAGCAGCTGAAACAGATCGTGCTTGTAAGGCGCGCTGCGCAGCCGCGGCCAGAAGTCGTCCGGCAGGCGATACAGCGCGTTGATCTGCGGCGGCGCCAGTTCGGTAGCAATCATCTCCGCGCTCATATCAGCGTCCTTTTGCCCATGCGCGCCTGCCAGTGGGCGATTTCGCCGCGCTGCTGGCTGGAGAGCGTCATCTCGGTGAAGGTGTTCATCGCCACCAGGCGCGAGAACAGGCGCTCCAGCACGCTGCCGAGCAGGTAAGGGCTGTTGCCGGAGAACGCCTGCTCATCGACCGTCAGATCGATGGCGATGCCGCGTGCGAACACGATGGGGCCCGGCTCCGGCACTCGCCGATAGACCGGCCGCAGGTTGCAGTGGCGCACGCCCTGGATCTGTTTGGCGATCGCCGGTTCGCTCAGGTTGCCGTACAGCCCCATCAGCTGGCGCAGGCTGGCGGCGCCCTGTTCCGGATCGCCGTCCATCATGCTGAGGTAGTTCAGCTGCAGCTGGCTGATCAGCCGCCAGGTGATCATGCCTTCGGCCAGCGCCGGGCGCGGCGGAGTGGGGCCTTTGCGCAGCGAGACCTGCTTGATCGGGATCGAGTCGGGCATCACGAAGTTGCCCTGATCCTGTTGCAGCAGCATCAACGGCAGGTCGCGGCTGGTGCACAGCACGTCGGCGGTGAGGTATTTCAGATCGCTGTGCCACGGCGATTGCCGCTCGTCCACCAGCGACACGAACACTTCCGAACCGGCATAGCCGGTGCGGGTGCCGTAGCGGCGGGCGTGCTCCGACAGCGTGCGCTGTTCGCGCCGCAGCGAGAAGTAGGCGCCATAGTTGCCGTCGTCCGCGCTCAGGGTGCTGTAAAACGGCCGAAACTCTTGCTCGTAGCGTTTTTCGCTGGCGCTGCCGCCGAGCCGCTGCACCGAGAATACTTCGTAATCCAGCGGCCGGATATTGTCGACCACCAGATGGTATTCGTGGTTTTTTTCGTTGATCGCGATGCGTTCGGCGACCTTCGGAAACAGGTTGATCACCGGCGTGCAGTGCAGCGCCAAATGGGCGGCGTCGACCACCCGTTCCAGCGCGGCGTCGTGCCGATCCAGCAGCACCACGATCTCGAACTGGCGCAGCGCCTTTTTCCCTTCGCGCACGCTTTGCAGCAGCGGGCGCAGGCCGTTGACGCTGAAGAACTGGAAGCGTGCCGGGAAGGCGAAATATTCCTGCAGCAGCCGGTAGCCTTCGAAGTTGCGCAGGTCGTTGGGCAGCAGCGCCTGTTCGGCGGCGAAGCCCTCCTGCCGCAGCCCGTCCAGCGCCAGCGCGCGCCGCTGTGGCTGCGCCTCCACCGTTTGGCAGACAAGCCCGACGCTGTGCTGCATCAGCAGTTCCAGCAGCTGCTGCGCCTGCATGTCCGGCCCGGCCAGGTAAAACATCAGCTGGTCCAGCTGCAGGTTGTTGAGCGTCACGCTTTCGTAGCACTCGAGACGAATGCGCAGCGCGCTGACGCAGCCGCTGTGCTGCAGCCCCAGCGAGGCCAGCGGGATATCGGCCGGAATGCCGCCCAGCTCGACGCCGGCGATGCGCACCGGCTGCAGCGTGACGTCATGGGCGGTGGTGTAGCTGCAGGTGATGCCGCTTTTCTTCAGCGTCTGGCTGTCCATCATGGTGCCGCGCGGCACCACGAAGCCGTTGCTGATGTCGCCTTTGCTGCTGTCCGGCTGCAGCTCGGCGATCGCCATCGACGGCGTCGGCGACAGGTAATTGGGGTAGATGATCTCCAGCAAGCGCTGAGAAAAGCGCGGGAACTCGGCGTCCATTTTCAGCTGCACGCGCGAGGTGAGGAAGGCGAAGCCCTCCATCAGGCGCTCGATATAGGGATCCGCCACGTCGATGCCGCGCATGCCGAGACGGCCCGCGACCTTCGGGTACTGTTCGGCGAACTCGGCGCCCATCTCACGCAGATAGGCCAGCTCGCGGTTGTAATAGTCTAAAAGTTTACTGTCCATCGCCTTACCCTATGTCTTTCAGATCGAAGTGGCCGTTTTCCAGATCCACGTCGGTACGGAACAGAAACTCCAGCGGATAGGGCACGCACCACAGGCGGCCCTTGATTTCGATCGACAGCACGTTGTGCAGCTCCAGCGAGCCGGTGTCCGAGATGCAGCGCACCTGCAGCCCCTCGGGCAAAATGCGCGGTTCGAAATGGAGAATGGATTCGGTCAGCGCGCGCTGAATGTCGAGCCATTCGATATCCGACATGCGCTTGCCCGCCAGCGAGGCGATGCCGTAATTCAGGGTGGAGCGCCGCACCTGCGGAAAGTCGCCGAGATCCAGATTGGACTCGCTGTTGACGCAGTTGAACAGCCACTGCAGATCGCGCAGCACCCGGCGGCGCAGCTCGCTGTGCGACACCAGGTTGCGCACCTGTGCTTCCTGCTTTTTCTGCGGTTCGTCGTCGGTCAGCATGTCGAGCAGCACCGGCTGCATTTTGTCGCGCGACGTCAGGCGCTCGCTGTCCTGACGATAGCGATAGCCCTGGCGGCGCAGATCGCCGCCGTCGTAGTGGGGTGGGCGCTTATCGTTCATGTTCAGGCGCTCGCGTCGAAGCTCAGCTGCCGCAGGCTGTGCAGCGGGAATTCGTCGCTTTCGCTGAGCCAGGTCTTCAGGCCCTGCCCCGCATAGTGGGTGCCGTCGCCCAGCGGTTGCCATTCGGTGCGTTTGCCCAGCAGCAGCGCGTCGTCGCTGCCTTCGGCCAGCGGATAACGCGCGGGCAGTTGGCACACCTGTTCGCGGCCGTCGGTGAGGCGCACCAGCGCGTGGCTCCACACCAGATCGATGGCGCTCTGCGGCGCCTGGAACTGGATCGCGGCGATGTTGGCAAACGGCAGCCAGTAGTAAACGCCGTTCAGCGCCAGCTCGCACACCGGCCCGAGGCGGCCGTCACCGTCGGTCAGCCAGTCGAAACTCAGCTGCCGTTCTTGGTCGCCTTCGGCCAGCGTTAACCGCCCGGCGCCGGCCGGGGCGGCCTCCAGCGCTTCGTCACGCAGCGCCTGGGCCTGTTCGGCCGCGCCTTGCGTATCCTGATGCAGCGCCTGCACCATCAGTTTCAGCCAGGGCTGATCCTGCAGCAGCAGCGCCGGCGCGGCCGTACCGGCGAACACCGCCTGGCGTTGCAGTTCGGCGTTGACCGACTGCATCAGCAGCAGCGTGGTCGGTTGGGCGATCGGTTTCAGCGCCTGCCAGGATTTCAGCTGCGCGTTGGCGCGCGTCCAGTTGCCGCTCAGGCACAGCAGTTGCACCAGCGCGGCGCGCAGGTCGGCATCCGCCGGTTTTCCCTTGATCTCGTTTTCGACGGCGGTGATGGCCGCGCCGATCGACTGGCCTTGCAGCATGCTTGCTAATGATTTCACAGGCTTTCCTTATGATCAGTGAGTGGCGCCGTTAACCGACAGGTAGCTGCCGCTGGCGGGATCGACCCGGTCTGCGGCCAGCTTTTCCACCAGCTTGAAGGTCAGCGGAGCGGGGGCGCTCAGCAGCGGTTGCCAGGCGGTTTGCGCCTGCTGCAGGCGCTGTTTGACCTTGTTCTCGTCGGCGGCATCGACGCGCGGCATTTCAACGATCGCTTCGCCGTTGAACGCCCAGGCGTGCAGCTTCGGTTCGAAGCTCAGCAGCAGGAAGCTGCCCGGCGCCTGCGGGTTACCGCCCAGAACCAGCCGTTGGGCGTTGGCGCTGACGACGGTCAGGGCGCGATCGCCGCCGTTGAGCTGCGCCAGCGGATAGCCCTGAAGGAACCACAACGTCGGCGAGAGGGTTTGGCCGCCCTGTTGCAGCGTGACTGCGCCGCTGCCCTGCAGCCAGCCGTCCTCGCCGCAGCGCAGCGCGTCGCCGGCGGGAATGAACAGCGCGCCGCCGTTGGCGTCGTCATGCCAGAAGGTGCGGAAGTGGCAGCCCTGCGGCAGGTTGAAACGCTGAGGCGGCGCGGTGTCCGCCTGCGGAGAGGTCACGGCTACCGCCGCAGGGATCGCCGGCTGCGGCGGGGTTTCCGGCTGCTCGACGGCCTCCTGTTTGACCACCGGTTTCCAGCCGCGCGCTTTGGCGGCTTCGCCGCTGGCCAGCTTTTCACCGCGCTTGTCGGTCAGCGTCCAGGGCAGGTGGCCGGCTTTCGGGCACTGTTTTTCCAACAGATTGCCGACGCGCGGCAGAAAGTCGTTCAGCACCGCCGGATCTTGGCTTTGCGCCGAGACGATGCGCAGCGGGATGCTCTTGCCGCACCAGCTTTCGGGATTGCTGTTTTTGACGTCATCGATAAACACTTCCAGCTTCTGGCTGGGGGAGTAAACCAGGCGATAGTTCATCGCCTGCGCGGTCGGTACCGCCATCAGGGCGACGAGCCCCGGCATCCAATATTTCATAGTGAACCTTGCTGTGAATGTGCGCTGCTCAGTCGCGGCTCAGAAACCGTTCCGCATCCGCCAGCGAATGCAGCAGGGTGGTTTCCTGCGGTGAGCCAATCCAGACGGCGATAGCGCTGTAGTTATCGCTGTTATTGTTTTTCTTCCATGCCTGCTGCATCAGGGCGATCCACTCGCTGGGGGAGTTGACCATGTGCAGCGACTGTTCCAGTTCGGCCTGGCTGAAGCTGTGCCAGAAGCCGTCGGTGCACAGCAGGAAAACGTCGCCGTCTTCCAGCTGCAGCACGTCGCTGTAGGTGGCGTCGCGCTCTTCGTTCAGCCCCAGCGCGAAATACAGCAGGTTGCTGTTGATGCCGTTGGTCTGATAGCCGGCGTCCTGCATCTGCTGGATCAGGCTGTGGTCGGTGGTGACGGCATGCAGGTAGCCGCGGCGGAACAGGTACAGGCGGCTGTCGCCGGCGTGCGCCCAGTAGGCCAGCTGGTAATCGCGATCGATAAACAGGCTGACCAGCGTGGTGCCCATCTTGCTGTATTCGTCCGACTGTCGCTGTTGCTGGTGGATGGCGGCGTTGGCGCGCGTAATGTGCTGGCGAATGCTTTGGGCGTTCAGGTGCTTTTCGCCGTCGAAGTTTTGCAAAATGGTGTCGCGCGCCAGTTTGGCGGCGATATCGCCGCCCGGAAAGCCGGCGATGCCGTCGCACACCACGAAGCAGGCGGCGCGGTTGCCGAGCACCTCGCCGGTCTGATCCTGGTTGGAGGCGCGGCCGCCCTGGTTGGAGGTAGAGGCTATGGTGATATTCATTACGCGTCCGGTTTGGTCTGTGAGTCTTTGTATTGATTCACTTCAACGTCATAGGCGTGCAGGAAGGCTTCGCCGAACAGGGTGTGGAAATCGTCCTCGATCTCGCCGGAGGTTTGCTGATAGTTCTTCACGAAGTAGTCCCACAGCGCAGCCTTGCGGTTGGCGGGCAGCGACAGACGCGGCGCCACGCCTTCCTTGCGCGCTTCCTCTTCGAGGCGCTCCGGGTTGAACGACTGCAGCATGGCGGCGATGATGGCGCGGATGCCGGCGATCATCCCCAGCTGGTGCGCCTGCAGGTCGATCAGCGCATCGCGCACCGCCTGCTCCGGCGGCATAAAGCCCGGCATCTGGCTGCCGAACATCTGCATCAGCACCGTTTTGCCCGAAGGCAGCAGCTTGAACGGGTTGTTGGCCTCGTCGAGGATCATGGTCATCTCGGCCTTCACGCCGCGCTTGAGGATCGAGCGGGATGAAAGCAGGGCGACGGTGCCCTGCGAGAACAGGCTCAGCAGGCGGCCGGCCTGGCGGATCTGCCGTTCGTCGAAGTGCGGCTGCGGCTGCAGATCGTCGAGGCCGATGCCTTGCAACAGCGCCGTCAGCAGCGGCCCCTCTAAGGTGTCGCCATTCGGCGCGGCGGCGTGCTGCCGCTGAGCGGACTGGTAGGCGACCGGATCGATGCCCAGGCGGTTGCCCTGGCGCGGGCGCGGCGGCTGCGCAGGCGGTTCCTGCTGGTTGAACTGCGGCACGGGTTGGGGCTGTGGCTCAGGCGTCTGCACGGGTGGTGGCGTCGGCTCTGGGCGTGGCGCTTGCGGTTGTGCGGCGATCGGAGGCGGAGACGGCGGCGCGGGCGGCTGTACCGGCTCATCCGGCTGAGCCAGCGGCACGGCGCCGCCCATCAGCAGCCCCAGCGGATCGTTGCTGTTTAGCGTCTCGGGCGACGCGGGAGCGGATGAACCGCCGAACAGCGCCAGCGGATCCAGCTCTTGCTCCGGTTGCTGCGCATTCTGAGCCGGGGTTGCCGGCCGCGCTGGCGCAGCCTGTTCCGCCAGCAGCGCGCTGGGGGTGGTATCGGCCAGGATGTGTTCGCGCTCAAAGGTGGTGTCGGTGTTGAACAGCGCCGCCGGATCGGTTTGCTGCTGCTGCAGCTGGCGCAGATCGACATCGCCCGCCAGCTGTGCCAGCGGATCGGCCGGGTTCAGCTCGCGAGCGGGGGTATCCAGCAGCGGGTGGTTGCCAGGATTGGCGACCGGCGGCGGCGTGACGGCGGCCGGCGCATTCGGGGTAAATTCTTCCACCAGGCTGTCCCAGATTTCGTTGGGGATGGGCGCGGCGGATTTTTCTTTGGCGGCGGCCTTGACCACCGGTTGAGCCTGTGGCGCGGCGTGCTGGTGCAGCGCGCTGACTTCAATCTGGTAATCGTCGATGCCGAGCATGTCGCCGTCCTGCAGTTCAACCTGGCGGCCACGTTCCAGCGGAATGTCGTTCAGCAGCACGCGGGTAACGTTGCCGCGGTTGGTGATGCGGCATTCGCCGTCAGCGGAAATATGCACGATCGCCTGCAGGCGGGAAATGGCGCGCTCTTCGTCCGGCAGCACCAGGTTGTTGTCCACGCTGCGGCCGATGGTGCCGCCCGGCGGCAGAAAATCGCAACTGCTCTGCGGCGGAACCTGGCCGCTTTTATTTTTTACAATGGAAAATCGCATAAGGCATTCCTGCTGATTAGGAGGTAGTGCAATAATTAATGATTCGATCTTTGGCTTGCCAAAATTGGCGGATATTTTGGCAAGCCGTTAAGTTGTTTCTTAACTCGTTCACTAAGGCTTGTTGTAGTCTTAATTTTACGAAATGCTTTTGTTATTAATTGAAAGAATTATGGAATAAGAAGGTGAAATAAAATTCCGTTGAACATCTCAAGGGTAACGGCTCTCTCATAACTAATTCTGATATCAGTTGTCGTCTTTCCCTTGGTACTTCTTGATGATGGCTTGCAACGCTTGGCTATGTACAAGATCGATGCACTTTGCCATCGTCATCGGCTCCCCAGACATGCTGTCATAGTGCTTTGCCAGAAATTCTTTTGCCAGCGCCCTGACAGCGGTATGCGCTTCCAGAGAATAATCGCCGAACTCCATGTAACCCCTGGCGGTGGCGGCGGCATCGTTTTTGACTTCTTTTGCTGAGTACCCCTCGGCGATACAAACGCTAAGCGCGTAGTTTTTGAGGTACTCGGCAGGGGAATAACTTTCTTTGGCTTGAGCTGCTTGAGTACATCCCAAAAATATCATGCTTGCAACACACAGGGATTTTATTTTAGTAGCCATATAGATGCCTCGCTGGACTTTGGAAAGTAACAATGATCTGAGCAGGTTGTACCGTTCCATAATGTTGCGTGCCCGCTGGCATCATTCCATCCTGGAACAGTGAAAACCAATATCCCTTTGTCTTTTGAAAAGTCACTGGGGGTAGGGTTTTTTATCGTTTTATCAGGTTTGCCGAATTTATAGCTCAAGAAGTTAATAATATCTCTGACACGATAAATGTACCAATTTTTATCTTTGCCTGAAACGGTCTTCCATGCTCCTCGTTCAACTTTAAAACCAGAGTAATTGAGCGTGTAACTCATGCGTATTGCGCAGGCATTGGTGAATCCTTGCAATGGATCATTGACGCCAAGCTCAATGTTAAGACCTATATTTCCACCGATCTTTTTGCCAACATCAGTAATATCTACGTTTATTTCGCTAAATCGTTGCCACGCTTGCTGGAATGAAGGGCGACTCATTATAACGTCCTCTGTTGATAGATGCCCCTAATCAGGGGCATCTTTGCGGGAGGATTAAGCTTCGCGGTTTTCCTTGATGTTCCAACCTGCGCTGCTTTCGGCGCCTTTGCCGCCTTTGTCGCTCTGCTCCCAGTATTGCTGTTTCACTTTCGCCGCCTGGAAGGAGTAGGTGACGCCCACGGTATCTTCGCCGCCTGCACCGGTGTACTGTACGGCGGTGACCAGCACGTCTTCCAGGGTGATTTTTGCGTATTCAACCTGGCTACCACCCGCCTTACAAACCGACAGCTCAATCTTGGTCAGGTGTTTGCCGCTTGAGCAGTGTTTCAGCAAGGCCGGGGTTGACTTGTCGATCAGCGCGTTGACGTGCAGATCGTTGAAGCACACTTTGCCGGCGCCACCGCCGCCGCCAACGCCCATATTGCCCGGTTGAGAAGCGCCCCAGGAGAAAGAAGTAATGTCGGTCCAGCCTTTGTGATTCGAATCTTTGGATTCGCCGCTGGCACCTTCAACTTTCAGGAACATATCAATAGCCATAGTTTCTTCACTCTTTATTAAGGGTTAACAGTAGTATTAACGTTACGTTGAAAAACTCAGGTAATAGCAGCAGGAATTGCAAGTGTGGTAATGCATTACCAATTTATATCCTTGTGCCATGCACCTTCTTAAATACCGAAAACTATCGGTACGGGTTACCGAGCCACTATTAAGTGCTAATGGCTCAATGCTTAATTATTTCGCGTTATCTTGATTCCACGCGCGATCTGGATTGCCTGCAATGAGCTGTCGGGAAAGCTTGTCCAATTCAGAACTATGGTACAACCGCAGACAGTTCAAGGTGACGCCTTGACTCCTGTCTTTAGTTTCACTGTGAAACTCATTGATTCTGGATTTATATTTTCCGATGAGAACATTGATTTTCTCATCACCTGATTCGATGTCGAATGGCATCCATTCTCTCATCGCATTCGCCGTTCTGGCTGCATCAAGAGAGAATGCCTTATCCGAATCGGAGACCTGTGCCAGGCAGCGAGACAATGCCAGTTCTTTTACGACCTGGTGATAAGGCAGCTGTTTGATAAATGCCACAGGATCCTGATTTGGCGCTGCTTGCAACCTTAATGAGGCGATAAGCAAGCATGCAGTTAAACCAAATCTCATGCTTTTACTGGTCAGCCGATGGAACACTAGCTTAATTCCCAAAACCAGACTTCTTTGCAGTTAAAATAGCAATGGGAATGGCAGGTCAATAGCGAGTTTTCTGGTTCGATAAGATCAATGTGTCCGCCATCATAGTTGGTTATTTTATTGAAGAACACGACGCCTTTTTTATTGCCGATACCCTTCTCTGCATCTGGAGCATTAAAGAAAATGTTGGCTTTGCCAAAACTACTGGAGCGATGCAACTGATCGGCCAGCAGTTTGGCTCCAGGCTCAATCGTTTTACCCTTATAGGTGCCTTTTTTGATTGGCAGACGGCCTTTGAAGCTGATGCCGGCTTTCAACAGCGCCAGGCTCATGCGGACGGCACAGGTATTGGCATAACCAGGGTTTTGCTTTAGAAGCGTATCAAGCTCATAACCAATCTCGGCGTAAACGGCTTCTGCTGCCAAATATCCCGGGCTAGAGTAATCAGAGGAGTAATGGCTGCTTTTTAGCTGACGATATAAAGGTTTCATGCTTTGCCTCCTTTGCAGGGGAAGCGAGTCGCCAGAGCCTCTTCAATCAGGGGGGCAGCCCTTTCGTGCAGGCGCGCAGCGGGAAGTTTATTAAAGAATTCGAACACAAACTCCTGCAGAGTGACGGTTTGTAGCTGGCTGTATTGGCACCAGCTTTTTCCTTCCGTCGCGTCCAGCACGCCCAGCAAATAAATCCGCGCTTTCTCTTTTTCCTGTTTATCTGCACTGCGATAGAAACGGAAAAAGTCGCTGCCTGGCAGATTGACATCATCGGACGTCAAGTGCGCTATCGATGTCTGCTCTGCGAAAGCTGGCGGCGCGGCGGAGAGCGAGCAGACGACAGCCAACAGCGATGCCAGATAAAACCGTTTTGTCTTCATCTTTCTTTCCCTGTGATGAGGTTGATGTATCAGCCAGGCCGCACTCTCGCGGCCTGACTTCAGTCCATCAGGACGCGTCGTTTTGCTTCAGCGAAGGCAGCTTCGACACCAGGCGCAGGGAGACGGTCAGGCCTTCCAGCTGGTAGTGCGGGCGCAGGAAGAACTTGGCGCTGTAATAGCCCGGGTTGTCTTCGATCTCTTCCACCTGCACTTCCGCCGCAGCCAGCGGTTTGCGCGACTTGGTTTCCTGCGAGGAGTTGGCCGGATCGCCGTCCACGTAGTTCATGATCCAGTCGTTCAGCCAGCGTTCCATGTCGTCGCGCTCGCGGAAGGAGCCAATTTTGTCGCGCACGATGCACTTCAGGTAGTGCGCGAAGCGGCAGCAGGCGAACAGGTACGGCAGGCGCGCGGAAAGCTGGGCGTTGGCGGAGGCGTCGGCATCGTAGTATTCCGCCGGCTTCTGCAGCGACTGCGCGCCGATAAAGGCGGCGAAGTCGGAGTTTTTGCGGTGCACCAGCGGCATAAAGCCGTTTTTGGCCAGCTCGGCTTCGCGGCGATCGCTGATGGCGATCTCGGTCGGGCACTTCATGTCCACGCCGCCGTCGTCGCTCGGGAAGGTGTGGCACGGCAGGTTTTCCACCGCGCCGCCGGATTCCACCCCGCGAATGGCGGTGCACCAGCCGAACTCTTTGAACGAACGGTTGATGTTGGCGGCCATGGCGTAGGCGGCGTTGGTCCAGGTGTAATTGCCGTGGGTCGCGCCGTCGGTTTCTTCTTCAAAGTCAAACTCGTCCACCGGGTTGGTGCGGATGCCGTAGGGCAGGCGCGCCAGGAAACGCGGCATCACCAGGCCCAGGTAGCGCGCGTCTTCCGACTCGCGCAGGCTGCGCCAGGCGGCGTACTCGGTGTTCTGGAAAATCTTGGTCAGATCGCGCGGGTTGGACAGCTCCTGCCAGGACTCCATCTGCATCACGCTCGGCGCGGTGCCGGCGATGAACGGGCAATGCGAGGCGGCACCGATCTTGGCCATTTCGCCCAGCAGCTCCACGTCCTGCGGGCTGTGATCGAAGTAGTAGTCGCCCACCAGGCAGCCGAACGGCTCGCCGCCGAACTGGCCATACTCTTCTTCGTAGACTTTCTTGAAGATCGGGCTCTGGTCCCAGCCCACGCCTTTATAGCGCTTCAGCGTGCGGCCCAGCTCCTGTTTGGAAATGCTCATAAAGCGGATCTTCAGCATCTCGTCGGTTTCGGAGTTGTTGACCAGATAATGCAGGCCGTGCCAGGCGCCTTCCAGCTTCTGGAAGTCGTCGTGGTGAATGATCTGGTTGATCTGCTGCGACAGCTTTTCGTCGATTTCCGCGATCAGCGCCTGGATGGTGCGGTAGGCGTCGGAAGAAACGGTGACGGTGTTTTCCAGCGCCTGTTGCGCCAGGGTTTTCACCGCGTTCTCGACCGCTTCTTTGGCCTGATCGGTCTTCGGCCGGAACTCTTTGTTCAGCAGCGCGCTGAATTCATCGCTGGAAAAAGTCTCGGTGGTCTGCAACGCATTTTGTTGCTGAGGCGAGTTGCTCATCGATTAATCCTCACGCTCGTTGTTGTCGTCGTTAACCGCCGGCTTCGGCGCGTCGGTCAGGGATTGCAGCAGCGCCGGGTTTTGCAGGATCTTGGAGATCAGCTCTTCGGCGCCGTTCTTACCGTCCATATAAGACAGCAGGTTGGAAAGCTGGGTGCGGGCGTCCAGCAGATTGCCCAGCGAGTCGACCTTGCGGGCGATAGCGGCAGGGGAGAAGTCTTCCATGCTTTCGAAGGTCAGATCGATGTTCAGCTTGCCTTCGCCGGTCAGGGTGTTATCGACCTGATAAGCGACGCGCGGCTTCAGCGATTTCATGCGCTCGTCGAAGTTGTCGACGTCGATCTCCATGAACTTGCGTTCTTCCACGCTGGCTTGCGGATCGACCGCTTTCCCCACCAGATCCGCCATCACGCCCATCACGAACGGCAGCTGGATTTTGCGCTCTGCGCCATAAATTTCGACATCGTATTCAATCTGTACGCGCGGCGCGCGGTTGCGGGCGATAAATTTCTGCCCGCTGCGGGATTTCGAGTTTGACATGATTTACTCCATCTAATGGCGATTGGGAACGCGCCTCGTCCGGCTGGGAGAGTCAGGTTCTGATTCGGGTCTGCGCCGGGGCAGACGGTATCGGATGCGTCAAGAGAACAAAGGTCGGCGGCTAGCTGTTCTCCTCGTGGTCGGGGCGACCGAGAATGGTCTCCAGTTGGTTAAGCCCATCGGGCGCCAAATCGCGGACGATTTGCATAAAGTCCAACGTAATCAGCCGCTGGACCCGATCGATCATCAGCGGCGCCGGGTGGCTCGGCTCATGAAGACGAAAATAGTTTTTCACCTTGTCCAGCATCAGCTGGGCGTCGTCGCGCGACTGGATCTGCGCGCTGCGCCAGTTCAGCGGTGCCGTGGCGTTTTGCATCGCAGCCGGTTGTTGCTGGGCGGCGGTTTCCGGCGGGGCGTCGGGTTCGGCGGCGGCCGGGGCATCGCTCTGGCCGGCGAGCGCCACCAGAGAAAATACCTTGGTCAGCGCGCCCATTTCCGGCAGGGCGCTTTCCCCCAGATGGCGGGTCACTTCACTGCGAATGGCGCCCAGGGTGTGGGCGATGTGCGTCACCAGTGCGCCTTCGGGGCGGCCCTGCTGCGCCAGCTCATCCTGCAACCGTGCGCGGCCGCCGGGAAAGTTGGGGCACTCTTGCTTGCTGCCGTCGAGCAGGGCGCCGGCATCGCGCAGCGAGATTTCACCGGCGGCGCTTTTCAGCAGCGGCGCGGTGCGCACGCTGGCGGCCAGCGCGGCTTTGTCGCCGAGGTCGGCCAGCGCATTGATGCGAAACAGCGGGTCGGCTTCGCCGTCGAACTCCAATGCCGGTTGCAGAGCATCCCAGTAACGGAGTATCGACTGGTGGATCAGCGTCAGCCCGTCGGCGTAGCCCGGCAACCCGCGCAGCTGGGTCCAGGCGCGGGTGAGATACAGCATGACGCGCAGGTCTTTGGTGCGCGCCAGCAGCGAGGTCGCGAGGCGTTCGACCTGCACCCAATCCGGCGCTTCTTCCGGAATGATGGTGCTGCCGAACTGCTGTTCGGCCTTGCCGGTGGCGGCGCGCGCCATTGCCAGAAAGTCGGCGTCGTATTCCAGGTTGTCGCCGCAGGGATTGTCCGCGTCAACCGGGGCCAGCAGGGTATCGGTGTCGATAGCCATAGAATTTCCTTCAACGAACGATGTTAATCAAACATTTGCGGGTACTGGCCGCCGCGGCCGGGGCGTGCCCAGCCGTTGGGCTCGAACAGCAGTGAAAACAGCTGCACGGTGAGGTTGCCGCTGTGCACGTGAGTGTAGAGCGGGTGTCCGTCGGCCTGATTGGTCCACCAGAAGCTGGTGTACTGCGCCGGATCGAAACAGTCGGCGGCCTGTTGCCAGCCGAGACCCGGCACGTCCGGATGCTGAAAACCGATAATCGACAATATCTCGGAATCCGTTTCCGCCGGTGGGCTGGGCAGCGCCGGGATTGCCTGCAGCGTGCGGTCGATCTGTTCGGCGGAGAAGCCGTTGCGCACGCCGTTCAGCAGGGTATGGCCGAGCTGCTGGTACCAGCTCGCCGCCATGTTCAGCTGTTGCGGGCGCCATTCTTGCAGGCTGAACAGGCGTAGCGCGCAGATCGGGTAGCGCCGCCCGACGCGATCGCGCGCCGGCAACAGGCAGCCCATCTGCACGTACGGGCTGCCGAGCGTGGCGGGGATCACGAAGTTCCACACCGGTGCGTTGCTGAACGGGTGGCCGTTTGGCCCCTGCGCATCGCGCTGCAAATTCACCAGCCCGTTATGGAACCAGTGGGCCCAGTTGTTGACCACCGGATCGGGCAGGCGGCGCTGCAGAAAATCGCCGGCGGAAGGAAGTTTTCCGTACCAGCCGAGGCTCGTCGGGGCGCTTGAATCAGTGCTCATGATCATGTCCTTTCGGGGCTACGGGCACGAGAAGGCCGGCAGTTGGAACGGATTACGGATGCTGTTGGGCGTGAACTCCAGCGTGACGCGATGGCCGTCGAGATTGAACGTCGCCTGGCGGCCGAGGCCGCCGGTGCCCGAGGATTGCGCCATGTCCACCAGGCGGTTCAGCGCCCATGGCCCGCTGGTCACCAGGCTGGCGGTGGTGCCGTTGGCCAGCGCCAGCTGCAAATGCACCTGGTTGGTATTGCGGGTGCCCGGCCAGCTGACCACCAGCGGTACCTGAGGGCCATGGCTGTATTTGAACAGTTGGCCGTCGATATCCAGCGTCAGGTTGAGGATGTCGTTATCCATCCGCACTGGCCGCACGGTCACGCGGTACGAGGGCGTCGCGGTACCGTTGGCGAAGAAGGCGTCGCGGATGCGCTGCGCCTGCTGGAACGAACGCAGGATGCCTTCGCCGCCGGGCAGCGTCTTGCCGTCCACGCCGGGAGTAAAGCGCCAGTTGGCGCGGGTGGTGTCGACCTTGCCCTGCAGATTGTCGCGGAAGAAACTGTCCATCAGCCCGCTGTTCGGCGCGAACATGCGCGCCAGATCGTCCGGCGTCACGTCCTGGCGCGCCCGGGCCACCAGCGGATAACGGCCGGCGATCGCCTGGCGGCAGAAGCTGCCGACCTCGAAGCTGATGCGCTTTTTCACGTTCTCCATCTCTTTACGCTGGGTGTCGCTGCTGGCACCGATCGCCAGCGACAGCAGCATCTGTTTGAACGGCACCGGCAAGCGGCCGGATTCGGCCTGCAGACGAGGGATGATGTCGCTCGGCGGTGCCGACATGCCGCTGTTGGCCGCGCCCTGTACCGCCGTCAGATAGCTGTACAGCTCATCGACCTGCTTCAGCACGCTGTCGAAAGGGATCGCCTTATTGCCTTCGCCCTGGCTTTGCGCCAGCTCCAGCAGCGGCGCGAAGTGCGCCATCACCAGCTGTTCCGGCTGGGCCGACACGTCGCCGTCGGCGTTGGCCGGTCGGTTGGTGAACAGCGCTTCCAGCGTGCGGTTGGCGTTCTGATTCAGTCTGTCTTCGGTTTTGGCCAGCAGCGAACGGGAATCGGCGTCGCTTTTCTCGTCGCGCAGGGTGACGTTTTTGCTGACGTTGACCAGCAGGTTACGCATCGGCGACGGGTTGCCGGAGAGTAGTCGCGCGCTGCTGATGCGCTGGGTCAGGTTGCCGATGTTGGCCAGCTGGATATCTCCCAGCAGCGCATCCCAGGCGCTGATGAAGTCCTGCATGTACAGCTGGCGGATGGTCTTGGTCAAATCGGCGCTCTTCTGCTCCGGCGCCTGGCTGTTCAACACCCAGACGTCTTCCTTGCGCAGCGTGTCGGTCACCGGGTCGATGTTGTCGCTGAACGCTTTCCAGTACCCTTGTGAGGTGAACAGGCCCGGTACGCCGTCGGTCACCGGTTTGCCGCTTTTGCGGCTGAACGCCAGCTCGGTTTGCGGGCCGGCCAAATCGACCAGGCTGACCGGCTTGATGTCGGTCTGTTTCAGCAGCAGACGTTTGAGGCGGCCATAGACGCGCTGCGACAGCGGCGCCCGATTGATGGCGGCCTGCGCCTGCGCCACCAGCGGTTCGTCTTTGGCGTAAGGCGAGGCCTGGATCTGCGTATCCAGCAGTTGGCTCAGGTGCCATTCGATCTGCTGCAGCTGTTTTTGGGTGCTGCCCTGCGGCAGGTTGCGCTGCAGGTTAAGCATCACCCAGGCGCGCAGGAATTTGCCGTCGTACTGCTTTGGCAGATACAGCATCTGATAGGCCTTCAGCGCTTCGTAGCTGAAGTCCGCATCGCCGTGGTTGTCGTTGCGCAGCGTGGTGGCGATCTGTTGCGCCACCTGCGGCAGCAGCAGCTCTTTCAGCGCTTTTTGGTACAGCGCATTGCCGGCGTCGCCCACCTGATCGCCGCGGAACAGCCCCATGCGGTAGGTGAACGGCGGATCGTCCAGCGAAAAGTTCTGGCTGTCCGGCAGGTGCAGCAGGCTATTGAGGAACGGCAGCAGCGAGAACATGTCGCCGTTACCCAACTGCGTCAGGTTTTGCCCCTGGCGCTCGACGCCGGGCACCTTGGCGGCCACTTCCGCCAGATAGGCCTTGTTGTTGCCGTAGCTGGTGAACCAGAGCATCGCCAGCACCGCCAGGATCACCGCCAGCGCGATGTAACCCGCCCAGTGCAGGGCGCGATTGCGGTATTCCCACCAGCGGTTGCTGCCCGCCAGCCCGGATTCCTGGAAGACCACCGATTCCAGCGTCTCTTTCAGGAAGAAGCTTTGGCCTTTGGCTGCCGGGATCGGCGTTTCCTGGCCCACGCTGTCCCAGGCAGCGTTGGCCTGCGCCCCTGAGTTTGCCGTCGGCAGCTGCAGATAGCGGTTCAGCTCGCCCATCACCCGGTCGAACGGCAGGCCTTCCTGCGTGCCGCTGGTGAAATAGATGCCGCGCGGGGTAAAGCGGGTTTCAAAACTGGAGGTGGCGAACACCTGTTCCAGGTATTGACTGAGCAGCGGGCGCAGGGCAGCGAACTCCTGCGGGAACAGATAACTTTCAGCGCGCTGGCGCGCGTCGTGCTCCATCAGCAGCGTATCCGGCAGCGCCGCGTCCAGCCGCTGTTGCAGCAGGGCGTATTGCTGTTCGAAAGCGGCGTTCAGATTGAAGTCCGGCTGCCGCGAGCGCTCGTAAGGGAAGGTGAACCCCCAGATCTGGTCGCGCTGTGCTTTGTCGAAGCTGCCAAAGTAGGCCATAAAGCCGTTGAGCAGGTCGGTTTTGGTCACCAGCACATAGACCGGGAAGTGAATGCCCAACTGCTCGTGCAGTTCGATCAGGCGTTTGCGCAGCGCGCTGGCCTGGGCGGCACGCGCTTCGGCGCTGTCGCTCAGCAGATCGGCCACGCTGATGGTCACCATCACGCCGTTGATCGGCTGGCGGGTGCGGTATTTTTTCAGCAGCGCGACGAAGCTTTGCCACTCGCCGGCATCTTCTTCGCGCTGGCTTTCCTGCGTGGTGTAGCGGCCGGCGGTGTCGAGCAGCACGGCGTCGTTGGTAAACCACCAGTCGCAGTTGCGGGTGCCGCCCACGCCGCGCAGCGCGGCTTTGCCGAAGCGATCCGCCAGCGGGAAGTGCAGGCCGGAGTTGACCAGCGCGGTGGTTTTACCGGCGCCGGGCGCGCCGATGATCACATACCACGGCAACTGGTACAGATATTGGCGGCTGAAGCGGGTCATCCAGCGATGTTTGCCGCCCTCCTGGCCCGGTGCGAAGCGCGCCTTTTTCAGCAGCTGCGCCGCTTCGTCGAAGCGCTGAGCCAGCTGATCGTCTTGTTTGATCTCGGGCTTGCCGTCTTCCGCCGGCACCGCTTCGGCGGCGCGCAGGTTGCTCAGCAGGCGACTGTTGAACCAGGCGCTGTAGAGGCGCGGGATCAGGCGGCACAGGAACCAGATCAGGTAGATAACGCCGATGGCGATCTGGCGGTTGAGTTCCGGCTCCAGCGGGCGATAGTCGCCGATGGCCACCAGCGGGCCGATCATCCAGATGATGAACGCCAGCGCGGTGATGCCGACAAAGCCCCACAGCAGGCGGCTGGTGATGATGGAGAATAACGTACTGAGCATTACTTTCCGGTTCCTTGCGGCAAGCCGTTGATTTCCGCCTGGGTATTTTCCGGGGCGACCAACAGCGTAATTTCTACCCGGCGGTTCAACGCGCGGTTCACTTTGTTATCGTTCGGCGCGACGGGGTTGCTTTCGCCGCGGCCCTCGGCCTTGACCCGCTGCGGGTTGGCAAGGTGCTTTTGCAAGCGGGCGCTGACCGCTTCGGCGCGCGCCAGCGACAGCTCCCAGTTGGAGGCGAAACGGGCGCTGCGGATCGGCACGTTGTCGCTGTAGCCGGTGACCAGGATCTTGCCGCTGACGCCGTTCATGGCGGCGGCGATGCGGTCGATGACCGGAATATAGTTGGCGCGCACCGTGGTGGCGGCGGAGTCGAACAGCCCGTCGCCTTTGAGGATCACCACGCTTTGCTGCGCTTCGTCGCGCACCACCACCAGCCCTTCGGCGATCTCTTTGCGCAGGAAGCTTTTCAGGCTCAGCGTCGGCGGCGCGGCCGGCGCCGGGTTACCGATCGCCACTTGCGGCAGATTGGTTTGGTAAATCGCCGCCAGCACCGGGCTGGTGTTGTCGCCCAGCCGCCAGTTGAGGGCGATGAACAGCAGCGAAGCCAGGAAGCCGGTCAACGCCACGCAGGCCCACAGCGGCACCAGCGGGCGCCACAGCTTCTGCTGCACCGGCAGATCCAGCGCATGAGGCGACAGCGGCGGGGCATAACCGCCGCGCACCGACCGGATCAGCTGCAGCAGGCGCTGCTTCATGGTTTCCAACTGCGAGCGGCCGTTTTCCATCACCCGGTAGCGGCCTTCAAAGCCCAGCAACAGGCAATAATTGATCAGCTCCAGCAGGTTGATGTGCTCGCGCGGGCTTTGCGACAGCTTGGCCAGCAGCTGGAAAAACTTCTCGCCGCCCCAGGTTTCGTTATGGAAGGTCACCAGCAGCCCGCTGCCGGACCACACGCTGTTGCTGCCCCACGGGGTCAGCGCCGCCGCTTCATCCAGCGCGGTGCACAGGCAATAACGCGCGCCGATGATCACTTCGTACGGCAGGTTGGCGCGTTGGCCGCGGATCTCGAAGCGGCGCATTTCATCGATCAGCTGTTGGCGCAGCTGCGCCGGGTTGGCGTGCGTGGCCGACTGGCGGATCTGCGAAATGGCGTTCAGCAGTGGGTTGGCGGCGTCCACCAGCGGATTGGCCGCCGGCGACATGCTATTTTCCTGAGTCATAGGTTACCGGTCCGTATGGCTGCGAATCGCCCAAAATTCCATGTCCAGCCCCGGGAATTCGCCGGCCAGGTGCAGGGCGAAGGCGCTGGATTTTTCCATCTGTTTCCACAGGTCGCCGCCTTTTTCCAGCTCGAAGTAGGTGTAGCCGGCGTGATAGGGGATCTGGCGCGGCGCGGCGGGCATGGTGCGCAAACCGATGCCCGGCAGCTGCAGCTGGACCAAATCGCGGATGCGCGTGACCGGTGCGATCTTCATCTGCGCCGGGAAATGGGTCAGCAACACCTCGGCGGCCACGTCGGCGCGCACCGCCAGCACGAAGCCGAAATCGCGCATCATTTTGGCGTCCTGCACGGTGGCGACGTTCAACCCGTGGGAGCGTTCGACCAGCGTCAGCTGAATGGCGTTGTCTTCCAGCACCACCGACAGCCCCTGACGCAGCAACAACATTAGCTTGCCGAAGCACAACGCCAGGTTGTCGTGGTCATACACCGGCAGGCGGCCTTCCGGGGTGCGCTGCGCCGAGAAGCTGGCGAGTTCGGTGGCGAACTGCAGCCAATCAGCGAACAGGCGCTCCGGGTGCAGATGGTCGAGGTGGTAGGCGTGGCTCACCTGGCCAAGATGGCGGTTGATCAGCTGCAGCAGCATGAAATCGACCATTTCGGAACTGCCGCCGCGGCCCGGCTGCAGCAGGCGCTGGCTCATCTGCTGGCTGCGCTGTTGCAGCAGGCCCTGCAGATCGTTGATGAAGGTTTTCAGTACCGGGTTGCCCTGGCAGTTCAGCATCGGCGGGATCTGCGCGGTATCGAGGCGCAGGCTGTTGTCGCCGCGTTTTTCCAGCACGCGGGTCACGCCGAGCGCGGTCCATTCGGCGTTGAGTTCGCTCTCCAGCATCAGCCGCAGGCGCAGGCGGCCGAACTGCAGCGCCGCGCTGCCCACCGAGACGGCGTTGAGATCGTCGACTTCGTTCTCGTAAGCCAGATAGCGCGCCAGCGCCTCCGGGCTTTCCTGAAAGATCACGTCTTCACGCCCCGCGCGATAGGTCGGCAGGGCCAGCACCACGTTTTCACCGGTCTTGTTTTCGGCGATGGTCAGCGGCGCGGGTGCCTGCTGGGCGCCGGCGAAGCGAAACGGCGTGCCGTCCGGCATGATGCCGCTGGCGGCGTTGAGCGCAATCTTGCCCTGGCGCAGCAGCGTTTGGTCCAGATCCAGGGTCAGGAACCCCCAGAAACAGCCGCTGTGGGCCTGGCCCCAGTTGCGCATATAGCCTTCGAGATAGTTTTCCGCCTGCTGGAAATGGTGAGGGCGCAAAAACATTCCCTCAGTCCAGACAACCTTATGAGCATCTTTCATCATCACACCTATAGTTACTTCGCTTCAGCACAGCGGTAGGTCAGTCGACCTTTTTTACGGGGTGCAGGCCATTCACGCCCGCGACGATATGCGCTTCCAGCTCATCCGGCGAGAATTGCCATACCTTGTAGAAATTGGTTTCGGTGGGTTCCGGCAGCGGCAGTGAAATGCGCCAGGTCTTGCCGTCCAGATTTTGATACTCGGCGATTACGCCGATGTAGCGCGCATCCAACGCGCTTTGCCCGCCGAGCTTCTTGCCGGTCTGGCCCGGCGTCAGGAAGAACTGATCGCTGTCCAGCAGGCTGTTGCCGAGCACGCTTTTGGCGTCGTTTTGCAGACTGAAGAAGTCGGCATCCATAAATTCCGCATCCGAACGCAGCAGCAGCACGCGGATTTTGATCGGCGCCGGTTGCGCGCCGGCGGCGGCGTTGACCTGGCGATCGGCATCGAACACCAGGCTGTAACGCGACGGCACGCTTTTGGCGGAAGACATGCAGCCGCCGAGCGCCAACGCGCCCAGCAGCAGAAACAGCATCCCGCACCAGCGGGAAGCGATAGGAGTCGTCATCATGGGAATCTCGTCGCCCGCAGGCGTGCTGACTACTGGAGGATCCAGGTAGCTGAACCGGCGTTTTTACACGCCTTGCTGTCGCCGCCGACTTTGACGCAGTCCTGTTTGGCGGCGCGTGCGCGGCGCGGCAGATCTTTGCGCAGCGTCGATTTGTAGCGCGCTTCCGGTACGCCGGCGTTGGCCTGGATATATCCCACCAGATCGCCACCGCGGATGGCGGAGATCGCCAGCCAGTTGTTTTCCACTTCGCCCAGCGCGTAGAACGCGGCGGCGTTGTCCAGGCTGCCGACGGCGGTGCCGGTATAATTCGGGCTGCTCATGATGCTGGCGGCGTACAGGCTGCGGTACTCCTCACCGATCGGTTTGAACTGCTTCGGCGCGCTCACCGCGGCGCGGTGCTGCAGCGTGACGCCGTTGACTTCACTGCTGACGATAGCGTCGTTATTGAGCGCCGGCGGCGGTGGCGGCGGGGTGGAACAACCGGCAAGCGTCAGGGCGGTCAACAGCGTCAGGGTAATCCGTGTTTTCACAATGTCCTCTTTTCTTGATTGAATGGCTGTGTAATAAGGCGCCGTCATCAGGGCGCAAGCAGCAACACTTTTAATTGGCTCGGCACGATGCGCATGCCGAGCGCGTTGGTGGAATTCTGCAGGCTGAGGCTGGTCAGCCGGGTGGCCGGGGTGCCTTTGAGCAATACGGTAAAGGCGCCGGTCAGGTGGCGGGACGGCCCCATCACCGTCCCGGAAGCGACGCCGGTGGCCACGCCGGGGTTGTCGCCGTTGGTCAGCGGCGTCACCGTCGCCATGTTGTGCGCCGGGGTGCCGACGAACAGAATGTTGAACGCATTCGGGATGGCGGTCGGCGCCAGGGCGATATCCGGGTAGGGCACGGGCACCGGCGCCGGGCTTGGCGTCAGACAGACGTCGGGAAACGCCAGGTCCACGCCGATCATTTGGCTGTTGGCAAACATAAAAGGCCTCCGCAGGTTATCCGACGTGGATTTGTTCCGAATCCAGCTTGGTGATGTCTTTTGAGGTAATGAGCGTGTTGCGGGCATGAATGCGGGCGTAGTCTTCCGCCTGATAATCCAGCTGCCCGGCGCGCACGTGCTCGGTTTGGCGCACTTTACGGAACAGCGAATGGCTGATCTGGCTGACCGAATGCCACAGCGACTCGCAGCGCTTGCCGACCAGGCGGCTGATACTGACGAAGGCCGACAGTTCCTCGCCGCTGTATTTCATCTTGTCGACGTGGCAGTCGCCGCTGTTGGCCTGCAGCGTCATGGCGTCGCCGCTCAGCTTTAGCGCCTGCGCGCTGTGCAGCGACAGTGAACCGCTCAGCGTTTCAATTTGCAGATCGCCTGTGACGCAGAGCCGCGCTGCGCTTTGCGGCTCCGCACGTTCGAGAACGGCGATCGCCCACAGCTGGTGGCCGCAGCCGGCGACCAGCACGTTATCGCCGAGGGCCGGCGTCAGCAGGCAGCTCGCCGCCCGGCGGCAATGCCAGCCGCGGCCTTCGCACTCCACCACCAGGCTGCCGTCCGGCAACAGGTTGACGACCTGGCCGGCGGCCTGCTGGGGCGGTGCGATGTTGACGGCGCGAGTTGTGTTGGCAACGCTCATGGTGATCCCCTCGTGAAGTGGTCAATGCATTCAGATTCGGCTCTGGCGCTGTGCGCTCCAGGTTTCGGCGGCGTACAGTTCTTCGTCGCGCTCGAGAATTCCGCTGCGATCGCCCCAGCGCGTTTGCTGCTGGTGGGCGCGGTGCATGCGGGTGCGCATAAAGCGCGCGCGCCGAAAATCGGCGGCGCCGATGTCGGCATAACAGAAATCGGCGTAGGTCAGGTCGCTGTCGCTGAAATCACAGCGTGCCGCACGGCTGCGCTGGAACACGCATTGATACAGGCGCGCCTGGCTGAAGTTGGCGGCATCCAGCGTCGCTTCGCTGAAGAGCGCCTGATCGAACTGCCCGCTGCGGCACTGCGCCTGAGTCAAATTGGCCTCCAGCCACAGCGACTGCTGCGCTTGCACGCCCGTCAGGTTGGCACGCCGCAGCGAAGCGCCCTTGAAATTGCTCTGGCGCAGCGTCGCCTGGCTGAAATCGACGTCGTCCAGTTGGTTATCGGTAAACTGGCAGGCGATGAGGCGCTGCCCGGCGTAACTTTTGCCGCGATGGTCACATTCGAAAAACGTGACGCGGTCGAAAAAACAGTTTTTTAATTCAGTCTTACGTAGGTCAAGGCGAAAAAAAGTGACAAGCGTCAACTGACTTTGAGCCAGATTAACCTGCAACAATGCCGTTTCGTAGAAAGTCACGCGATCCTGAATAGACGCGCAAAAGTCACTGCGTTCGAGCGGGCAGCGCATAAACTGCGTTTGGTCGAGCACGGTCTGTTTGAAACTGGCGTCGTTCAACCGGCATTCATTGAAAATGCTTTGCTCCAGTCGGCATTCCGTGAAGTTGGCACCCGCCAGGGCGCACTGATTGAAGGTGGTCTGGTGCAAGGTTTGCCGGGCGAAACAGCACTGATCCAGACAGCATTCGCTGAAGGTGGCCTCCTGCAGATTGCATCCGCTGAAATCTATGCCTTGCAGGTTTACTCGTGAAAAAATCATGCCGGACAAATCCCAGCCGCGCAGATCCAAATGGCTGATATCACATTCCTGCAGAGGTTCACCGCGCTCTATTTGCTGCCGAACGCTTTCTGCTTCAAGCGTCATACTTTCTCCTGAGCGGTGCGAGGCAGCGTTTTCGTTTGCCGGGTATAAGCACCTTCAATTTTTGTTGAACCGTCGATCCGCGACTGCGACAGGTCGGCCCGGAACAAATTCGCGCCGCGCAAGTCGGCACCGCTGAACAGGCTTTTTTGCATCACTGCGCTGACAAAACTGGCATTCGACAGATCGGCGTTGCTGAAGTCGCAGCGGATGAACAAGCTGCCATTGCCGTTCGCTTTCTGCAGGTTGGCGGCGGTGAGCTGGGCCTCGGAAAAGTCGCTGTTATCAATCCGTGCAAGACGGAAACAGGCCTGATGTAGCGGTAACTGACGCAAATTGCATTGCTTGAGCGTCGCTTCGCTGAAGTTTGCTCCTGGCATCGCGCTTTGTGCGACAAAAGAGCATGTTTGCAGCCTGGCACCCTGAAAAGAGCAGCCTTCCGCACGGGTTTCGACCAACGAACAGGTATCGAGCCGAGCATGGCTGAAGTCGAATCCTTCGAGTTGGCAGCGAATGAACGTCACCTTCTCCAGCTTGGCTCGGTGAAATTTCAGCTGGCTCAGTGTTAAAGCCATCATCGTGATCACAGAGAGTGTGGCCTGAGAGAAATCACACTGCGTCATAAAGGTGCGGTATCCTGCCAACTGCTCCAGTCTGCTTCCCGTGAAATTGCAGTTTTTGAACAGCGTTTCCTGAATATTGGTTTCCACCAGGGTTGCGTGAGAAAAGTCAGCGTTCACACAGTGGGCCAATGCCAGCGAGGCGTGATTGAGGTTAACCCCTTGCAAGCGGGCGTCGGTGAAGTCTGCACGTGCCAACATCGCCTGTTCAAAATTGGCATGATCGAGGCGGCAACCGCTGAAATTGGCGTTTTCCAGCAAACAACGGCTGAAGTCTGCGCCGGTGAGATCCAATCCGGAAAGATCGGCGCCGGTCAGATCGATACCGCTGAAGTTTTTATCGCCGCGTTGGGTGGCCATCGCGCGGTTACGTATTATCGTTGCTAAGTCGCCGCTCAGGCGTGGCGCTGGACCTTGCGATTGTGCGGTCATCAGGTAGGCCTGGTACAGCGCCTGTTCCTGTTCTTCCAGACGGCGGCGATCGGCAGGATCGCTGTGTTGGTAAAGCAGATCCCGCATCTGCTGGAAGTTTTCATGCCCACTGCTTAACGGCGGCTCGGCGACGCTTTGCGGATCAACCCCTTGGGCTCGTAGTTCGTCATACAGGGCCTGCTGTCTTTGCTCGGCTTCTTGTTCAAGACGTTCGACATAGTCGGGCAATTCATCCAATGCGGGGCGTTCCGTAGGGGGAAGCGCTTCATCGATGTCCTGGCCTTCCGAGAGTCGGCGATCGCGATAGTGTTGCTGCAGGTGTCGCTGATAGCGAGTGAGGTTGCGTACCGCCGGGCTTTCTTCCGTCGATTGCTCCGTATCCAGCCAGGGGCCGATAGCTGATTCAGGTACCAGTTCTTTCTCGCGAAAAGCGAATAAACCGCCTTTCTCGGTATCGCTGCGTTGGCGCAACACTTTGCGATAATGATTGGTAGAACGAGTGGCCCCAGACAGCTCTAACGCCGGCATAAGGTGCAGAACGTCAGCGGCGTCGTCTTCGTCAATGCGTGCGCTGCCGTGATAAATCAACAGCATCTGTTGGCGATGTGGAAAGAACCAGACCGTCGTGTGCCGCATGGCGATCTCTTCGAGCTCAGGCTCACCGTGCCGCAGACGATTGATAAAACAACGGGCTACCCATGCGGGTAGCTGTCCGTGTTGACAGGGGATTTGCGGGTGCATGTTCCAAATGCGATAGGTGGCACCGCTCGGAAGTGCGTCGCGCTGTGGCCACTGTTGATCGTTATCCGCCATATTAAACAGGCGCCAGTCAGTATCGCTGGCCAACCCTGGGAATTCATGTTGCAGCCAGTTGGCGTCATATTTTTTGCCTATGCGACTGAAGCGGCGCGGCCAATTGATGTCCAGCGCGTCAAAGCTGACGGGGAGCGGCGTCTGGCGCGGCGAGCTCAGTCGATTGTGCAGGGGTTCGATATTGGGGAGAGGGCAGCGAGAACCCCGTGGACATGTTTCTGGGTTAGCGCCAAGGCCGTGCGGGTTTTCAACCCATTGTGGGCCGCCGAAAGCGCGGCTCCAATCCAGACGCATTTCATCAAAGGGGAGTGGGGATGAGGGGCGGTCATTGATCCAGTGACGATCGCCGAAGACCACCAGCGTTTTCTCCAGCGTATCCAGTTGGATTTTAACCGCACAAGCCGTTTTATCAGCTTGATGATGGGTATAGGCGTAGCCGGTGGCAAGAAATTCTGCGCAGGCTTTGGGGAAGGCGAGATCGAGCACGCCCCCGCTCAGTGCCAGCTCTTCGCTGGCGAGCTGCCATAGTTCAGGCTCGGGACGCAGACGTGGGGATGCCCCCATATCGGCTAATGCCAAAACGGAGACGCCAAGGTAATTTTCCCCCTGCCAACGGTAGGGGCGATGAAGCGTGCTCAGACGCAAAGGTTTTACGACTTTCATTGTGTGTGCAAGGCTTCCGGTAGATACCTGCGGGGCAACATGTTGCGCCGCACAAAAACAATCCCGTTTTTCGCTTTATTGGATATCAGGCAAAGTCACATCAGATGAAAATATTCACCCAAAGTTTGGTTCAGGGGACGCTAACGTTCCCCCAATCGAAACGACGGATAAGATATAAATGCTATTAATTATAAATAGTTATATGGAAAGACCCCTGCGTACCAACAGGACTGTTGCGACGGATAGTGCGGCAGCGATTGCCTTGGCTGTAAATTGAACACCGCTTTCCAGGTGATAGGGCGCAAAGAAACCGACCACGGCGGATGCCAGCACCAGCAGTGCGGCGAGCAGAGCGAAGCATCCCAGTTCTCCCATCTGCGACAGCCCGCCGCCGGGAGAGGTTACGCCCAAGTAAACCATCAGGAAACCGGGCAGGATAAGGAAACCGATCAGCTCTGCGGGGTAATTCACCGCCGACATCACGTACTGGTTGTATTTCAGAAGTGCCAACATCAGCACGACAAAGATGAGCAGACGTACAGGGAAAGACAGTGGTTTATTTGTCGGCAAAATATTTTTGCAAATTGCGGCGATGAGTACGCCGCCAACCAAAATGCCGAACAGGGTAAAGACGACTTTTCCCCAGAGACTATCCTGTGTCGCAAAGTCAATAAACGAACCCATCGTGACGCTTCCTTATGAAATGGATGTCAGGATCGCAATCGCGAGCCTAATGGAACAATAAGTCATTTTCAGATCGTTGAAATCGGCTTCCGGACCTTTTTTATACAAGATGAACTGGGGTTCGAACTTCACTACCGCGGCGGTTTTAACATCGACGGTCAGGCCGCCGGTAATGGAGAATGCCGCGCCAGTCTTGATACCGACATCCAGCCACTTAGTCCAGGTCATGTTCTTGGGGCGGATGATAATGTGCTCACTGTCGCTTTTTACCGTCACCTTGTTGCCGTGGATGTAAATATCCGAACCGCTGGGGCCTTCGCCATCGACGGTGGCGATCTTAATCTTCGACGCTTTCTGCACGTAGTCTGTGGCGGTGGTGACGGTTAATTTATTCTGAGAGCGCGTTTCTTCGCCGCTGACGGTAGAGGTCAGGTTGCCGGTGATATCGAGGCTCTTGTCGCCGGCCGCCAATTTGGTGCTCTGGTTCCCGCTGGTTATCTCCAGCTTCTTGTCGCCGGTTTCGATTTTCGTGGACTGGCCATACTGCTCAATGGTGGTGTCCTGGCCTTGCTTAATCAGTTGGGTCTGCTTGTTTTCAATCGTATGGTGGCGATTGCCCTTCAGCAGAATAGTCTGATCGCCAGTAATGTTGACGTTATCGCCGCCGTCGTGAATGGTGAACTGACGCCCGGCTTTAATACCTACCTGTTGTCCGCTGTTGAACGTGGCGGTTTCAGGTCCGGTAACGGTGGTATTACGCATTGAGCCGAACAGGAAAGTGGCATTGCCGATAACCTGGTGGTCCTGCGTTTTGCCGATGCGGGTGAAACGATTGCCGTCAATATTGACGTTCTTGTCGTTTTCCACCGTCATATTCATGTTGCGTTCGGCGTGCATGTCGAAAGATTCGTTGCCGGGCGCGTCTTCCAGGAACAGGAAGCTGGCGTTGTCGGTGCCGCCGCCTTTGCTGCGGCTCATAAAGCCCATTTTGGTGGCGTCGCCGGGCAGATCCCACGGTGGCATGCTGTCTTCGTTGTAAACGCGGCCGGTGATGATCGGGCGATCCGGATCGCCGTTGATAAAGTCGACCACCACTTCCTCACCCACGCGCGGGATCTGGATCCCGCCGTATTTCCAGCCGGCCCAGGCGCTGGAGACGCGTACCCAGCAGGAGCTGGTTTCATTGCCGTTGCCGTGGCGATCCCAACGGAACTTGAGTTTCACCCGGCCATATTTATCGGTCCAGATGCTTTCGCCTTCCGGGCCAACCACTTCGGCGGTTTGCGGGCCATGGGTTTTCGGCCAGGGCGTGGTGCGCGCGGGGCGCCAGTTGATGCCCGCCGGGACGACCTGAAATTCGGTACGTTGCTCGCCGGCGTCGTTATCATTGCTGGCGTAGCTGTTTTCCTGCATGAAGTAATGTGCGCTGACGACCAAGTAGGCCTGGTTGTCTTCCGTGCGCGGCGCCTGGGTCAGTTGGAAACGGTAGCCGGGGGCAATGCCCTGCGAACTGCCTTCGCCGCTCATCTGTTCATGCTGCGCTTCGAACTCCTGCTGGCGAACCTTGACGTAAAACTGGCCGTGGGCGTGATCGGTATAACGCCCGGGCCAGTCGAACACCTCGGCTTTGTCCTGCGCGAACGAGGCGGGATTCTGCCGGGCCTCCAGCAACCGCGCGCGCGGTTTGCGAAAATCGTAGTCGTCCAGGCTATACAGGCTGGGCGTAATGGCGTCCGAGACGCTCCAGCTGTTGATGCTGTCTTTATTTTCCACCAGGCCGCCTTCCGCGAGCTGATAGGGAATGCTGGCGTAGCCGGTGAGTTCCTGATGTGCCGACGGCGCATCAGCCAGCACCAGCGTATGGCCGTCTTGCTGGTGCGTGAAATAGTAATAGATGCCTTCGTGTTCCATCAGGCGGCTGATGAAGTCGAAATCGCTCTCCTGGTACTGCACGCAGTATCCCCAGATGCGGTAGTCGTAGCTCAGGCGATTATCGATTTTCACCTGATACTGCCCCAGCACCTGAGTCAGGATGTCGGGAACGGTCTTTTCCTGGTAGATGCGAAAGTCGCGGTTTTGCGTCAGATACCACAGCGTGGGGCGCAGCACGGCGCGGTAGATATAGTAACGGTTGCCGCCGGCTTCTCTTCCGGAGAGCGTCATGCGCGTGATATTGCCGTTGAGATAACGCGGCGCCAACGGATTGCCCCGCAGCTCCAGCGTGATTTTTTGTCCCAGCAGTGCTTTCAGATCGAGCCGATTGTCGGGGCTGAGCAGCTCGACGTCGAATTCGAACAGCCCGGCCAGTTTTTCCTCACCGGAAAGGCTTCGGAACAACAGCTGATGGGCGGGCAAAGGCGTGTGCGCAATGATAAGGCGATCCATACTATTCCCCGGTTTAGGCATAGCTACCGCACGAGAGTTGACGCGCGATCCCGATGGCGTATCTGTCACGAATTGAGACAGGAACTGACGAAAGATTTAACAAAGTTTACACAAAGGCACGATTTGTGCAGTCTACAATAGAGCTCTGCATTTGCAAAATAGCCTTGTGGATCAATGCTCAATTCGTTAACTTGCTCACGATCTTGCTTTTTATTATCTAAAACATATAGATGCGAGCAGATCATTTTTTATCTCAAATTATTGGGAAATTGGTAATACCAAAAAGTAAATCTGTAACACTTAAACCAACGTGTTTATAAAACAACTCTTTTTTTTCGTAAAAAAAGTCACTGACTGTTTTTTATCCTTACCATTTGCCAGTTAAAGATGATCAAATATATAAATTTGTCGAATGTGAATTCGGATGATTCCTATTTGGTGGGCGAAAAAAGGCCCAGCGACAGGGCCTGAGGTGCGGGTTTGAACGGTTGAAAATGCAGCGAGTGCCGGCGTTAAGCCGGGCAGAAATCGAAGGGAATTTGGCCGATCAGTTCGCAGAGCCAGATTAAGGCCGGGTCGCGTTGCGCCTGCCGGCCGGCGATCAGTTCAATGGGAAAGGGGGCGATGGCCAACTCGTCGGGCAGCGGGAGAAAACGTACGCGTTGCGGATCGGAAAAGCGTCGAGCCACGCTGGCGGCCAGGGTGGCGATCAGATCGCTGCCGGCGACCACGGCCGGCAGAGCGACAATATGCGAAAAGGTTACGGCGACGCGCCGCTGGCCGCCGATTTCCGCCAGGCGACGGTCGACCAATCCTCTGGCAGAGCCGTCGTCGGCCGGTGCGTACAGCCCGTGCGGCAGGCTGAGATAGCGCGCCAGATCCCAGCTGCCATCCGCCAGCTGTGGGTGCGAACGGCTGGCGATGCACACTAGATGCTCTTCAAACAACGTGCGCACATAGTGGCTTTCCGTACCGGAAAGATGCCCTCCCAGCGCGATGTCCACCTCACCACGATCCAGCTGCCGGTAAATATTGTGACGATCCAAGCGCGAAACGCGAATATCAATGCCGGGCGCTGTCTGACGCAATCGACTGATGATGGCGGGCAACAGTAAGATATCGGCATAGTCGCCGGCCGCCAGCGTAAAGCGCCGTTGCCCGGCGGTGGCCGGATCGAAACGGGCAGGGGGTGCCAATGCCAGGTGGATCTGTTCAAGCACCTGCCGTATCTGCGGCATAAGCTGATGGGCGCGCGGCGTGGGCGCCATGCCGCCGCCGCTGCGAACAAACAGCGGATCGTTCAGCAGCGTGCGCAGCCGCGCCAAGGCATTGCTGACGGAGGGCTGGGCGCGGTTGAGACGCCGGCCTGCGGCGGTCACGTTGCGCGTCTGATACAACGCCTCGAACACCACCAGCAAGTTGAGATCGACGTTGGCTAAATTCATTTTATGAATACTCTATATACAGATAATCCATTTCCAGAATCATACTGCGTTCTCTAGGCTGGTAGCACACGAATTTGGCCTTCAGTCAGGAGAAATGATGAACAAAGTCTTGGTTACCGGCATTGAGCCGTTCGATGGTGACGCGGTGAACCCTTCCTGGCAGGTCGCGCAGGCATTGGCCGGTGAGCAGATCGCCGGCGCGGAGATCGCGGTGCTCGAGCTGCCCTGCGTATTGGGCCAGGCCAACCTGCAGTTGATCGCTGCGATCGAGGCATTGCAGCCGCTGGCGGTGATTTGTCTGGGGCTGGCCGGGGGCCGTGCCGAGATATCGCTGGAACGGGTGGCCATCAATCTGATCGATGCCCGCATTCCCGACAATGCCGGTAAGCAGCCGATCGACGTACCGGTCGTCGCCGGCGGGCCAGTGGGCTATTTCAGTACGCTGCCCGTCAAGGCCGCGGTGCAGCAGCTGCGCCGGCAGGGGATCCCGGCGGGGGTGTCTTATACGGCAGGCACTTATAACTGCAACCATATCTTTTACGGTCTGCGGCACTATCTGGAGACGCAGCACGCGAAGGTCAGGGGGGGATTCGTGCATATTCCGTACAGCCACACGCTGGCGGCGGCGCATCCGGGCAAGCCGAGTATGGCGCTGGCGACGATGGTGGAAGCGGTGCGCACTATCGTGCAGGTGACGCTGACGGTAGAGGAGGATGCGCGATTCGGCGACGGTGCCGTGCATTAAAAGCAGGGCGTGGTGTACCACGCCCTGTTACCGGTTACTCGTCGGCGACGCGGATCACCAGTTTGCCGAAGTTCTTGCCCTGCAGCAGACCGATAAACGCCTGCGGCGCCTGTTCCAGCCCGTCGACGATGTCCTCGCGGAACTTGATTTTCCCCTGCTCGACCCAACTGCTCATCTGTTGCAGGAACTCATCAAAGCGAGAGCCGTAGTCGTCGAAGATGATAAAGCCTTGCATACGAATGCGTTTACGCAGGATCAGCCCCTCCAGCAGCGGCAAACGGTCCGGCCCGGCGGGTAATCCGGTGGCATTGTAATGGGCAATGATGCCGCAGACCGGAATGCGGGCTTTGGCGTTCAACAGCGGCAACACGGCGTCGAACACCGCACCGCCGACGTTTTCATAATAGATGTCGATGCCCTGCGGGCAGGCAGCGGCCAATTGCTCGGCAAAGTCGGGCGCGCGGTGATCGATGCAGGCGTCGAAACCCAATTCTTCCACCACATAGCGGCACTTTTCCGCTCCGCCGGCAACGCCGACAACGCGGCAGCCTTTCAGCTTCCCGATTTGGCCGACCACCGAACCGACTGCCCCGCTGGCGGCGGCCACCACCAGCGTTTCACCCGCCTGCGGTTGGCCGATATCGAGTAACCCCATGTAAGCGGTAAACCCTGGCATGCCCAGCACGCCCAGCAGGCGGGAAGGGTGCGGCAGGTGCGGGCCGAGGTTGCGCAGGCCGCTGCCGTCGGACAGGGCATAATCCTGCCAGCCGTCATAACCCAGCACCCAATCGCCGACGTTGAAGTCGGGATGCTGTGAGACCGCCACGCGCGAGACCGTGCCACCCACCATCACCTGACCGATCTCGACCGGCGGCGCATAAGAAGGGGCATCGCTCATGCGCCCGCGCATATAAGGATCCAGCGACAGATAAACGGTACGCAACAACAGCTGTCCCGCGCCGGGCTGCGGCACGGGGACGTTGTCGAGACGAAAGTTCGCCGCCGTCGGTTCGCCGTGGGGGCGCGAGGCCAGCAGGAAGCGGCGGTTCTGTTGAGAAGGGGACATCGAGAGCTCCTTTGCATTGCGACAAACAAGGTTCGTTAAGCCTAGTTCAGGGGCGGCAAGGCAACGTTACCGAATGTGCTTAGCCTTAGAGCGGGACGATCAGTACGTCAATATGGCTGATATTGATGAAGCGGGCGGCGGAACAGGAGACTTTGTTCATCATGCCGTCGCGGTGATTGCCGCACAGCAGCAGGTCGAACGGCCTGCTGCGGCTGGCGTATTCCAGGCTGTCACCCAGTTCGCCGTGCACGATCAGCATATCAGCAATCGGGTAACCGGCGCGTTGACGCAGCTCTTCCATAAACAGCCGGGTTTCCTCCTCCATCAGCGTGCGCAAATCGCCCAGCATCGGCCCGGCGAAATTGTTGTACATTTCCGGGTTGGCGAGGGTGCTTAACAGGGTGATGTTGCCGGCGTAGGGGCGGACGATAGAGACGGCCTTTTCCACCAGGCGGTGGCTGTCAGGCGCGACGGCGACGGTGACCAGAACGTTTTGATACCCCATATCCCACTCCTTGTTGTTTCCGCCGTGTTTCAGGCTGCCGCGTCGGTGGCCTTAGAGAACATGCTGCGCTCGGATAAAGGGTAGAACCTGATGGGCGTAATAAATGTGTTTCGCATCACGCGCGGCAATAAAAGCGGCGTTTGCCCGGTTATATAGCAATAAAAGATAAAACCGTTGCCGCACGTAATTTCGCTGAATTAAAGCACCTGCGCCCACAGCGTTTTCGGCACCTTGCCCAGATCGAACAATTTACCGGCAACCAGCTCGGCGCGACGGTGGTCGGCGGCGCGGTACATGTTGCTCATTTCTGTATCATTTTCAATGGAATAGTTCAGTTTGTTGTACACCTTTTCCAGGCTGTCCAAAGAGGAGCATTTACGGAATGTCAGCAAATATTCGAGCGTATCGGTCATGATTAAAATATAGCCTGTTAATAGTTAAAGCCGGGTGAATAACACATCAGCGGCTCACGGCGACGCCGCCGAGGCAGTGATGTACGACCTGACAAAAATCATTTCAAGTAGATAAATTGCACTGGGTAATAATGAGGCGTCGCCTGCGGCGGCGCTTCGATAAATCATAATATGCAAGTGCGTCATCAGCAATCTCATCCTGCTGATAAATGAAGAAATAGGGAAAGTCTCAGGGCGAGGCTGCGCGGATGACGGCAGAAGCGCCGCTGTTCCTGCTGCGCGCCAGTTCGCGCTGTCGCTTTTGCGGCGTTTTTTTCACCCGCCCTAAGAGGCGCAACGGCATTACGCGGTGTTTGTCATTGCCGCTTGCGTTGAGGTTTCACCTCCCTGACGCTGAAGATTGGGGGGAGTAAAACAAAACTGCGTTTTATTTTATCGCAATGAAAGGATGGAAACGGGGGCGGGTTAATAATCTATTCACCTGCGGAATAATTATAACGGCGACAGAAAAGAAATAAAAAAGCATTAAAGTTTTAGGGTGTGCTGCCGATATGCCGTTTTAGGGGTGATTTAACGTAAAAAGACCATTCTTTCGCCGTGCTGATACGGAAACATATCGTTACGTCTGTTTGCTTGTTCACTACGCCAGCGAATCATTGATAAGCCTTAATCACCTGATGTTGAAAATTAGAACAGCCTCAAGCGGGGGCTTAAGTCAAATCTGATAGCTAATAACCTTATAGTTTACAGCGGTTATTTTTCAGCTTGGATATTTTTTAGCGGCTTAACTGGTTATTTATGCTGAGTTTGTCAGCTACATGCAGATTTTTGTTCTGTTATTTTGGTTTGGTGATGCTTTTGTTCGAATTGATCTAAAAAAGATAATTTTTTGGCTGATAAACATTGTTTTTAAGACGTTTTTTTACCTGTGTCTGTTTTGTGAGCAAAATGGTGGTCAATAAATGTGCGTATTTGGGGGTATTTGGCTTAAATATTTTTTATTTTTGTGATCTATGTCACATTGTATTTAAAATTGCCTCTCACTTACATTGTGTGTGCTAATGGTTCGGGGGTAGAGTTGCGCTGCTTTAGGAATAATCTTATTAAATTTGTAAAAATAGTTTCATGGTGACTAAACACTATCGAAGCAGAATGCTGTACATCCATACACGTTGGTTTACGCTCGTAGCAAATACTGAACAGTGGTCGAATTTAGCGATTGGCGAAAATTATAGCAGTCGTTTTTGAGAGATTAATTTGCCAACTTTGGGAAACAACCCAGGTCACGGGCGATAAAATTTATCACCCAGCGTATGTTTTTAAACATAGTCTGTCGGGATGGGGAATATGGGTACGTCTGAATTACTTAAGCATATTTATGACATCAATTTGTCATATTTACTTTTAGCACAGCGTTTGATCAACGATGAAAAAGCGTCCGCGATGTTCCGCCTTGGTATCGATGAAACCATGGCCGACGCGTTGGCGCAGCTGACTTTACCGCAAATGGTCAAACTGGCCGAGACCAACCAGCTGGTTTGCCACTTCCGCTTTAACGATCACCAGACCATCGAACGCCTGACCAAAGAGTCGCGCGTCGACGATCTGCAACAAATCCATACCGGCATTTTGCTATCAAGCCATTTACTGCAAGAGCTATCGAGTAAAGACGCTAGCCCGACGAAGAAAAGAGCCTGATGATGGTTGAGAAAAGTATTGTTCAAGAAGCCAAGGACATTCAGCTCGCCATGGAGCTGATTTCACTGGGAGCCCGTTTGCAGATGCTGGAGAGCGAAACCCAGCTCAGCCGCGGGCGCTTGATTAAACTTTATAAGGAGTTGCGCGGTAGCCCGCCGCCAAAAGGGATGTTGCCGTTCTCAACCGACTGGTTTATGACCTGGGAACAGAATATTCACTCGTCGATGTTTTACAACGCTTACCTGTTTCTGATGAAAAGCGGGCAGTGCAGCGGGGTCGAAGCGGTGATTAAAGCCTATCGCCTCTATCTGGAGCAGTGCCCCCAGCAGGCCGGCGATGCGCCGCTGCTGGCGCTGACCCGTGCCTGGACGCTGGTGCGTTTCGTCGACAGCGGCATGCTGCAGCTTTCCGCCTGCAGCTGCTGTGGCGGCGCATTTATCACCCACGCGCACCAGCCGCTGAACGGTTTCATCTGCAGTTTATGCCAACCCCCATCCCGCGCCGTAAAAAGACGTAAACTTTCGCCGCAACTGGCCGATATTATTCCTCAACTGCTGGACGAGCAGGTCAAACGCGCCATTTGAGCCGCCACATTGCCGGCTCTCGGCAATGAATACCGACGTGTGATACGCAGGGGCGGCATGCCGCCCCCAGACACGCAGCCTGGTCTGTCGCGCCAGGGCGCGTTTGCCCCACCTTCCATCCACATTGTTAATTTAAGGAATGCGTGTGCTAGTTATTTTGGGTTATCTCGTGGTATTGGGTGCGGTGTTTGGCGGCTACCTGATCGTGGGCGGTCATCTCGGTGCGTTATATCAACCGGCGGAGTTTCTGATTATCGGCGGGGCGGGGGTCGGCGCTTTCATCGTCGGCAACAACGGCAAGGCGATCAAGGCTACGCTGCGCGCGCTGCCGCGGCTGATGCGCCGTTCCAAATACAACAAAGATCTGTACATGGATCTGATGGCGCTGTTGTTCCGCCTGCTGGCCAAATCGCGTCAGCAAGGCATGCTGTCGCTCGAGTTCGACATCGATAATCCACAAGAAAGTGAAATTTTCTCTAATTATCCGCGCATCCTTGCCGATAACACCCTGGTGGAGTTCATTACCGACTATTTACGGCTGATGGTGAGCGGCAATATGAATGCGTTCGAGATCGAAGCGCTGATGGACGAAGAGATCGAAACCTACGAGCAGGAAAGTGAAGTGCCCGCCGGCAGCCTGGCGATGGTGGGCGACTCCTTGCCGGCGTTTGGTATCGTCGCGGCGGTGATGGGGGTGGTGCACGCCCTGGCTTCGGCCGATCGGCCGGCAGCGGAACTGGGCGCGCTGATCGCTAACGCCATGGTCGGTACTTTCCTCGGCATTTTGCTGGCCTACGGCTTTATCTCGCCGCTGGCCACGTTGCTGCGCCAGAAGAGCGCCGAAAACGTCAAGATGATGCAGTGCATCAAGGTCACGCTGCTGTCGAGCCTGAACGGTTACGCGCCGCAGATCGCCGTCGAGTTTGGCCGTAAAACGCTGTACACCACCGAACGTCCTTCTTTCGTTGAGCTGGAAGAACACGTGCGCCGCGTGAAAGCGCCGGCGCAGCAGGCGACGGAAGAAGAAGAAGCATGAAACAGAATCATCCGGTCGTTCTGGTCAGAAAGCGCAAGTCGCATCATGCCGCCCATCACGGCGGCTCCTGGAAGATCGCTTATGCCGACTTTATGACGGCGATGATGGCGTTTTTCCTGGTGATGTGGCTGCTGGCGATCGCCAGCCCGCAGGAGCTGACGCAGATCGCCGAATATTTCCGCACGCCGCTCAAGGTCGCCCTGACCAGCGGCGACAAGAGCAGTTCCGAAAGCAGCCCGATCCCGGGCGGCGGCGACGATCCTACCCAGCAGCACGGCCTGGTGAGAAAGCAGGTCGACTCGCCGGACTCGCGCGCCGAAGAGCTGCGCCTGAACAAGCTGCGCGAAAAGTTGGACGAATTGATTGAGTCCGACCCGCGCCTGAAGGCGCTGCGTCCGCATCTGTTGATCAACATGATGGACGAAGGGCTGCGCATCCAGATTATCGATAGTCAGAACCGGCCGATGTTCAAAACCGGCAGCGCGCAGGTCGAGAGCTACATGCGCGATATTCTGCGGGCGATAGCGCCGATCCTTAACGACCTGCCGAACAAGATCAGCCTGTCCGGCCACACTGATGATATCCCTTACGCCACCGGCGAGCGCGGCTACAGCAACTGGGAACTGTCGGCCGATCGCGCCAACGCCTCCCGGCGCGAGCTGATCGCCGGCGGCCTGGCGGAAGGCAAAGTGCTGCGGGTGGTGGGCATGGCGGCCACCATGAGCTTGAAACAGCACGGTGCCGATGACGCGATTAACCGTCGCATCACCGTGCTGGTGCTGAATAAGCAAACGCAAGAAGGCATCGAACACGAAAATGCCGAAAGCAACGCGATGGATATCGCCCAGCCGGCTAGCCTGAAGCAGCTGGCGCCGTCGGCGACTGCGCCGGCCAGCCAAACGCCGGAACCCCAGGCGGTAACGCCGACCGATCAAGCGACGCCGCCGCCGGCGGCAGACCCTGTCGCTCAATCGCAGACATCCCCGGCGATAGCCCCGGCCGGCCAAGCGCCGGAACAACCGGCGGCCGCACCCGCACCGACTAACCGCGACTCACAGCCAGAGGTGACCCCGTGAGCATGGACATTAGCGATTTTTATCAGACCTTCTTTGATGAGGCGGACGAGTTGCTGGCCGACATGGAGCAACACCTGCTGGAGCTGGATCCGCTGGCCCCCGATATCGAGCCGTTGAACGCCATCTTCCGCGCGGCGCACTCGATCAAGGGCGGTGCGGCGACCTTTGGCTTTTCGGTGCTGCAGGAAACGACCCACCTGCTGGAGAACCTGCTGGACGGTGCAAGACGCCAGGAAATGAGCCTGAGCACCGAGATTATCAACCTGTTTCTGGAAACCAAAGACATTATGCAGGAGCAACTGGACGCCTATAAAACCTCGCAACAGCCTGATGCCGAAAGCTTTGAATACATTTGCCAGGCGCTGCGCCAGCTGGCGTTGGAGGCGCAACAGCAGCAGGAGGCGCCTGCGGCTCAACCGGCCGTTCAGCAGCCTGTCGTGAAGCCGGTGGCTGCGCCGGCGGCGATCGAAGGCGGCATGCGCATCAGCCTGAACGGGCTGAAAGCCAGTGAAATCCCCTTGATGTTGGAAGAGCTGGGCAACCTCGGCGAGGTTAAAGACCCTCATCAGACGGAACACAGTCTGGACGTGACGTTGCTCACCTCCGCCAGCGAAGACGACATCAGCGCCGTGCTGTGCTTCGTGCTGGAGCCGGAACAAATCAGCTTCTCGACGCCGACGCAGAGCGAACCGGCCCTTGCAGAAGCGAGCTTACCGGCAGCGGTCGCCGCGCCGGAAGCTGCACCTGCGCCGGTCGCGAACGCCGCGCCGCCTGCCGCCAAACCGGCCGCCGCTCCGGCGGAAGCGCCGAAAGCGCGCGCCAAGGCGAGCGAGTCCACCAGCATTCGCGTGGCGGTGGAAAAGGTGGATCAGCTGATCAACCTGGTGGGCGAGCTGGTGATCACCCAGTCGATGCTGGCGCAGCGCTCCGGCACGCTCGATCCGGTGAACCACGGCGATTTGCTGAACAGCATGAGCCAACTGGAGCGTAACGCGCGCGATCTGCAGGAGTCGGTGATGTCGATCCGCATGATGCCGATGGAATATGTCTTCAGCCGCTATCCGCGCCTGGTGCGCGATCTGGCCGGCAAGCTGAACAAGCAGGTGGAGCTGACGCTGCAGGGCAGTTCCACCGAACTGGACAAGAGCCTGATCGAACGCATTATCGATCCGTTGACGCACCTGGTGCGCAACAGCCTCGATCACGGTATCGAAGAGCCGGGCACCCGCATCGCCGCCGGCAAGTCGGCGGTGGGCAATCTGGTGTTGTCGGCCGAACACCAGGGCGGCAACATCTGCATTGAGGTTATCGACGACGGCGCGGGCCTGAACCGCGAAAAAATTCTCGCCAAGGCCGCGTCGCAAGGGCTGGCGGTGAGCGACAGCATGAGCGATGAAGAGGTCGGCATGCTGATCTTCGCACCGGGCTTCTCCACCGCCGAGCAGGTGACCGACGTTTCCGGCCGCGGCGTCGGCATGGACGTGGTGAAACGGAATATTCAGGAGATGGGCGGCCACGTCGAGATCCGTTCGCAGGCCGGTAAAGGCACCACCATCCGCATCCTGCTGCCGCTGACGCTGGCGATCCTCGACGGCATGTCGGTCAAGGTGAACGACGAAGTCTTTATCCTGCCGCTGAATGCGGTAATGGAATCGCTGCAGCCGCAGGCAGAAGATCTGCATCCGCTGGCCGGCGGCGAACGCGTGCTGCAGGTGCGCGGCGAATATCTGCCGCTGGTGGAGCTGTATCGGGTATTTGAAGTGGAAGGCGCCAAAACCGACGCCACGCAGGGCATCGTCGTTATCCTGCAAAGCGCCGGCCGCCGCTATGCGTTGCTGGTGGATCAGCTGATTGGCCAACATCAGGTGGTGGTGAAGAATCTGGAAAGCAACTACCGCAAAGTGCCGGGCATCTCCGCCGCGACCATTTTGGGCGACGGCAGCGTGGCCTTGATCGTCGATGTCTCGGCGTTGCAAACCTTGAACCGTGAAAAGCGTCTGACGGACGCCGCCGCATAATAATGAGTTTATTGATTTAAAAGGTGAATGATATGGCAGGATTGGCAGCCGTCAGCAAATTGGCTGGCGAAACGGTAGGGCAAGAGTTTCTGATTTTTACCCTGGGCAACGAGGAGTACGGCATCGATATCCTCAAGGTGCAGGAAATTCGCGGCTACGATCAGGTGACCCGTATCGCCAACACGCCGGCGTTCATCAAGGGCGTCACTAACCTGCGCGGCGTGATCGTCCCGATCATCGATCTGCGGGTGAAATTCTCGCAACAAAGCGTGTCTTACGATGAAAACACCGTGGTGATCGTGCTGAACTTTGGCCAGCGCGTGGTGGGCATCGTGGTCGACGGCGTTTCCGACGTGCTGTCGCTGACCGCCGAGCAGATCCGCCCGGCGCCGGAGTTCGCGGTGACGCTGGCGACCGAATACCTCACCGGTCTCGGTTCGCTGGGCGAGCGCATGCTGATCCTGGTGGATATCGAAAAGCTGCTGAGCAGCGAAGAGATGTCGCTGGTCGACAGCGTGGCGAAAAGCGTCTGATTCATGACCCGAGGGGGCAGGGCGCTGCCCCCTTCATCCATCACTCTTCCTGACCTGTCGCGACGCCGCCGACCGAGCCCGGAACCCCCACTAAAAATAGTTACTTTCCCGCATAAAGTTTTGCCGCACGGCGCCGATAACTCTCACATTCAACGTCATCAGAGCCTGTCTGCGCGGGCTTCAACAAGGGAAATCATGTTAAATCGTATGAAGGTGGTCACCAGCCTGTTGCTGGTGTTGGTGCTGTTTGGCGCCTTGCAGTTGATTTCGGGCGGACTCTTTTTCTCCTCGCTGAAAAGCGATAAGGAAAACTTTACCGTCCTGCAAACTATCCGCCAGCAGCAGCTGCAGCTGAGTGAAAGCCGCGTTGACCTGCTGCAGGCGCGCAACTCCCTGAACCGTGCCGGTATTCGCTACATGATGGATACCAATAAGATCGGCAGCGGCGCCACCATTGATGAGCTGCTGGGCAAAGCGAAAGAAGAGCTGGCCGAGGCGGAAAGACACTATGCCGCTTACGAAAAAATCCCTCAGGATCCGCGTCAGGATCCCCAGTCGGCAGAGCGCGTTAAGCAACAGTACGACATTCTGTACGGCGCGCTCTCCGAACTGATCCAACTGCTGGGCGAAGGCAAGATTAACGCCTTCTTCGATCAGCCTACGCAGAGCTACCAGGACAACTTTGAGCAGAGCTACAACGTTTATCTGGAGCAAAACGGCAAGCTGTATCAAATCGCGGTCGACGGCAGCAACAGCTCCTACAACTCGGCCATTTGGACGCTGATCGTGATTCTGGTGGTGGTGCTGGCGGTGATCGTACTGGCCTGGACCGGCATTCATCACATCCTGGTGCGCCCGCTGAACCGCATGATTGACCACATCAAACAGATCGCCGCCGGCGACCTGACTCAGCAGATCGTCGTCACCAGCCGCAACGAAATGGGCGTGCTGGCGGCCAGCCTGAAACACATGCAAAGCGAGCTGATCGAAACCGTCAGCGGCGTACGTCAGGGCGCGGACGCCATCTACAGCGGCGCGTCGGAAATCGCCGCGGGCAACAACGATCTCTCCTCCCGCACCGAGCAGCAGGCCGCTTCGCTGGAAGAGACCGCCGCCAGCATGGAACAGCTGACCGCGACGGTGAAACAGAACGCCGAAAACGCCCGTCAGGCTTCACAGCTGGCGCTGAGCGCCTCCGAAACCGCGCAGAAAGGCGGCAAGGTCGTGGCCAACGTGGTGCAGACCATGCACGACATCGCCGGCAGCTCGCAGAAAATCGCCGATATCACCGGCGTGATCGACGGCATCGCCTTCCAGACCAACATCCTGGCGTTGAACGCCGCGGTGGAAGCGGCGCGCGCCGGCGAGCAGGGCCGCGGCTTCGCGGTGGTGGCCGGTGAAGTGCGCAACCTGGCGCAGCGCAGCGCGCAGGCGGCGAAAGAGATCAAAGGCCTGATCGAAGACTCGGTCAGCCGCGTCGATATGGGCTCCGTGCTGGTGGAAAGCGCCGGCGAAACCATGGGCGATATCGTCAACGCCGTTACCCGCGTGACCGACATCATGGGCGAAATCGCGTCGGCTTCTGACGAGCAGAGCCGCGGTATCGATCAGGTTGGCCAGGCGGTAGCGGAAATGGACCGCGTGACCCAGCAGAACGCCTCGTTGGTGGAAGAATCCGCCTCGGCGGCGGCAGCGCTGGAAGAACAGGCCAGCATGCTGACCCAGTCGGTGGCGGTATTCCGCCTGAGGTCGGAAGGCCAGGAAGAGTTTAAAGCGCCTGCCACCAGCAAGGCGACGGTAACACCGGTAATCAATCATAAGAAAATGAACGCCAGCGATCTGCAGGATAACTGGGAAACGTTCTGACCGGTATCGGGCCTCTCTCGCAGAGGCCCTTTTCCCTACGTAGGCCGGTCGCCGGCCGGCTGCAAGGAGGTTCACAGTGTTTAACCGAATCCGTATCTCTACCAGCTTGTTCCTGTTGTTGATGACCTTCTGCGTTCTGCAGTTGGCCAGCAGCGGCCTGTCGTATTCCGCGTTTCGCTCCGATAACCACAACCTCGACATCATCACCCTCGGCAGCCAGCAGCGCGATTCGCTCAGCCTGAGCTGGGTGTCGCTGTTGCAGGCGCGCAATACGCTGAACCGCGCCGGCACCCGCGCGGCGCTGAAACTGCCGCAGGAGCAGGTGAACGAATTGATGAGCAGCGCCCGCAGTTCGCTGCAGAAGGCCGATCTCTATTTCAATCAGTTCATGGCGGTTGAGCGCAGCAGTGAGCAACAGAGTCAGCAGACGGCAACGACCAAGGCCAGCTACGAGCGGCTGCGCGGCGCGCTGCGCGAGCTGATCGGCTTCCTGGAGAAGGGGGAGCTGCAGGCATTTATGGATCAGCCGACGCAGAAAACCCAAGACCTGTTCGAGGCCGACTTCGTGCAGTACCTGCAGCTGGTCAACGGCGACATCAGCGAAGCCAGAGACGCCAACCAGTTCTCCTTCACGCTGGCGGGCCTGATGCTGGCGGGGGCGGTCTTGATGCTGATCGTGGTGACCGGCAGCGCCATGTGGTGGTTGCGTACCATGCTGGTGCAGCCGCTGAACCAAATCCGCAGCCACTTTGAACGCATCGCCGCCGGCGATTTGGCGACGCCGATTCAGGTGTATGGCCGCAATGAAATCAGCATGCTGTTCGCCAGCCTGCAACGCACGCAGCAGTCGCTGATCGGCACCGTCGGCGCCGTGCGCGACGGGGCGGAGTCGATTCTGATCGGCCTGCAGGAGATATCCGAAGGCAATAACGATCTCTCTTCCCGCACCGAGCAGCAGGCCGCTTCGCTGGAAGAGACCGCCGCCAGCATGGAACAGCTGACCGCCACGGTGAAACAAAACGCCGACAATGCGCGGCAGGCCTCTCAGCTGGCGCGCGACGCCTCGGCCACCGCGGCCAAGGGCGGTGAACTGGCTGGGGACGTGGTGACCACCATGCACGATATCGCCAACAGTTCGCAGAAAATCGGCGCCATTACCAGCGTGATTGACGGCATCGCCTTCCAGACCAACATTCTGGCGCTCAATGCGGCGGTGGAAGCGGCGCGCGCCGGTGAACAGGGGCGCGGTTTCGCCGTGGTCGCCGGCGAAGTGCGCAACCTGGCGAGCCGCAGCGCGCAGGCGGCGAAAGAGATCAAGGTGCTGATCGACGAATCGGTCAGCCGCGTCAAACACGGCTCGGTGCTGGTGGAAAACTCCGGCGCCACCATGCAGGACATCGTGCGTTCGGTGACCCGCGTGACCGACATCATGGGCGAGATCGCGTCGGCTTCGGATGAACAGAGCCGCGGCATCGAGCAGGTGACGCAGGCGGTGACCCAGATGGATCAGGTCACCCAGCAGAACGCCGCGCTGGTGGAAGAATCCGCTTCGGCCGCCACCGCGCTGGAAGAGCAGGCCATTACCCTGGCCGACGCGGTCGCGGTATTCCGTCTGGCGGACGATAACTTCGTCGCGCCAGGTAACAGCAACAACGCAGTTTCACCCGTGGTAAAGGAAGCCCAAGATTGTTAAACCGCATAAGCAGCACGTTTTTCCCCGGTGAGGTGGCATGAAACAGGCGCCGTCAACTTCTAACCGGGATACTGCGTCGATGTTGACGCAAATGGTGCAGCGCCTGCCGCTGTCGGACGTGCATTTTCGCCGTATCAGCCAGTTGATTTATCAACGCGCCGGCATTGTGCTGGCGGAGCATAAGCGCGAGATGGTTTACAACCGCCTGGTGCGCCGTTTGCGGCTGTTGGGATTGCACGATTTCGGCGACTACCTGGCGCTGCTGGAAAGCGACCCGAACAGCGCGGAGTGGCAGGCGTTTATCAACGCGCTGACCACCAACCTGACGGCCTTTTTCCGCGAGGCGCATCACTTCCCGATCCTGGCGGAACACGCGCGCTCGCGGCCGAACGGCTACAGCGTCTGGAGCACCGCGGCCTCGACCGGCGAAGAACCGTATTCGATCGCCATCACGCTGAGCGATGCATTGGGCCAACGGGCCGGCAGTTGCCAGGTTTGGGCCAGCGATATCGATACGCAGGTGCTGGAAAAAGCGGAGGCGGGCGTTTACCGCCAGGAAGATCTGCGCACCCTGACGCCGACCCAAATGCAGCGCTATTTTCTGCGCGGCACCGGGCCGCATCAGGGGCTGGTGCGCGTGCGGCCGGAGCTGGCGGCGCGGGTGAACTTTCAGCCGCTGAACCTGCTGGCGCCGGAGTGGGCGCTGCCGGGGCAATTCGACGCCATTTTTTGCCGCAACGTCATGATCTATTTCGATAAGGCGACGCAGGAGCGCATCCTGCGCCGCTTCGTTCCCTTGCTTAAGCCGGGGGGGCTGATGTTTGCCGGCCACTCCGAGAATTTCAGCCAGATCAGCCGGGATTTCTACTTGCGTGGGCAGACCGTGTATGGGCTGACCAAGGAGAGGTAATGAGTAAAATCAGAGTGTTATGCGTAGACGATTCGGCACTGATGCGCCAGCTGATGACGGAAATCGTGAACGGCCACGCCGACATGGAGATGGTGGCGACCGCGCCGGATCCGTTGGTGGCGCGCGATCTGATCAAAAAATTTAATCCTCAGGTGCTGACGCTGGACGTCGAGATGCCGCGCATGGACGGGCTGGATTTCCTCGAGAAGCTGATGCGCCTGCGGCCGATGCCGGTGGTGATGGTCTCTTCGCTGACCGGCAAAGGCTCGGAAATCACGCTGCGCGCGCTGGAACTGGGCGCGGTGGACTTCGTGACCAAACCGCAGCTCGGCATTCGCGAGGGCATGTTGGCCTACAGCGAGCTGATTGCCGAGAAGATCCGCACCGCCGCCAGAGCACGCCTGCCGCAGCGTTCCAGCAGCCCGGCGCCGGCGATCCTCAGCCATGCGCCGCTGCTGAGCAGTGAAAAACTGATCGCCATCGGCGCTTCCACCGGCGGCACCGAAGCGATCCGCCAGGTGCTGCAGCCGTTGCCGGCAACCAGCCCGGCGCTGCTGATCACCCAGCACATGCCGCCGGGTTTCACCCGTTCGTTCGCCGAGCGGCTGAACAAGCTGTGCCAGATCACGGTGAAAGAAGCGGAGGACGGCGAGCGCGTACTGCCGGGCCACGCCTACATCGCTCCGGGGGATCGTCACCTGGAGCTGACGCGCAGCGGCGCCAACTATCAGGTGAAGCTGCATGACGGCCCGGCGGTCAACCGCCATCGCCCCTCGGTCGACGTGCTGTTCCGCTCGGTGGCGCAATATGCCGGCCGCAATGCGGTGGGCGTGATCCTCACCGGGATGGGCAACGACGGAGCGGCGGGGATGCTGGAGATGCACCGCGCCGGGGCCTATACCCTGGCGCAGAACGAGGCGAGCTGCGTGGTGTTCGGCATGCCGCGCGAGGCGATCGCCAGCGGCGGCGTCAGCGAAGTGGTCGAGCTGGACAGGATGAGCCAGCGCATGCTGGCGCAGATCGCCGGCGGCCAGGCATTGCGCATTTGATTTTAGTCCGCAGGGTCTTCCCGGCGGCGATATGACCCAGGTTCGCCGCGCGGCAGCCTGCGGTTTTGCATCATTAAACGGTTAACTATTTCAGGAGTAACAATGGCAGACAAGAACCTCAGATTTCTGGTTGTGGACGATTTCTCCACCATGCGCCGCATCGTCAGAAATTTGCTCAAAGAGCTGGGCTTCAACAACGTCGAAGAAGCTGAAGACGGCGCGGATGCGCTGAACAAGCTGCGCGCCGGCGGTTTCGACTTTGTGGTGTCCGACTGGAACATGCCGAACATGGACGGGCTGGAGCTGCTGCAAACCATCCGCGCCGATAGCGTGCTGGCCGCGATGCCGGTACTGATGGTGACGGCGGAAGCCAAGAAAGAAAATATCATCGCGGCGGCGCAGGCCGGCGCCAGCGGTTATGTAGTGAAACCTTTTACGGCGGCGACGCTGGAAGAAAAGCTCAACAAGATTTTTGAAAAATTGGGCATGTAAGGAGAGGGCGATGAGAGACATTCCAATGCCTGCCAGCGATGCAGCGACCGCGGGAGAGATCATCTCCCGCATCGGCCAACTGACCCGAATGCTGCGCGACAGCATGCGCGAACTGGGGCTCGATCAGGCGATCGCCCAGGCGGCAGAGGCGATCCCGGATGCGCGCGACCGTCTTGACTATGTCGTAACCATGACGGCGCAGGCGGCGGAACGGGCGTTGAACTGCGTGGAGGCGGCGCAACCGCGCCAGGCGGAGCTGGAATCCGGCGCAAACGCGTTGAAAGGGCGCTGGGACGAGTGGTTCGCCAACCCCATCGAACTGGACGACGCGCGTTCTTTGGTTAACGACACGCGCCAGTATCTGGATCAGGTGCCGGGCCATACGGCCTTCACCAATGCCCAACTGCTGGAAATCATGATGGCGCAGGACTTCCAGGATCTGACCGGCCAGGTGATCAAGCGCATGATGGACGTGGTGCAGGAGATCGAAAAGCAGCTGCTGATGGTGCTGATGGAAAACATGCCGGAGCAGCCGGTGAAGGAAAAACGGCCAAACGACAGCCTGCTGAACGGCCCGCAGCTCGACCAGAACGGCGTCGGCGTGATTGCCAACCAGGCGCAGGTCGACGATCTGCTCGACAGCCTCGGTTTCTGAGGTTTTTCGGGGCGCGCGACGGCGCGCCCCGAAAGTTGCGCGGTGTCCCGCAAAGATTAATGTATATAGCATTGCTATATACATCATGGCGGTTATAATTTGTACTCCAGTTAAAGGAGGTCGCCATGACGTTAGGTTCTGTCTTTACCAATAATCGGACACAGGCTGTACGCTTGCCTGCAGAGGTGCGTTTCCCTGATACCGTTTCTAAAGTGACCGTCCGCGTAGTGGGCAAAGAGCGCATTCTTGCCCCCCTGGAGAATACCTGGGATAGCTTCTTCTGTGCGGAAAATGAGGTGAGCGATGATTTCCTCAATGAACGTGCCGGGCAGCACCAGCGCGAGCGGGAAGATTTTTGATGTTCAGTCATATGCTGGACACCAACATTGTTATCTATGTCATTAAGCGCCGCCCGCTGGAAGTGCTGGAGGCATTCAATCGCTATGCAGGTAAAATGGTCATTTCGTCGATCACCTATGGCGAATTGGTTCACGGGGTGGAGAAAAGCGCTCGCCCAGCGGTGAACGCCAGAGTCGTTGAGGATTTTGTCTCCCGATTGGACATTCTCGATTACAGCGCCAAAGCAGCATCGCACTACGGCAACATCCGCGCTGCGCTGGAACGCCAGGGAACGCCTATTGGCGTAAACGATCTACATATCGCCGGCCATGCGCGCAGCGAAGGATTGATCCTGGTGACCAATAATCGACGCGAATTTGAGCGCGTTGAGGGTTTGCGGCTGGAAAATTGGTTGTAACCTCTCCCTGATGGTCTCATCCCCTAAATAACCCGCCTTTTCCCCCGTTGTTCCGTCAATGACATCGCCAATTTTTTGGCATGCTGACCGCCATTCTTTACCCTCTCGACACAGGAACGGCGTTTCGTGGCTGAAGACAGCGATCTGGAAAAAAGCGAGGCCCCCACGCCCCACAGGCTGGAGAAGGCGCGTGAAGACGGCCAGATCCCGCGTTCCCGCGAACTGACCTCGGTACTGATGCTGCTCTCGGGCCTCGCGATCATCCTGATGTCCGGCAGCAACATGGCGCAACAGCTGGCGGCGATGCTCACGCAGGGGTTGAACTTCGACCATGGCATGGTCAGCAACGATAAACAGATGCTGCGCCAGCTGGGCATGTTGCTGCGCCAGGCCGTACTGGCGCTGTTGCCAATCATGGCGGGGCTGGTGCTGGTGGCGCTCGCCGCGCCGATGCTGTTGGGGGGCATTCTGTTCAGCGGCAAGTCGATCAAATTCGATTTGAAACGGCTGAACCCGTTGTCCGGGTTGAAGCGCATCTTTTCCAGCCAGGTGCTGGCCGAGCTACTGAAAGGGATCCTGAAAGCGACGCTGGTCGGCTGGGTGACAGGCCTCTATCTCTGGCATAACTGGGCGGCAATGCTGCATCTGATGACCCAGCAGCCGCTCGACGCGTTGGGCAATGCGCTGCAGATGATTCTGTTCTGCGGTTTTCTGGTGGTGCTGGGATTGACGCCGATGGTGGCGTTCGACGTGTTCTACCAGCTGTGGAGCCACTTCAAAAAGTTGAAGATGACCAAGCAGGATATTCGCGACGAATTCAAAGACCAGGAAGGGGACCCGCACGTTAAGGGACGTATTCGCCAGCAGCAGCGGGCGATCGCCCGGCGCCGCATGATGGCCGATGTGCCCAAGGCGGACGTGATCGTCACCAACCCGACGCACTACGCCGTCGCGTTGCAGTACAACGACAAAAAAATGAGTGCGCCGAAAGTGCTGGCCAAGGGGGCGGGCGAAATCGCCTTGCGCATTCGCGAACTCGGTGCGGAGCACCGCATCCCGATGCTGGAAGCGCCGCCGCTGGCGCGTGCGCTGTATCGACACAGCGAGATTGGACAACATATTCCGGCCACCCTGTATGCCGCGGTCGCCGAAGTGCTGGCCTGGGTGTACCAACTGCGCCGCTGGCGGCGCGAGGGCGGCCTGATCCCGAAAAAACCTGAACGTTTACCGGTGCCGGAAGCACTGGATTTTGCAAGAGAGAGTGACTCTGATGGCTAATTTGGCCTCCCTGCTTCGTTTGCCGGGCAATTTTAAAGATACGCAGTGGCAGGTGTTGGCCGGCCCGGTGTTGATCCTGTTGATCCTGTCGATGATGGTGCTGCCGTTGCCGGCGTTTATCCTCGACCTGCTGTTTACCTTCAACATCGCGCTGTCGATCATGGTGCTGCTGGTGGCGATGTTCACCCAGCGCACGCTCGAATTCGCCGCCTTCCCGACCATTCTGCTGTTCTCCACGCTGCTGCGTTTGTCGCTCAACGTCGCGTCCACGCGCATTATCTTGCTGGAGGGGCACACCGGTTCCGCCGCCGCCGGCCGCGTGGTGGAGGCCTTCGGCCACTTCCTGGTGGGCGGCAACTTCGCCATCGGTATCGTGGTGTTCATCATACTGGTGTTGATCAACTTCATGGTCATCACCAAGGGGGCCGGGCGTATCGCCGAAGTGGGCGCGCGTTTCGTCCTGGACGGCATGCCGGGTAAACAGATGGCGATCGACGCCGATCTGAACGCCGGGTTGATCGGCGAGGACGAAGCGAAGAAACGCCGCGCCGAAGTCACCCAGGAGGCCGATTTCTACGGCTCGATGGACGGTGCCAGTAAATTCGTGCGCGGCGACGCCATCGCCGGCCTGATGATCATGGTGCTGAACGTGGTCGGCGGCCTGTTGGTCGGCGTGGTGCAACACGGCATGGAGCTGGGGGCTGCAGCGGAAAGCTATACGCTGCTGACCATCGGCGACGGCCTGGTGGCGCAGATCCCGGCGTTGGTGATCTCTACCGCCGCCGGCGTTATCGTCACTCGCGTCGCGACCGATCAGGACGTCGGCGAGCAGATGGTGGGCCAGCTGTTCAACAATCCGCGCGTGATGCTGCTGAGCGCCGGGGTACTGGGGCTGTTGGGCCTGGTGCCGGGCATGCCGAACCTGGTGTTCCTGCTGTTTACCGCCGCTTTGCTGGGCCTGGCCTGGTGGCTGCGCGGCCGTGAACAACAGGCACCGAAAGCGGTGGAGGCGCCGGTGATGCCGGACAACCCTCAGGCCGCCGAAGCCAGCTGGGCCGACGTGCAGTTGGAGGATCCGCTGGGGATGGAGGTGGGTTACCGGCTGATTCCGATGGTCGATTTTCAACAAAACGGTGAGCTGCTGGGGCGTATCCGCGGTATTCGCAAGAAATTCGCGCAGGACATGGGCTATCTGCCGCCGGTGGTACACATTCGCGACAACCTGGAACTGCCGCCTGCCAGCTACCGCATCCTGATGAAAGGCGTCGAGATCGGCAGCGGTGAAGCGCAGCCGGGCCGCTGGCTGGCGATCAACCCCGGCAATGCCGTGGGTGAGCTGGCGGGAGACAAAACCGTCGATCCGGCCTTTGGGCTCGAGGCGGTGTGGATCGACAGCGCCTTGCGCGAGCAGGCGCAGATCCAGGGCTTTACCGTGGTGGAAGCCAGCACCGTAGTGGCGACGCACCTCAATCACCTGATCGGCCAGTTCGCCAGCGAGCTGTTTGGCCGCCAGGAAACCCAACAGTTGCTGGATCGCGTGTCGCAGGAGATGCCGAAACTGACCGAAGACTTCGTGCCGGGTGTGGTATCACTGACCACGCTGCACAAGGTGCTGCAAAACCTGCTGGCCGAGCGTGTTTCTATCCGCGATATGCGCACCATCGTCGAAACGCTGGCGGAGCATGCCCCGGCGCAAAGCGATCCTTATGAGCTGACCACCGTGGTGCGGGTAGCGCTGGGCAGGGCGATCACGCAGCAGTGGTTCCCGGGCAACGGCGAGATTCAGGTCATCGGTTTGGATACCCAACTGGAGCGCCTGTTGTTGCAGGCGTTGCAGGGCGGTGGCGGCCTGGAGCCGGGGCTGGCCGATCGCCTGCTGGATCAGGCGCGCCAGGCGCTGCAGCGGCAAGAGATGCTCAGCGCGCCGCCGGTGCTGCTGGTCAACCATGCGCTGCGGGCCTTGCTGGCGCGCTTCCTGCGCCGCAGCCTGCCGCAGATCGTGGTGTTGTCCAACCTCGAAATCAACGACGATCGCCAGATTCGCATGACGTCGACCATTGGAGCCGCCTGATGAAACGTTGTCTGTTCGTGTTGTGTTTGCTGGCGCCGTTAACCGCCGGTGCGGTGTCCGGTTCCTGGGTGGCCGAAGGGGGGGGCGTGACGTTGGAACAGGGCGGCATGCGCGATGAGTCCGCCGGTTTGCGGCCGCCGAACGCGTTGCCGGATGCCAATGCGCGCATCACCAGCGTCAGCTGGCGCTACCGTTTACTGGGGCCGGAGCCGGCCGGGCTGCAGGCCCAGCTGTGTACGGTGAACCGCTGCATTCCGCTCGGCGGCGGCAGCGGCAGCAGCAACGGTTTGCAGGGCGAACCGGCCAATGCGGAATTGCGCTTTGTCTATTACGTGCAGTCGCAAGGCGGGTTGAACCCGCCGCTGCGCGTGATTGGCAATCAGGTCATCGTCAATTATCAGTAGGATCAGGCCAGAATTTGCAGGCCGTTGCGTTCCACCAGTGACAGCAGCTTCATTGCGGCGGAGTTCGGTTGCGCTTCGCCGCGCTCCCATTTTTGTACCGCCTTTTTACTGACGTTGAGATACAGCGCAAACACCGGCTGACTGACGTTTTCCCGTTCGCGCAGCGCGCGGATCTCGGCCGGCCCGAACTGTTTCACCGGCCGCAGACACAGCATGTCGAAGGTGCGCATGGTCACGTCGTCGACGAAACCGGCGCGGTGCAGGCCCTGAACTTCCTGGTGGATCTCGGCAAGAATTTTACTCATCGCTTAGCCTCCGTAATTCCTTGTTGTTGACCAGCTGGTAAAGTCTGAATGGCGAATAATCCAGATACAGCGCAGCCAGATGTTTCAATCCTTGTAACTCGTCCGTACTGATGTTTTCTCTCTCGCTTTTGGCAAAGCCGCGCATAAAAAACAGGCGTTCTTCATCGCGAAAAACGATCAGTACCCGATAACCGCCCCGTTTGCCCGCACCAGCCCGAGCGATTCGCTTCTTGTACACGCAACCGCCAAGACTGGCGTCGTACAGCTGACGTTGCATTTCTCGCGCCGCTTTCACTATCGTGGCGTCGCTGATGCGCTCGCGCGCGGCAAAACCCTGAAAGGTTTTGGTGAGATAAATGTCGGCCATTCGCTCTCCCTGCGAATCTATACCCGTTAAGGGTATATTTCAAGTGGTTTAAAAATAACCACAGGGTGACAAGCGGCCAAAGGGAAAGAAATAGCCAAATTCACCGCATGCGCAGCCTGGCGCATAACGTTAAGGGAATTCAGAAAGCGATAAGAAGAAAATGCGAGAGGGCGCGCATAGCCGGGCAAACCCGCGCCCGGTGGTGCGCACACCGGGCGAAATCAGGGCTTAGACGCCGATTTTTCTGCCGAGCAGGCTGCCGGCGTGCGACTGGCCGTCCGGGCCATACAGCGATTTGTTGTTCTTGCTGAGGATCGCCAGCGCCTGCGCGTTATGGTCGATCTGCTGATTGAGCAACAGGCCATTGTGCTGATTCTTCTCGCGCAGCGTTTGGCTCAGCAGTTGAACGCGTTGCCAGCGATCGGCCAAGGGCGCATGGCTGGCGTAGGGCGCGCGTTGCCCGCAGGCTTTTTCCTGCCCCAGGCGCTGTTGCTCGAGGTAGGCGACCGTCGCCAGCAGTTGGCTTTTGGCATCGGTTACGCGCTGCAGCGCCACGCCGGGCAACTGGCCGGAACACAGCAAGTCGTGCTCTTCCTCCAGCACGCCATTGAGCGCCTGCAGCGTTTCCAACAGTTTATCCAGCAGTTGTGCCAGGTTTTCCATAGTGATGACTTATCCTTTACCGCTACTTGCCGCCGTGCCGTCAGTCGCGCCCGGCGATCCATTGAATGTCGCTCTGCGCGTCTTGCAGCAGCGCGTCGGCGATTTTGCCGGCGTCCATCTTCAGTTCGCCGTTGCGGATCGCATGCTTGATGGCCTCGACCCGGCCCATATCGATATCCTGGGTGCCCGGCTGCATCAGGCGCGCCTGCGCCTCGCTCAGTTTGACCTGCGTGCCGCTGACGGCCGTTTCGGCCACGGCGGCCTTACGCGGTTGGAGCGGGTTGTCGGCCGGGGTTTCACGCGGTTGCACAGTGGAAACCGGCTGTAACCGCTGGGTGCGATCGATACTCATGGTCCATCTCCGTTTACGCCGTGACCGCTCGGGGGCGACGACGCTGCAATGAAAGTTTTGCGGCCCTGGTGGCCAATAAAATGCTGCTTGATTTGTCTTATCGGCAAGGTTTGCGGAACCTTTACTTTTTTATAACGTAATGCGAATCGCGCCGTCGTCCCCGACTACGCCGCTGACGATCTGCCCGGACGCCATGCGCACGCGCACGCTGTCTTCGGCGGCGGCGTTGTTCATCGCCTTGCCCGCACCGCTGATGTTGAACCCTTCGCCCTGCGCGGTGACCTGTACCGGTTGCCCGGCTTTGATAATCCAGGCGCGGCGCAGCATGGCGAGGGTCAGCGGTTGGCCGGGGCTGATATTGCGCAGGCTGACGGCGCCTAACGCTTTGCCCGCTTCGGTCAGCGCGCGCGGCGGCAGGGTATCGAGCCGGCCTTCCTTCAACGCCAGATCCGCCGCGGTCAACCGGCTGCCGGCGCTGATGCCGCGCGCCGAAACCAGATAGCGGCCGAACACCTGCACCTGCGTCTGGATAAAACGCCGCTCCTGGCCACAGCGCGCCGAAATGCTGACGTTGCCGCCGATCCGCGCGTTGGGCGGCAGCGACAGCTGGGGCAGTTCGCAGGCGGGCCATTGGGCCGGCGGCGTGCGCACCCGCACTTTCACCTGTACCGGCTCGCCGGTGAACTTGCCTTTGATGAAGCTTTCGATTTGCGTCGCCAGATCGTCGGCGCGCGCGTTCAGACTGCACAGCAGGCCGATAAGCAGCAGCATTTTACCTTTCATCGTCATCTTCTCAAGCTTCATCGGGATACGCGTAAGTGTACCCGCAGCGCGCGCAGGCTAAGCAGATAAATAGCGCCCCATTTTGCGTCTATTCCCGCGATAGGGTGGCGCTGGGGACGTTTATCCTGTCGACTCCAAATTCTAACCTCGCGGAGGGAGCATGCTCGACAAACTGGACGCGGCTCTGCGCTTTGGCCAAGAGGCGCTGAACTTGCGCGCCCAGCGGCAGGAAATTCTGGCCGCCAACATCGCCAACGCAGACACACCGGGTTATCAGGCGCGGGATATCGATTTCGCCAGCCAATTGAACAAAGTGCTGGAACAAGGGCGCGTCAACGGCAACGGCATGTCGCTGAACCTGACGGCGGCGCGCCACATCCCGGCGCAAACCCTGCAGCCGCCGCAGCTCGATCTGTTGTACCGGGTACCGGACCAGCCGTCGATGGACGGCAACACGGTGGACATGGATCGCGAACGCACCAACTTTGCCGATAACAGCCTGAAATATCAGACCGACCTGACGCTGCTCAACGGGCAGATCAAAGGGATGATGTCCGTGCTGCAACAAGGATAAGGCGCATGTCTTTACTGAACATTTTTGATATCTCCGGCTCGGCGTTATCGGCGCAATCCCAGCGCATGAACGTCAGCGCCAGCAACATGGCCAACGCCGACAGCGTGACCGGCCCGGACGGCGAGCCTTACCGCGCCAAGCAGGTGGTGTTCCAGGTCGCGGCGGCGCCCGGGCAGCCGACCGGCGGCGTGCGCGTCGCCCAGGTGGTGGACGATCCGGCGCCCGAGCGTCTGGTGTACCAGCCGGGCAACCCGCTGGCGGACGCCAAGGGCTACGTGCGCATGCCGAACGTCGACGTAGTGGGGGAAATGGTCAACACCATCTCCGCTTCCCGCAGCTACCAGGCCAACGTCGAGGTGCTCAACACCACCAAGTCGATGATGATGAAAACCCTGACGCTGGGTCAGTAACCGGAGGTTCCCATGGCTATTGCCGCAACCACGAACGAGTCGTTGGACAACACCGTCATCGGTAACAACAGCAAAAATACCAACAGCCAGGATCTGCACAACAGCTTCCTGACGCTGCTGGTGGCGCAATTGAAAAACCAGGATCCGACCAATCCGATGCAGAACAACGAGCTGACCTCGCAGCTGGCGCAGATCAACACCGTTCAGGGCATCGAAAAACTCAACACCACGCTGGGCTCGATCTCCGGCCAGATCAACAGCAACCAGTCGCTGCAGGCGACGGCGCTGATCGGTCACGGCGTGATGGTGCCGGGCAACAACATTCTGGTCGGCAGCAAGGATGGCAAGGTCAGCACCACGCCGTTCGGCGTGGAACTGGAGCGCGCCGCCGATCAGGTGACCGCCACCATCACCAACGCCAGCGGGCAGGTGGTGCGCACCATCGAAATCGGCGGCCTGACCGCCGGCGTACACGCCTTCACCTGGGACGGTTCGCTGGATGACGGCTCCACCGCGCCAGACGGCGCCTACAAAGTGGCGATTAACGCCAAAGGCAACGGTGAACAGTTGGTGGCGCGTAGCCTGCACTTCGGGCTGGTGAACGGCGTGATCCGCGACGGCAACGGTGCCAAGCTGGATCTCGGCCTGGCGGGCAACGCCACCCTGGAAGACGTGCGACAGATCTTATAACCCTAAGCATCAGGCTCAATCGGACGATAGCCTGACCACTATTCGGAGAATAACATGGCCTTTTCTCAGGCAGTCAGCGGCTTGAACGCGGCAGCAACCAACCTGGACGTGATCGGTAACAACATCGCCAACTCCGCGACCGCGGGCTTCAAATCCGGCAGCGTGTCCTTCGCCGACATGTTCGCCGGTTCGCAGGTTGGGCTGGGCGTTAAAGTGTCCGGCATCACCCAGAACTTCAAGGGCGGCACCACCACCGGCACCAGCCGTGCGCTGGATGTGGCCATCAACGGCAACGGCTTCTTCCGCATGCAGGATAAAGACGGCGGTATCTTCTATACCCGCAACGGCCAGTTCAAGCTGGACGAGAACCGCAATCTGACCAACATGCAGGGCCTGCAGCTGACCGGTTACCCGGCGGCCGGTTCCCCGCCGACCATCCAGCAGGGTGCCAACCCGGTGCCGCTGAGCATTCCTGAAGGCATGATGAACGCCAAGGCGTCTACCTCCGGTGAGATGGTAACCAACCTGAAGTCCACCCATAAAGTGCCGGAGAACAAGACGTTCGATCCGACCAAACAGGACAGCTACAACTACGTCAACACCATCACCGCCTACGACTCGCTGGGTAACGCGCACAACATCAACGCCTACTTCGTGAAGACGGAAGACAACAAGTGGCAGGTCTATACCCAGGACGGCAGCGCAGCGCCAGTGAACGCCGGCACCATGGAGTTCAGCACCAGCGGCAACCTGGTGAAAACCACCAGCACCAACGGCGCGCCGGGCGAGTTCAGCATGGTGATCCCGATGACCGCCAAAGACGGCGCACCGGCGCAAAACTTCACCCTGAGCTTCGCCGGCAGCATGCAGCAGAACGTGGGCAGCGACTCGGTGAGCAAAGTGGCGCAGGACGGCTATGCCGCCGGTGAATACACCAACTTCCAAATCAACAACGACGGCACCGTCGTGGGCATCTACTCCAACCAGCAGACCCAGGTGCTGGGCCAGATCGTCATGGCCAACTTCTCCAACCCGGAAGGGCTGGCGTCGCAGGGCGATAACGTGTGGCAGGAAACCGGTGCATCCGGCCAGCCGCGCGTCGGTCTGTCGGGCGGCGGCGGCTTCGGTAAGTTGACCAGCGGCGCGCTGGAGTCTTCCAACGTCGATCTGAGCCAGGAGCTGGTGAACATGATCGTCGCACAGCGTAACTACCAGTCCAACGCCCAGACCATCAAGACGCAGGACTCCATCCTGCAGACGCTGGTTAGCCTGCGCTAATAGGGCCGAGTCATGGATCACGCGATTTATACCGCGATGGGCGCGGCGCGCCAAACGCTGGAACAGCAGTCCATCACCGCCAACAACCTGGCCAATGCGTCGACGCCGGGCTTTCGCGCCCAGCTCGCCGCGTTGCGCGCGGTACCGGTCGACGGGCCGAGTATGGCGACGCGCACCTTGGTGACCGCGTCGACGCCGGGCGCCGACATGAGCCAGGGAGCGCTGAACTACACGTCGCGTCCGCTGGACGTGGCGCTGCAGCAGGACGGTTTCCTGGCGGTGAGCCTGCCGGGTGGCGGTGAAGCCTATACCCGCAACGGCAACATTCAGATCTCCTCCACCGGGCAGTTGACGGTGCAGGGGCTGCCGGTGATGGGCGACGGCGGCCCGATCGAGGTGCCGCCGTCGGCGGAGATCACCATCGCGGCCGACGGCACCATTTCGGCGCTGAACGCCGGCGATCCGCCGAACACCATCGCGCAGATCGGCCGCCTGAAGCTGGTGAAAGCCGATGCGCGCGAAGTGATGCGCGGTGACGACGGGCTGTTCCGCCTGACGCCGGAAACCCAACAGCAGCGCGGCAATCAGTTGCAAAACGATCCGCTGGTGCGGGTGATGCCGGGCGTGCTGGAAGGCAGCAACGTCAAGCCGGTGGAAACCATGGTCGACATGATCGCCAACGCCCGCCGCTTTGAAATGCAAATGAAGGTCATCCACAGCGTGGATGAAAACGAACAGCGTGCCAACTCACTGCTCTCAATGAGTTAAGCAGCAAGGAAATAACCGATGATTCCATCCTTATGGATTGCCAAAACCGGTCTGGACGCGCAGCAGACCAACATGGACGTGATCGCCAACAACCTGGCGAACGTCAGCACCAACGGCTTCAAACGCCAGCGTGCGGTATTTGAAGATCTGCTGTACCAGACCATGCGTCAGCCGGGGGCGCAGTCCTCCGAGCAGACCACGCTGCCTTCCGGCCTGCAGATCGGCACCGGCGTGCGTCCGGTGGCGACCGAGCGTCTGCACAGCCAGGGTAACCTGTCGCAGACCAACAACAGCAAAGACGTCGCCATCAAGGGGCAGGGATTCTTCCAGGTGATGCTGCCGGACGGCACTCAGGCCTATACCCGTGACGGGTCGTTCCAGATCGATCAGAACGGCCAGCTGGTGACCTCCAGCGGTTTCCAGGTGCAGCCGGCGATCACCATTCCGGCTAACGCGTTGTCCATCACCGTCGGCCGCGACGGTATCGTCAGCGTCACCCAGCAGGGGCAAACCGCCGCCCAGCAGGTAGGCCAACTGACGCTGACCACGTTTGTCAACGACAGCGGTCTGGAGAGCGTGGGCGAGAACCTGTATCAGGAAACCGAAAGCTCGGGCGCGCCGAACGAGAGCACCCCGGGGCTGAACGGCGCCGGTTTGCTGTATCAGGGCTACGTGGAAACCTCCAACGTCAACGTGGCGGAAGAGCTGGTCAACATGATCCAGACTCAGCGCGCGTACGAGATCAACAGCAAAGCGGTATCGACTTCCGATCAGATGCTGCAAAAGCTGACGCAACTGTAATCTGTCATTGACGGGCCCGGCTTGCCGCGCCCGTCATTCTCTTTCGTGAAACAAAGGCGATACCCGTGGTAACCACATATTCGATGGCAATCCTGCCGCGGCAGGGACAACGCTGGCTGGCGGGAATGGTGATGCTGACGCTGAGCGGCTGCGCCTATATCCCGCACAAACCGCTGGTGGACGGCGCGACCACGGCGCAGCCCGCGCCGGCCAGCGCGCCGATGCCGAACGGCTCGATCTTCCAGACGGTGCAGCCGATGAACTACGGCTACCAGCCGCTGTTCGAAGACCGCCGTCCGCGCAACGTCGGCGACACCCTGACCATCGTGCTGCAGGAAAACGTCAGCGCCAGCAAGAGCTCCTCTGCCAACGCCAGCCGCAACGGCGCCAGCAAGTTCGGCGTCGCCACCTCGCCGCGTTACCTCGACGGCCTGTTGGGCAATGCGCGCGCCGATATGGACATTTCCGGCGACAGCACCTTCGGCGGCAAGGGCGGCGCCAACGCCAACAACACCTTCAACGGCACCATTACGGTGACGGTCAACCAGGTGCTGGCCAACGGCAACCTGCACGTGGTAGGGGAAAAGCAGATCGCCATCAACCAGGGCACGGAATTCATCCGTTTCTCCGGCGTCGTCAATCCGCGCACCATCAGCGGCAACAACTCGGTGACCTCGACGCAGGTGGCGGACGCACGTATCGAATACGTCGGCAATGGCTATATTAACGAAGCGCAGACCATGGGCTGGCTGCAGCGCTTCTTCTTAAATGTTTCACCGTTCTAAGGATTGACTGATGCTGAAAAAATGGTTTATCGCGCTGTGCGTCGGGCTGGTGTGCTTGCCGGCGGCGGCGGAGCGCATCCGCGATCTGGTGACGGTGCAGGGCGTGCGAGACAACGCCCTGATCGGCTACGGCCTGGTGGTGGGGCTGGACGGCTCCGGCGACCAGACCATGCAGACGCCGTTTACCACCCAAAGCCTGAGCAACATGCTGTCGCAGCTGGGCATCACCGTGCCGCCGGGCACCAACATGCAGCTGAAAAACGTGGCGGCGGTGATGGTAACGGCCAAACTGCCGCCGTTCTCGCGCGCCGGGCAGAACATCGACGTGGTGGTTTCTTCGATGGGCAACGCCAAGAGCCTGCGTGGCGGCACCCTGCTGATGACGCCGCTCAAAGGCGTGGATAACCAGGTTTATGCGCTGGCGCAGGGCAACGTGCTGGTCGGCGGCGCGGGCGCGGCGGCCGGCGGCAGCAGCGTGCAGGTCAACCAGCTGGCGGGCGGGCGCATCAGCAACGGCGCCACCATCGAGCGCGAGCTGCCGACCACCTTCGGCAGCGGCGGCGTTCTCAACCTGCAGCTGAACGACGAAGATTTCACGCTGGCGCAGCAGATCAGCGACGCCATCAACCGCCAACGCGGCGGCGGCACCGCGACGCCGCTCGACGCCCGCACGATCCAGGTATTGGTGCCGCAGGGCAACAGCTCTCAGGTGCGCTTCCTGGCGGAGATTCAAAACATCACCGTCAACGTCGGGGCGATGGATGCCAAAGTGATCATCAACTCGCGCACCGGTTCGGTGGTGATGAACCGCGATGTGATCCTCGACTCTTGCGCCGTCGCCCAGGGCAACCTGTCGGTGGTGGTCGATCGGCAGAACACCGTCAGCCAACCGACGACGCCGTTCGGCGGCGGCCAGACGGTGGTGACGCCAAACACCCAGATCTCGGTGCAACAGCAGGGCGGATCGCTGCAGAAGGTGAACGCCAGCGCCAACCTGAACAACGTGATCCGCGCGCTGAACGCGCTGGGCGCCACGCCGATCGATCTGATGTCGATCCTGCAGGCGATGCAGAGCGCCGGCTGCCTGCGCGCCAAGCTGGAAATCATCTGATGGCCGGCGATCTGATGGCGATGTCGGGCGCGGCCTATGACGCCCAGGCGCTGAATGGCCTCAAGCGCGATGCGGCGGCGGACCCGCAGGGCAACCTCAAGCAGGTGGCCCAGCAGGTGGAAGGCATGTTCGTGCAGATGATGCTGAAAAGCATGCGCTCTGCCTTGCCGCAGGACGGGGTATTGAGCAGCGATCAAACGCGGCTCTATACCTCGATGTACGACCAGCAAATCGCCCAGCAGATGTCGCAAAAAGGGCTGGGGCTGGCCGACATGATGGTCAAGCAGATGAGCAACGCCAACACGGTGCCGAGTGAAACGGCGGGCCTGTCGCCGATGGCGCTGGACAACGAGGTGCTGCAAACGCTGCCGAACCAGGCGCTGGAGCAGATGGTGCGTCGCGCGATGCCGAAAGCCCCGCCGGCCGCCGCGCCGCTGTCGCTCAACAACGGCAACTTCGTCGCTCGCCTGTCGATACCGGCGAAGGTCGCCAGCCAGCAGAGCGGCATTCCGCATCAGCTGATCGTCGCGCAGGCGGCGCTGGAGTCCGGTTGGGGGCAGCGCGAGATCCCGACCTCGGACGGCACGCCGAGCTACAACCTGTTCGGCATTAAGGCCGGCGGCAGCTGGAACGGGCCGGTGACGGAGATCACCACCACCGAGTTCGAACAGGGCGCGGCGAAGAAGGTGAAGGCGAAGTTCCGCGTCTACGGCTCGTACGTCGAGGCGATCGCCGATTACGTCAAGCTGCTGACCAACAACCCGCGCTATGCCGACGTGGCCGCTGCGCGCAGCCCGGAGCAGGCGGCGCATGCGTTGCAACGCGCCGGCTACGCCACCGACCCGCAGTACGCCAGCAAACTGGTCAGCGTGATTCAGCAGATGAAGAACGCAGGGGAACAGGCGGTCAAAGCTTATACCCACGATTTGAAAGATTTGTTCTAAATCCCCGTCAGGCTTGACGCCGCAGCGGCGTTGACTGCACAAGTTCGCCCCGGTCACTTGGCTTAACCAGGCTCCCGGGGACGCCCTTGCTTGTCGCCTTGCTGCGACGCCAATTATTGAGGGGATAGGCGGTAATGAAGGCTGGCTGGATGCTGACCGCATTGCCGCTTTTTTTCCTCAAGTTCTTCTCATTTTTGCCGATAACCGAGACAGGCTGAGCGAACAGGCTCAGCAGCTCAATTAGAACCCTGTGGGCCACCGGCGCCGCAGCATAAGGAATTCCGATGTCCAATAGCTTAATCAATACCGCGATGAGCGGGCTGAATGCGGCTCAGGTGGCGCTCAGTACCGTCAGCAACAACATCTCCAACTACAACGTGGCGGGCTATAACCGCCAGACCGCGATCCTGGCGCAGAACGGCGGCATGGCCACCATGAGCGGCTTTATCGGCAACGGTGTGACCGTCACCAGCGTCAACCGCGAGTACAACCAGTTCATCACCAACCAGTTGCGCGGTGCGCAAAGCGCCTTCGGGGCGCAAAACGCCTATTACGAGAAGATTTCGCAGATAGACAACCTGCTGGCGAGCAAAACCAACCCGCTGTCGACCAACATGCAGGATTTCTTCACCAACCTGCAGAACCTGGTGAGCAACGCCGGTGACGACGCCGCGCGCCAGACGGTGTTGGGCAAGGCCAACGGCCTGGTGAACCAGTTCAACAACACCGACAAATTCCTGCGCGACATGGACAACGGCGTCAATCAGCAGATCAGCGATACGGCGCAGCAGATCAACAGCTACGGCCAACAGATCGCCAAGCTGAACGACGAGATCACCCGTTTGCGCGGCAGCGCCGGCGGCGAGCCGAATGCGTTGCTGGATCAGCGCGATCAGCTGGTTACCGAGTTGAATCAGCTGGTGGGCGTGCAGGTCACGCAGCAGGATGGCGACGCTTATACCGTCTCCTTCGCCAACGGTTTGACCCTGGTGCAGGGCAGCAACACTTATCAGGTGGAGGCGATGCCTTCCAGCAGCGATCCTTCCCGCCTGACCATCGGTTATAACCGCGGCAATGGCGCCAGTGAAGTGCCGGAAGGCCAGATCACCAGCGGCAGCCTGAGCGGCGTGCTGAAATTCCGCAGCGAGACGCTGGACGGCGTGCGCAATCAGCTGGGCCAGTTGGCGTTGGCGATGGCGGACAGCTTTAACCAGCAGCATCGCGCCGGTTTCGACCTGAACGGCGACGCAGGCGGCGACTTCTTCAGCTTCAGCGGCGGCCGGGTGGTGGATAACACCCGCAACACCGGCGACGCGTCGCTGTCCGTCGCTTACACCGACACCGGCAAGGTGAAGGCCAACGATTATCGCGTCGAGTTCGACGGCAGCAACTGGCAGGTCAGCCGCCTGCCGGACAACGTGAAAGTCAACGCCACGCCGGGCACCAGCGCCGATGGCAAACCGACGCTGAACTTCGATGGGCTGGAAGTGAGCATCGACGGCAATGCGCAGGCTAAAGACAGCTTCACCGTGAAGCCGGTCAGCGACGTGGCGGGCAATCTGAAAGTGGCCATCACCGATTCGTCCAAGATCGCCGCCGCCGGTAAAGACGACAGCGGCCGAGGCGATAACGAAAACGCCAAGAAGCTGCTGGATCTGCAGACCAAAAACCTGGTGGACGGCAAGGCGACCTTGAGCGGCGCTTACGCCGGCATCGTCAGCGGCGTCGGTAACCAGACCGCTGCCGCCAAGGCCATCGCCACTTCGCAGGCCAAGATCGTGACGCAGCTGGGCGCGCAACAGCAGTCGATGTCCGGCGTTAACCTTGACGAAGAGTACGGCGAGCTGCTGCGTTTCCAGCAGTACTACATGGCCAACGCGCAGGTGATCCAGACCGCCAGCTCGCTGTTCGACGCGCTGCTGAATATTCGTTGATTTCATTGTTAACCGGCGCTGATAACGGCGCCGGTCGCTCAGAGTAAGGAACCCACAGCATGCGCATGAGCACCAGCATGATGTACCAACAGAACATGAACGGCATCACGGGCAACCAGTCGCTGTTCATGAAGGCCGCCGAGCAGCTTTCCTCGGGCAAGCGGGTGATCAACCCGTCCGACGATCCGCTGGCGGCGTCGCGCGCGGTGATGTTGTCGCAGTCGCAGGCGGAAAACAGCCAATACACGCTGGCGCGGACTTTCGCTCGCCAAAGCGTGTCGATGGAAGAAACGGTCTTGGCCGGCGCGACGTCCACCATCGCGGACATGAAGGCGCTGATCGTCAGCGCCGGCGGCACAGAAAGCGATAACGACCGCCAGTCGCTGGCCACCCAGCTGCAGGGGCTGAAAGATCAGCTGCTGAACCAGGCCAACAGCACCGACGGCAACGGCCGCTATATGTTCGGCGGATACGTGAACGACAAGGCGCCGTTCGTCGACAACGGTGGCACCGTCAGCTATCAGGGCGGTGACAAGACGGTTCAGCAGAAAGTGGACGCCAACCGCACCATGACCATCGGCCATACCGGCAACGCGGTGTTCATGTCGTTGACCAGCAACCCGAAGCCTGAGCCGGACGGCAGCGCGCCGGTCAGCAACGTATTCGAGAGTATCGATATCGCGCTGAACGCGCTGAAAACCCCGCTGCAGGGCGCCGATGAGGCTACCAAGCAGCAGGTGAACGATGCGCTGGCGAAAGCCAACCGCGGCCTGGACAACTCATACAACAACGTGCTGAGCGTGCGCGCCGAGCTGGGCAGCCAGCTGCAGGAGATGGATCAGTTGGACAGCATCGGCAAAGAGCGCGACATGACCAACCAGGTCCAGATGAGCGCGTTGACGGATGCCGATCTGGCCGAGTCTATTTCGTCTTACTTTATGCAGCAGGCGGCGCTGCAGGCGTCGTATAAAACCTTCAGCGATATGCAGGGCATGTCGCTGTTCCAGATGAATCGTTAAGAGCAAGACCCCGTTGCCTGACCGCGACGGGTTTCCCTTTAGTGCGCTTAGAAAACGTCCTCTCCGCCCCGCGGGGAGGAAGGCTTCTTGAAACCGGGCGCACTCGTTTGGCGCGTCACTCGTTCTCCCACTACTGACTGAGTGACGCGCCTTTTTTTCATCAGGGAAGAAATAATACGATTGTCACCTCTGTTTAATGCGCAACGGCATTATTGAAATCAGTGGTGGAAAAATCGTGATGGATATTATTTTCCTGACGATAAATAGTGGTGCTATTTCTTTTTCTTCTCAACTTTCCATTTTCCGCCGTCGGCCGTCTCGGTAAAAGAAACTCTAAACTTGTTGCTTTTCCAGTGGGTCAAACCGAATAACCGGCGTGCTTTGCGGTTGCTTTTCGCTTTAATCATGATCTCGCTCCTGTGGTTAGCAAAGGTCGATGCTGCGCCCTGCAGCCGGCAGGCTGCCGGACGCATTTATTCTGGGTGTAAGTTATCTGCCGCGCATTTAACAATGCGTGACTGCGTTATTCTTATTTTTTACTCGAGATAAACGTACTTTATCGCTGCGAAAAATAAGGAGGTGCAAGGCGATATTTTTTTGTTAACGGGTCTATTCTAGGTCGGGGTTTTATTTATTCAAGCCACCGGAGACATTTGAACCTTAATCCGGATAAAAGGCGTTTCTCAGGCTTTTGTCCCAAGAAAGCGTTTTTATTGCCATTTTGTCTCAGGCGAAAACGGGGGGAAGGAAGGGGCTGCGCAGGGGCTTAGAAGGTCATGCCGCCGATCACCGCCGCCAGCCGATCGAAGATTTCACCGAACAGATGCTCGCAGAACGGGGCTAACATCGGCATCATCATGCCCAGCGTCATGATGCCGAAGGTCATGGTGACCGGGAAGCCGATCACGAAGACCGACAGCTGCGGCGTCATGCGGTTGAGCAAGCCGAGCGCCATGTTCAGCGTCAACAGCAGGCAGATCAGCGGCAGCGCCAGCATCATGCCGTTGATGAAGATCAGCGAGCCGACCTGGGTCAGCACCAGGAAGCCGTTGCCGTTCAGCGGCTGCGTCTGGATAGGCAGGGTGTGGAAGCTGTCCGCCAGCAGCGAAATCAGCCACAGATGGCCGTCGAAGCTGAGGAACAGCAGCATCGCCAGCAGGTTGAACAGGCGCGCCAGTACCGGCATGTTCGGGCCGCCGCTGGGATCGAAGAAGGTGGCGAACGACAGGCCCATCTGCATGCCGATCACTTCGCCCGCCAGGCGCACCGCCGCGAAGGCGAACTGCATGGTCAATCCCAGCGCCACGCCGATCAGAATCTGTTGAATCGCCAGCCACAGGCCGGCGGCGGAGAAGATCGGGATATTGCTGGCGGGCAGCGTCGGCGCGATCAGGATGACGATCAGCCCGCCAAGGCCAATTTTGACCTTTTTGCTGATTTGCTTTTCGCTGAATATCGGCGCGGTGCTTATCAGCGCCAGAATGCGCAGCAGCGGCCAAAAATAGTGGCTGAGCCAGACGGTGAGCTGGGCGCTGTCGAAGGTGAGCACGGTTAGCCGATCAGGGTGGGCAGGTTGCTGAACAGGGTGCGCATGTAGTCCAGCAGCAGGTTCAACATCCAGGGGCCGGCGATGATGATGGTGGCCACCACCGCCAGAATTTTGGGGATGAACGACAGCGTCATTTCGTTGATCTGGGTGGCGGCCTGCAGCAGGCTGACCACCAGGCCGCTGATCAGCGCCGCCAGCAGCAGCGGCGCGGCCAGCGCCAGCGCCACTTTCATCGCCTCGGTGCCGAGCGCCATAACCGATTCAGGTGTCATCTCGCGTTCTCCGATCGGGGGTTACGAATAGAAGCTCTGCGCCAGCGAGCCGAGCAGCAGCTGCCAGCCATCGACCAGCACGAACAGCATCAGCTTGAACGGCAGCGAGATGGTGGCCGGCGGCACCATCATCATCCCCAGCGCCATCAGCACGCTGGCGACCACCAGGTCGATAATCAGGAACGGAATGAACACCGTAAAGCCGATCTGGAAGGCAGTTTTCAGTTCGCTGGTGACGTAGGCGGGCAGCAGGATGCGCATCGGCACCGCTTCCGGGCCGGCCAGCGGCGGCTGATTGGCCAGCCTGGCGTACAGCGCGAGATCGGTTTCGCGCGTTTGGCGCAGCATGAATTCGCGCAGCGGCTGCGCGCCTTTATCCAGCGCGACCTCCAGCCCGATCTTGTCCTGGCTGAACGGCTGGTAGGCGTCCTGATAGACCTTGTCGAACACCGGCGACATGATGAAGAAGGTCAGGAACAATGCCAGCCCCAGCATCACCTGATTCGGCGGCGCCGACGGGGTGCCCAGCGCGTTGCGCAGCAGCCCGAGCACGATGATGATGCGGGTAAAGCTGGTCATCATCAGCAGCATGGCGGGCAGGAAGGTCAGCGAGGTCAACAGCACCAGCGTCTGCACCGGCAGCGACCAGCTTTGGCCGCCGTTGGCCAGCGGCTGACTGATCAGCCCCGGCAGTTGCGCCACAGCCGCCGGGCTGATGAACAGCAGGGCGGCAGGGAGCCAAACCGCCGGACGGCGGACGAGGGTATGAAGAGTCGAAGTCATGCCGATTTTTCCGGGCGTTTCAGAACTTTTTGCATCAGTTGGCGGAAGTCCGCCGGCGACGCCGCATCGGCCGCACCCTCGTCTTTCGGCGGGGCGGGCAGGGTGTGCAGCGGGGTGATCTGCTGGGCGGTGACGCCCAGTACCAGCAAGGTATCGTCGACTTCCACCACCACCACGCGCTCGCGCTGCCCGACCTGGCAACTGGCGCGCAGGTTGAGCAGCTTGTTGTTGCGCGCCTGCGGGGCGAAGCCCAGCCGGCGGAACAGCCAACCGGCCAGCAGGATCAGCAGCAGAATGCCGCCGAGCGCGCTGCTGACCTGCATCAACACCGAACCGGCCGGCAAGGCCGGCGCGGCGGGTTGTTGGGTACTTTGGACGGTAACGGGCGCCGCAACGGTCATCAGCGGCTCAGTCGACGCATGCGTTCGGACGGGGTGATGATGTCGGTGATGCGCACGCCGAACTTGTCGGCCACCACCACCACTTCACCTTGTGCGATCAGGTAACCGTTGATCAGGATGTCCAGCGGCTCGCCGGCCAGGCCGTCCAGCGCCACCACCGAGCCTTGCGACAGGCGCAGCAGCTCTTTGATGGTCATCTTGGTGCGCCCCAGTTCCACGGTCAGCTTGACCGGAATATCCAGGATCAGGTCGATATCCTGCAGGCTGCCGAGCGCATCCTGAGCTTCCAGCGACTTAAACACCCCTTCGGTGCTCGCGCCGGATTTCTCTGTCGACTGCTGCTCGTTAAACGCATCAGCCCACAGATCGTCTACGGATTCCTTTCCTTCGCCAGACGGTTGCTTAGGATCACTCATTGGGCTGTTCCTCACTCAGAGCATTCAAAATAGGGTTAATCAAATGTTCAACACGCAGGGCATATTGCCCGTTCAACGTGCCGTATTGGCTGGTCAGAACCGGTACGCCGTCCACATGGGCGATCAGGCGTTCCGGCTTGTCTATCGGTAATACATCGCCCGGCTGCAGCTTCAGGACTTTCGACAGCCGCATTGGGATATCGACGAAGTTGGCGATAAGCTCCAGTTCGGAGTGCTGCACCTGCTTCACCAACGTTTCGCGCCAGTGGCTGTCTTCCTGCCGCGAATTTTCCAGCGGCGGGTTGGTCAACAGCTCGCGCAGCGGTTCGATCATCGCGAACGGAATGCAGATGTTGAACTCGCCGGTCAGCGCGCCGATCTCCACCTGGAACGGCGTGGTGACCACGATGTCATTCGGCGAGGTGGTGATGTTGGTGAACTTCACCTGCATTTCGGCGCGCACGTACTCTACGTCGATCTTGTAGATGGCGCTCCAGGCGTCGCCGTAGGCGTCCAGCGCCAGGCGCAGCATGCGCTTGATCACCCGCTGTTCGGTCGGGGTGAACTCGCGGCCTTCGACCTTGGTCGGGAAGCGGCCGTCGCCGCCGAACAGGTTATCGACGGCGATGAACACCAGGCTCGGCGCGAACACGAACAGGGCGGTGCCGCGCAGCGGGTTCAGATGCACCAGGTTCAGGTTGGTCGGCACCGGCAGGTTGCGGGCGAACTCGTGATACGGCTGGATTTTGATCGGGCCGACGGTAATGTCCGGGCTGCGGCGCAGCAGGTTGAACAACCCCATGCGGAACTGCCGGGCAAAACGTTCGTTGATGATTTCCAGCGCGTGCAGACGCTCGCGCACCACGCGGCGCTGGGTGTTCGGATCGTAAGGCTTGACCTCGCTCTCTTTGCCGACTATCGCTTCGGGTTCATCACCCGCGCTGTCGCCGTTGAGCAAGGCGTCGATCTCTGCCTGTGAAAGAATGCTATCGCCCATAGTGATTACCGCAGTATGAAGGCGGTGAACAGCACGTCGCTGACCACCTGCTTCGGTTGTCCCTTAACCAGCGGCGGGCTGAGCACGTCCTTAATCTGCGCCACCAACTGTTGCTTCCCTTGTTCATTGGCCAGCTGGCTCGCTTCCTGACGGGAGAGCAGCATCAGCAGACGGCTGCGCACTTCCGGCAGAAAATCGTTCAGCTGGCGGCGGGTACTTTCGTCCGGCAGACGCAGCGTGAGGCCGATGTACAGCACGCGATCCGGGTTGTTGTCCGGCGTCACCAGGTTGACGGTAAAGGTGTCGAGCGGCATGAACACCGGCGCGGCCGGCGGTTGCTGTTTGGCAGCGGCCGGTTCGGCACCGTTTTTATGCTGTTGCAGCAGCCACCAGCTGTAGCCCGCGGCGCCACAGGCGACGACGCTGATCAAGACCAGCAGGATGACCAGAAGGGGGCGTTTCGGTGCTGCCGGAAGGGAGTTCTGAGACATAGCGAAATCTAATTCCTGTTGTTCCACCCGCGGCCGGCGAGGCGGCGGGCATAGCGCGCGGCAAGGCCGCACGCATGACATGTAAAGGTATTATCGCGTCTATTGCGGCGTGCAATAGCCTGAATAGACGCGCAAATGGGTGCCAGCTTGGGCGTTTGCGGCGGCTTAGGCGAAAATATCGACGCCGTTGACCGCGCTGGCCATACGCTGCAGCGCCGCCGGTGCGCTGACGCCCTCGGCGGCTGCGCCGTCACCGCCATGATGTTCAGCATAGCTGGAACGCCCCTGGCCGTTGGAAGCCTGCTGTTGCGCCTGCTGCTGCCATTGCGGAGTGGACTCGCCGCCCACGCTGCTCTGCCCCAGGTTGATACCGCTCTCCGCCAGCGCGTGCCGCAGCTGCGGCATCGCCGCTTCCACCGCCGCACGCACCTGACCGTGAGCGGAGGCGATGTGCAGCTGCGCCTGCTGATCGTCCAGTTTCAGCGTGATCTGCAAGGCGCCCAGTTCCTGCGGGTGCAGGCGCAGCTCGGCGCTTTGCTGGCCGTTGCGGTGGAACATCAGCACCTGCTGGTTCAACGCCTGCTGCCACTCCGGGCTGCCCAGCTGCGCGTTGAGCTGCGGCGCAGGCGGTGCGGTCACCAGTGCGCTGGCAGGAGCGGCCGTTTGCGTTGGGCTGGCGGCGGCCAGGGCGACGGCGTGGTTGAGCGTCGGTGGCTGCTGCGCATCGCTCGCCGGCAGCGGCTGTGCGGTGCTTGCCCGTTCGCCGTTGGTCGGTTGCGGGAGCGCCGCCTTGGCATTATCGCCGTCGGTAGCCGACGTTTTCGCTTCCGTCAGCGAGGGAGCGGGGGATGCCGATGAACGCGCGGCGGTTTTATCACCGGCCGCCGCGATGTTCAGCAGGCCATTGCCGGGCTGCAGCGCAGTCGCCTCGTCAGCGCTATCCACCGGCAGCGAGCGTTGGCCTTCGGCCGGTTGCGCCTGGGCGACGATCGCGGCCGGCAGCATGGCGTACAGCGCCTGCAGCGTTGCGGCATCCAGCTCTTTGGCGGCGGCGATCGGCGGCTGCGCCGGTTTGTCGCCGGCGGCGGGCGCTTCGTCCTCGGCGCCCTCAGGTGAAAGCGCGTCGGCTGAGGCCGTCTGGCCCGGCAGCAGGCCGCCGCGCTCGCCGAAAGTGGCCAGCAGTTGATTGAGCTGGTTGCGGCTCAGGGCCGGGGCGCGTTCTTCGTCCGCGCTCAGCGCGACCGGCGGCTGTTTGCCGTCGGCGGCGGGCGCGAAACGGGCGCCGAGCAGCTGGGCGAAAGCGGACGACAGCTGGCTCTCATCCAGCGCCGACGTCAGTTCGGCCAGGCCGCCGGCGTCGCCGGGTAAGGCCAGGCCGGGCAGGGCGTTCAGATTCATGGGTTGATATTCCTTTGTGCACTGCGTTGAGCGAACTCATCCATCAGTTTTTGATCCCGTTTGTTCTCCTGCTGCTGCTCCGCCGTCAGAGCGCGGGTATGCAGGGTCTCGAAAGCGTTCAGCCGCTGTTGTTTGTCTTGCCATTGCTTCACCGCATGATCCACTTTCTGCCCCCACTGCAGCAGCTGCTGGCGGTGTTGGTCGATGGCCTGTTCCAGCGTGCCGATAAACTGCTGGTAGTTTTGCCAGCGTGAGCTGTCCATGCCGTCGCAGAGCGTATGATTCAGCTTCTGGCGGTATTCGTCCTGATAGTTGAGCAGCATCGACAGCTGCTGCTCTGCCGCCTGCTGCGCCTGCCGTACCTGGCCCAGCTGTTGCGCGGCCTGTTCCACCGCATCCTGCGCCAGATCTTGCAGGGTAATCAGGGGGGATTGTGATTTCATCGCTGTGCGCCTCTGGTGACGTTAAACAATCAACTGCTGCAGCTGTTGACAGGCTTCATCATAGCCGCTGCGTTCAAAGATGCCCTGTTGCAGGTAAGTTTCCATCTGCGGATACAGCGTCATCGCTTTGTCCAGCAACGGATCGCTGCCCGCCGCGTAGGCACCGACGCTGATCAGATCGCGGTTGCGCTGATAGCTGGCCAGCATCTGTTTGAAGGTGCGCACCCGGCGGTAATGCTCTTCGTCGATCAGCGACGTCATGGCGCGGCTGATTGACGCTTCGATGTCGATCGCCGGGTAGTGGCCGGCTTCCGCCAGGCGCCGGGACAGCACCACGTGGCCATCGAGAATTGCGCGCGCCGAGTCGGCGATCGGGTCTTGCTGATCGTCCCCTTCGGTCAACACGGTGTAGAAGGCGGTGATGGAACCGCCGCCGCTGATGCCGTTGCCCGCGCGTTCCACCAGCGCAGGCAGCTTGGCGAAGACCGAAGGCGGATAGCCTTTGGTCGCCGGCGGCTCGCCGATGGCCAGGGCGATCTCACGCTGCGCCATGGCGTAGCGGGTGAGGGAATCCATGATCAACAACACATGCTGCCCGCGATCGCGGAAATCTTCGGCGATGCGGGTGGCGTAGGCCGCCCCCTGCATGCGCAGCAGCGGCGACACGTCCGCCGGCGCGGCGATCACCACCGAGCGCGCCCGGCCTTCGGCGCCGAGAATGTTCTCGATAAAGTCTTTGACCTCGCGGCCACGCTCGCCGATCAGGCCAACGACGATCACATCCGCCTGGGTATAACGGGCCATCATGCCGAGCAGCACGCTCTTGCCGACGCCGGAGCCGGCGAACAGGCCCATACGCTGGCCGCGGCCGACGGTCAGCAGGCCGTTGATGGTGCGCACCCCCACGTCCAGCACCTGCTCGATCGGCGTGCGCTGCAAGGGGTTGAACGGCGCGGTGATCAGCGGCGCGCGGTAACCGGTTTCCGGTGAAGGCAGGCCGTCGAGCGGTTTGGCGCTGCCGTCCAGTACCCGTCCCAACAGGGCCGGGCCGAGCGGCAGCTGTTTGCCGGCGCTTTGGCCTTCCGGCGCGATGCGGGCGTAAACCCGCGCGCCCGGCACGATGCCTTCCACTTCTTCCAACGGCATCAGGAACAGCCGCTGGCCGTTGAAGCCGACCACTTCGCTTTCCACTTCCTGCACCTCACCGGCGTCGTGCCGTTCGATGAGGCAGGTCGCGCCGAGCGGCAGCTGCAGGCCGGTAGCCTCCAGCACCAGCCCGGTCGCACGGGTCAGGCGACCATAGCGGCGCACCGTCGGCGCGCGCGCGATGCGTTTTTCCAGCGTATCCAGAGAGCTCAGCCAGCGGCCGAGACGCGCGGTCATCAGACTTCTCCCGGTGCCGCCAGGCGGCACAGTTCATGCCAGCGCGTCGCCAGGCTGGCGTCGAGATCGCCTTCCTCGGCGCTGACCTTGCAGCCGCCCGGGTGCAGCTCGCCGTCCGCCAGCAGGCGCCAGCCGTGCAGGCTGAGGGTGACCCCCAGCTGCTGCTCGACGCGCGGGTAGTCGTCCGGGTGCACCCGCAGCTGCGGCTTGCCGTTGAACATCGGTTCCTGTTGGATCAGCTGTTGGATCTGCGCCAGCAGGGCGGTGCCGTCGCATACCGGAGGCTGGCCCAGCACCTGCTTGGCGGCGGTCAGTGCCAGCTGCATCAGCCGCGAAGCGATCACGCTGTCGAGCGCGTCCAGCGTGTGCTGAAATTCGGTGACCAGCTGCTGCCAGTGGGCAGTCAGCGGCTGCTGCTGCTGTTGCGCTTCCAGCAGCCCTTGCTGGCGGCCTTCCTCCAGTCCGGACTGAAAACCGGCCTCATATCCTTTTTGCTGGCCGTCGGCATAGCCCAACTGCTGGCCCTGTTGCTCCGCCTGCAGGCGCAGCGTCGCCAACTGCTGCTGCAATTCGGCCTGTGCGTCCGGCGACGGATCGTCAAGTTCGAGATCCGGCAACTGCGGCAGCTCGACAGCCGGTTTCTGTTCGCCCAGGTCGTTGAGCGACCAGGGCTGCCAGGGCAGGGTGTTAATGCGATCAGACATAGGTGTCCTCGCCGCCGCCGATGATCATTTCGCCGCTTTCCGCCAGGCGTCTTACCACCAGCAGAATGGCTTTCTGCTCGTTCTCCACCTGCGACATGCGCACCGGCCCACGGTTGGCCAGATCGTCGCGCAGGATGTCGGCGGCGCGTTGCGACATGTTCTTGAGGAACTTCTCGCGCAGCGGCTGCTCGGCGCCTTTCAACGCAATCAGCAGCGACTCGCCTTCCACTTCCTGCAGCAGGCGTTGGATACTGCGATCGTCGACCTCCACCAGGTTTTCGAACAGGAACATCTCGTCGATGATCTTCTGCGCCAGCTCGCCGTCGTATTCGCGCATCGCGTCGATGACCGCTTCTTCCTGCTGGGTTTTCATCAGGTTGATGATCTCGGCGGCGGTGCGCACCCCGCCCATTTTGCTGCGCTTGAGGTTCTGGCCGTCGAGCAGATTGTTCAGCACTTCGGTCAACTCCGCCAACGCCGCCGGCTGTACGCCGCCGAAGGTGGCGATACGCAGCATCACGTCGTTGCGCAGGCGTTCGTCGAACAGGGCCAGGATATCTGCCGCCTGGCCGCGTTTGAGGTGCACCAGAATGGTGGCGATGATCTGCGGGTGTTCGTCGCGGATCAGATCGGCAGCGCTCTGCGGCTCCATAAAGTTGAGCGTTTCCATGCCGGTGGTGGTCTCGCGCGATTCGAGAATGTCTTCCAGCAGGCTGGCGGCGCGCTCTTCGCCCAGCGCTTTGACCAGCACCGAACGCAGGTAGTCGCTGGCGTTGACGCTCAGCGCCGCGTATTGCTCGGCGTCGTCTTCAAACTCGGTCAGTACTTCGCCGAGCTGTTTGTGCGAAACCTGGCTCATGCCGGCCATGGTGCCGCTCAGCAGCTGTACTTCGCGCGAGGAGAGGTGTTTGAACACCTCCGCCGCGCGATCTTCACCCAGCGTCATCAGCAGGATGGCGCTTTTGTCGGTTCCGGTCAGGCTCATATCTCGTTACTCATCCATTGGCGGATTACCAGAGCGACCACGCGTGGGTCTTTGTCAGCCAGATCGCGGATCCGCTGGCTCTGGACTTCTGCGCTGACGCGCTGCTGCGATTTACGACGCTGCGCCAGCTCCTCGTTGCTCGGTTTGCTGCTGTCGACCGGTTTGGCGGCAGGGGCGTTGGCGGCGGCGACGGCGGCCTGTTGCGCCGCCTGGCGCTGTTGCAGCTGCGGCCGCACCAGTTTGCGCCACAGCAGCCAGGCCACCAGCAGCACCAGCAGATAGCGGCCCGCGTCGATCAGACGATCGATAAACGACTGGCTTTGCCAGAACGGCAGTTCGCCACCGGTCACCTGACTGTCGGTAAACGGCGTGTTGACCACGTTCAGGGTATCGCCACGGCTGCTGGAGTAGCCCATCGCTTCACGCACCAGCGCTTCGATCTGCGCCAGCTGCTCTTTGCTCATCGGCTGCGGTTTGCCGTCTTTATCGGTGCCCAGATAGTTGACGACCACGGCGACCGACAAACGCTGCACGGTGCCGGCTTTTTGCTGGGTATGGCGAATGGTGCGGTCGAGCTCGTAGTTGGTGGTCGCGTCGCGACGGGTATTTTGCGGTACGCCGCTGGCCGCCGCGCTGCGGGTGGTCGCGGCGTTTTGCGCGGTGGCGTTGGCGTTGGCATTGTTGCCTGCGGTGGTGGCCGGCTTGGCGGTCTCAATCGGCGCCGTGGCCGGCGCGCTTGGCTGATTGGACAGTGCGCCCGGCACGCCGCCTACCTGTGGCCCGCCGATCTGCTCGCTCAGGCTGGTTTGCTGAGAGCGGATAGCGGCTTTGTCAGGCTGTTGGTTAGGTTGGTACTGTTCATCGGTTTGTTCGCGAGTGGCGAAGTCGATCTGCGCCGTGACCTGCGCGCGCACGTTAGCGCTGCCGACCACCGGGGCGAGGATCGCTTCGATGCGGCGCTGGAAGCCGTTTTCCACTTCGTTGGCGTATTTCAGCTGCGAGGCGTTGAGATCGCGCCCGGTGCCGTCGGACTGCGTCAGCAGACGGCCAGCCTGATCGACCACGGTCACATTGCCCGGCGGCAGGCCGGCGACGCTGCTCGACACCATATAAACGATGGCGTTGATCTGGCCATCGTCCAGCGCACGTCCGGGTTGCAGGGTCAGCGTTACCGACGCGGAAGGGGATTTTTGTTCGCGCACGAACAGCGAAGGTTTAGGCAGCGCCAGGTGAACGCGGGCGTTTTGTACCGGCCCCAGCGATTCGATAGTGCGCGACAGCTCGCCCTCGAGGGCACGCTGATAGTTGATCTGCTCGCTGAACTGGCTGATGCCGAATTTTTCCTGATCCAGCAGTTCGAAGCCGACGGCGCCGCCTTTCGGCAGCCCTTGCTGCGCCAGGCGCAGGCGGGTTTCATGCACCTTTTCCGCCGGGATCAGCAGCGCTGCGCCATTCTCGGCAAAGCGGTAAGGGATATTCATCTGCGTCAGCTGGGTGACGATGGCGCCACCGTCGCGGTCGTTCAGATTGCTGTACAGCACGCGGTAGTCGGGACTTTTCACCCACAACAGCAGCGCGACGACGATCGCGATCGCGGCGGAAGCGGCGACCAGCAACGGAATTTTCGGGTTGGCGCGCAGACGATTCCAGATGGCCTGCAGGCCGTTGTCGCGGCTTTCGCCGGCGGTTATCGAAGCACTCATTTTAGGTCTCGTCCTTCAATGGCGCTCACGATCCCGTACGGGCCGCTGAGCAGCTCCCTGCCAGGCTGATGAACGGTATGGTTAGCGTTGTGTGACAAAACAGACTCCCTGATACACATATCTTCTAAATAGCGGCGCTCCCATTTCTGGGCAGGCCATTATTCGCCTTATCAGACGATTCTGATTGCCCGATAAGCCGGGTTTTTTGCAGTTAATTAGCCGCTTTAGCTCTGAAAACGCTGTGCTAGGGTGTGCATCATTGGAGAAGTGCAGGGTGAAACGTCACCCGGCGAGACGAGATGATTGAGGATCAGATGGCGATTCAGGGCATTGAAGGGGTACTGCAGCAGATGCAGACCATGGCGGTTCAGGCCGGCAAAATGGAGCAGAATGCGGCGCCGCAGGGCGTCAGCTTCGCCAGCGAACTGACCGCCGCGCTCGGCAAGATCAGCGAGACCCAGCAAACGGCGCGCAAGCAGGCGCAGGATTTCGAACTGGGCGTGCCGGGCATTAGCCTGAACGATGTGATGGTCGATCTGCAGAAATCGTCGGTCTCTTTGCAACTGGGCGTGCAGGTGCGCAACAAGCTGGTGGCGGCCTACCAGGACATCATGAATATGCCGGTGTGATGAGCTGATGGGGTCGGGCTGTTTTTGCGCCATTTTCGCGTATTCCATGCCATAGTACCCCCATCAGAACAGCATTGCTGCGGCGAATAGCGAATATATATGCCCCTCAGGCTGCCTCTTGGTGGCCTTTTTTGTTTTAAAAATTAGTGCGTTAGAGGTTTTTTAAATAATGCAGCATGCTGTTTGGTTAAATTGCGTATAGTTTTAGGTAATACTGACAATGTGTTGACAGTTTTCAGAGTAGGGAACGCTCGCAATACTAAAGTTCAAAGGCTGGTCTGTAGCCAAAATGTGTGATGTTTTTTGCCATGCCATTATGCATTGCCAAATAAAGAGATGGCTTAAAATTGCCGAGCCGATACTGAGATAGGGTTTAAACTACATCATGACAATAGTATGGACGCATCACCCCATCAATTATAGTATATGATTGTTTTATTATCTGTTTATAATAAAAGGCCAACTCCATAGTGATAAATAACATACAAATAATTAGAGCGGTGGCTGTTTTAATGGTGGTGGCGTATCACTCTGTAGGGTTGTTACATAGATATGGATTTGACTTTAATGATTATTCTGGCATTGGCACTTGGGGGGCTTTTGGTGTAGATCTGTTTTTTGTTATATCTGGATATGTTATAGCAATGATTGATAGCGTTAAGAAAAAAACACCTGTGGCTTTTTTTAAGGATAGAGTTATTAGGATAGTGCCAATTTATTGGTTCTTTACTCTATTAATGATATTTGCCCAAACTTGCTATCCTGATGCATTTAGGATGGGCATTTTCTCAAGTGAGCAGAATATATCATCCCTGTTATTTTCAAGCCATTTTATGGGGTATGTCTATCCAACGCTTTATGTTGGGTGGAGCCTGGAGTTGGAAATGGCGTTCTACGCTATTTTTGCCATTTGTCTCTTTTCCCATAACCGAATGATACGAAGTGGTTGCCTGGCTCTGCTTGTTGGTTTAATGATGCTTCTGGGTTTGATGAAGCCGATCGCTATTGAGTTTCTTTTTGGCGTCGCATTGTATTACTTTATTCATTTCTTCAGTTTAAACAACAAGTTTAACTCTGTCTTATTTGTTCCTGCGGTTGTCTTCTTGATTGTTGTTATGGCGCTCATCGATGCGCCAACAGAATTGTCTTCCTGGCACAGGGCGTTGGTTGTCGGTATTATATCGTTTATAGTGGTTGCCGTTTCTATAATCTGTGTCGACTCCCGGAGGAGTATTGCAACGTACATTGGTGATATGTCTTATTCTCTTTATTTAGTTCAGGTTTTTTCTTTACCTTTAATAATGAAACTATCATCACGGGTTGTCGAGGGTTCTTATGGTTTTTACGTTTTTTGTATTTCAATATTATTTACTGTTTTAATTGGTTCTGTTTTTTATGAGATTGTTGAAAAGAAAGTGGTGAATATTATGAAGGGTAAACGTGCAAAAGTTTACTGATGTAATCCTAATCCCTTTTTTATCGCTGCGCGATTGGGTTTCTGTTCGTTTATTGATTGGCAACCTAATGCAGAAGCTATACTTAGCAATAAATTAACATTAGCAATGTGTCGGGGGGAATGATGATTCTATCTTGTCATGATGACTGGTTTTTATTATCCCATGCAATGGGGAAGCCGACTTCCTGAATATGGATGTCAATCTTGTTGGCATGGAGTTTTGCTCTGCGGTTTTCATCTGTTCAGCGGCATTGATGACGCAATGCCGCTGAAGATTAAGCGTGGGTGTGGATGATCCCGTTACCAGTTAATAGTTACGGTCAATGGATATTTACCCTTTTGACAATGCTGTCACCTCAGTCAGCCAACGCCGTTATTCGTTTGCGGGCGTTCGCCAACCCCTGCGCGAGGCCGTGCGGTTTCATATCCAGCCCTTCGGCATAGATAAATTGCACGTCGCCGATCCCCATCAGCCCCAGCACCGACCGCAGGTAGGGCGTCACGGCGTCGGTCGGCTGGCCGGCGTGTACGCCGCCGCGTGAGCTGAATACCAGTGCATTGACGCCCTCGACCAACCCGACCGGGTAGGTGGCGGTATAGTTGAACGTTACCCGGGCGCGGGCCACCAGATCGAACCAGTTTTTCAGCTGGGTCGGTACGTTGAGGTTGTACATTGGCGCCCCGATCAGCAGCAGATCGCTCCCTTTCAGTTCGGCAATCAGCCGATCGGACAGCGCCACCGCCGCTTGCGCGCGTGGGCTGGTGTTTTCCGCGCCGCGCAGTGCACTGAACAGCTCGCCGTCCAATACCGGCAGATCCAACGCCGTCAGATCGTGCTCGACGACCTTATCTTCGTGCCCTTTGGCCCGACGCTCCGCCAGATAGCGGTCAATCAGGTTATTGGTCTGCGAGTCGTTTCCCATAATGCTGGATTTGAGCACCAGTATTTTTTTCATGTGGTTGTCCTCTGACGGTCATCTGTGGTTTTCACCGGGAATTCCGGAATGACTGCAGGTTATCATTGCTTGATGTTCACCAGTGGTGATAGGTTTTCACTTAATTGATTCCAATTTGGAAACGGTAAAATGAAAAGCGATCTCAGCGCGCTGCCGGCTTTTGTCGCCGTGGCGGAAGGCGGCAGTTTTGCCGCCGCCGCAGAAAAACTGCATCTGACGCGCTCCGCGGTCAGCAAAATCGTGTCGCGGCTGGAGGCGCGGCTCGGCGTGATGTTGTTTATGCGCACGACGCGCAGCCTGAGCCTGACGGATGAAGGGGCGCTGTACTACGAGCACTGTCGGCAGGCGTTGGCGAACATACAGGCGGCGGAAAATCAGCTGGACAGCGGCAAGATGCAGGTCAGCGGCCGGCTCAGGGTCTCGGTGCCGGTGTTGTTCGGCCACCTGTGCATCGCCCCCTTGCTGACGGCGCTGGCGAATGAGCATCCGTTGCTGGCGCTTGAAATTTCGTTCAGCGATCGCAGGATCGATCTGGTCGACGAGGGGTTCGATCTGGCGGTACGCATCGGCGAGCTGGCGGACAGCGGCAGTCTGGTTGCCCGGCGTCTGGGTGAACACGGCATGCTCCTGTGCGCTTCGCCCGACTACCTGCGGCGCAGCGGAGAACCGAGCACGCTGGACGCGTTAAGCCGACATCAGGCGGTGGGGTATCTGCACGCGGGCGCGGTGTTGCCCTGGCAACTTCGCGGCGAAAACGGCGAGCTGCAATCGTTCAGGCCACCGGCCAAGATGATGATGGATGACATGCAGGGGATCGTCGATGCTGTTTCCGCCGGTGCCGGTATTGCCTGGCTGCCGGAGTGGCTGGTACGCGATCGGCTGGCGGCGGGGACGTTGGTGGAGATCATGCGCGGTGAGTCCAGCCTCAGTTTTCCGGTGAATGTGGTATGGCCCTATATGCCTTACCAGCCGCTCAAGGTGCGGCTGGCGGTGGACAAACTGGTGGCGGAGCTGCCGGGGAAATTGGCGCTTGTGGCGCCGTCGGTATCACAACGCTAAGGGCCGGAGCCGCAACTGACAGGGAATGGGCGCTAATGTAACGAATAGAGGGACGAAAACGGCGCTGTCAGGCTTATTGAATGCCCAAGTGACCGTTTATTATGGCCTGATTAGTAGGGTTATTATTCGAGGCGGGTCAATGAGCACGAAAAGCGAATCCAGATGGCGTCTGATCAGTATTTTAATGCTGACGGTACTCGCCGTATTAATTGGCATTCTGGTTAAACTGGACTGAAGTCTGACCAGGCGATAAAAGCCTGGCCATTTTATTGTGCGGCAAGTAAGCGCATCATGTCTTCTTCATACAGCAATGCTAAAAGCCACAGCCCCAACAACATTATTGCCAGAGAAAATAATCGCTTTTCATTACGCATCGTTTAATTTGCTCTTCGGCGGTTCGACGTTGCGTAGCCTATCTCAGCGTTGTGACAACTGTTAGGAACCTGTGCCAAATAAAGCCATTTTGTTGCGCGTCTATTTATGTTTCTCCGGAGGCTATCGCTTCGGCCCCCAGGGGGCCTGGTTCCATAATCCTTTGGTGGCCGCGAATGGCGGTAGGGGCAAAGCCGAAGCGCTTGCGAAAACGTTCGGCGAAACGCGACGCGCTTTCATAGCCGACATGTTGTGCGATGGCGGATATCGGCCAGTCGGTGGATTGCAGCAGGGCCAGCGCACTGCTCATGCGCACGTCGATCATCAGGTTGCGCAACGCGGTATTTTCCATCGACAGTTTGCGGCGCAGCATCACTTCACTCATCGACAGGCTCTCCGCGACTTTGGCCGCGGTCCAAATGCTGTGCGGATCGGTTGCCAGGCAGCGGCGCACGCGTTGCGTCAGGTCTTTGGCTTCGTTGTGGATGAAGCGAATGCCGAACTGGGCCAGCCACAGCAGAATTTCCAGCATTTTGTGCCGCACGATGATGGTGGGAAAACGCTGCCGGAGCGCCAGCGCCAGGCTGGTGGTCTCAAAGCTGTGCTTCAGGGCGCAGGGCAGATTGCGCAGCGCCAGGACGGCATCGAACGGCATCGGCGCCGGCGTTTCCTCGGCCGGAGGCTGAAGAGTGAGCAACAGAGGGTCGCAGGTCAACAACTGACAGCTGAACACACCCTCTTCGGAGGGGCCGTTAATAATATCCACCGTTTGTCCCCCGTCGATAATCAACAGCTCACCGGGATGAGCCACCACTTCGTGTTGTTGCCAGCGTACGCGCTTATGGCCTTGTTGTATCAGATACAGATGTGGTTGCTCAAAATAGACTGAAGGGAATAATAATTCAGTATGCTGAACGATGTGCGCTGAGGCACCAATTCCTGGACAGAGATTAATTGTACGTTCCATCGATATTCATTTCGCAGCCATTATCTGGGAATATCTTTACGCTTTGATCCGCGTTGGAGCAACATTTTTCCATGGGCTGTGAAACACAGCGGCGTGTTTTATCTATCAAAAATCAATTTCCTGCTGAACAGAAAACGTCCGTGTCGGGATGATGCTTATCCATTAAAGTGAGAGCCAGGCTCGAAGCGCGCATTTTACCAATTACCCATAAACTGAATAATTCAAATGCCATAGATTAATATCCTAACGTAACCCGAGAGTAATAGCGCATGGTGCTATTTAATCCATTTTCGTCAGTATTGTCGATCTTATCGGACCTGTGGTTCCCCCAGCAACAGCGCGCGGTCATGAAACTGGCCGTAGGTATTGTTGACCACGTTCTGGCGCGTGGACTGCTCGATCAGCGTTTTCAGCTCATCCATGCGCTGCTGTAGCAGGCGCTTGAGCTCGGTTTCGTTGTCGAGGATCTGTTGCAGCTTATTGCGCAGCATCTCCTGCAGTGCCATAGATGGGCCGGCTTGCCCGGTAAAGGCGGCGGTTTTTTCCACCGCCGTCACGTAGGCGAATTCGAGTTCGACGAGCTCTTCCCAGCGCCCGGTTTGCGCCAGTGCGATCATCTGGCTGCTCAGGCTGTAAATTTGTTGATAAGCGGCTAACAGCTGCTGTTGACGTTCCATTACACGGCGTCCTGCGAAGGTTGGTAGTTGGGGCCGATCTGGCGCCAGGCGTCGGCGATGTTCTCCAGCAGCTTGACCACTTCGGCGATCGCCGCCTCGTCGTTATGCAGGTTGGCCTGCATTAACCGACGTTTCATATAGTCGTACAACGCCGCCAGGTTTTCGGCGATCTCGCCGCCCTGTTGGGGATCGAGGCCGCCTTTCAGGCCGTTGTCAATGATGTTGATGGCTTTGGACAGCGCCAGGCCTTTGCCGGCGATATCGCCCTGGTTCATCAGGATGCGTGCGCGAAGCAGGGCGCTGAGCGCCCCGTCGAACAACATCACGATTAACTGGTGCGGGCTGGCGCTCATGGCGCCGCTTTCCAGACTGACCTGTGCATAGGCCTGAGTGCCGCTTCTGTTATACATGTTGTTTCTTTACCTGTTACCTGGTTAAGGGATCACTTTGCAGAGAATTGCTGTTGTAAATAGTTACCCGTGCTGCTCAATTTGGACATCATGGTATCCAACTGAACGAACTGCTGCTTGTAACGGTCGATGGTGTTCTGAATGCTGGCCGTGACCGTGGTGATCTGGATGTTCAGGCGATCGAGGTTGGTATTGATGCTCTTGGTCGAGTTCTCGATGATGCCGCCGGCCTTGATGTAACTTTGGATATCGTTGTGGATCTGGGTGGCCATACCGGTGTCTTTGCCGTTACCTGCGAAGAAGTTGGCGACCTGCTCCGGTTTTTCGTCGATGGCTTTGTTCAGCTTGGTGCTGTCGATTTCCAGCTTGCCGGTTTTGACGTTGGTGGTGATGCCGAGGTTGCCCAGGCCTTTCAACTCCGGGTTGTCCTGCGCCGAGCTGAGGGCGCTTTTGATCGAGGACTGGATACCGCGCAGGGTGTTGTCACCCAGCAGCGCACCGTTCTTGGCATTCTGCGCTTCGCCGCTTTTGACCGGGGTGTATTTGGTCAGCGAATTGAAGGTGTCCAGCAGCGAGTTGTAGTTATCCACCCACTCTTTAATCTTGTCGGCGCTGCCGCTCTTGTCGATGCCGATCACCAGGTTTTGCGGTTCGCCGGACTTGGTGGTGGTTTTCAGGTCGAGCGTTACGCCCTGCAAGGCATCGGCGATCGAGTTGGTGCTGCGTTTGATTTTCGTGCCGTTGACGATAATTTCCGCATCCTGACCGGGCACGGTTTGCTTCATCGCGGTGCTGCCATCTTTCGGCGGTTTTTTAGGATCGTAGTTGAGGATGGCGCCGAGCTTGTCGTCGTTATTGACCTGCACCGCAATGGTGTTTTTTTCGCCGGGCGTGGTGGAGCTCAATGCCAGTTGATAGTCATTGTCGCCGACGCGCATGATGCTGGCGGTAACGCCGGATTTCGATTTGTTGATGGCGTCGCGCATTTCGACCAGCGAGGTCTGATCGTCACCGAGCGGGATCTTGGTCTCTTTCGGCGGGTTGCCTGCCGTAATAGATATGGAACGATCGCTGCTGCCCGGCGTGCCCAGCTTGGCCTGCTGGTCGGCGATCGGCGTCTGAGTGGTCAGCGTTTGCGGCTGTGCCAGTTTCAAGACCTCAATCGAATAGTTGCCCGGTACCGACTTGTCGGTGGTGGTCACGGTAAACTGATCGTGCTTGGTGGCGGTGGTGTTGTTGAAGAACTCTGGCTTGGCCAGGTCTTTGCTCAGATTGTCAAACTTCTCCAGTGCGCCTTTCAGCGTGCCGTAAGCGGTTAGCTGGGCGTTGTAGCTGGTCTGCTGGGTGGTGTACGGCGTCAGGCGCTGTTGTTCCGCTTTGGTCAGCTTGTCGAGCAAACCGTTAAGGTCGAGTCCTGAGCCGATGCCTAATGAACTGATCGATGCCATTCGTGTTTCTCCTTGGTAATGACTTTATTCGCTTTACGCGTTATCGGCCCAGTGATGAAAAAGTTTACCGAAAAAAACAAAAAAACGATGGCGCAATAGAGGAGGGAAAAACCGCGTTATTTCTGCCATTGCCCCTGGCGCAAAAAATTTTAAAAAATTGCTAAAGGTTGTTAGGGGAGGGCCGATACCTGAGGGGACGGTGGTTGACGCCGTGGGCAAACAAGCCCGAACCTTTTAACTGTGTTGCGAAGAACGCAACTGACTCGTAAGGAAAGCAAACAATGGCACAAGTAATTAACACTAACAGCCTGTCGCTGATGGCGCAGAACAACCTGAACAAATCTCAGTCTTCTCTGGGTACTGCGATTGAGCGTCTGTCTTCCGGTCTGCGTATCAACAGCGCGAAAGACGATGCTGCGGGTCAGGCTATCTCCAACCGTTTCACCGCGAACATCAAGGGTCTGACTCAGGCTTCTCGCAACGCCAACGACGGTATCTCCCTGGCGCAGACCACTGAAGGCGCACTGAACGAAGTTAACGACAACCTGCAGAACATCCGTCGTCTGACCGTACAGTCTCAGAACGGTTCCAACTCTTCCAGCGACCTGCAGTCCATCCAGGACGAGATCTCTCAGCGTCTGTCTGAAATCAACCGCATCTCCGAGCAGACTGATTTCAACGGCGTGAAAGTACTGAGCGCAGATCAGAAACTGACCATCCAGGTTGGCGCGAACGACGGCGAAACCATCGATATCGAACTGAAAGACATCAATGCTAAAACTCTGGGTCTGGAAAAGTTCAGCGTGGCCGATGGCATTGATAAAACCAAAGTAGCTGCCGCTGCACCTGCTACCGTGAAAACCGGCACCAGCGTGGCAATCAACACCGGTACCGTTCAAGCCGGTGGTAAAGATATTGCCAGCTATGAGAAAGTTGGTGACGATGTATTCGCTATCAACGCCGATGGCGACTACTACAAAGCAACTTTCGATAAAGCGACCGGCGACCTGAAATCCGTTGGCACCAAAGAAGCCACTAAACCAACCGGCGGCACTGCGGTAACCAGCATTGAGAAAGAAGTGGCTCCTACCGGTCCTGATGCGGCTAACCTGCGCTCTTACGACAACGGCAAATCTTACGTGATCCAGGAAGGTACCGGTGCCGATGCCAAATACTTCAAGGCGACCGTAGACGCAGCCGGTAAAGTGACCAAGGGCGCTGAGCAGTCCACCGAGCCAAAAACTGCCGACCCGCTGGCAACCCTGGACAAAGCGCTGTCTCAGGTTGACTCCCTGCGTTCTTCCCTGGGTGCGGTACAGAACCGTTTCGATTCTGTTATCAACAACCTGAACAGCACCGTTAACAACCTGTCCGCTTCTCAGTCCCGTATCCAGGATGCTGACTACGCGACTGAAGTGTCCAACATGAGCCGTGCCAACATCCTGCAACAGGCTGGCACCTCTGTTCTGGCACAGGCTAACCAGTCTACTCAGAACGTGCTGTCCCTGCTGCGTTAATCGTCTCTCCCGATTAACTGTCGCAAAGAAACCCCGCTTCGGCGGGGTTTTTTTATGCTCGCGCACCGCGCGGTTATTACATGGCGCAAATAAAGCCCGTTTTGTGCGACTGTTCAGCCGATTGGCATTCCGCCCCCTACGCATAATAGCGCTGACTCTCTTATCCGCAGGTTTAAGACATAGTGAGCGATCTGTATACCGCCGAAGGCGTGATGGACAAAAATTCTCTCTGGCTGCGCTACGTCCCGTTAGTGCGCCACGAGGCGTTGCGCCTGCAGGTCAGGCTGCCCGCCAGCGTGGAGCTTGACGACTTGCTGCAGGCCGGGGGAATCGGGCTATTGAACGCCGTTGAGCGTTATGACGCCCTACAAGGAACCGCCTTTACCACCTATGCGGTGCAACGCATTCGCGGCGCGATGCTCGACGAGCTGCGCAGCCGCGATTGGGTGCCGCGCAGCGTGCGGCGCCATGCGCGCGAAGTCGCGCAGGTGATGCGGCAACTGGAACAGCGTTACGGCCGTCCGGCGAGTGAGACGGAAGTGGCGCAGACGCTGAATATCTCGCTGGATGAGTATCGTCAAATTCTGTTGGACACCAATAACAGCCAGCTTTTCTCCTACGACGAATGGCGCGAGGAGCATGGCGAGAACGCGGAACCGATGCTGGAAGGGCATGAAGAGGCCAACCCGCTGCATCACCTGTTGGAAGGCAGCCTGCGCCAGCGGGTGATCGACGCCATCGAGGCGTTGCCGGAGCGCGAAAAAATGGTGCTGACGTTGTATTACCAGGAAGAGTTGAATCTCAAAGAGATCGGCGCCGTGCTGGACGTCGGGGAATCCCGCGTCAGCCAACTGCACAGTCAGGCGATCAAACGGCTGCGCGCGCGGCTGGCGAACGATACCTGACGGCGGCCCACCGCCCCTCAACTCGATGACTCATGCGACAATCGGACTGCCCTTTATGCCAGGAATACTGTTGAAGAAACGGCCGCTTAGCCGTTACCTGAAAGACTACAAGCACAGCCAAACCCATTGCTCCCAGTGCGGCAAACTGTTGGACCGCATGGCGCTGGTGTTTCGCGGCAAGATTATCAATAAAGAAGCCATCGCGCGCATGGATCAGCCGATCGACGATGCGGTCTGGCAAAACGTGCAGCACGAGCTGACCGCGCTGTGCCGCTTCTGCAGCGAGATTTCCTGCAACAGCCACCCCAGCTATTTCGACATCATGGCGTTCAAACAGTATCTGTTCGAGCAGACCGAGATGAGCCACAGCACCATCCGCGAGTATGTGGTGCGGCTGCGCCGGCTGGACGAAATGCTGGTGGCGCGTAACTACCCGGCGGATAAATTCGCCAGCAGCGCCAGCCATCAGCGCATCATCGACGATCTGCCTACCGCGGCGCACAACAACTACCGCATTGCGCTGCGCAAATACGATCAGTATCTCGCCTGGCAGCGCAGCTACTGAGACTTTTCCCCGGCCGCTGGGCCGGGGCCTGCTGTTTCCCCCGTGATAAAGGATGATTATTCAGTTCACATCTGCTAAATCTATCGGTTATCAGATGTTGATATTCGATTCCCTGGGGGGAAGTAGTGAACCTGCAACAACAACTGGCGCAATTCCCGCGTCTGGATCTGGTTGGCACCGCCACACCGCTCGAAAAGCTGTCCCGTCTCTCCGACTACCTCGGCCGCGAAATCTACCTTAAACGTGACGATGTCACTCCTATGGCCATGGGCGGCAACAAGCTGAGAAAGCTTGAGTTTTTGGCCGCCGACGCGCTGCGTCAAGGTGCCGATACGCTGGTCACCGCCGGCGCCATTCAATCCAACCACGTGCGCCAGACGGCGGCGGTGGCGGCGAAACTGGGCCTGCACTGCGTCGCGCTGCTGGAAAACCCTATCGATACCCGTGCGGAAAACTACCTCACCAACGGCAACCGCCTGTTGCTCGGCCTGTTCAACGCCGAGGTGGTGATGTGCGAAGCGCTGCACGATCCGCAGCAGCAGCTGGCGGAGCTGGCGACGCGCCTTGAGGCGCAGGGGTTCCGGCCTTACGTGGTGCCGGTGGGCGGCTCCAATGCCCTGGGCGCGCTGGGATACGTGCAGTGCGCATTGGAAATCGCCGAACAGAGCCAACGCAGCAACGTGGCGTTCAGTTCGGTGGTGGTGGCGTCCGGCAGCGCAGGCACCCACGCCGGGCTGGCGGTAGGATTGCAGCAGCTGTTGCCGGAAACCGATCTGATCGGCGTAACGGTTTCGCGCACCGTGATCGATCAGCTGCCGAAGGTGGAGCAGATCCAGAAAGCTCTGGCCTGTTCGCTGAATATCGACGAACTGGCGCCGATCGCGCTGTGGGACGATTATTTCGCGCCGCAGTACGGCATGCCGAACGAAGAGGGCATGGCGGCGGTGCAGCTGCTGGCGCAGCAAGAAGGCGTATTGCTGGATCCGGTGTACACCGGCAAAGCGATGGCCGGTTTGATCGACGGCATCGCCCAGCGGCGCTTCCGCGATGAAGGCCCTATTCTGTTCGTTCACACCGGCGGCGCGCCGGCGCTGTTCGCCTACCATCCACAGGTGTAAACACCGCTTGTTATTCCATTTTGAACTATATTTATAAATTTATATTCCTTTATGCGGGCGGTCGCACTGTTAAAGTGCTGATATCAAAAAAGATAAATAACACACAGGGGTGTTTATGATGTTTGCAAAAGTTCGTCGTCAATGGCTGTTGGGCGTGGTGGGCGTCGCGTTGGCCGCCGGTTTGGCGACCCAAACCTACGCTGCCGACAATCTGCTGCAGCAGGTGAAGCAGCGCGGCACGCTGATCGTCGGCCTGGAAGGCACCTATCCGCCGTTCAGCTTCCAGGGGGAAGACGGCAAGCTGACCGGTTTCGAAGTGGATTTCGCCAACGCGCTGGCGGAACACCTGGGCGTGAAGGCCAAGCTGAACCCGACCAAGTGGGACGGTATGCTGGCTTCGCTGGATTCGAAGCGCATCGACGTGGTCATCAACCAGGTGACGCTCTCCGATGAGCGCAAGAAGAAATATGACTTCTCCACCCCTTACACCGTTTCCGGTATTCAGGCGCTGGTGAAAAAAGGCAACGAAGGCACCATCACCAAGCCGGAAGACCTGAAGGGCAAGAAGGTCGGCGTTGGCCTGGGCACCAACTATGAGCAATGGCTGCGTGAGAATGTGCAGGGCGTGGACGTGCGTACCTACGACGACGACCCGACCAAGTATCAGGATCTGCGCGTTGGCCGCATCAACGCCATTCTGGTGGATCGCCTGGCGGCGCTGGATCTGGTGAAGAAAACCGGCGATACGCTGGCGGTAGCCGGCCCGGCATTCTCTCGTCAGGAGTCCGGCGTGGCGCTGCGCAAGAACAACCCAGAGCTGCTGGCCGCGATTGACCAGGCGATCGCCGAGATGCAAAAAGACGGCACGATGGCGAAGATCTCCGAGAAATGGTTTGGCGCGGACGTAACTAAATAATGCACGAAAGTATTCAACTGGCGCTGGATTCAGCGCCATTTTTATTGAAGGGCGCAATACTGACGCTTCAGCTCAGCCTGGGCGGCATGGCGTTGGGGTTGCTGCTCGGTTTTCTGCTGGCGCTGATGCGCCTTTCGCCGCTGTGGCCGCTGTCGTGGCTGTCGCGTATCTACGTGTCGCTGTTCCGCGGCACGCCGTTGATCGCCCAGCTGTTTATGATCTATTACGGTCTGCCGCAGTTCGGCATCGAGTTCGATCCTTTCCCGGCGGCGCTGATTGGCCTGTCGCTCAATACCGCCGCCTACACCTCGGAAACGCTGCGCGCGGCGATTTCGTCGATCGACAAAGGGCAGTGGGAAGCCGCCGCCAGCATCGGCATGACCCGTTGGCAAACCCTGCGCCGAGTGATCCTGCCGCAGGCGGCGCGCACCGCCTTGCCGCCGCTGGGCAACAGCTTCATCGGCCTGGTGAAAGACACCTCGCTGGCCGCCACCATTCAGGTGCCGGAACTGTTCCGTCAGGCGCAGCTGATCACCTCGCGCACGCTGGAAGTGTTCACCATGTACCTGGCGGCATCGCTGATTTACTGGGTGATGGCGACCCTGCTTTCCGCGCTGCAAAACCGTCTGGAAGCCCACGTTAATCGCCAGGATCAGGAGTAGCGCATGAGTGCCATCGAAGTTAAGCAATTGACCAAGCAGTTTAAGGGTCAGACGGTGCTGCATGGGATCGATCTGGCGGTGGACGCCGGCGAAGTGGTGGCGATCATCGGGCCGAGCGGCTCGGGGAAAACCACCTTATTGCGCTGCATCAACCTGCTGGAGGAGCCGGATTCCGGCACCATTCGCGTCGGTGATATCCTGATCGACGGCAGCAAGCCGCTGAGCAAACAGAAAAATCAGGTGCGGGCGCTGCGTCAGCAGGTCGGTTTCGTGTTCCAGAACTTCAACCTGTTCCCGCACCGTTCTGTGTTGGAAAACATCATCGAAGGGCCGGTTATCGTCAAGGGCGAGGCGAAAGCCAGCGCGGAACAGCGCGCCCGCGCGTTGCTGGCCAAGGTGGGGTTGAGCGGCAAGGAGCAGGCGTATCCGCGGCGGCTGTCCGGTGGCCAACAGCAGCGGGTGGCTATTGCGCGCGCGCTGGCGATGCAGCCGGAGGTGATTCTGTTCGATGAGCCGACGTCGGCGCTCGATCCCGAGCTGGTGGGGGAAGTGCTCAATACCATGCGTTCACTGGCGGAAGAGAAACGCACCATGGTGATCGTCACCCATGAGATGAGCTTTGCCCGCGACGTGGCCGACCGGGTTATCTTTATGGACCACGGCCGCATCGTTGAACAGGGCCCGGCCAAAGCGCTGTTCGCCAACCCGCAGCACCAGCGTACCCAGCAATTCCTCGACAAATTCCTGAATCAATAAGGCGGCGGGGGAGCTTCCCCCGTCCGCATTCACTCCGTTTTCAATAATGCGTTTCGCGCGGCGGCGGCGAGAAACCCGCTGCGGCTACCGTATCCCGGATGTTACCGAACCCGAGCGTCAAAGCGACGAGTCGCGTGCTGCCGCGGTTTGCAAGCAGACCAATCCGTTCTGAGCTCACCCTGTTGTTATCGTCCATTAGGCGCCACATCCTCATGCCAGGATAACAAGACGCTAACGGCTGACCGGGCTGCGGGCAATAAAAAACCCTGCACAAGTGCAGGGTTTGCGTAGCGGTGAGCAACTCAGGCGGCAATCCATGGCCGCGTTGATGATGCGTTAACCGATGGTCATCAGGCTGGCGTTGCCGCCGGCGGCGGCGGTGTTGACGCTCAGCGAACGTTCGATAAGCAGGCGTTCCAACAGGATGTTGGTTTCACCATGGGCGAAGCCCTGTACCGAAACGATGGCGCCGCCGCGCTGCGCGATCTGTTCGCACAGGGTGCGCAGCTGATCGGCATCGCCGTGGTAGATGGCGGCGTCGAACTCGACCTTGTCCTGCTGCCAGTCTTTGCTGAAGGCGATGCGCGCCTGCACATCGTTCGGCAAGCGGCGGAACAGATTGCGCTGCAGTTCCGCTTCCGGCCACAGCACGCAGCTGCCAACCGCCAGCACGGCGGCCAGTTGGATCAGCGCGTCGGCTTCGTTATCCGCCAGGCACAGCACGCGTTCACGTGGCAGCAGGGCATAGGTATTGCGCTCGCCGGTCGGGCCCGGCAGCGGACGTACGGTGCCGCCCTGGCCCAGTTCCGCATAGCGCTGCGCCAAAGCCGCCAGTTCGCCTTGTTGGCTGGTGACCGCCCATTTCTCCAGCGATTGCAGTGCGCCCAGCAGTTGCGGCCGTGCGGTAGCTTCCATCGGGCGCTCTTCGTCCTGACGGTGCAGCGTACGCTGCAGCGCGTCGTCCGGACGGTTAGCCAGCAGACGGTACAGGTACAGCGGGCCGCCGGCTTTCGGGCCGGTGCCCGACAGGCCTTCGCCGCCGAACGGCTGCACGCCGACCACCGCGCCAACCATGTTACGGTTGACGTACAGGTTGCCGACCTTGGCGCGTTCGGTCACCCGGGCGATGGTTTCATCGATACGGGTGTGAATGCCCAGCGTCAGGCCATAACCGGCGGCGTTGATCTGATCGACCAGCGCGTCCAGATTGTTGCGCTGGAAGCGCACCACGTGCAGCACCGGGCCAAAGATCTCTTTTTGCAGCTCGTCGAAGCTGTCGAGTTCGATCAGCGTCGGTTTGATGAAGGTGCCGCGCGCCCACTCTTTCTCATCCTGCGCGCTGCCTTTGGCGGCCTGGTACACCTTGCGGCCTTTGGCGCGCATCGCCTGGATATGGCGTTCGATGCCGGTTTTGGCTTCGGCGTCGATCACCGGGCCCACGTCGGTAGACAGGCGCTCCGGGTTACCCATGCGGCATTCGGCCATCGCGCCGCGCAGCATTTGCAGCGTGTGCTCGGCCACGTCTTCCTGAATGCACAGGATACGCAGCGCGGAGCAGCGCTGGCCGGCGCTGTCGAAGGCGGAGGCCACCACGTCGGTGACGACTTGTTCGGTCAGGGCCGAAGAGTCGACGATCATGGCGTTCAGGCCGCCGGTTTCGGCGATCAGCGGCGTCGGACGGCCTTGCGGATCCAGGCGACCGGCGATGCTGCGCTGCAGAATGCCGGCGACGTCGGTGGAGCCGGTGAACATCACGCCGCGGACGCGGGCATCGTTGACCAGCGTTGAGCCGACGGTTTCACCCTGGCCCGGCAGCAGCTGCAGCACGCCTTGCGGAATGCCGGCTTCCAGCAGGATACGCACCGCCTGCGCGGCGACCAATGGCGTTTGCTCGGCCGGTTTGGCCAGCACGCTGTTGCCCGCCGCCAGCGCCGCGGCGATTTGGCCGGTGAAGATCGCCAGCGGGAAGTTCCACGGGCTGATGCAGACCACTGGGCCCAGCGGACGGTGGCTGTCGTTGGCGAAATCGTCGCGCACCTGGCCGGCGTAGTAGTGCAGGAAGTCCACCGCTTCGCGCACTTCGGCGATGGCGTTGTTGAAGGTTTTACCCGCTTCACGCACCAGAATGCCCAGCAGGCTTTGCAGCTGACTCTCCATCAGCTCGGCGGCGCGTTCGAGGATCGCGGCGCGCTCCGTCGGCGGCGTAGCGAACCAGATTGGGCCGGCGGCCGCGGCGGCGTCGAGCGCACGGCTGACTTCGCCTTCGGTGGCTTCACGCACGTAGCCGACCACATCGCCCGGCTCGGCCGGGTTAATCACCGGTTGCTCCACGCCCTGATCCAATTCGGCGTCGATGATAGGTTCCGCGCGCCACGGATGGCTGGCGCTGGTGAGCAGGGCGCTGGAGAGCGAGGCCAGACGCTGTTCGTTGGACAGATCGAGACCGCTGGAGTTAGTGCGTTTCTCGCCGTACAGCTCGCGCGGCAGCGGAATGCGCGGATGCGGCAGGCCAATCTGGCCTTCGCTGGCTGCCAGCGCTTCCACGGCGCTGACCGGATCGGCCACCAGCTCGTCGAGCGGCAGGGTGGCATCGGCGATGCGGTTGACGAACGAGGTATTGGCGCCGTTTTCCAGCAGGCGGCGCACCAGGTATGCCAGCAGCGTTTCATGGGTGCCGACCGGCGCATAGATGCGGCAAGGGCGGTTCAGTTTGCCGTCGGCCACTTTACCCACCACCTGCTCGTACAGCGGCTCACCCATGCCGTGCAGGCACTGGAACTCATACTGGCCAGGGTAGTAGTTGTTGCCGGCCAGATGATAGATGGCGCTCAGGGTGTGGGCGTTGTGGGTCGCGAACTGCGGATAAATCAGGTTCGGCACCGACAGCAGCTTGCGGGCGCAGGCCAGGTAGGAAACGTCGGTATAGACCTTGCGGGTGTAGACCGGGTAGCCTTCCAGGCCGTCCATCTGGGCGCGTTTGATTTCGCTGTCCCAGTAGGCGCCCTTCACCAGACGGATCATCAGGCGACGGCGGCTGCGTTGCGCCATGTCGATCACCGCGTCGATGGCGAACGGACAACGTTTTTGGTAGGCCTGGATCACGAAGCCGATGCCGTTCCAGCCGGCCAGCTGCGGTTCGAAGCACAGCTTCTCCAGCAGATCGAGCGAGATCTCCAGGCGGTCGGCCTCTTCGGCGTCGATGTTGATGCCGATATCGTACTGGCGTGCCTGCAGGGTCAGCGACAGCAGGCGCGGGTAGAGCTCTTCCATGACGCGTTCGTACTGCGCGCGGCTGTAGCGCGGGTGCAGGGCGGACAGCTTGATGGAGATGCCGGGGCCTTCATAAATGCCACGACCGTTGGAGGCTTTGCCGATGGCGTGGATCGCCTGCTGGTAGGAAACCAGGTAGGCCTGCGCGTCGGCTTCGGTCAGGGCAGCTTCGCCCAGCATGTCGTAGGAGTAGCGGAAGCCTTTTTCTTCGAGCTTGCGCGCGTTGGCCAGCGCTTCGGCGATGGTTTCGCCGGTCACGAACTGTTCGCCCATCAGGCGCATCGCCATGTCCACGCCTTTGCGGATCAGCGGTTCGCCGCTCTTGCCGATAATGCGGTTCAGCGAACGGGACAGATTGGCTTCGTTATGCGTGGACACCAGCTTGCCGGTGAACAGCAGGCCCCAGGTCGCGGCGTTGACGAACAGCGACGGGCTGCGCCCGAGGTGCGAGTGCCAGTTGCCGTTGCTGATCTTGTCGCGGATCAGGGCATCGCGGGTCGGTTTGTCCGGAATGCGCAGCAGCGCTTCCGCCAGGCACATCAGCGCCACGCCTTCCTGCGAAGAGAGGGAGAACTCTTGCAGCAGGCCTTGCACCATGCCGGCGCGGCCGTTTGCACTTTTTTGGTTACGCAACTTCTCGGCGATACCATAGGCCATTTTGTGAGTGGCCTGTGCAAGATCGGCGGGTAATCGCGCCTGTTCGAGCAACATCGGCACCGCTTCGGTCTCCGGGCGACGATAGGCGGCGGTGATGGCGGCGCGGGTAACCGACTGCGGCAGAATTTGTTCGGCAAAATCGAGGAATGGCTGGTGTGACTCTTCCTGCGCTTGCGGCATAATGTCGTCCGCTTCAGGCTGGCCCGCAGCGGCCAGCGCTGGAATTTCAGGAATATCGGAACCGCTCTCGAGACGCTCGAGGTAATTAAAGATGGCCTGCTTGATGAGCCAGTGCGGCGTGCGATCGATGCGCTGTGCGGCGCTCTTGATCCGGTCGCGTGTTGCCTCGTCGAGTTTCACGCCCATTGTGGTAGTGCCCATGCCAATCCAACTCCTGTGTTTAGAACCTATCCCATCAGGCTAGACAAACAGCAGGCCGGAAAGCCTGTTGGGATAGGTTCGTGAGATGTGTGGTGTCAAGAATGCAGACAATATCCTGCATGTTGCAACTTTGTGCAACCTTGTTAAATCAGGCTGATGAGCGAAGTGTGAGTTTCATCGATTTTTTAACATGGGCAGTTGGCACGAATGTTGCGTTATTGAGCGAATGCGGCGGGGTTTATGCTGCCGCAGACGCTTTACCTTGCGCTATATAAGGGCAATAACCAGGTGCAACTCATTTTACTTGTCGTGAGTGCAACCTTTGGGCCCGGTAAATGTGACGCAGGGTAAACTTTGTGTAACTTTGTTGTTAAATATCTTGTTGGTTGATGAAAGGCTCATCTAGGATAACCGACGGTCAACAATTACGGGCAGAAACTATTTTACCTGCACTTGCTCGCAGGCTGCGCCACGTTCCGGCGCGGCGGCCAGTGAAATGCATTGCGCGTGGGTTTACCGGCGCCGGCTTGGCCGGAGCGAAACGCGAATAATAATGAAAGTGGAGAATTAAATGACAATGAGCACACCTATGCTGGTGACCTTCCTGGTGTACATTTTCGGGATGGTGCTGATCGGCCTGCTTGCCTACCGGGCAACCAACAACTTTGATGACTATATTCTCGGCGGCCGCAGTTTGGGCAGCGTGGTGACCGCGCTGTCCGCCGGTGCTTCCGACATGAGCGGCTGGTTGCTGATGGGCCTGCCGGGCGCCATCTTCCTCTCCGGCATCTCCGAAAGCTGGATCGCTATCGGCCTGACCATCGGCGCCTACCTGAACTGGAAGCTGGTGGCAGGAAGGCTGCGCGTACATACCGAAGCCAACAACAACGCCCTGACGCTGCCGGATTATTTCACCAGCCGCTTTGAAGACAACAGCAAGCTGCTGCGCGTGATCTCGGCCATCGTCATCCTGGTGTTCTTCACCATTTACTGCGCCTCCGGCATCGTAGCCGGCGCGCGCCTGTTCGAAAGCACCTTCGGCATGAGCTACGAAACCGCCCTGTGGGCCGGCGCCGCGGCGACCATCCTCTACACCTTTATCGGCGGTTTCCTGGCGGTAAGCTGGACCGACACCGTGCAGGCCAGCCTGATGATTTTCGCGCTGATCCTGACGCCGGTGATCGTGATCTTCGCCGTCGGCGGCATCGATACCTCGATGCTGGTGATCCAGGCGCAGAACCCGGCCAACCTCGACATGCTGAAAGGGCTGAACTTCGTCGCCATCCTGTCGCTGCTGGGGTGGGGCCTGGGCTACTTCGGTCAGCCGCACATCCTGGCGCGTTTCATGGCGGCGGATTCTCACCGCACCATCCGCAGCGCGCGTCGCATCAGCATGACCTGGATGATCCTGTGCCTGGCCGGCACCATCGCCGTCGGTTTCTTCGGTATTGCTTACTTCGCCAACAACCCGGATCAAGCCGGTAACGTGTCGCAGAACGGGGAACGCGTGTTCATCGAACTGGCGATGCTGCTGTTCAACCCATGGGTAGCGGGCGTGCTGCTGTCGGCGATTCTGGCGGCGGTCATGAGTACCCTGAGCTGCCAGCTGCTGGTGTGCTCCAGCGCGATCACCGAAGACCTGTACAAGGCGTTCCTGCGTAAAGGCGCCAGCCAGCGCGAGCTGGTGTGGGTCGGCCGCGTGATGGTGCTGGTGGTGGCGTTGATCGCCATCGCGCTGGCGGCCAACCCGGAGAACCGCGTGCTGGGCCTGGTGAGCTACGCCTGGGCCGGTTTCGGCGCCGCCTTCGGCCCGGTGGTGCTGATTTCGGTGATGTGGTCGCGCATGACCCGCAACGGCGCGCTGGCCGGTATGTTGGTCGGTGCGGTGACGGTGATCGTCTGGAAACAGTACGAATGGCTGGGTCTGTATGAAATCATCCCGGGCTTCATCCTGGGTTGCCTCGCCATCGTGGTGGTGAGCCTGATGGGCCGCCAGCCTTCCGCCACCATGACCGAGCGTTTCGATCAGGCGGAAGCCGAGTACAAAACGGTGTAACGCCATTCGATGTCAGTCGGTAAAGGGGCGCGCAGAGCGCCCCTTTTTTTGCCTGCCGATCGCCGTCATCCGGCTGTAACACCTGGCGACATTTGATTAGAAAAAATCACCGTCATGCCTCTTGTATTTATTCTTGGCAGAATGATAATCACTCTCGTTGGTTTTTACGTTTCTTTACATAGTCGCCGCGGCTCATTTCGCAAGCACCGTCTCTGCCGCCGCGGTCTTTTCAGGGGTGATTATTTATGTTCGTTCCCTTTCTTATCATGTTCCGTGAGGGGTTGGAGGCCGCGCTGATCGTCAGCCTGATCGCCAGCTATCTGAAGCGCACGCAGCGCAGCCAATGGCTGGGCGCGGTGTGGATCGGCGTGATTGTCGCTGCGGCGCTGTGTCTGGCGCTCGGTATCTTCATCAATGAAACCACCGGCGAGTTCCCACAGAAACAGCAGGAGCTGTTCGAGGGCATCGTGGCGGTGGTGGCGGTGGTGATCCTCACCTATATGGTGTTCTGGATGCGTAAGGTGTCCAAGTCGGTCAAGGTGCATCTGGAAGGGGCGATCGATCAGGCGCTCAGCGCCGGTAAAGGGCAGGGTTGGGCGCTGGTGGCGATGGTGTTCTTCGCCGTGGCGCGCGAAGGGCTGGAGTCGGTGTTCTTCCTGCTGGCGGCGTTCCAGCAAGACGTGGGCGCCGCGGCGCCGCTCGGCGCGGTGCTCGGCCTGGTGGCCGCCATCGTGCTGGGCATGATGATTTATTGGGGCGGGGTGAAGCTGCACCTGGCCAAGTTTTTCAAATGGACCAGCCTGTTCATTCTGTTCGTTGCCGCCGGCCTGGCCGCCGGGGCGATTCGCGCCTTCCACGAAGCCGGCCTGTGGAACCACTTCCAGGACATCGCCTTCGATTTCAGCAGCACCCTGTCGACCCATTCGCTGTTCGGCACCCTGCTGGAAGGCATTCTCGGTTATCAGGAAGCGCCAACGGTCAGCGAAGTGGCCGTCTATTTCCTGTATCTGATCCCGGCGCTGATTTTCTTTTTCCTGCCGCAGCGCGCGGAGCCGGCAGCGGCCCCGGCGCAACGTAAAATCAATCATTAATGTTTAATAGGGAATCTCGTATGTCTACTCCGTTATTTCGCCGCAAGGCGTTGCACGCAGCATTACTGGCTATCCCGGCGTTTGCGCTGAGCATCGACGCGTTGGCGGCGGACGTGCCGCAGGTCAAAGTCACGGTCAACGACAAGCAGTGCGAACCGATGCAGCTGACGGTGCCGGCCGGCAAGACGCAGTTTGTGGTGCATAACACCAGCCAGAAAAACGTCGAATGGGAAATCCTGAAAGGGGTGATGGTGGTGGAAGAGCGCGAAAACATCGCGCCGGGCTTCACCCAGAAAATGACCGCCACGCTGGAAACGGGCGAATACGACATGACCTGCGGGCTGCTGAGCAACCCGAAAGGCAAACTGACCGTCACCGCGGCAACCAACGGTGCCACCGACGGCAAACCGAACGCGCTGGATCTGGTTGGCCCGATCGCCGAATACAAAGTCTACGTTATCAAAGAAGTCGACGGGCTGGTGAAACAAACCAAGCTGTTCACCGACGCGGTGAAGGCCGGCAACGTGGAACAAGCGCGCAAGCTGTACGCGCCGACCCGCCAGCACTATGAGCGCATCGAGCCGATCGCCGAGCTGTTCTCCGATCTGGACGGCAGCATCGACGCCCGTGAAGACGACTACGAGAAGAAATCGGCGGATCCGAACTTTACCGGCTTCCACCGTCTGGAGAAGGCGCTGTTTGCCGACAACTCGACCAAAGACATGGGCAAATATGCCGATCGTCTGTATCACGACACCGTTGAACTGCAAAAACGCGTGGGTGAACTGACCTTCCCGCCGAGCAAGGTGGTGGGCGGCGCAGCCGGGCTGATCGAAGAAGTGGCGGCCAGCAAGATCAGCGGTGAAGAAGACCGTTACAGCCGCACCGACCTGTGGGATTTCCAGGCCAACGTCGACGGCGCGCAGAAGATCGTCAACCTGCTGCGCCCGCTGTTGGTCAAAGCCAACAAGCCGCTGCTGGACAAAATCGACGCCAACTTCAAAACCGTCGACACCATTTTGGCGAAGTACCAAACCAAAGAGGGGTATGAGTCCTATGAGAAGCTGACCGATGCCGACCGCAATGCGTTGAAAGGGCCGATCACCACGCTGGCGGAAGACCTTTCCCAACTGCGCGGCGTATTGGGTCTGGACTGAGGCATACGGTTATGAGCAACAAGGCAGGCCCGAATAACGGGCCTCACCCGCACTCTCAGGAGGCGGCATCCCCTTCACGCCGCCGTTTGCTGCAGGGGCTGGGGCTGAGCGCGCTGGCGCTGGGCGGCAGCCGCCTGGTGCAGGCGGCGGACAAAGCGGCGGAGCCGTTGGCGGCGCCGCAGGATGAGCGCTGGCAGAAACAGCCGTTTTATGGCCGTCATCAGGCCGGGGTGCTGACCCCGCAACAGGCGGCGATGATGCTGGTGGCGTTCGACGTGCTGGCGACCAGCAAAGCGGATCTGGAGCGCCTGTTCCGGCTGCTGACTGACCGCATCGCGTTCCTGACCCACGGCGGCAAGGCGCCGGAGGTGGACGCCAAATTGCCGCCGCTCGATTCGGGGATCATGGGGCCGGAGATTTATCCGGACAACCTGACCATCACCGTCTCGGTCGGCGCATCGCTGTTCGACGAACGCTTTGGCCTGCAGGCGCAAAAGCCGCTGCGGTTGCAGAAAATGACCCGCTTCCCTAACGATGCGCTGGACGCCGGGCTTTGCCACGGCGATCTGCTGCTGCAGATCTGCGCCAACACCAATGAAACGGTGATCCACGCACTGCGCGACATCATCAAGCATTCGCCGGATCTGCTCAGCGTGCGCTGGAAGCGCGAAGGGTTTATCTCCGCGCATGCGGCGCGCAGCAAAGGCAAAGAGACGCCGATCAACCTGCTGGGCTTCAAAGACGGCACCGCAAACCCGAAAACCGACGACAAACCGCTGATGGATAAGGTGGTGTGGGTCGGCGACAACGTCGGCGAGCCGGCGTGGACGGCGGGCGGCAGCTACCAGGCAGCGCGTATTATTCGCTTCCGCGTGGAGTTTTGGGATCGCACGCCGCTGCAGGAGCAGGAAACCATTTTCGGCCGCGAAAAGCACAGCGGCGCGCCGCTCGGCATGAAGCATGAACATGACGAGCCGAACTACGCGAACGATCCCGACGGCAAGGTGATCCCGATGGACGCGCACATCCGGTTGGCTAACCCCCGCACGCCGGAAAGCCAAAGCAATTTGATGTTGCGGCGTGGCTACAGCTATTCCCTTGGCGTTTCCAATGCCGGGCAGCTGGAAATGGGGCTGTTGTTCGTCTGCTATCAGGCCGATCTGGAAAAAGGATTCCTGACGGTGCAAAAAAGGCTCAACGGCGAAGCGCTGGAAGAATACATCAAGCCGATCGGCGGCGGATACTTCTTCGTATTGCCGGGGGTGAAAGAGGGCGGCGACTATTTGGCCAGCGGCCTGCTCAAGGCCTGAGCACGCAATGACGAGGCGGGATCTTCCGCCTCGTTTTACGTTGGCTTGCCTATTGTGCTGGACATTAAGCGACGGAGTTCAATTCAATCCGTCGCCTGCGGATTAAAAAATCTGAAGGGCCCGCCGACTTTGGGGTGTGCAAATTTTAATCGAGAAACTAAAGTGTCATTCGCGGCTTTTAATTGTAATTAATTGATATTAATAGGATAAAAATTTTTCTGGAATGACGCGCCGAGCGTGATATAGTGTTTTTGCGCTAACTGAAAACAAAAGATATAAAATTTTTTTACATTTTAGTAACGCGGCAGGATTGAATGTCATTATACTGTAATCATCTGGCGGTAGTTTTCACACGGTGCACAGCTTGAAGCTGTAAATATCACTGCGGGGATCGCTAATGGTAAAGTCCTTGGTTGGGCTGGAAAGAAAAAATAACACATCTCCCCTGATTTCTCGTTGTAACGAGGGTTCTCTCTCCGACTCTCTTTTACCGGCAACCCCGCACTCTTATCGCTATCGAATCTCATCACTTTTTACTCCACGTTTTTTAATGCAGTCCGCGTTGTTCCGTGAAGACACGGCGCTTAAGCGTTGCCGTCGATTCACCTTGTCCCTTGGCTCTTATTGGCTCGGAGGAGGCCAAAACCTAATACGTGTGTGAAACATAATCGCGCGGCCTGGCCGTTGCGGTAGGTGAAACAAACTGTAAGGTGCCACTATGGGTAGACAGAAAGCAGTGATCAAAGCACGTCGTGAAGCGAAACGCGTTATTCGTCGTGACGCTCGTAGTCATCGCCAGCTGGAAGAAGAGTCTGTGACCTCGCTGGTGCAAATGGGGGGAGTCGAGTCTATCGGCATGGCGCGAGACAAGCGCGATAGCTCACCCATCGAGGCTAGAACCGAAGCTCAGGGTCATTACTTATCAGCCATAGAGAATAAGCAGCTGATCTTCGCCACCGGCGAAGCCGGCTGTGGCAAAACATTCATCAGCGCCGCCAAGGCGGCGGAGGCGCTGATCCATAAAGAGGTGGATCGGATTATCGTTACCCGTCCTGTTTTGCAGGCGGATGAAGACCTCGGTTTCTTGCCGGGGGATATCTCCGAGAAATTCGCGCCTTATTTCCGCCCGGTGTATGACATCCTGGTGCGCCGTTTAGGCTCTTCCTTCATGCAGTACTGCCTGCGCCCGGAAATCGGCAAGGTAGAGATTGCGCCGTTCGCTTATATGCGCGGACGTACCTTCGAAAATGCGGTCGTTATCCTGGATGAAGCCCAGAACGTGACCGCCAGCCAGATGAAAATGTTCCTGACCCGCCTGGGCGAAAACGTGACGGTTATCGTTAACGGCGACGTGACCCAGTGCGACTTGCCGCGCGGCGTGAAATCCGGCCTCAGCGACGCGCTGGAGCGCTTCGAAGAGGACGAGATGATTGGCGTTATCCGCTTTGAGAAACAGGACTGTGTGCGCTCTGCTTTGTGCCAGCGCACGCTCAACGCTTACAGTTAACCTATCCGCTAATGGAAAGGCCGCCTCGGCGGCCTTTTTTATCTCCGCAATTTCCCCTCTCGTTTAACCTTTGTGTAAATTATTGTGGTTTTTTGTATAGATTTTCGTTGAGTTAGCGTTAATGATTAATGGGTTCCAGATTGGCGCGCAACTTGCGTGCGCCGCCAAAAGGACACTATCTGGGGTGTGCGCCGCGCGGCGCATTGAGCGTGAGTTCCTTGATGCGATTCAAACATGAAATATATCATTCTGATTTTGCTTATTTTATGCGTCGTCTATGTGCATTACCGCGGGCGGGTTCGCTACAACGTGTGGCGACAGCTGTCTGACCATTCCACCTTTACCGCACCGCTGAACGTCTTTATGTACCTGTTTTCCCGCGTGCCGACCACGCCGTACCTGAAGCCGGAGCAGTTCCCTGAGCTGGCGGTACTGCGGGAGAATTGGGAAACCATCCGCGACGAAGGACAGAAGCTGATGGAGATCCAGCAGATCAAAGCGTCCGATCAATTCAACGACGCCGGGTTCAACTCGTTCTTCAAGACCGGCTGGAAACGCTTTTATCTGAAATGGTATGAGGACAGCCATCCTTCCGCCATGACCCTGTGCCCGCAGACCACGGAACTGCTGCGCAGCCTGCCTTCGGTCAAGGCGGCGATGTTCGCCGAACTGCCGGACGGCAGCCGTTTGCCGCGCCACCGCGATCCTTACGCCGGTTCGCTGCGTTATCACCTGGGGCTGATTACCCCCAACGATGACCGCTGCTTCATCGAGGTGGACGGCGAGCGCTACAGCTGGCGCGACGGTGAAGGCGTGATGTTCGATGAAACTTACCTGCACTACGCGGAAAATCAGAGCGGGCAGAATCGTCTGATCCTGTTCTGCGACATCGAACGGCCGATGCGCTACCGCTGGGCGCAGGCGGTGAACCACTGGCTGGGGCGCAATCTGATGAGCGCCGCCACCGCGCCGAACGAAGAGGGCGATCGCACCGGCGGCGTCAACAAGATGTTCAAATACATCTATGCGATACGCCGGGTGGGGAAACGCCTGAAGGCCTGGAACCGCACCGGTTATTACATCATCAAGTGGATTTTGTTCGGGGGGATCGCCGCGGCGATATTCTTCTCGGTATAACGAAGACAGGGGCGCACGGTGTGCGCCCCTTTTTGATCAGGCGAAGATAGTCATCATGTAGGCGGCGAACAGCGCCAGGTGGGCGGTACCGTTCAGCACGTTGGTGCGGCCGGTCGAGAACGACAGCTGGCACAGCAGCAACACCGTCAACATCACCACGATATGCGGCGTTTGCAGCCCGAAGATCAGCGTCTGCCCGGTCAGGGTAGCGATGATGGTGACCGCCGGTACCGTCAGGGAGATGGTCGCCAACACCGAACCGAAGAACAGGTTCATGGCGCGTTGCACCTGATTGTTCAACACGGCGCGCAGCGCGCCCAACCCTTCAGGCGACAGGATCAGCAGCGCCACCAGGAAACCGGTGAACTGCGCCGGCGCATTCATCTTGGTCAGCAGGCCTTCCAGCGGATTGGCGTTGAACTTGGTGACGGCGATAACCGCGATCAGGTGCACGACGAGCCAGGCGGCATGCCAGGCGCTGCTGTGCGAAGAGGGCTTGCCGTGATGCGGGTCGCCATCGTCGTCTTCATGCTCATACACGAACAGGCTCTGGTGGGTTTTGGTCTGGATCACCAGGAACACGCCATACATGGCGGCAGAGATCAGCGCCACCAACAGCGCCTGCCCGGTGCTGAAGTTACCGCCCGGCAGCGCGCTCGGGAACACCAGCACGATCACCGCCAGCGGGAAAATTGCCATCAGATACTGTTTGATGCCGCCCAGGTTGACGTACTGGGTGGCGAACTTGCGCCCGCCGAGCAGCAGCGCGAAACCGACCAGGCCGGCGGAAACGATCATGATGATGGAATACAGCGTGTCGCGCATCAGCGCCGGCGCGGCGTCGCCGGTGGCCATCAGCGCTGAGATCAGGCTGACCTCGAGGATCACCACCGACAGGCTGAGGATCAGCGAGCCGTAGGGTTCCCCCAAACGGTGGGCGAGCACGTCGGCATGGCGCACCACGCTGAAGGCGCTGCTGAGGATCCCCACCAGCGCGAGAATATTGATGCCGACGATCAGCGGAAAGTAAGTGGTGCTGCTCCACAGATTCAACACCACCAGCGCGGCGATGGGGAAGATCAGCGAGTATTCGGTGTGGCGAGATTTGGTGGATCGGCCAGGATCGTGTTGCGACTTCATGAGGGTGGCACTCCTTCTCAAACAGCGTAGCCCGTCAGCGCCGGTCGCCGTGATGCGGCAACTCTGCGTTTCCAGTAGGTATTTTATATTAGGATACACCCACGGCGCCGGTGTGATGTTGTTTTTATCTGAGAAAGCAATTGCTTGCTTTATGTGATCAGGGTAACAAAAAAACCGCACGGGGTGCGGTTTTATTTACTTACTTTTACGCAATAACGCCAATTTTTAACGTTAGATATGAGAAAAGTCGTGTTTACTTATTTAGCATGCGGTTAATAAAGGGAAATGCAGCCGTTAGTCGTCAATATTATCCATGATTTCATGCCGTTTATTGTGGTAACCCTCTTCATTTAGCCCCTCACGCCAGTAAGGTACGGCATAAAGACGATTACGATCGCATTGACGTTCACGGCGCAGGTAACGGCGCAGCTCTACCACCAGGCGATCTTCACCGGCGAGCCAGAAGTGCGTTTCGCCCTGCGGCAGGGATTGTGCGCGGAAACGGGCGATCAGGTCGTTGGTGTTCTCCGTGCCGCCAACGATCCAATTCACCTCAACGCCGGCCGGTTTTCTCAGATCAATCACGTCGGCGGTGCTGTCGACGCGGACGAAAGCGCGCCCGGCGCTGTGCGGCGGCAGATTCTCCAGCAGCGCGGCCAGCGCAGGCAGTGAGGAAGGATCGCCCGCCAGGCAGTAGAAATCGGCCGCCGGCAACATCGGTTTGGGGCCGCCCGGGTTGCTGATGCCGATTTTATCGCCGGCTTTCGCCTGGCGCGCAAAGTCGACCGCCGGGCCCTGGTGATCGTGGATCGCGAACTCGATGTCCACCTCCGCCTGTTCCGGGCGCACGGCGCGAATGGAATAGGTACGCACGATCGGGCGCACGGCGTCCGCCGCCCAGCGGGGGCCGTTTTCGGTCAGCGTCGGCAGATCCGGCTGGGTTTGGCCGGCGAGCGGCAAAAAGACCTTGATGTGCGCAGCGGCGGCGTTGGCCGGGTAGTAGCGCAGATCGGGTGCGGTAAAGGTGATGCGGCGCAGGTGCGGCGTAATGTCCTGTACGGCGCTGACGGCGATCAGGTAGGGGGCGCGTGAGCGAGGGGCTTCGGTAGTCACGGGGATCTCCTTATAGTTCGTTTGGCGGTGAGTATATCATGCCGTTTGATAATGAGAATTGTTTGCTCATTGAGGCGCAACTGCGTGTGAGCTAGGCTTAAGCTTCACGGAATACGCACGGGAGGACGTGATGCCCTATCAAGACACGAACGACTTGCCGGACAATGTGAAGCATGTGCTGCCGGCCCATGCTCAGGCGATCTATAAAGAAGCGTTCAACAGCGCCTGGCAACAATACCGGGATCCTGAAGACCGACGCGGTGACGACAGCCGGGAGGAGACGGCGCACAAGGTGGCCTGGGCGGCGGTCAAGCAAAGCTATCGCAAGGGCGACGATGAGCGTTGGCACAAAAAGTAACGCTTTATGGCCTGATAAAATCGCGCAGACGTTATGCTGACCCGGCAATTAATATTATTGCTGCTCAGTACAAATACTTTTCCACGTTAACACTGCTTTGCAACTTGATTGCGCGGCGGGAAAAGAATATGTTCATTATTAATCGGCGCGGTTATTGAATTAATAAAATTCCGCACCTAAAAATAAAATTGCAAAGGTTCAGTAGTGGCGAGGGAGGACGAGAAATCGTATTCCCGGGAGGTTGTAACAGTGTTAACGCGAGATTTTCTGCAAAAAGCGGATTGCAAAACCGCATTCGGCGCTATTGAGGAGTCGCTGTTGCTGACGCCTGAACAGCGCGCAGCCTCGTTGGATTGCACGTTATCGCGCCGGCCGGATCACAGCCCGGTTTGGGTATTCGGTTACGGTTCGCTGATGTGGAACCCGGTTTTTGAATCGGAAGAAGTGCGGCCTGCCATGCTGCAGGGCTGGCACCGGGCGTTCTGCATGCGCTTGACCGCCGGGCGCGGCACGCTGCATCAGCCGGGGCGCATGCTGGCGCTGAAAGAGGGCGGCCAGACCACCGGATTGGCCTTCCGTCTGCCGGAAAGCAAGCTGCGCGAAGAGCTGGAGCTGCTGTGGAAGCGCGAAATGATCACCGATTGCTACGTGCCGACCTGGTGTGAGCTGCAGCTTGAGGGCGGTGAGGTTGTCACTGCGCTGGTGTTCGTGATGAACGCGCAGCACCCGCTGTTTGAAGCAGACACCAGCCACCAGGTGATCGCGCCATTGATCGCCAGCGCCAGCGGCCCGCTGGGCACCAACGCGCAATACCTGTTTGCGCTGGATAACGAGCTGAAGCACCACGGCATGCAGGATGATTGCATCGGCGATCTGGTGCGCTATGTACAGCAATGGTTGCAGCAGAACCGGCCCGGCGCTTTCGGGGCGGAGGCCACGGCCTGAGGCGTTGGCAGGGTGGCAAACAGTGAAGGGCTCAGCACGCTGAGCCCTTTTTCATATATCTAATACCTCTATTTAATAACTTTATTCTGCATGATTATCTAAGGCGCTTTCTTTGTGTGGTTATTTATCTCGTTATTTTTAAAGCCATTCATCATTTTCCCCCGTCGTCATCCCCCAAGAGTAACGATAAATAATTCACTTAGTATTAAATTGCATAACTAAAGGCTATTTTTTATTTGTTCAGCCCCGCAGGACTCCGTATCAATATGGAAAACGCTACCGCAAGAAACAGGGAGACGGGGATGAACTTTCAACAATTAAAAATTATTCGCGAATCGGCGCGCTGCAACTACAACCTGACCGAGGTCGCCAATACCTTATTTACTTCGCAGTCCGGCGTCAGCCGGCATATTCGCGAGCTGGAAGAAGAGCTGGGCATTGAAATATTCATTCGTCGCGGCAAGCGGCTGCTGGGTATGACCGAACCCGGCAAAGAGCTGCTGGTGGTAGCGGAACGCATTCTCAACGACGCCAATAACATCCGTCGCCTGGCGGACGTCTTCAGCAGCAACGATTCGGGGCAGCTGCATATCGCGACGACGCATACCCAGGCGCGCTACAGCCTGCCGGGGGTCATCAAAGAGTTTCGCGCGCTTTACCCGCGGGTACGGGTGGTGCTCAATCAGGGCAGCCCGGAGGAGATCGTTTCGATGCTGGCCGCCGGCGAAGCCGATATCGGCATCGCCAGCGAACGGCTGATGAGCGACGAATCGCTGGCGGCGTTCCCTTACTATCGCTGGCATCACACCATTCTGGTGCCGGAAGGGCACGAGTTGACGCGTCAGCCGCAGGTGACGCTGGAGATGCTCAGTACCTTGCCGCTGATCACTTACCGTCAGGGGATTACCGGGCGCGCGAAGCTGGATGCGGCGTTCAAAGCGGCGGGTCTGACGCCGGACATCGCGCTCAGTGCGCAGGATTCCGACGTGATTAAAACTTACGTCGAGCTGGGGTTGGGCGTGGGTGTGCTGGCGGACATGTCATATGAAAAAGAGCGCGATCGCGGGTTGGTGAGCCTCAACGCCGAGCACCTGTTTGAACCCAATACGGTATGGCTGGGCCTGAAACGCAGCCAGCTGCAGCGCAACTATGCCTGGCGTTTTATCCAGCTGTGCAACCCGACGCTGTCGCTGACCGAAATCAAGGACAAGGTCTTCTCGTCACAGCTGGATGCGGTGATTGACTACCAGATTTAGTCGGACAGCTGGGCCCCGCCGGATAGCCACAGGGAAAGGGGATTAGTCGTCGGTACGTTCGATCAGGTGACGTTTACTTTTTCTGAACGGGCCGATGGCTTCCCATTCCGGGAGTTCTTCAGGCGGACGCGGGTTGGCCATCTCCCAGCGATGGTGTTGGCGCAAAATCTCGATGGCGATGCGTTTTTGCTCTTGAATGGAGAGCGTAGGGTCGGTCAGATCCTTATTTTCCATTTTGGCTTCCTTTCTGCTCGTTATTTATACGCACCTTATCACATTTGGCCCCGTACTTTTCCAGTGATTGTATGTGCTTTTTCAGTGCGTTGAAGCTGGTTTTACATGTCATGGTACCGGGTATTACTTCAAAGGCGGCCTGACGAGTATACAGCGCCAACACGCGGTGATTGATTGCGTGGCTGATAAGTATGTCCGGCGGAGGCACCGGCGTCAGCCTCTGCTCTTGCAGGTTCAGGCCATACAGATACAGGACCTGCAAGCAGTTGCGCAGCATATTGCCTTTCAGGGGATGTTGCGCTTCACGCAGGGAGAAATTCTCCAACGCGACAAGTTCGATAACGTTCTCTGCCTGGAGATAACGGCACAGGCAAAAGCCGGCGCGGCTCAGCGGGCTGGCCATTTGCCGATAGACGAAAGCGAAACTCATCGGCGTTTGGGCATGATATTTAAAAAGAGAGCGCCAATTTAACGTATGCCCGTTTTTTCTGCCTTTTTGCCAGCGCCGGTCTTGTACCGTCAGACGAGTCATAAACAGATCCGACTCAAGCAGGACGCTGTTCATGTCTGTCAGTGTTTGCTCTATCGCTCTCTCATGCCGGTGTGAGACGCCATTTTCTGGTGGATGGTTTTCCATTTTCCCGTCCCTTGGGTGACCGAGCTCACGTTAATCACCCAATGAAACAGACTCAAACCCCGCGTTTCACCGCTGCGAACTGCGCCGCAAAGACAGTTATCCATTGCGGCCAGGTGCCGTGAGAGTGCGATCTGGCGTGCAATACTCTCTCTAATAATCAAAACCCCATCTATATACATAAAAAGAATATCTATAGTGATTTAAGTACCTTCAGCTGCCGATCGTGCTCGCATACACTCGCGAAATTATTATAAATTCCATCTGCTTGGAGAGTTTCAGATGAAAGCGCTCGTTCCTTCTTTGCTGTTTTTGGCCGTGGCGGCCAGCGTTAACGCGCAGGCGGCGACGCCGGCCAACACGCTGGTGATCGCGCAGTCTATCGATGACGTGGTCAGCTTTGACCCGGCCCAGGGATTTGAGTTGACCACGGTGCAGTCGTTCAACAGCCTGTATCAGCGTCTGATCCAGTCCGATCCGCACAACCCTATCGATCTGAAACCGACATTGGCCAGCAGCTGGCAGGCCGGCGCCGACAATCGCAGCCTGACTTTCAGCCTGCGCCCGGACGCCAGGTTCGCCAGTGGCAATCCGCTGCGGCCGGAAGACGTGATCTTTTCGCTTTCGCGGGTGGTGAAACTGAATCTGGAGCCGTCGTTTATCCTGACGCAGCTGGGCTGGAACGCGAAGAACGTGGAGCAACACCTGAGCAAGGTGGATGACCACCAGGTAAAAATCAGCTGGAGTGAAAACGTCAGCCCGGCCTTCGTGCTCAGCCTGCTGTCGGCGCCGGTATCGTCGATCGTCGACGCCAAAGAGGCGCTGGCGCACCAGCAGGGCGACGATCTGGGGCACCAATGGTTGAACAGCCACTCCGCCGGCAGCGGCCCTTATAAAATCCGCACCTATGTGCCGCACGAAGTGGTGGTGCTGGACGCCAACCCAGGCTCGCCGGAAGGGGCGCCGACGCTGAAAACCATCCTGATCAAAAACGTGCCCGATCCGGCCGCGCGCCGCTTGCTGATCGAGCAGGGCGATGCCGATATCGCGCGCAACCTGGGGGCAGACCAGATGGCGGCCTTAAAGGGCAAGCCGGGCGTCAAACCCCTGGCGATTCCTTACGCTTCGCTTTATTTCCTGCAGTTCAACGCCAAGGCGTCACCGGCGCTCGGCAATCCGGCGTTCTGGGAGGCGGCGCGCTGGCTGTTCGATTACAAAGGCATCGCCGACGATCTGCTGAAAGGGCAGTTCCAGAGCCATCAGGCATTCCTGCCGGACGGTTATCTGGGGGCGCTCAAGGATCAGCCGTACAGCTTCAATCCGCAAAAAGCCAAAGAGATACTGGCCAAAGCGGGGCTCAGCAACGTCAGTTTCCGTCTGGACGTCAACAACCAGCCGCCGTACCTGGATATCGCCCAGGCGCTGCAGGCCAGCTTTGCCCAGGGCGGCGTGAAGGTGGAACTGGTGCCGGGCATCAGTTCGCAGGTCTCTACCAAGGTGAAAGCGCTTAACTACGATGCGACGCTGACCTCCTGGGGGCCGGATTATTTCGACCCTAACACCAATGCCGCAGCCTTCGCCTACAACCCGGAAGACGGCAGCAAGACGCTGGCCTGGCGCGCCAACTGGCAGATCCCGGCGCTGAGCAAGCTGACGCTGGCCGCCACCGCGGAAAACGACACCGCCAAACGGGTGGCCGACTACCAGCAACTGCAAAAACAGGTGCAGCAAAGCTCGCCGTTCGTCATCGGCCTGCAGGCGCGCAGCCTGATCGCGGTGCGTGACAACCTCAAGGGTTATGTGCAGGGCATCAACCCTGACATGGTGTTCTACAGCAAGGTCAGCAAGTAATGGCCGCTGAACTGTCCGCCAGCGCCGGGGCGGCCCGGCGGTATTGGCGCTGGGGCGGGCGGCTGCTCGGCGGCGCGCTGTCGCTGGCGCTGACGTTGCTTGGCCTGCTGCTGTTCACCTTCATGCTGTCGCACCTGGCGCCGATCGATCCGGCGCTGCAGGTGGCGGGCGATCACGCCAGTGAAGCCACCTATGCGCAGGTGCGGCACGAGCTGGGATTGGATCAGCCGTTACCGATGCAGTTTTGGCGTTATCTGGTGCACCTGGCGCACGGCGATTTGGGCATTTCGCGCATCACCGCCCAGCCGGTGTTGAGCGATTTGCTGCGTACCTTCCCGGCGACGGTGGAGCTGGCCACCTGCGCCATTATCCTCGGCGCCCTCGGCGGCATTACGCTGGCGTTTCTGGCGGTGCTCAGGCCGGGCAGCTGGCTGGATAACGCGGCGCGTCTGCTGTCGCTGATCGGTTATTCGGTGCCGATTTTCTGGCTGAGCCTGCTCGGGCTGCTGCTGTTCTATGCCACGCTGCACTGGTCGGCGGGGCCGGGGCGGCTCGACGACATCTACTTGTACAGCATGGAGCCGCGCAGCGGTTTCGTGTTGATCGACAGCTGGCTGTCCGGCGATCGCGAAATGTTCTACAACGCCATCGGCCACCTGTGGCTGCCGGTCGTGGCGTTGGCGCTGCTGTCGATGGCGGGCATTACCCGATTGCTGCGCGCGGCGATGCTGGAAGAGTGCAACAAGGAATACGTGACGCTGGCGCGTTCCAAGGGGGCCGGGCGCCTACGCATTCTGCTGCGCCATGTGTTTCCCAACGTACTGGGCACGCTGATCACCGTACTGTCTCTCTCCTATGCCAGCCTGCTGGAAGGGGCGGTATTGACCGAAACGGTGTTCGCCTGGCCCGGCGTCGGGCGTTATCTGACCTCGGCGCTGTTTGCTGCTGACACGCCGGCGATCCTCGGCGCCACGTTGCTGATCGGCACCTGTTTCGTGCTGTTGAATGCGCTGGCCGACGCCTTGACCTATTTAGTGGATCCGCGAACCCGATGAGCCAATATCTCTCTGAACACGAACCGCAAAGCGAGCCGGTCGTCGGTTACCGCCGCGGTCGGCGCCTGACCACGCTGACGCTGGGCGCGGCACTGGTGGCGATTTTGATCGTCACCGCGCTGCTGGCCCCGTGGCTGGCGCTTTTCGATCCCAATCTGCAGCATATCGAGCTGCGGCTATTGCCGCCTTCCGCCGCACATTGGCTGGGCACCGACGGCTTCGGCCGCGATTTGCTCTCCCGCGTGATTTACGGCGCGCGGCCGACGCTGATTCTGGTGTCGCTGATTCTGGTGTTGACCATACCCATCGGCCTGCTGGTCGGCATTGGCGCCGGTTATCTTGGCGGCTGGGTAGAGCGCATTTTGATGCGCCTGACCGACATTTTCTTGTCGCTGCCGAGCCTGGTGATCGCGCTGGCGTTTGTGGCGGTCATGGGGCCGGGGCTGATGAACGGCGCGCTGGCGCTGGCATTGACCAGCTGGCCGGCCTTTGCCCGCCAGGCGCGGGCCGAAACACTGGCGCTGCGCCGCAGCGACTATCTGGCGGCGGCGCGCATGCAGGGCATCAACGGGCTGCGGCTGATGGTCGGCCATATTTTACCGCTGTGCCTGCCGAGTGCGGTGGTGCGCGCGGCGCTGAGTCTGGGGGGCATCATCCTGTCCGCTGCCGGTCTGGGGTTCCTCGGCATGGGCGTCGCGCCGCCGACCGCCGAATGGGGCTCGATGGTGGCCGAAGGCAGTAAAGTGATTTTCGACCAATGGTGGGTCGCCGCCGCGCCGGGCGGGGCGATCCTGTTCGCCAGCCTGGCGTTTAACCTGCTGGGCGATGGCCTGCGCGACAAAATGGATCCTCGTCATGGGCACTGATAACACCTTATTGAACGTCGAACGCCTGGCGATCGGCGTGCCGGGGCTACAGCCGGTGGCGCTGGTGAAGAATATTTCGTTCAGCATGGGGCGGGAGCGGCTGGCGCTGGTCGGTGAGTCCGGCTCCGGCAAGTCGTTGACCGCGCGTGCGCTGATGGGGCTATTGCCGCCGCCGTTACAGCTGCAGGCGCAGCGCCTGACGTTGGGCGGTGAAGACTTAACGCGCCTGAGCGAGCGCCAGTGGAGCCGGCTGCGCGGCGACCGGGTGGCGATGGTGATGCAAGATCCCAAGCATGCGCTGAATCCCAATCAGCCGATCGGCCGTCAGGTGGAGGAGCCGCTGGTGCTGCATGCAAAGCTGAGTCGCGCCGAGCGGCGTGAAAAAGTGCTGGAGATGCTGGCGGCGGTGGGCTTGCCCGATCCGGCGGCGCTGTGCCGCCGCTATCCGCATCAGCTCTCCGGCGGCATGGGGCAGCGGGTGATGCTGGCCATTGCGCTGATCAACGATCCGCAGCTGTTGATTGCCGACGAACCGACTTCGGCGCTGGATCACCAGATGCGTGATCAGGTGCTGCAGCTGATAGACAATCTGGTGGCGCAACGCAATATGGGGCTGATCCTGATCAGCCACGATTTGCAGCAGGTGGCGCACCACTGCGAGCGGGTACTGGTGATGTACAAAGGTGAGCTGTTGGATCAGCTGCCGGCGGCAGAGCTGGCGCAGGCCACGCACCCTTATACCCGCACGCTGTGGGCGTGTCGGCCGAGCCGCGAGACGCGCGGCAAACCGCTGCCGGTGCTGGATCGCGCGCTGTTGGAGACGTTGAAATGAGCGTGATTGCACTGGAGAACCTGAGCGTCAGTCACCGCCAGGGCTACGAACTGCGCACCGTGGTGCATGAGGTTAACCTGCGCATCGAACCGGGCGAGTGTTTCGGGCTGGTGGGGCCTTCCGGCTGCGGCAAGTCCTCTTTGCTGTGGGTGCTGGCTGGGCTGAACGGCAGCTGGCAGGGCAACTTTGAGTTGCTGGGGCGGCGGCTGCAGCCGGGGCAGGCGTTTACCGGCGAACTGCGGCGCGAGGTGCAAATGGTGTTTCAAGATCCCTATGCTTCGCTACACCCCAAACACCGGCTTTTGCGTACGCTGTCGGAGCCGCTCAAGCTGCTGAAGGAAAGCGACATCGAACGTAAAATCAGCGCGGGCTTTCGCCAGGTGGGGTTGGATCCGCGCCTGCTGGATCGCTACCCGCATCAGCTGTCGGGCGGCCAGCGGCAGCGCGTGGCGATCGTACGCGCATTGTTGCTGCGGCCGAAGCTGCTGTTGCTGGACGAACCGACTTCGGCGTTGGACATGTCGGTGCAGGCGGAGATCCTCAACCTGCTCAACGAGCTGAAACAGGCGGGCGATCTGACTATGGTGCTGGTCAGCCACGATGCGGACGTGATTGACCATATGTGCGATCGTTCGGTGGCGATGGCGCACGGCCGCATCATCGTTTGAACCTATGCCCGCCAACGCGGCGGGCATATCCATCTTGGTAATAAATAAAGCAATTTATCGTCGTTCTTCCGTTAATTCTTACCCCCTACACTCGACAAACAGCGCAACCGCGTGATTGTGGAGAGTGTATCGATGAAACGGTTAATCCCAACTTTATTGTATGGCGCGCTGGCGGCCGCTTTCGGTGCGCAGGCCGCCACCCCGCAGGATACCTTGGTGGTGGTCAGTTCGCTGGAGGGCATTATCAGCCTCGATCCGGCGGAGAGTTTTGAAACCGTCAGCTCGGCCAATCTGGTCAACCTTTATCAGCGCCTGGTGGCGCCGGATCGCGCCGCGCCGCAAAAGCTGGCGCCGGACGCCGCAGGCAGTTGGCAAGCGGGCGCCGATGGCCGTAGCCTGACCTTTACCCTGAAACCGCAGCAACGCTTCGCTTCCGGCAATCCGCTGCGGCCTGAAGACGTCATTTTCTCGCTGGTCCGCGCGGTGAAGCTGAACAAGGCGCCGTCGTTTATTCTCGGCGAGTTTGGCTGGACGCCGGATAACGTTGAGCAGCAGCTGAAAAAGGTGGGAGATAACCAGGTGCAGCTTCGTTGGCCCGCCAACATCGGCAGCGAGCTGGCGTTGCGGCTGCTGACGGCGAACGTGGCCTCGATCGTAGATGAGAAGCTGCTGAACGAGCACGCGCAGCAGGGTGACTACGGCAATGCCTGGCTGCGCAGCCATTCCGCCGGCGGCGGTCCGTATCGGGTAAACAACTATGTGCCGCACGAGGCGCTGCTGTTCGGCCGCAACGACTATGCGCCGTCGCCGGCCAGACTGAAAACGGTGTTGTTCAAGAACGTTAGCGACGCCGGCACCCGCCGTTTGTTGCTGCTGAAAGGGGATGCCGACGTGGCCTACGATCTGGGGGCCGATCAGTTCGACTCGCTGCGCAATGTGCCGGGCGTACGCATCGAGCAGGCCGATGCGCCCCGGGTCTATTACCTCGGTTTCAACACCGGCAGCAAAGACAACCCGGCACTGGGCAATCCGGCACTGTGGCAGGCGGCGCGCTGGCTGGTGGATTATCAGAGCATCGCCGAGCAGCTGTTGAAAGGGCAATATCGGGTGCATCAGGCCTTCTTGCCGCAGGGATTGGACGGGGCGCTCGACGATCGGCCGTTTAGGCTCGACGTGGACAAAGCCAGACAGATCCTGCGCGAGGCCGGCATCGCCGAAGGGACGCGCATCAGTCTGATCGTTATCAACCAGCCGCCGTATACCGACATCGCGCAGGCGTTGCAGGCCAGCTTTGCGCAGGCCGGGCTGCGGCTGGATATCCAGCCGGTGGTGGAGAGCGATCTGTGGGGCAAGATGCGCGGCCGCGATTTTCAGGCAATCTTCACCTACTGGGGCGCCGACTACCTGGATCCGAACACCAACGCCAGCGCCTTTGCCTACAACGTGCCCGGTGGGCCGAAAACCCTGGCCTGGCGCACCCAGTGGGGCATTCCCGCCATCAGCGCGGAAACGCGTGCCGCGGCCGCGGAGGGCAACAGCGCCGCGCGCAGCGCACGTTACGTCACGTTGCAACGTGAACTGCAGGTCAGTTCACCTTATGTGGTGGCTCTGCAGGGGCAAACTCTGGTGGCATTGCGGGACAACGTTGAAGATGCCCGGGTGGATATCGCCAACAGCATGCTGTATCTGGACCGGGTGAGTAAGTAGCGACCGCGCCGCGCGCCTGGCCGGGCTTCTGGCGCGCCAAAGGCCGACAGCGTGTGAAATCGCCTGCTGTTGCAACCGCGGAGCGCGAGAGGTTGTATCAAGGTGAAATAAAATGAAATTTCATAACGTGCTCATGTGGCGGTGATAGATTGGCGCTGAAAGGCGGCGTTGTTTACGCCTTCAGCGCGGTCGTTCGCAATGATGCGAACACATCACGTCAGGAGATATTATGGACAATAACGGAAACGCTTCAGTGGAGCGCGCAGCAACCTTGCTCGCCACCGGCGAGGTTGTGACGCCGGAACAGTTTTATCAGGACAGCGACGGAAGCAACTGGGGGCCGGCGATCAACAAAGCGGCGGCGGCGGCGCTGCAAGCCGGCGGTACGTTATCCCTGGGCAAACGGGTGTATACGGTCGCCGGGCACGTACTCATTCAGACGACAACGGACATCTACGGCGGCATCGGTTTGCGGGTGGTCGGATTGGGGCGGGCGACCAAAATCGTCAAGACCGCAGACAGCAGCTATACCAATGAACAAGGCGAAACCAAGAAAGCGGTGATCGTGGTGAAAGGCTTCGCCAATCTGACGCTGCACGGCTTGACGTTGCGGGATGATACCGGCGCAGACGATACCCACGGCGTATGGTTCAGCGATCTCAATATGACGAAGTTTGATATCCGTGACATCTACACCAAGGTTGGCGGTTATTCGCTGTTTGTGTCGGGTGACATGTTCATTAACTGGCTGGTGAACGTGCAGATGGAAGCTAACGCCAATCGCCCGGGGGATGGGGTGCTGTGGATGAACAAATCCGGCACCACCAATTTTATCGACGGGCTCTACGCCGCTCGCGCCAAAGGCACCGCGTTCAGAATTTCAGGGTTTTACTCTACGGTCGGCTCGTTGGCCGCGGATGACTGCATCGGCGATATCTACAATTTCAAAGATTTTAACGGCACGATCAATTCATTGGGCTGCGAGAACCGCAATACGCAGCGCGCCGCCAGTGTCAGCGTGCTGTCCACCAACTTTGCCCAGGGCACGATAGGCAATATCAATATCCAGGACGCGCAGAACGTGGAGAGCGGGGGCGTGCTGTGCCGGTTCATCAACGAATCCCGTTGGGATATCGGTCAGTTGAATCTTTACAGCGGTTCGAAAACGCCTTTCCCGGTGGCGATCGCCGCCTGCAACAACAATACCGAGGTAACCTTCAGTAACGTCTATAACGGCGGTGTCCCGGTGGCCGGCAAAAGCACCGTCGACGTTACGTCGTTTTTAAGCGGGGTCGAAGCGATGTACAGTCTGGGTGAGCGGGCTATTGCCCCTTCCTCCACCAGCAATCATTTGCCGCGCAATATCTCGAAACAGCCATCGTGGACTTTGTTAGGCACCTTGACCGCGCCGGATCGGCAACCCACAACGCACATTACGCTTCAGCAGGGCGTCAACACCAAGGTGCTGGCGTGCGATTTATATATCACGTTCGACCTGTCTTCGCAGGCGACCGCCTTTGTCGTCAATAGAGGCAGCTATAGCGCGAAAAGCGCCTTTATGTTGCGGCGCACCGGGCCGTTGAGCTGCGAAATATATTATCGCGTCGAGAAGGATTTCGGCTTTGGCAGTTATCAGGTGCAGACTACGCGCGGCAGTTACTGGCGGCCGGACGGCGCTTCGTTGAGCGCGCCCCCCTCCGATGCGTTGGAAATCCGTAGCGACGAGATGTTATCCACGACCAGACTCACGGCGGTCCAGCCACTGGCCAATCCGACAACGGCCAGCACGGCAGAAGTGGCCGGATTACTCAATCGGCTGATCGAGGCGCTGAAGACCTAACCGAACAACGTCAGCGCGCTTTGGTCGGCGCCCATCAAGAGCTGCAGCCAACCGGCCGCCGCCAGGGCGATACCGAAAGGTTGCGGCGTTCGCCAGCCGCGGCGCGGGTGCCGGCCGTGCGCTACCGCCAGGCCTAACCCGAACGCCGCCGCCATGCAGACCAACAGCGGCAACGTCGTCCAACCGAGCCAGGCGCCCAGCGCCGCCAACAGTTTGAAATCGCCTTGGCCGATGCCGTTACGCCGCCGCACCTGCCGATAAAGCGCGTTGAGCAGCCACAGCGCCCCGTAGCCGGCTGCCGCGCCGATAACCGCATCATCCAGCGGTGCCCAGCGAGCGTCAAGGTTGCACAGCAGCCCGCCCCACAGCAGCGGCTGGGTTAGCCGGTCCGGCAGCCATCGGTGGCGCCCGTCGAGCCAGGCCAGGGCGATCAGCAGCACCGCAGCCGGTGGCAACCACAGCCGGTGCGCTGCCGACAGGTCGAAAGGCAGCGTCGCCAACGCCAACCCCAGGGCCGTCAACAGCAGGCTGCGGCGGCGCAATCTCGGTAGGTTGGCGCGTACGGCTACCGTTCGCTCCAGCCGGGTGATAAGTGAGAAGGCGAGCAGGCCGGCCGACAACAGGGCTGTGAAAAACAGCACGTGCCACAGTGAGGAAAGAAACATCAGGGTTCCGCCAGTCGTGAAAAAGATGTTTAAAATAACGGCAAAATGCGTATTTCACCGGGATGAAATGCGGCGGCCTGCGGGATATGCGCGGTTGCGCGCAGCACGGCCTTACGTATTGCATGGCAAAACAAGCCGCTACGTGTCGGCTCGCAGCGTTACTGCACGTTTTATCGGCAAAATCGGCGCTAAAAGAGTGTGAATTCACCTGCGTTCGGAAGGGGGGCGAGTCAATGGTGTGATGTGACGGCGTCACTCTGGCCGATTGGGGTTTATCCTATTGTTTCTGTTCGCCAAGCCGTTAGGCTTTAAGGGAGAGGCGTCCCCGCCAGGCCGGGACGTAAGGTTTTTCAGATCTGTCGCGGGAAAGGCGATAGCCAAGCAGTGGGTTGGCGCGATCCAGGAGGGAGAGAAGCCAACGGTGTCATGACAGACGTGATTCAGGCAGGATTTATCAAGACCCAAAAACGATTTTGGCGCCGTCGCCAGGCGGCCTGGCTGGCTGGGCCGCTGATGTGGCTGGCCGGCATGGTGCCCGTGTGCGCCGAATCCCCGCCGGCGCCGGACGCCGTTATTTCTTCCGAACAGCAAGCTGCGGATCCGGCCGAGAACTTGCCGGATCTGGGCGGTGCGCCCGACGACGCCGCGCGTGAAAAACAGTGGGCCGAGATGGCCAAACAGCTCGGCGAGAAAGATCTGAACAACGTTTCACGTCAGCAGATGCGCAGCCGCGCCGAGGATTATTTGCTGGGCCAGGCGGCCGACACGCTGCAGCAACAGGCGCAGGAACTGTTGTCGCCGCTGGGCACTGCCCGGCTATCGCTGAAGATGACCGGCGAGGGCGATTTTACCGGCAGCAACGGGCAGTTATTCAGCCCGCTGTACGACGTTGACGGATTGTTGACCTATAGCCAGATCGGCTGGCTGCAGCAAAGCGCCGGGGCGCTGGGTAACTTTGCGCTGGGGCAGCGCTGGATCGTCGGCGACTGGCTGCTGGGCTACAATACGGCGCTAGACAGCGATTTCGCCCGGCAGCGCAATCGTGGCAGCGTCGGTGCGGAAGCCTGGGGAGACTACCTGCGTTTCTCCACCAACTATTACTACCCGCTGTCGGCGCTGTCGCAGCAGCCCGGCGATGGGGTGTTTTTCAGCCGCCCGGCACGCGGTTACGACATCACGACGCAAGGCTACCTGCCGTTTTACCGCCAGATCGGCGGTTCGCTCAGCTATGAGCAGTACCTGGGCGACAATGTCGATCTGTTCGGCAGCGGCAAAAAGCAAAGCGATCCGCGCGCCATGCAGCTGGGGCTCAATTACACCCCGGTACCGCTGGTGACGATGAAGGCGTTGCACAAGATTGGCGCGGGCGGGCAGAGCCAGGAGCAGGTTGAATTGGCGTTGAGCTATCGGCTCGGGGTGCCGCTGGTGAAGCAGATTTCGCCGGAGTATGTGGCGCAGGCCAAGTCGCTGCGCGGCAGCCGTTACGATCCTATCGAACGCAAGAACGTGCCGGTGCTGGAGTTCCGCCAGCGCAAGACGCTGCAGGTGTTCCTGGCCACGCCGCCGTGGAGCCTGCAGGCGGGAGAAACCGTGCCGCTGGTGCTGGAAATCAAGGCGTTGAACGGGATTTCTCATGTCAGTTGGCAGGGGGATACGCAGGCACTGAGCCTGACGCCGCCGCACAACGCCAACGATCCGCAGGGCTGGACGGCGATCGTGCCGCCGTGGGACGACGCGCCGGGCGCCGCCAACAGCTATCGGCTGTCGGTCACGCTGGAGGACGATAAACAGCAGCGCGTGACCTCGAACTGGATAGCGCTGAAAGTGGCGCCGCCGCTGACCGCGACCTCCGGGGAAGACGCGGGCCTGCCGCCGATCAAAACCCTGACGCCGCCGCCCATTCCGGCGCAAACCGGGCCGCTGTACGGCGGCGATTAACCGTTTTTACCCTGCAGCACCCACACGGCCGCCTCGACGCGGGATTTTAGCTTCATCTTCTTCAGCAGGTGTTTGACGTGTACCTTGACGGTGCTTTCGGTGATGGTCAGGCGGCGGGCGATCAGCTTGTTCGGCAGCCCCTGAGCGATCAGCTTCAGGATATCCCGCTCGCGCGGCGTCAATTGCTGAATATCGCGATCGGCGCTGGGGCGGTTTTCCCGCAGGCTGGCGGCGAGGATCGGCGTCAGCGTCTCGCTGAGCACCATCTGCCCGGCCGCGGCCTGATGCAACGCCTTCAGCAGATCCTCCGGCTCCATGTCTTTCAACAAGTAACCGTCGGCGCCGCGCTTGAGCGCGCTGACGACGTCGTCTTCATGGTTGGACACGCTGAACACCACGACGCGCCCTGACAGGTCGGTCTGGCGCAGGCGATCCAGCGTTTCCAGCCCGTTGATGCCGGGCATGTTCAGATCGAGCAGGATCAGATCCGGATCGTGCTGTTCCGCCAGCGTGACCCCTTGTTCACCGTTGCTGGCTTCGGCGATGACCTGCAGGCGAGCGTCCATGCCAATCAGCTGTTTTACGCCGTTGCGCAGCATCGGGTGGTCGTCGATCAGTAAGATTGTGGCGGCGGTTTCTGTCGTCATGATGTCTCCGTTAGTCGATGGCGTGGTTATCCGGCGTGAAGCTGACTCGCACCTCGGTGCCGCCGCCGCTGCGCGGTAAAATGTCGCAGCGGCCGTGCAGGCTCTTGGCGCGATCGCGCATGATGATCAAGCCGTAATGGTCGGGGCGAGACGTCTCGGCCGGCAGGCCGCGTCCGTTGTCGCATACGCTCAGGGTCACTTCGCCCCGTTTATTGATGACCTGAATGCTCACCTGGCTGGCGGCGGCATGCTTAAGGATATTGCTGAGCGCCTCGCGGGCGATCTGCAGCAGGTGAATGGCCTGGTAGGCGGGCACCGTGCGCGGCCCCAGTTGGTAATCGAGATGGATGGTCAGGCCCAGTTTGGGATTGAACTCCGCGACCGTCGATTGCAACGCCGCCAGCAGGCCCGGCTCGGTCAGCTGCAGGCGGAAGGTGGTCAGCAGCTCGCGCAGCTGGCGATAGACGCCGTTCAGCTCTTCGCGCATCTGCTGCACCAGCGCCTGACTGGCGGACGAGAGCGTTTCGCCCTGCATCTGCAGGCAGGCGATCTGCATTTTCAGGCAGGAGAGCGATTGGGCGATAGAGTCGTGCAGCTCGCGGGCGATCGCCGCCCGTTCTTCCATCAGCATCAGCTGCTGCTGGTGGTCGACCTGACGCTCGATGGCCAGCACGCTGGTCAACTGCTCCACCAGGGTGTTGATCAACTGGCGGTGCTCATCGTTCAGCGGCTGTTGCGGCGCATGTTGCGCCACGATCACGCCGTAGTCGCCGAGCTTGTCGCTCAGGCTCCAGCTCAGCGACGGGTTGTCGGGATGCTGGCGGTTGCTGTCGTTCAGGCAGGCGCTGCACACCGGATTATGGCAATGCTCCGGCCGCAGCGGCTGGTTGCCGCTCAGCTGCAGCAGCGGCTCCCGGCTGTCGTTTTCATACAGCCGTACCTGAATGGCGCGCAGCGGCGTCAGGGTTTGCAGTTGATTGAGCAGCGGCGTCAGGCGACTGCACAGCGGTTCGCTGGCGTGCAGCAGGCGGCTGGCGCGATAGAGGAAGCTCAGCACCTGATTTTTCTGCTGCAGGTCGGCGGTCTTCTCGGCCACGCGCTGCTCCAGCCCGCTGTAGGTGGCCGACAGCTCGTCGGACATGGTGTTCAACGCGCCGCCGAGCGACGCCATTTCATCCTGGTGGCCGCGCTGCGCGAAGCGGCGGCTAAAGTCGCCGCGGCCCACCGCCAACGCCATCTCCACCAGCTGTCGCCACGGATGCAGCAACCGGCGGCGCAGGTAGCAGGTGGTGCCGATCAGCAGCAGCAGGGTCAGTGCGATGAAGCCGGCCTGCACCAGCGTCACCATCAGCAGGCGGCGCTCGGTTTGCCTGTCGATATCCGAGACCAGCTTATCCAGCAGCTGCACGAAGTGCGCCACCTGCGGCGCGGCATCGGCCGGGCGCTGCGCGCTGCGCAGGCGAGGTTGCAGGGTCTGCTGCCAATAGTCGCGCAGGGCGTCGAAAGGTTGCGTCAGCCCTTCCTGTTCCACCGAACGCTGCAGGTCGGGGCTGTTTTCGTCGCGCTCCAGTTCGCGGATCAACGTTTCATGCCGCTCATCCAGCGGCACCTGCGCCAGCAGCCGGTAGCTTTGCATACGCAGCGATCCGGCCTTGTTGATGGCGTGCGCATTGCCCTGAATGCTCTGCGACATCCAGGCGGAAATCCCCATGCCGGCCACGCCCAGAATGCCCGACAGCAACATCAGCAGGGCGACCTGATTCACGATCGAAAGCGGGGCCAACAGGCGTTTCATAAGCGCGGATTCCTGGCGTTTGGCGCCGCTGAGGCTCAGGGGCGAAGGCGGCGACGGGGGTAAACAAGTAACGATTCAGCCGTATTTTTGATTATCCCTGAGCATAACCCCATACCTCGAATGAAGTACCCATTAGTTTCCGGCGGGGGAGCAGGACGATGAAAGTGATGCAGGTTTTATTTTCAATGCATTGATTTTAATTGATTTAATTTTTAATTGTGGCGTACCCCTAAGGGGATGAGGGCGCTATTTGCGGCGCCAACTACTTGCATTCGGGTTGATATACATCAACTTTGCCGCCGGGGCTGCCCCCTAGGGTGTGCGGAATGATCCCCCGTGTCTGAGGTTTTTATGTCGCAACTTGCAACGCCTTCATCAAAGAAAACCGGTGCGCTGATTCAGGACTGGCGTCCTGAAGACAGCGCCTTTTGGCAGCAGCGTGGCCATCGTATCGCCACCCGCAACCTGTGGATTTCCATTCCCTGTCTGCTGCTGGCCTTCTGCGTCTGGATGCTGTTCAGCGCCGTCGCGGTCAACCTGAACAAGGTGGGCTTCAATTTCACCACCGACCAGCTGTTCCTCCTGACGGCGCTGCCGTCGGTTTCGGGCGCCATTTTACGCGTGCCGTATTCATTCGTGATCCCGCTGTTTGGCGGCCGCCGCTGGACCGCCATCAGCACCTGTTTCCTGCTGGTGCCGTGCCTGTGGTTGGGATTCGCGGTACAGGACAGCAGCACGCCGTACAGCGTGTTCGTCATCATTTCCCTGCTGTGTGGCTTCGCCGGCGCCAACTTTGCCTCCAGCATGGCCAACATCAGCTTCTTCTTCCCGAAAGCGCGTCAGGGCGGTGCGTTGGGGCTTAATGGCGGGTTGGGAAATCTGGGCGTCAGCGTTATGCAGCTGGTCGCGCCGCTGGCGATCTCTTTCAGCCTGTTCGGCCTGTTTGGCGGCACGGCGCAAAATCAGGCCGAGGGAGGCCAGCTGTGGCTGGAAAACGCCGCCTGGATCTGGGTGCCGTTCCTGCTGGTGGCCACGCTGGCGGCCTGGTTCGGCATGAACGATCTGGCGGCGGCCAAGGCATCGTTACGTCAGCAACTGCCGGTGCTCAAGCGCGGGCATTTGTGGATGCTGAGTTTGCTGTACCTCGCGACCTTCGGATCTTTCATCGGTTTCTCCGCCGGCTTCGCCATGCTGTCGAAGACGCAGTTCCCGGACGTGGTGATCCTGCATTACGCGTTCTTCGGGCCGTTCCTTGGGGCGCTGGCGCGACCGGTTGGCGGTGCGCTGTCTGACCGCTTCGGCGGCGTGCGGGTGACGTTGATCAACTTTGTGGTTATGGCCGTTTTCGCCGCGCTGTTGTTCCTGACCTTGCCGAGTGCGGGGGAGGGCGGTTCGTTCATCGCCTTCTACGGCATCTTTATGGTGCTGTTCCTCACCGCGGGGCTGGGCAGCGGCTCGACTTTCCAAATGATTGCCGTCATTTTCCGTAAAATCACTGTCGATCGCGTCAAAGCGGCCGGCGGCAGCGATGAAAGCGCGCAGCGTGAAGCGGTGACGGATTCTGCCGCCGCATTGGGCTTTATCTCGGCGATTGGCGCGGCCGGCGGTTTCTTCATTCCCCAGGCGTTCGGCACTTCGCTGGCGATGACCGGTTCGCCGGCGGGGGCGATGAAAGTGTTCCTGGTGTTTTATATCCTGTGCGTGGTGATCACCTGGGCGGTGTATGGCCGCAAGAAAAAGGCCTGAGTATCAAACGGCTTTCTCTATCCCTTCCCGACAGGGGAGGGATATTTCGTTCATTCCGAGTCATCTCTTCTCTCCTCCTCAGTGAAATTTTCTGTCTTTAGGTAAAATTCTCATCCCCGATTACCGTTTTTTTCTTTTTTTATAGCACTATCTCTCAATGTCAGAATGCTTTCGCGTAAACGGATTATATTATTTGCACGGTTTTTTCTTTTTATTGAGAGTATTCCTGCATTAAATCATTAATGCCTTTCCCGCAGGTTAAATGAAATTTCCGGGAGGGTGAGGCATAATTAGTGCGATTGTTATAAGATCATCTATAGGGTTTTGTCTTAGATGCTGCGCCCATCCACTGGAATGAACACTGGGGTTAAATCAGACAACTCTCATTCTGTTTTTTCCGGCTTTTTGTAGTCTATCTGGCAATCAGATTAGGTGGAAAAACAGGATGAATTCACGTGGCGGAATGAAATTTCACAATTTTATTCGATTAACAATCAAACAACACTGCTGGCTTTTTCTTTTAAAATCAATGGGGTGCTAGTTTGAATTTTACGGTAATCATGAAAGAAATCCATGTTGCCAACAGGGAAAAAGAGTCGTTTGGATAAACATAACATCCTTAATAAGGCCTAATGTAAAAAATGAAATCAGAAAATTTTTATAAAAGCCAATCTCCAATGGATGCAACCTGTTGAGTTTACATTTAATTTCTTGAACATTTTTTGATATTTCTATACAAAGTGTGCAGGACAGGCACGCTAAGGAAATTAAAAGTGAATCTTGATAAAAGAATAAAGATTAGGAATCTCGATGTTCTGACTCCTGCCGGGGAGAAATTCCGTCTGCGTTGGAAGGAGTATCAAATTCTTTCGCTGCTTGTCGCCAGATCACCAGAACTGGTTACCCGAACGGAAATTATAGAAAATATCTGGAAAGGAACTTATTGTTCAGATTCAACGATAAATCAAACAATTAAATCTATTCGTCAGAAAATTAGCGATGCGGAACATACGCTTATCAGAACCATTCCTCGTTTGGGTTACAAGGTGGAAAATCAAGCCGTTTTTCACTTTATATCCGAAGATGAGGACTACGCTGACGACGATATATTAAATGACGGCAATGATATTGGCGCTGATATTCAAGCGGAACTTTCCGAAAATGAAAGTGAATCGCCTGAAATCAACGAAGAGAAAATAGATAAGCCGCGTAAATCGCCCCTTGTTGCTGCGCCTGTCGCAACGATGGAATCAGCTAAAGCACCGGTGCAGGAAAAGAAGCCGGTGGCAGTGCGTCGCTTTTTCAGCATGCCTGCCAGCCGCGTAGTGAAATACCTGACGGTATTCGCTTCGTTGCTGGTTATTTCACATTTTTCATATGTGCTCGGTAACCAAACTCGCCCGCCGGTGATCAATGATATTCAGAACAACACGCGCGTCGTGTTGACGCTGACGCTGAATAATCCCCATACCAACAGCCCGCAAACCCTGTTCTGCCTGTACCAGGGCGAGAGCATGGATCAGGCGACCATCGAATGTGTCGACCCTAAGCAAGGGCAGCTTAAATTGCCGGTAAAATATGAGACTTCTTCTACGCCGGGTAAAGGTCGGATTAATCTTATATTGCCGAATAAAACCTTGCAATATCAAGTTGCTTACGATGTTAAAAATTAACGCTGAATGAGGTTTTATCTTTAGCGATAATTTTACATTTGATGAAATCTTTTATTTCATTATTTGTTATTTGAAAGCCAGGTTCGATTTGTCCAGTCTGGAACTCATTACCTAACGCATATTAGCGCCCTGTTTCCATTGCGGTGACAGGAATAATGAGAAACCTGCTGAGTGACAAATTATGGATAAGCGTAAAGTAGCTATTATCGGGGGTTCCGGTTTTATCGGAACACGCCTGGCGAAACGTCTCAGTGAGCGCGACGACCTGACGTTGGTCATCGTTGACAAGCAACCCAGCGCACATTTTCCGGCGCTCTATCAGTATGGCGATGTGACGCAGCCCCAGACCTTGCAAGAACCGCTGGCGGGCTGTGATGCCATCATTAATCTGGCGGCGGAACATCAGGACAATGTCGATCCTATTTCGCTCTATTATCAGGTCAATGTCGAAGGCGCACGCCATGTCTGCATGACCGCCTCCGCATTGAATATTCGCCAAATCATTTTCACCTCCTCGGTTGCCGTTTACGGGTTCGTTGAACAGGAAACCGATGAAGGGGGGCGTTTCGAGCCCTTCAACCATTACGGCAAATCCAAGCTCGAAGCGGAATATGTTTATGAAGCCTGGCGCAAGGCGGATAGCGCAAACAAATTGACCATCATCCGCCCGACGGTGGTTTTCGGGGAAGGCAACCGCGGCAACGTGTATAACCTGTTCCGCCAGATCGCCAGCGGCCGATTCGTGATGATTGGCAGCGGTAATAATATGAAGTCGATGGCCTACGTTGAAAATATTGCCGCGCGGCTGGAACATGCGCTGGATCAACAGTCAACGTATCAGGTCAGCAACTACGTCGATAAACCGGACTTTACGATGAATCAGTTGGTCGACGTTATTTCCTCTTCGCTGGGCAGAGAAAATAAGACGATTCGCATTCCCTATGCCGTAGGCATATGCGGCGCAACCGCCTTGGATGTTGTCAGTAAAATAAGTCGCAAAAAATTCCCAATCAGCCGCGTAAGAGTGCAGAAATTCTGCGCCAGAACGCAATTTAAAAGTAGTGTGCGGAATAATTTCGTGGCGCCAGTAGAACTTGATTCGGCAATCGAAAGAACCATTAAGCATGAGTTTTCTGAGAGATAACTTAACCGCACGCTGGCGTTATTTACCTATTTCCGCCGACAAGCGGATAAATCTGCATTTTTCAGGATTAATTCATGCTGACTTATATCCTGGCAGGATCAATTTTGTTTTTGTTAATAGCGCATTGGGAGCTGTAACTCAAGGGCGGTAGCGTGCTTATTCGCTGGAGGAACGATGTTATATCAACTGAGCGTGATATTTGTGCTGGCGGTCGCCTGGGTGCTTATTGCCCGCCGGGCCGCTTTGGTGGTGGGGTTGGTGGATAAGCCCAATGCGCGCAAGCAACATCTGGGGCATATTCCGCTGGTCGGCGGCATCGCCGTGTACCTGACGCTGACGCTGATGACGCTGTGGCAACCCGCCTGGCTGCCCGACAGCGCCGTCTATCTGTTGTGTGTCACGGCGCTGGTGGTGTTGGGCGTACTGGATGACCGCTTTGATCTGCCCGTGGCGCCGCGCGTCATGGTGCAGGGAGGGATCGCGCTGGCGATGATGCTGGCGGCAGGGATGCAGCTTTCCTCGCTGGGCTATGTCTGGGGCCATCAGGAAGTGATGCTCGGTTATGGCGCGCTGCTGCTTACGCCGCTGGCGGTCTGGGGGGCGATCAACGCCTACAACATGGTCGATGGCATCGATGGGCAGCTGGGCGCCTTGTCCTGCGTCACCTTCGTGGCGTTGGCCATCCTGTTCGGATTGGGCGGCCGGGAAGACCTGGCGCTGTGGTGTCTGGGTCTGATCGTCGCGCTGGCGGCTTATCTGCTGTTTAACCTGAGCCTGTTCGGTGCGCGCAACAAGATCTTTATGGGAGACGCCGGCAGCATGGTGATCGGCTTCAGCGTGCTGTGGCTGGTGTTGCTGGCGACGCAGGGGCCGCAGTCGGTGATGCGCCCGGTCACCGCGCTGTGGTTGATCGCCATTCCCCTGATGGACATGGTGACCGTGATGGTGCGCCGCCTGTTGCGCCGCCAAAGCCCCTTCAAAGCGGGCCGCGATCACTTACACCATATTTTGATGCGCCGCGGGCTCAATGCACGCCAGGCGCTGGCAATGAGCACCATGCTGGCGGTGACGCTGGCCTGCGTCGGCATTTGCAGCGAAGTGTTGAAGCTGCAGGAAAGCCTGATGCTGGTGGCGTTTCTGCTCTGTTTCTGCGGTTATTTCGCCATGCTGCGTGAACCGCGCCAGGCAACGGTACTCCGCGACAACCCCAGCGTTGGCCGATAATCCTCTCACGGGCTGCGGCAGCAGCCCGTCTATCACGGTACCTCCATGAATCTTCATTTGGCCCTTTTGATGCCGTTGGTCTGCACCTCCGCGCTGTTGAGCGGTTGTACGGTGGTCCCCGGCTCGCATTTACCGACCAGTGGAAAAGCCATCGTCGTGCAGCAGGACGACGATTTCGATTTGAATAACCAGGTACAGGTCTATCGCATGTCGCCGATGCTGCTGCAGAAAATGCGGCGCGTAGAACCGGTCGCCCGGCCGAACCCGGCGCTGGATCAGCGGTTGCAGAGTTATCAATACCGCATCGGCGTCGGCGACGTGTTGAACGTCACGGTTTGGGATCACCCCGAGTTGACCACGCCGGCCGGGCAGTACCGCAGCGCCAGTGACACCGGCAACTGGGTGCATGCGGATGGCACGATCTTTTATCCCTATATCGGGCGCGTGGCGGTGGTGGGCAAGACCGTCACCGAAGTGCGCAGCCTGATTGCCGGCCGTCTGGCGCAGTATGTGGAAAGCCCGCAGGTGGACGTCAGCATCGCCGCTTTCCGCTCGCAGAAGGCTTACGTGACCGGCGAAGTGAAAACCTCCGGCCAACAGGCGATCACCAACGTGCCGTTGACCATCCTGGACGCGATCAACGCCGCCGGCGGCCTGACGGACAACGCCGACTGGCGCAACGTGGTGCTGACCCATCAGGGCAAGGAGCGGGCTATCTCGCTGCAGGCGCTGATGCAGCGCGGCGACATCAGCCAGAACGCGCTGCTGCAGCCGGGCGACATCCTCTACATCCCGCGCAATGACGAACTGAAAGTGTTCGTGATGGGCGAGGTGGGTAAGCAAGCGACGCTGAAGATGGATCGCAGCGGCATGACCCTGACTGAAGCCCTCGGATCTTCCGAAGGGATCAGCCAGACGGTGGCGGATGCGACCGGGGTATTCGTGATCCGGCCGAGCGGCGGTAAAACGCCGCAGCGGCTGGCGACGCTGTATCAGTTCGATCTCTCCGACGCCAGCGCGCTGGCGATGGGCGCTGAATTTCAGCTGGAACCTTACGACGTCGTGTACGTCACTGCGGCGCCGGTCGCGCGCTGGAACCGTTTGATCAGCCAGCTGGTGCCGACCATCAGCAGCTTTAACGATCTCAGCGAGGCTACCTTGCGCGTGCGCAACTGGTAACTCCGCAGGGTGAATAAGGAACAGAAGATGAAAAACAATGCGCTGTCCGTGATGGTGGCCGAACAAGATGAAAAGCTGGAGTGGGAGCGCCTGATCGGGCCGCTGTGGGATAACCGTTGGCGGATCGCCGCCGTGACCGGTTTGGCCGGCGTGCTGGGTGTTGCCTACGCCCTGCTGGCCACCCCGGTATACCAGGCCACGGCGGTGGTGCAGGTGGAGAAGCAGCTGTCCGGCGATTCGCTGCTGCGTGAAACGCTGGACAGCTCGATGGGGCAAAGTTCGGCGACGGAGGATGAGGTGACGCTGGTCAAGTCACGCTACGTGCTGGGCAAAACGGTGGACGCCCTCGGCCTGACGGTGCGCGTCAGCCCGGACTATTTCCCGGTGTTCGGCAAAGGCTTTGCCCGGCTGAGCGGCGAAAAGCCGCCGGTCCTGGACATTGCCACGCTGACGACGCCGGAGGACATGCTGGACGAAACGCTGACGCTGACGGTGCGCGACGGACAGCATTACGAATTGAGCCATGACGGCGACAAACTGTTCAGCGGCGTGGTCGGGCAGCCGGTGACGCAGGGCGGTTGGAACATGACCGTCTCGGCGCTGGACGCGGCGCCGGGCGCCAGCTTTACCGTGGTCAAAGTCGCGCGTCAAAAAGCGGTGGACGATCTGCGTAAATACCTGGACGTGGTGCCGGGTGGCAAGGACAGCGGCATCATGACCTTTACGCTGCCGAGCGAAGATCCGCAGAATGCCGAGGCGATGCTGAAGAACATCACCGACAACTATCTGCAGCAGAACGTGGATCGCAAAACGGAAGAGACGCAGCGTATGCTGGCGTTCCTGCAAGAGCAGCTGCCGCAAACGCAAACCTCATTGAACAACGCCGAAACCCAGCTCAATCAATTCCGCCAGCAAAACGACTCGGTGGATCTGTCGCTGGAAGCCAAATCGGTGCTGGATACTCAGGTGCAGCTCGAGGCCCAGCTCAACGAACTGACCTTCAAGGAAGCGGAGATCTCCAAGCTCTACACCCGTGTGCACCCGGCTTACCGGGCGCTGCTGGAAAAGCGCGCCACGCTGGAGGCGGAAAAGGCGCGGCTGGGTAAACAGGTGCAAACGCTGCCGAAAATGCAGCAGGAGATCCTGCGCCTCACCCGCGACGTGCAGGTGGATCAACAGGTTTACATGCAGCTGATGAACAAGCAGCAGGAGCTGAGCATCAGCAAGGCCGGCACGGTGGGCAACGTTCGCATCATCGACGAGGCGGAAACCGCTATCCGGCCGATCAAGCCGCAAAAGGCGTTGATCGTGCTGTTGGCGCTGCTGCTGGGCGCGGCGGGCGCCGCCTCGGTCGTGCTGTTGCGCGCGGCTTTCCATCGCGGCATCAATGACATCGATACCCTGGAGAGACGGGGCATCAACGTCTACGCCACCGTGCCGCTGTCGCCGTGGCAGGTGAAGCGCAACCGCGAACAGCGTCATTTGCTGCCTAAATCCGGCGGCCGGCGTTTGCCGATCCTGGCGGTGGCCGAACCGACGGATCTGTCGGTGGAAGCGATCCGCAGCCTGCGCACCAGCCTGCATTTCGCCATGATGGAGGCCAAGAACAACATTCTGATGGTCTCCGGTGCCAGCCCGGAAAGCGGCAAGAGCTTTACCAGCACCAACCTGGCGGTGGTGGTGGCGCAGGCCGGGCAGCGGGTGCTGTTGATCGACGCCGATATGCGCAAAGGCTTCTTGCACCGCTGGCTGGCGGATGACGGGCATCAGGGCCTGTCCGACCTGCTGGTGGGCAACGTGATGGCGGAACAGGCGGTGCGGAAAACCGCCATCGCCAATCTGGACTTCGTGCCGCGCGGCCAGGTGCCGCCGAACCCGTCCGAACTGTTGATGCATCGCCGTTTCGCCGATTTTCTGCGCTGGGCCGGGCAAAACTACGATCTGGTGCTGATCGATACGCCGCCGATTCTGGCGGTGACGGATGCGGCGATCGTCGGCAATCACGCCGGCACCTCGCTGCTGGTGGTGCGTTTTGAGGTCAACACCGTCAAGCAGATCGAAACCAGCATGCGCCGTTTCGAACAGAATGGGGTGGGGATCAAGGGCGTGATCCTCAACGGCATGGTGAAGAAGGCGGCAACCGACATGAGCTACTACAACTTCGCCTACCCAAGCCATCGGGAAGATAGCCCGCAGGCAGGGGAATAAGCGGGTGAAGGCCATTATCACCAATGCCCTGTGGCTGATGCTCGAACGCGTTTCGCTCAGCCTGTCCGGCATCTTCGTCTCCATTTACGTTGCGCGCTATCTGGGGCCCGCGCAGTTTGGCGCGCTCAACTATCTGTTGGCGACGATTGCCATCGTGGTGCCACTGGTACAGTTGGGCGCCGACAGCATCATTTTCAACCGCGTCGCCCGCCGACAACCAAGCGGCATTCGCCTGATGCTGGCGTCAATACGCCTGCGCCGTTGGCTGTTCCTGGCGGTGACGCTGCCGATACTGACATGGAGCTATTTCAGCCAATCGCCCGCCAGCCAACTGATGACGCTGTTGCTGCTTGTCAGCGCCTATTTCTCGATTCAGGACGTGTACAAGATTTATTACGATGCCCGCCTGCAGTCGAAACGCAATACGCTGATCAACAACCTGGCGCTGCTGCTGTCGATCGGGCTGCGGCTGGCGCTGGTGAGCGCCGCGCTGCCGCTGGTGTGGTTCGCGGTGCCCTACATCCTCAGCAGCGCCGTCCCTTACCTGGCGCGCCTCTGGTTATTCCGTGGCGAAGCTGCGGCCTCGCCGCGGGTTACGCCGCGCCAGGCCGGGCGCTATGGCCGTTATTTGCTCAAGGTGGGCCTGCCGCTGGCCATCTCCAGCCTGTCGATAGTGATCTATACCCGCATCGATCAAATCATGCTGGGCAATCTGGTCGGCGAGCAGGCGGTAGGCTGGTTCAGTGCCGCCACCACCCTCAGCCAAGGCTGGGTGTTCGTGCCGATGGCGCTGATCACCTCGTTGATGCCGGGCATTGCCAGCTGTCGCGATCCGTTGGAGCAGGAATACCGTATCCGGGTGCTTTATCTGGTGGTCTTGGGCCTGTCGTTGCCGGTGTTGCTGGGCCTGTGGTGGTTCGCCCACCCGGCCATTGCGCTGCTGTACGGTGCCGCTTTCCAACCGGCCGCCAGCATCCTGGCCATTTGTACGCTGACCTCGCTGTTCTCGGTCATGGGGACGGTTTCGTACCGCAGCATCGTGCTGTTCGCCGGCTATCGCTTTATCGCCATCAAGATGCCGTTGGTGGCCGTGGCGAACGTGGTGATGAATCTGCTGCTGATCCCGCGCTACGGCCTGATCGGTGCGGCGGTGTCTACGCTGCTGGCGGAATTCATTTCGTTCTTCGTGCTGAACAGTTTATTCCGTGGCGGAAAAATTACCCGACTGCAGCTGACCTGTTTTTACTGCTTGCCGCGTCTTGTCAGCAAATTAAGGAGAGAACATGTTAAACATCCTGGTTAAAAACATTTCCAAACGCCTGCCCGATGCCTGGCACCATCAGGTTAAATACGCGCTCTATTTCAAGAAGCTGCCGCACCTGTCAAAACCGACCGGCTTCAGCGAAAAGATCATGCGTCGCAAAATTTATCCGCGCAGCATCTACACCACCTTGTCGGACAAGTTCAAGGTACGTGAATTTATCGCCGGTCTGTGGGGCGAGGAGTATCTGGTGGAGCTGTATGCGCATGGCACTGAGCTCAGCTACGACATGTTCAGGCAATTGCCCAACGCCTTCGTGCTGAAGGCCAACCACGGCAGCGGTTATAACCGGTTGGTGTTCGACAAGCAGCAGGTGAGCTACGCGGAGTTGTACGATCTCAGCAACGCGTGGATGCGCAGCAACTTTTACGAGCAGAGTCGCGAAAAGCATTATCTGGATATCGAACCCTGCATCATGGTGGAGCGCCTGTTGCTGGATGGCGAGCAGGTGCCGAACGATATCAAGTTTCATTGTTTTAACGACAATCATGAAATTCGCATGTTCATCCAGGTGGACTATCAGCGTTTCGGCACTCATCGGCGCGATATTTTCGATATCGACTGGAACCGCACCGAAATTCGTATCAGCTTGCCGAATGCCGACGAACCGATGCCGCGCCCTACGCGGCTGGACGAAATGACGCGTTTGGCTCGCCAGACAGCGCAGCAGTTCTCTTATGTCCGCGTGGATTTCTACCAGGTCGGCGAGAAGGTGTATTTCGGTGAGTTGACGTTTACGCCTGGCGCGGGGTTAAGCAAGCTGATGCCGAAAAACATTGAGCAGGAATGGGGCAGTTATTTTACTGAGTAAACACTTATGCAAAGAGTCGCCTCCAATTTTCAAATGCATGCCAACGCCGGTTATAATCAGTCGCGGGATTTAGTCAATCAATCCATCGTATTGACCTTTCTGCTGATGTTTTTCGTGAAAACCTTCCTGACCTCGGGATCGTTCAACAGCGAGCTGATTAATAAAACCGTGATGGGGCTTAATGGCCTGATGTTGCTCTATGTCGGTTATGCATTTTTTATCGCTACGCTGGCGGAAAAAGCGGTTGCGGGTTTTTTGGCTCTGTTGTTTCTGGTTAATATTGCCACCGGGCATGGGGATTATCTGTTTGGCGCGGTATTCAGCACGGCGGTGATCATTTTATTTCGCCGCATAGACATGGGACGTGGCGCTGAAATGTTTGCCATCGCCTTTGTGGTGGCAGGGTTGCTGATGGTCATTCCCTATAGCTTTTACACCAATGGGTTTGTTTATCTTGATGAACGTTACGGCAACAGATTAACGCTGGGTTTCGATAACCCGAATACCCTGGCGTATTATTCTTTTGCCTTGTTCGCCACGCTGCTGTGCCTGATCGACCATGCGAAACTAACGCGTGGAATGAAAAATATCGCGTCGTTGGCGGTGTCGGCGTTAATTCTCCCGGTGCTGATGTATTCCTATTCTCGCACCTGTTTTATGCTGGCGTTGTTGATGTTATTGCTGTTTTGGCTGGCGCCGCTGCTGCGTGTCGCCCCCAATAGAAAAGTCTGCATCGTGCTGACGTTGGTTATTGTCGGCTTTCAATTCGCCAGCGTTATGCTCTGGGGCAGCAATCCGGCATTGGATGTCCTCTTGAACCAGGCGTTGACCGGGCGAGTCTGGTTCTCCTGGCAGATGTTTCAGTCGGTGGGGCTACCCAACCCGCTGTTCGGCATGAATATAGAACCTTATAAACCCGTCGATTTCTTCTTCATTGCCATGTTTTATTCGGCCGGTGGCCTCGCCTCTGTCGTCATGCTTTTCTGTTATTTTCACCTGTTGGGTAACATGCGCAAGCTGAGTCGGTTCATGCGCTGGGTGGTGGTGGTTTTCCTGTTAACAACGTTGACGGAAACCTATTTTTTGGTCCCGGTATTTAACGTGTCGTTATTGTTGCTTTGCCGTGGAAAAGAAATGATAAATTCTAAATTAGAGGGTTAAGAAATGGATTTCTCGATCGTGATCCCTATTTACAATAGTGCACGCTATCTGCCTAAAACTCTGAAGCGGGTTTTCAACGCTTGCCAGGGGTTCGACTATCAGGTGATTTTGGTTGATGATTGCTCTGACGAGGATGATATTAAATATATTCGCCAGATAGCAGCAACCAATAGCAATGTGATGCTGCACGAGAAAAAAAAGAAGAGCAATGCGGCGGTATCGCGTAACTTAGGCATCAAGTTGGCGCAATCGGAGATCGTGTTTTTTCTCGATTCCGATGATTACTTCACAACCAACTATATTATCCGCCGCATGAATAAACATGAAGATCGCCATATTGATATTATCTTCGGTAACTATGCGGAGGTGAGCGGCGATTCGGTACGTGACTTCAACTTCCACTACAAATCCGGTTCTTCCGGCGAAGATTTTCTTTTTCTGGAAATGGGCGATATTCGTTCATCCACCATCAGCATACGTAAAAAAAGCGATCGCCGCTTTTTATTTCCCGAGTTCCTCAATAAGCATCAGGATTGGGGCTTTTTGGTCAATGCCACCAATTTGGGCGCGCATGTGGCGCACGACGCCGGCGGAGGGGTGTTTCTCGACGTAGGGCGCTACGGGCGCATGACGGCGAAGCTTAATCTGGAGGCCAGCGATCGCTTTATCAATACCTTCCTCAGCCCCAGCGATCGCCATATCAGCGGATTCGCCTGCAAGCACCTGCTGGCCTCGCTGTATTCGGAGAACGCCCAGGCGTTCAATTATTACTCGTCGCGCATCGTGCGGCGCAGCCTGAGCGGCAAGTTCAAGATGATCAAATGGTATGGCGATTGTCTGGCGCGGTTGGGGTTGTTCTCGGTGGGCGGCCGGCTGCTGCGCAATGTGCGCCAGGGATTCAGGAGATGATATGCAACCACGCAAGGTAATCATCGTTATCGAAAATATAGCGGGCAAGGGCGGAACTGAACGGGTCGCCAGCGGTTTGGCCAATGCGCTGGCGCGTCTGCCGGGTTACGAGGTGGCGCTGTTTTCGCTGTTTGGCGAGCGGAGCTTCTTTCCGCTGGCGAACGACGTCCGGCTGCGCTGCGGCGGCGGCGATTCGCTGTTCTGGCCATGGCGGCTGGCGATGGCCCTGCGGCGTGAACGCGCGGACGTGATCATTACCGTTTCCATGGGGAAACTGTCGGTGGTAATGACGCCTTTTCTGCGTTTGTTCTGTGCCCGCAGCCGGCTGCTGCTGAGTGAACACGTCAGCTTTCACCAGTATCCGCGCGTATTTAAGTGGTTGAAGTTGCTGGTTTACCGGCTGTGTGACCGCGTAATTTTTCTGACGCGGCAAGATAGCGACGCCATCGCCCGCTGGGTGGGGGCTGGGAAATGTCGGGTGATCGAGAACGTTTCACCGTTCGGCACGCAGGCGCCGACGCCGACGCTGCAGAAAAAGGTGGCGCTGGCGGTGGGGCGATTGAGCAATCAGAAAGGCTTCGATCGTCTGATCGCGTTGTGGCGAGGAGTGGCGGCGCAGGCGCCGGATTGGCGGCTGCTGATTATTGGCGACGGTCCGGAGCGCGACGTATTGCGGCGGCAGATTGAAGACGCCGGGTTGGAGCGGCAGGTGAACCTGCTGCCGGCCACCGCCGACGTGGCGGCCTATTATCGCCAAGCCAGCCTGTATCTGATGACTTCTCGCTATGAAGGGTTGCCGATGGTGCTGATCGAAGCCATGAGTTTCGGCCTGCCGCTGGTGGCCTACGACTGCAAGACCGGCCCGGCCGAGTTGATAGACGATGGCGTCAACGGCTATCTGGTGCCCGATGACGACGCCGCCGCCTTCAGCGAAGGGGTGATCAAACTGATGCTCGATCCGGGTTTGCGCGAGCACTTTTCTCTCGCCGCGTTAGAGAAGTCCCGTCGTTTTTCTCCCGAACGTATTTATCCCGAGTGGCAACAGCTCACCGAGTGAGGACAGAATGGAAAAGATATCCGTGATAATGCCGGCCTACAATGCGGCGCACTCTATTAAAGAGTCGATTCTAGGCGTGCTGAATCAGCGATTTACCGATTATCACCTGTATGTGATCGATGATGCGTCCACCGACGATACTGCCGAGGTGGTGCGGCCGTTTATCCACGATCGCCTCACCTACATACGCAATGAGCATAACCAGGGCGTGGCGGAAACGCGCAACATCGGCATTGAGGCGGCGAAGGGCGACTATATCGCCTTCTGCGACAGCGATGACGTATGGCTCCCCAACAAGCTGTCGCGCCAGGCGAGCATTTTGCAAACCCGCCGCTACGACGTGGTGTGTTCCCATTATTACACCTTCGAAGACGACCTGAAGTTGATCAAAAACACCCGGGGTGCGGATGAGCTTATTGGCTATCAGGACATGTTGAAAAGCAACTGGATCGGCAATCTCACCGGCATCTACAACCAGAAGCGCATCGGTAAGGTGTATCAGCAAAAAGTGGGTCATGAGGACTATTTGATGTGGCTGGCGGTGCTGCAGAAGGCGCGTAACGGCCTGGCCTACTGCATTCCCGAACCGCTGGCCTGTTACCGATTGTCTACCCATTCGCTGTCGGGCAACAAAATCCGCGCCGCGGACTGGCAATGGCGGATTTACCGTCAGCATTTGGGGCTGTCTTACCAGAAATCCTGCTATCTGTTCGCCACTTATCTGTTCAACGCCGTGGTGAAAAGGAAATGACCATGAAGGGGATGTATCAGATGGCGGCTCTGGGCTGTTGCGCCTGGTGGAGCGCTTCGGCTCTGGCGCAGAGCTGCCAACCCAATCTGTTGGCCAACCCCGGCTTTGAGCAGGGGCTTAGCGGCTGGCGTGCGCAGGGCGCACAGGCCGACGGCGATGCGCACAGCGGCCGTGGCAGTCTGCGTTATGACAATGCAGATGCCGCGCAGTACCGCACCTTCAGTCAGATGCTGCGGGTTGCGCCCGGGCAGACGATCGATTTCGGCGTCTGGCTCAAGACCCATGACGTACGCGGGCAAAGCCGCGACGGCGGCGCCGGGGTTTATCTGCAGAGCTTCGATGCGCAGGGGCGCTTTCTGGAAGGCAGCTATCCGGCAGGGGTGACCGGCGACAGCGGCTGGCGGCAGGTGAGCGCCAGCTATACCGTGCCGCCGCAGGCGGCGCGAGTCACTTTTGGCGTCTATCTGCGCAAGGGGAGCACCGGTACCGCCTGGTTTGACGACGCCTATGCGTGTGCTCGAGCGTCTACGCCGGCGTTGTATCAGCTCGGCGCGTCGGCGCAGGGGAAGGTCGACACGCTGTTGGTCACTCCGCAGCCGCAGCGTTTGCAAGTCGACAGCGAATTGCTCAATGCCGAGGGGCAGGTTGTTCACAGTAGCCGCGACCGTTATCAGGTTGAAGGGCAGCGCCGGATCGAATACCCACTGCCGACCGGCCTGGCCCAGGGGGAATATCGCCTGCGTCAGCAGGTCACCGGGCAGCAATCCCAACCGGCACAGGGCAGCGAGCTGTCTTTTCGCGTCGGGCAGCCTGCGGCCAAAGTGGCGATCGACAGCGAAGGCTTTACCGTGCGCGATGGTCAACGGCTTTTCCCGTTGGGTATTTACGCCAACGTGGCTACCGATGAGCATTTGGCGCGCATCGCATCGGCGGGATTCAACACGGTGCTGAATTATGATTATGGGGAGAAGAAAGATCCTTACGCCTTTTTCCGCAACGCACGCCAGCGCGGGCTGCTGGTGATTTACTCCGTCAAAGATCAGTACCGCGGCAGCCGCTTCGCGCCGCCCGCGCGCGGTGGCGATTACGCGGCGCTGACGGCCTGGTACGTGCAGCGCTTGCGCTCTCAGCCCAACCTACTCGCCTGGTACATCAACGATGAGCTGGGGCCGGAATATCTCGATAAGATCGAGGAAAAAAACCTGCAAATAAAGCAGCTTGACGGCGATCATCCCACCTTCCAGGTGTTGAACAAAACCGGGGAGTTGGACGCTCACTTCAACAGCAGCGACATTTTGGCGACCGACCCTTACCCGGTGGGGAACGATAGCGATCTGACGCGCACCACGCGTTATACCGAACTCACGGTGCAGGCCGCCCGCCAGGCGCGCGGGGCCTGGGTGGTGATGCAAATCATGGATCACGCCGCTTATGACGCCCGCCGTAAGCCACATCCGCCGTCAGAGGCGGAAATCCGCAACCAGGCCTGGCAGGCGTTGATCGGCGGCGCCAAGGGGCTGTTGTTTTATTCCTATACCGATCTGTTTTACAAGCGCAAAACCGGCCGCTTCGACCAACGGGAGTTTGACGCCACCTGGCGCGGTGTGGCTGCCGTGTCGCAGCAAATCGCCGCTTTCACCCCTTATCTGCTGACGGGAAAATCGACGCCGCTGGCGGGAAGCGATCCGCAAATGCCGGCGCGGATGTTTATTCTGGGCGATCGCGCCTTGCTGCTGGTAGCCAATCCTTACTATCGAGAGGGAAGCACCCGGTTGCGCCTTCCGGCGGGCTGGCGGCAGCAGGAAGGGGGGGCGGAGATCGCGCTGGCGTTGCCCGCCGTGGGTACCGCGACGCTGTGGCTCCAGCGCTGAATGCGTCGAGTTAACGTCACGCGGGAGGTCTCTCCCGCGTCCTACCCCCAAATACCCCGCCTTGCCTCCCTTCCGCCAGTCTTTGTCATGACAGCCTCTTTTATTCATTTAAATTCAACCGATTAACATCACCTCCCGCACCTATACTTTGGTGGTATTTCTCACCCGATACGCGCGTCGCCTCCCGCTTTCTCTTGATCGCAATCAATTTGCTGCCGGTTGGCCGTCAGTAGGCTGGCGGCAGATTGAGCATGTCTTCTTATAACGACAAGAGCCTTCAGGAGCATTCCGGATGAGCAAATTTTTAGACCGTTTCCGCTATTTCAAGCAGTTGGCGGAGCCTTTTTCTGGCGAGCACGGCCAGACCTTGAACACCAACCGCGACTGGGAAGACGGCTATCGCAGCCGTTGGCAGCACGACAAAGTGGTGCGTTCCACCCACGGCGTGAACTGTACCGGTTCCTGCAGTTGGAAGATCTACGTGAAGAATGGCCTGGTGACCTGGGAAACCCAGCAAACCGACTACCCGCGCACCCGGCCCGATCTGCCCAATCATGAACCGCGCGGCTGCCCGCGCGGCGCCAGCTACTCCTGGTACCTGTACAGCGCCAACCGGCTGAAATACCCGCTGATGCGCAAGCGTCTGCTCAAGCTGTGGCGCGAGGCGAAAGCGCAGCACAGCGATCCGGTCGCGGCCTGGGGCTCTATCGTCGGCGATGCGGAAAAAGCCAAAAGCTACAAGGTGGCGCGCGGCCGCGGCGGCTTCGTCCGCTCCAGCTGGCAGGAGGTCAATGAACTGATCGCCGCCGCCAACGTCTATACCGCCAAAACCTTCGGCCCGGACCGTATCATCGGCTTCTCGCCGATCCCGGCGATGTCGATGGTATCCTACGCCGCCGGCGCCCGCTACCTGTCGCTGATCGGCGGCGCCTGCCTGAGCTTCTACGACTGGTATTGCGATCTGCCGCCGGCCTCGCCGATGACCTGGGGCGAGCAGACCGACGTGCCGGAATCCGCCGACTGGTACAACTCCTCCTACATTATCGCCTGGGGCTCCAACGTGCCGCAGACGCGCACCCCGGACGCCCACTTCTTTACCGAAGTGCGTTACAAGGGCACCAAAACCGTGGCGGTGACGCCGGACTACGCCGAAGTCGCCAAGCTGTGCGACCACTGGCTGAATCCGAAGCAGGGCACCGACAGCGCGATGGCGCTGGCGATGGGCCACGTGATGCTGAAAGAGTTCCATCTCGATCGCGAAGTCGGCTACTTCCGCGACTACGTGCGCCGCTATACCGACATGCCGATGCTGGTGCTGCTGGAAGCGCGTGAAGGCGGCCATTACGCCGCCGGCCGCCTGCTGCGCGCTGCCGATCTGGTGGACGGGCTGGGCCAGGAAAACAACCCCGAGTGGAAAACCGTCGCTATCGACAGCCGCAGCGGCGATCTGGTGGCGCCGCAGGGCTCCATTGGCTTCCGCTGGGGCGAGAAGGGCAAGTGGAACCTGGAACAGCGCGAGGGCAAGTCGCAACAGGAAGTCGAGCTGCAGCTCAGCCTGTTGGGCATGCATGACGACGTGGCCGAGGTGGGCTTCCCGTACTTCGGCGGCGCCGACAGCGAGCATTTCAACAGCGTGGCGCTGGACGAGATCCTGCTGCACAAGCTGCCGGTGAAACGCCTGCAGCTGGCGGACGGCAGCGAAGCGCTGGTGACCAGCGTGTATGACCTGCAGCTTGCCAATTACGGTCTGGAACGCGGGCTGGGCGACGCCAACTGCGCCGCCGACTATGACGAGGTCAAGGCCTACAGCCCGGCCTGGGCCGAGCAGATCACCGGCGTGTCGCGTCACAACATCATTCGCATTGCCCGCGAGTTCGCGGAAAACGCCGAGAAGACCCACGGCCGTTCGATGATCATCGTCGGCGCCGGCGTCAACCACTGGTACCACATGGACATGACCTACCGCGGCCTGATCAATATGCTGATCTTCTGCGGTTGCGTCGGCCAGAGCGGCGGCGGCTGGGCGCACTACGTCGGCCAGGAAAAACTGCGGCCGCAAACCGGCTGGCTGCCGCTGGCGTTCGGCCTCGACTGGCAGCGCCCGCCGCGCCACATGAACAGCACCTCGTTCTTCTACAACCATTCCAGCCAATGGCGCTATGAAACCGTCGGCACCGACGAGCTGCTGTCGCCGCTGGCGGACAAGTCGCGCTTCGGCGGCAGCCTGATCGACTTCAACGTGCGCGCCGAGCGCATGGGCTGGCTGCCGTCGGCGCCGCAGCTGGGCACCAACCCGCTGCGCCTGGCGGAGCAGGCCCGTGCGGCCGGTCAGTCGCCGGTCGAGTTCACCGTCGATAGCCTGAAAAACGGCACGCTGGGCTTCGCCGCCGAGCAGCCGGACAATCCGCAGAATTTCCCGCGCAACCTGTTTGTCTGGCGCTCCAACCTGCTGGGCTCCTCCGGCAAGGGCCATGAGTACATGCTCAAATACCTGTTGGGCACCGAAAACGGCATTCAGGGGAAAGATCTCGGCCAGCAGGGCGGCGTGAAGCCGCAGGAAGTGGAATGGCGCGAGCAGGGCGGCGAAGGCAAGCTGGATCTGGTGGTGACGCTCGATTTCCGCATGTCGAGCACCTGCCTGTACTCCGACGTGGTGCTGCCGACCGCCACCTGGTACGAAAAAGACGACATGAACACCTCCGACATGCACCCGTTCATCCATCCGCTGTCGGCGGCGGTCGATCCGGCCTGGGATTCGAAGAGCGACTGGGAGATCTACAAGGGCATCGCCAAGGCCTTCTCCGAGGTGTGCGTCGGCCATCTGGGCCAGGAAACCGACGTGGTGACCCTGCCTATCCAGCACGATTCCGCCGCCGAACTGGCGCAGCCTTACGGCGTGCAGGACTGGAAGAAAGGCGAGTGCGATCTGATCCCGGGCAAAACCGCGCCGCACATCATCGCGGTGGAACGCGATTACCCGGCCACCTACGAGCGCTTCACCTCGCTGGGGCCGCTGCTGGACAAACTGGGCAACGGCGGCAAGGGCATCAGCTGGAACACCCAAACCGAGGTCGACTTCCTCAAGCAGCTTAACTACGTCAAGGCCGACGGCCCGGCGGCGGGGCGGCCGAAGATTGAGAGTGCAATAGACGCGGCGGAAGTGATCCTGTCGCTGGCGCCGGAAACCAACGGCCAGGTGGCGGTAAAAGCCTGGGAGGCCCTGAGCAACGTCACCGGCCGCGATCACCGGCATCTGGCGCTGAACAAGGAAGACGAGAAAATTCGCTTCCGCGACATTCAGGCGCAGCCGCGCAAAATCATCTCCAGCCCGACCTGGTCCGGTCTGGAAGACGAACACGTTTCCTACAACGCCTGTTACACCAACGTGCATGAGCTGATCCCGTGGCGCACTATCAGCGGCCGTCAACAGCTGTATCAGGACCACGAGTGGATGCGCGCCTTCGGAGAAAGCCTGCTGGTATACCGGCCGCCGATCGACACCCGCGCCGCCCAGCCGCTGCTCAACAGCAAGCCGAACGGCAACAAGGAGAAGGCGCTGAACTTCCTGACGCCGCACCAGAAGTGGGGCATTCACTCCACCTACAGCGACAACCTGTTGATGCTGACGCTGTCGCGCGGCGGCCCGATCGTCTGGCTGAGCGAAGACGACGCCAAAGATCTGGGCATCGCGGACAACGACTGGATCGAGGCCTTCAACGCCAACGGCGCGCTGACGGCGCGCGCGGTGGTCAGCCAGCGTATCCCGGCCGGTATGACCATGATGTACCACGCGCAGGAGCGCATCGTGAATCTGCCGGGTTCGGAGATCACCAGCCAGCGTGGCGGCATCCACAACTCGGTGACCCGAGCCTGTCCGAAGCCGACCCACATGATCGGCGGCTATGCGCAGCTGGCCTACGGCTTCAACTACTACGGCACCGTCGGCTCCAACCGCGACGAGTTCGTGGTGGTGCGCAAGATGAACCGCATTGATTGGTTGGACGACGAAGGCAACGACTACGCGCAGGGCAGTCAGCAGGAGAACAGCAAATGAAAATTCGTTCGCAAGTCGGCATGGTGCTGAATCTGGACAAGTGCATCGGTTGCCACACCTGTTCGGTCACCTGCAAAAACGTCTGGACCAGCCGTGAAGGTATGGAATACGCCTGGTTCAATAACGTGGAAAGCAAGCCCGGCGTCGGGTATCCGCACGCCTGGGAAGATCAGGAAAAATGGAAGGGCGGCTGGATACGTAAAATCAACGGCAAGCTGGAACCGCGCATGGGCAACCGCGTCGGCGTGCTGGCGAAAATCTTCGCCAACCCGGACGTGCCGGCGCTGGACGACTACTACGAGCCGTTCGATTACGACTACCAGCATCTGCATACCGCCAAACAGGGCAAGTACCAGCCGGTGGCTCGCCCGCGCTCGCTGATCACCGGCCAGCGCATGAACAAGATCGAAAGCGGCCCTAACTGGGAGGAGATCCTCGGCGGGGAGTTCGAAAAACGCTCGCAGGACAAGAATTTCGACAACCTGCAGAAGGCGATGTACGGCCAGTTCGAAAACACCTTCATGATGTACCTGCCGCGCCTGTGCGAACACTGCCTCAACCCGGCCTGCGTCGCCACCTGCCCGAGCGGGGCGATCTACAAGCGCGGCGAAGACGGCATTGTGCTGATCGACCAGGACAAGTGCCGCGGCTGGCGCATGTGCCTGACCGGCTGTCCGTACAAGAAAATCTACTTCAACTGGAAGAGCGGCAAGTCCGAGAAGTGCATCTTCTGCTACCCGCGCATCGAAGCCGGGCAGCCGACGGTGTGTTCGGAGACCTGCGTCGGCCGCATTCGCTACCTCGGCGTGCTGCTGTACGATGCCGACCGCATCGAGCAGGCGGCGGCGGTGGAGAACGACAAGGATCTGTACCAGAGCCAGCTCGATATCTTCCTCGATCCGCATGATCCAAAGGTGATTGCTCAGGCGCTGGCGGACGGCGTGCCGCAGGGCGTCATTGAAGCCGCCCAGCAGTCGCCGGTGTACAAAATGGCGATGGACTGGAAGCTGGCGCTGCCGCTGCACCCGGAATACCGCACGCTGCCGATGGTGTGGTACGTGCCGCCGTTGTCGCCGATTCAGTCCGCCGCCGACGCCGGCGAGCTGGCGCACAGCGGCGTGTTGCCGGACGTCGAGAGCCTGCGCATTCCGGTGCAGTATCTGGCGAACCTGCTGACCGCCGGCGATACCGAACCGGTGCTGCTGGCGCTGAAGCGCATGCTGGCGATGCGCCACTACAAGCGGGCGGAAACCGTCGACGGCGTGGTGGACACCAGTGCGCTGGAGCAGGTTGGGTTGAGCGAAACGCAGGCGCAGGAGATGTACCGCTACCTGGCGATCGCCAACTATGAAGATCGCTTCGTGGTGCCGTCGAGCCATCGCGAGCTGGCGCGCGAAGCCTTCCCGGAAAGCAAAGGCTGCGGTTTCAGTTTCGGCGACGGCTGCCACGGCAGCGACGGCAAGTTCAACCTGTTCAACAGCCGCCGTATCGACGCCATCGACGTGACCGCGAAAACCGCGCGGCCGGAGGATGCCTCATGATCAGCCTGAAAGTGATCGCCCGCCTGCTGGATTACCCGGAGCAGGTCCTGTTTGACCATCAGCAGGCGCTCATCGAAGCGCTGGAGCCGGCCAGCGAGCTGGATCTGCACCACAGCGCGCAGCTGATTCTGTTTATCCGCCGCCTGTGCGCCCGCCCGCTGCTGGACGTGCAGGCCGACTATTGCGAGCTGTTCGATCGCGGCCGCGCCACCTCGCTGCTGCTGTTTGAGCACGTGCACGGCGAGTCGCGCGATCGCGGCCAGGCGATGGTTGACCTGATGGCGCAGTACCGCGCCGCCGGGCTGGAGATCGACAGCCGCGAGCTGCCGGATTTCCTGCCGCTGTATCTGGAGTATCTGGCCAGCCGCAGTGCGGCGCAGGCGCGTGAAGGGCTGCAGGACATCGCGCCGATCCTGGCGCTGCTGGGCGCGCGCCTGCAACAGCGTGAAAGCCCGTATGCGGTGCTGTTCGATCTGCTGCTGGCGCTGTCCGGCAGCGAGGTGCAGGCCCAGACGCTGGAGCCCCAGGTGGCGCAAGAGGCACGTGACGATACGCCGCAGGCGCTGGATGCGGTGTGGGAAGAGGAGCAGGTCAAGTTTCTCGGCGAACAGGGCTGCGCCTCCGCCCAGCAGACGGCGCACCAGCGGCGCTTCGCCGGCGCGGTGGCACCACAGTATCTGGACCTGACGGATGCGTTAACCGGAACCAAAGGACGCTAATCATGCAATTTTTGAATCAGTTCTTCTTCGATATCTACCCTTATCTGGCCGGCGCGGTATTCCTGATCGGCAGCTGGTTGCGTTACGACTACGGGCAGTACAGCTGGCGCGCCGGCTCCAGCCAGATGCTGGATAAAAAGGGCATGCGGCTGGCGTCCAACCTGTTTCACATCGGCATTATCGGCATCTTCGCGGGCCACTTCCTCGGCATGCTGACGCCGCACTGGATGTATGAGGCCTTCCTGCCGATCGACGTGAAGCAGAAGCTGGCGATGATCGCCGGCGGCGCCTGCGGCCTGATGACGCTGATCGGCGGCGCGCTGTTGCTGAAGCGCCGGTTGACCAACCCGCGGGTGCGCGCCACCAGCAGCTTCGCCGACATCATGATCCTGACGTTGCTGGTGGTGCAGGTGTGCCTCGGTCTGCTGACCATTCCGTTCTCCGCCCAGCATATGGACGGCAGCGAAATGATGAAGCTGGTGGCCTGGGCGCAGGCGGTGGTGACCTTCCACGCCGGCGCCTCTGCGCACCTGGAAGGCGTGGCGATTATCTTCAAGCTGCACATGGTGCTGGGCATGACGCTGTTCGTGCTGTTCCCGTTCTGCCGCCTGGTGCATATCTGGAGTGCGCCGGTAGAGTATCTGACCCGCCGCTACCAGCTGGTGCGCAACCGCCGCTGAGCCTGACCCCGCCGCCGCCGATCGCCAGCGGCGGCGCTATTCCGATAATTCCCCTGCCGTCTGCCCATTCTCGCCGCCTTGCCGTAAACTGAATATCTCAGTAATGTTACGCTTATGCTTCCGCCGACGGACGTCGGCCCGCGCCAGCTGATAACAAGAGATACCGCCTTGATGAAAGGCCTTTTGGGACATAAAAACCGGGGATGATCCGCATAGCCTTTGCGCCGTGCGGGAGAATCGCTTTATGGATAGTCAGGTTGATCAATAACAATAATGACCACACAATGTCGCTCACCCGAGCTGTTGCCTCTGAAAATCATTGCCACCGGGGCCGCGTTGCCGCCCAACCGCGTGGCCTCCTCTACGCTCGATGCCCGCCTGGGGAAACCGGCCGGCTACGTTGAAAAACGCTCGGGCATCGTTTACCGCTATCACGCCGCCGACGATGCCAGCCAGGCCGATCTCGCCGCCGCCGCGCTGCAAGACGCGCTGGCCCGCAGCGCCATTCCGGCAGCCTCCATTGACCTTTTGATCTCCGCCTCGGCGATAGCGGTGCAGGCGCTGCCGTGCACCGCCGCGCATATTCTCAAGGTTGCCGGGCTGGCACCGGGTACGCCGGGCTTCGACATCAACAGCAGCTGCGTCAGCTTTATCTCTGCGCTGCAGGTGGCGGCGGGGCTGTTGAACGCCGGGACGTATCGACGTATCGCCATCGTCTCGGCGGATCTCGCTTCGCGCGGCATCGACTGGCAGCACGAAGAGTCGTCGCTGATCTTTGGCGACGGCGCCGCCTGCGCCATCGTGGAGCGCGGTGACGGCACAGGCGGCATCCTCGCCAGCCTGGTGGAAACCTATCCCGCCGGCAGCGAACTGTGCGAGATCCGCGCCGGCGGCACGCGCCGCAACCCGCGCGCCGGCATGTGCGAGCAAGACTTCCTGTTTCATATGCAGGGCAAGCCGCTGTTCCGTCAGGCGTCGGCGCTGATTGAGGACTACCTCGACCGGCTGCTGAGCGCCAGCGGCTTGACCCTGGGGCAGATCGCCACCGTGGTGCCGCACCAGGCCAGCCATTTGTCGCTCGAACATATGCGCAAACGGCTGCACGTCTCCAGCGAGGCGCTGGTGGACATCTACCGCCATCACGGCAACCAGGTGGCGGCGTCTATCCCGACCGCGCTGCATGCCGCCGTGACCACCGGGCGCTTCAACCCCGGCCAGCCGGTGATGCTGATCGGCACCGCCGCCGGGCTGGCGCTGGCCGGCATGGTGTTGCTGCCATGAGGGTGCTGGTGACCGGGGCGACCAGCGGGCTGGGGCGCAACGCGGCGGAGTGGTTGCTGGAGGCCGGGCATCAGGTGCGCGCCACCGGCCGCGATGAGCGGGCCGGCGAAGCGTTGCGCCAGCTGGGCGCCGAATTTTACTCGCTCGATCTGGCGCAGGCCACGCCGCAGCAGTGCCGGGAGCTGGTGACCGACTGCGAGTGGGTGTGGCACTGTGCGGCCAAGTCATCGCCCTGGGGCAGCAAAGCGGAATTTCACCGCATCAACGCCGCAGCGACGGACAAGCTGGCGGAGGCGGCCGGGCGCTGCGGCGTGCGGCGCTTCGTGCATATCTCCACGCCGGCAATCTACTTCGATTTTCAGCCGCATTACGATCTTGATGAGGGTTATCGCGCCCGGCGCTTCGCCAACCACTATGCCGCCAGCAAGCACGCCGCCGAGCAGCGGCTGTTGGCGCAGGCGAAGATCTACCCGCAAACCACCTATATTATTCTGCGGCCGCGCGGCCTGTTTGGCCCGCACGATCGGGTGATCGTGCCGCGGCTGTTGCAACAGCTCGAACGCGATCGCGGCGTGCTGCGGCTGCCCGGCGGCGGGCAGGCGTTGCTGGATCTGACCTTTGCTCCCAACGTGGTGCACGCCATGGAGCTGGCCAGCCGGCAACGCGGATTGCCGTCCGGCGCCGTGTACAACATCACCAACCACCAACCGCAGCGGCTGGCGGAGATGCTGGATGCGCTGCTGCGCCAGGAGCTGGGGCTGCGTTACCGGCTGCAGGCCGTGCCGTATCCGCTGCTGCAGGCGCTGGCCGGCGGCATGGAGCTGTGGGCAAGCCTGAGCGGCAAGGAACCGCTGCTGACGCGCTATAGCGTGGCGGCGGTGCATTTTGACATGACCCTGAGCCAGACCCTCGCGATCGAAGAGCTGGGCTATCGGCCGCGTTACTCGATGGAGGAGGGGATCCGCCTGACCGGCGAGTGGCTGCGGCAGCAAGGAGGCATACCGCATGGCTAAGGTCACCGTATTTGAAGTGGGCTATTGCACGCATATCGGCTGTATGGCGCTGCGCGGCGCCGGGTTCCGGGTGTGTAAATTCCCGGCGCGCGCCTATCTGCTGGAGGTGGGGCAGCGCCGCTGGCTGTGGGATACCGGCTACGCGCATTATTTTCAGCAGCACACGCAGTCGGGGGTATTCAGCCTTTACCGCCGCATGACGCCGGTCTATTTCGATCCCGCCGAGTCGTTGGCGCATCAGCTGCGCGAAGCCGGTTACGCCGAAGGCGACATCCAGGCGCTGATCGTCTCGCACTTTCACGCGGATCACATCGCCGGGCTGCAGGATTTCAGCCACCTCGACTTTATTTGCTCCGGCGAAGGCTGGCAGCAAACCCGTGGGCTGCGCGGTTTCGCGGCACTCAAGCGCGCCTTTATTCCCGGCCTGATCCCGGCGGATTTCGAGAGTCGTCTGCAGTTTATGGAGGCTTTTCCCTCGGTGGCGTTGCCCGCGCTGCTGGCGCCGTTCGATCGCGGTTACGCGCTGCCGGGCAGCGAGGGGCAGATCGTGCTGGTGCCGCTGCCGGGGCATGCGGCCGGCCATATCGGCGCCTTTATTCTCACCGACGCCGGCTGGACGCTATTGGCCAGCGACGCCGCCTGGTCGCCGCAGAGCTACCAGACGCTGCGCGGGCCTTCGCGCCTGGCCAATCTGGTGATGGACGATGCGGCGGCGTACACCCGCACGCTGGAACGGCTCAACCAGCTGTGGGCGGGCGGCCAGGTTAACATTTTGCTGTGCCACGAGGGGGACCTGTGATCCCCTTCATGACCTTGTGGCACTATTTCCGCGCCCGGCGCCTGCGCTTTGGCGATCGTGCGGCGCTGGAGGCGCATCAGGCCCGGCAGCTCGCGGGCTTTGCCCGCCGGGTGCTGAGCAAGAGCCCCTATTTTCAGCGCTTCAGCCGCCGCCCGTTCGCCGAATGGCCGCAGATGGACAAGGCGCTGATGATGGCGCAGTTTGACCGGATGAATACCGCCGGGCTGAGCCGAGAGGCGGTGCTGGCCTGCGCGCAGCGCAGCGAGGCGGATCGCGATTTCACGCCGAAGATCGGGCGCTACAGCGTCGGGTTGTCGTCTGGCACCTCCGGGCAGCGCGGCGTGTTTGTCGTCAGCCCGCGCGAACAGCAGGTGTGGGCCGGTGGCATGCTGGCGAAGATGCTGCCGGACGGGCTGTTGGCCGGCGAGCGCGTCGCCCTGTTTCTGCGGGCGGACAATAATCTCTATCACAGCGTAAACAACCGTTGGCTGAGCCTGGCGTTTTACGATCTGCTCGCGCCGTTCAGCGAGCATCTGCCCGCACTGGAACGGCAGGCGCCCAGCATCATCGTGGCCCCGGCGCAGGTGCTGCGTGCCCTGGCGCTGGCGGTGCTGGCCGGGCAGGTGAAGCTGCCGGTCAAAAAAGCGATCTCGGTCGCCGAGGTGTTGGAAGAGCAGGATCGCCGCCTGCTGATGCAGGTGTTTCCGGCGGTCGGCGAAGTGTATCAGGCCACCGAGGGGTTTCTTGCCGCCACCTGCGCGCACGGCACGCTGCATCTGAACGAAGAGTTTTTGCATATCGAACCGCAGTGGATCGACGAGCAGCGTTTTACGCCGCTGATCACTGATTTCACCCGCAGCACGCAGCCGATCGTGCGTTATCGGCTGGACGATGTGCTGGTGCTGCGCAAGGAACCCTGCCCGTGCGGGCAACCGACGCGGGCGATTGCGCGTATCGAAGGGCGGCGCGACGATCAGCTGATGTTACCCGATGCGCAGCGCCAGCCGCAGGCGGTGTTCGCCGATGCCTGCAGCCGGACGATCGCCAATGCGTTGCCGCTGACCAGCGATTACCGCCTGATCCAGCGCGGCGAGCACCGGCTGGAGCTGATCGCCGATTGCAGCCCGGCGGCGTTGGCGCACTGCCAGGCGCAGCTGATCGCGCTGTTCGCTCGCCAGGGCATCGCCACCGATCGGCTCGAATGGCGGTTGACGGCGCAGGCGGTGTTACCGCAGTTCGATCGCAAGCGGCGGCGCATCGTGCGCCAGGCGGAGGAAGCATGAAAAAGATGCTGTTCAGGCTAGGGCACATGTTGCTCGGCTGGGGGACGGTCGGGGTGGTGTATAGCCTGACCGATCGCCTGCAGGGGGCGGGAACCCTGCTGCCGCCATCGGCGCTTGACCGGGCGATCCCGTTTAATCCGGCGGCCATTTGGCTCTATCTGTCGTTCTTCCTCATCGTCCCGGCGGGCTATTTGCTGGCGCCGCTGCAGCGAATCAAATGGCTGACGCTGGCGATGCAGTTGACGGCGCTGGGCGCCGGGGCAGTTTACCTGCTGTGGCCGACCACCATGGCCTATCCGCAGAACGAGGGCGTTGGGCTCAGCGCGCAGCTGCTGGCGGCGTTAACGCAGGTGGATTCGCCGCAAAACTGCCTGCCGTCGTTGCACATGGCGCTGACGGTGCTGGCGGTGTGGGCGCTGAGCGACGGCGAGCGCAAAGTGCGGACGGCGCTGTGGATGCTGTGGGGCGTGGCGATCGCGTTCTCCATCCTGCAGCTGCGCCGCCATTTGTTTGTCGATCTGGCCGGCGGTGCGCTGCTGGCGCTGTTCGCCGGCTGGCTGGCCCTGCGCATAGAGGCCCTACGCCGGCGCGTGGTTAAAGGAGAAGTAGGATGAGCGATCTGGCGTTGCCGATAGTGTTCATGCTGTTCATCGTGGTGGCCGAGGCGGTGGCGCTGCAGTGGGGGCGCCGTGAGCCGGTCAACTGGCACGATCTGGTGTTCAACCTGAACTCCGGCCATATTATGCTGTGGCTGTTCCGCGGCCTGGAGATCACCTGTTACGGCTACGTGGCCGCGCATTTCAGCCTGGGGCTGCTGGACGCCTGGCCGCCGCTGCTGATGTGGCTGTTCGCCCTGCTGGCGTGGGACTTCGGTTTCTACTGGCTGCATCGCCTGCACCACCGCTTCCGCGTGCTGTGGGCGGTACACGTGGTGCACCACCAGGGGGAGCACTTCAACCTGTCGCTGGGGGTGCGCAACTCCTGGTATTCGTCGTTGACGTCGATCCCGTTCTTTTTGCTGCTGGCGCTGGCGGGCGTGCCGCTGTCGGTGTTCGTCACGGTGTCGATTTTTCACTACAGCATTCAGCTGTTTAACCACAATGCGCTGACGCCGAAGCTGGGCGTACTGGAAAAAATCCTGGTCACGCCGGCGCACCACCGGGTGCACCACGTCAAGGACATGGCGTATTCCAATAAGAACTTCGGCGGCAGCTTTATCTTTTGGGACAAGCTGTTCGGCACGTTCTGCCCGGCGCTACCGACCACGCCGTTCAGCTACGGCGTCAGCGGCGATCGGCCGTCCGCCAATCCATTTTGGGCGAGTAATCTGCCGTTCCTGCGCTATTTCCGTCTGGCCTGGCGCCCGGCGCCGGGCCGGCCGCGCGACCGCCGTTCGGCGCTCAGCGTCTTCAGCGGCGCCATGCTGTTGTTCTCGCTGGTGGTCGGTTACGTCTACCAATACGGTTACGGTTACGGTTACGGCGACATCAGCTGGCCGCAAATGGCGCTGCTGGTGCTGCTGGCGTTGGGCTCGGTGGCGCTGGGCGGCATGACGGAAGGGCGGCCGTGGGCGAGCGCCGTTTGGCTGCTGATCGCGCTGGGCATGCCGCTGCTGTTTATCGGCTATCTTGGCTGGCCGCAGCGCTATTGGCATATCGCCATGGCCGCCGTGGCGCTGCATGCCCTGTGCGTGGCGCTGGGCTGGGGGCGAGTGGCCGCACCGGCCGCCGTGGAGGAACCGCATGGCTGACTTATTACCGCCGCTGCGTTTCCCCACCGATGGCGAGCAGGCGTTTCACCGCGATCTCAAGCGCGCGGCGCACGCCTGCCTGGCGGGCGATCATCGCTATGCCGATACCGCGCGGCTGGCCAAGGCCACGCTGTTGCTGGCGCTGTGCGTCGGGTTTTATGCCCTGAGCCTGATGCAGCATCAGCCCTGGGCGTTTTTCCTCTGCTATTTCCTGTTCGTGGCCATGGGCATGCTGCTCAACGTCAACGTCAATCACGATGCTTCGCATAACGCCTTCTTGCGCGCGCCCTGGGCCAATCGCCTGGTGGGGCGGTTGGTGACGCTGCCGCTGGGCGTCGATCCGGACTATTGGCGCACGCGGCACGTGGATTACCACCACGTTTACGCCAACGTCGAACACTACGATCTGGACACCGAAGAGAACGGCTTTTTCCGCCAGACGCCGTTCCAGCGCTGGCGGCCGCATATGCGCTATCAGCATCTGTACTGGCCGCTGATCGCCGCGCTCTCGCTACCCTACATCGCGTGGATTTTCGATTGGTCCGATCGGCTCAATAAAACGCCGCTGCGGGAAAAACGCGTGCTGGCGGGGCGCGGCGGTTGGGCGCTGTTCGTGCTGTGCAAATTGCTCCATGTGGCGCTGGTGCTGGTGGTGCCGCTGATCCTGTGCCATCTGCACGGCATCGGTTGGGGCTGGGTGCTGTTGGCTTACGCGCTCAGCCAGATGTTTGCCTCGCTGCTGGTGGTGTTCCTGCTGCTGGGCACCCACTGGGCGCAGGCCGAGTTTTACCCGGCGCCGGCGGGCGACAGCATGCCGCACGGTTGGTACCGGCACAATTTCGCCACCGCCTGCGATTGGCAGCCTGAGCCGCGCTGGCTGGAACACCTGACCGGCGGGCTGAACTATCACCTCACCCACCACCTGTTTCCCGGCTGGAATCACCGCCACTATCCGGCACTGGCCGCCGCGGTGGCGGAAGTGGCTCAGCGGCACGGCATGGCATATCGCTGCATCGGCTATCGCGAACTGCTCGCGCAGCAACAGCGCTTCTTGCGCCTTATGGGGCAGCCATGAAACCGCTGCGCCCGTTAGCCTATCGGCGCGATGACGGCGGGCTACATCGCGCGCTGATGCAGGCCGCCCAGCATTATTTGGCGGCCAACGGCGATCACCGCTTCGCCGACGGCGGCATGCTGGCGAAGGTGGCGCTGCTGTTGGCGCTGTGCGGCCTGTGTTACGGGTTGAGCCTGCAGCAGCAAAACGGCTGGGCGTTTTTCGCCTGTTATTTCGGCTTTATCTTTATCGGCATGTTCCTGACGGTGAACGTGGTGCACGACGCCTCGCATAACGCGTTTTTCCGTCGGCCCTGGGCCAACCGCTGGCTGAACGCCCTGGTGAGCGTCCCGCTGGGGCTGGATCCCGACTGCTGGCGCGTGCGCCACGTGTTGTTTCACCATGCCCATAACAATATCGAACATTACGACCCCGACATCGACGCCAATGGCGTGCTGCGGCAAACGCCGTTCCAGCGCTGGCGACCCTTTATGCGCGCCCAGCGTTACTATTGGCCGCTGGTGGCGGCGCTGACGTTCCCGTACTACATCTGGCTGTTCGACTGGCTGGACCGGGCGGGCCGCACCCGCGTGGCGGCGCGCATGGCGCAGCAGGGCGTGCGCGGCTGGTGCGGATTTCTGGCGGGCAAGGCGGCGCACCTGCTGCTGGCGCTGGCGATCCCGTGCTGGCTGCTGCCGCCGGCCATCGGCATCGGGCAAATTCTGCTGGTCTATTTGCTGAGCCAGATGCTTTCTTCATTGCTGTTCGTAATGTTGATCATCGGCACCCACTGGGCCAAAGCCAATTTTTATCAGGCGCCGGCGCAGGGTGCGATGCCGCACGGCTGGTATCACCATGTGTTCGCCACGACCTTCGACTGGCTGACCCGGCCGCGCTGGCTGGGATACTGGCTCGGCGGGGCGAACCTGCATTTGACGCATCATCTGTTCCCGCACTGGAGCCACCGCCATTACCCGGCGCTGAGCCGCATCATCGGCGAGGTGGCGCCGCGTTTCGGCATCGATTACCGCCTGCTGGAGCTGGAGGAGCTGTTGCGCCTGCAGCAGCGCTTCCTCAGCGCGATGGGGCGCAAACCGCATTAGCGTTGCATGTGGATTGTGCGAGGCGTTACGCAGTTCACTAATTGAACGATATTTGCCCTTCCAGTAGACTTTCCCCCTGTGAATCAACGGCCACAGGAGGTGGACTATGCGCAGCTTGCCGATTCGGTTATCGAACAAAATTGATGATGATCTGAACGATATTGCCCGGCGTCACGGGATGGAAAAAACCGAGGTAATCAAAATGGCGTTTGCACTGATTACCCTTGCCGATAAGTACTGGATGAAACAGGATGGTACTTCTCTTGGCATTGTACGGGAGAAGGGTGAACAGCTTGAAGCGGTGGGGCGGGTCGTGGAGATCTTCCCATGAACATCGAAAGCCGTAATTTGCACGATGAGGCCAGCCAGGTTTATCTGGAGCAGGTCTTGGTCTTCGACGAAATGGAGCGGCTGCGCCTGGCGCGCCAGGTGCTGTGCGGGATATTCGCGGTTAGCGTGGGCGTATTCGCCGCCCACGCCGCTCCTCTAAATTCCCAACAGCGCGGCCAGATAAGGCGCCGCGTCAATGCGACTTCATGCCCGCCGCGGTCATCAGCAGGCGGAACAGCGAGGCGACCACGAACAGCCCCAGCACGCTGGCGCTCCAGATGATCACCAGCCAACCGATGCGTTTCCACCAGGGCGCCGGCGCGGCGGTTGCCGTTTTATCTTGCATAGCGTCCTCCCTTCTCAGTGATAGCCGTGTTCATGGCTGATCTTGCCGCGGAACACGTAGTAGCTCCAGAAGGTGTAGACCAGAATGATCGGGATGATGAACAGCGCGCCTACCAGCATAAAGCCGAGGCTCTGCGGCGGGGCGGCGGCGTCCCACAGGCTGATGGCCGGCGGGATCAGGTGCGGCCAGATGCTGATGCCAAGCCCGCTCAGGCCGAGAAATACCAGCAGCAGCGTCAGCATGAACGGCGAGTAGTGCGCGCCGCGTTTCACCCCGCGTTGAATCCCCCAGGCGCTGAGCAGCACCAGCACCGGCACCGGCAGCAGCCAGAACAGGTTCGGCAGCGTAAACCAGCGGGCGGCGATTTCCGGATGCGCGATCGGCGTCCAAATACTGACCGCGGCCAGCACCAGCAACAGGATCGCCAGCAGCGGCGTCGTCAGGTGATACATGCGCGCCTGCAGGTCACCGGCGGTTTTCATCACCAGCCAGGTACAGCCGAGCAGGGCGTAGGTCACCACCAGCCCCAGCCCGCAGAACAGCGCAAACGGCGTCAGCCAGTCCAGCGCGCCGCCGGCGTAGGTGCGGCCTTCGACCGGGAAGCCGTTGATCACGGCGCCTACCACCACACCCTGGCTGAAGGTGGCGAAGATTGAGCCCCAGATGAACGCCTTGTCCCAGATATGGCGTTTCTCCGGCTTCGCCTTGAAGCGAAACTCGAAGGCCACGCCGCGGAAAATCAGCCCGATCAGCATCAGCGTCAGCGGGATCGCCAGCGCGTCGAGGATCACCGAGTAGGCCAGCGGGAAGGCGCCGAACAGCGCCGCACCGCCCAGCACCAGCCAGGTTTCATTGCCGTCCCACACCGGGGCGACGGTGTTCATCATCAGATCGCGGTCGCCGCTCTCTTTCACCCACGGAAACAGGATGCCGATGCCCAAGTCAAAACCGTCCATCACCACGTACATCATGGTGCTGAACACGATGATCACAAACCAAATCAGCGGAAGATCGATGCCCATGTTCAGCTCCTGTCGTCCAGAGTGTCGTTGACCGCGGACAGCGGACGTGCCGGGCGGCCCTCGGTATTGTCTTCTTGGTGTTCATGCGGCTGCGGCCCTTTGCGGATCAGGCGCATCATGTAGGAATACCCCACGCCGAACACCGAGCAGTAGACGATGATGAACGCCAGCAGGCTGATGCTCATGTGCAGGTCGCCGTGCGCGGAGACCGCGTCCTTGGTGCGCAGCAGGCCGTACACCACCCACGGCTGGCGGCCGATCTCGGTGGTGAACCAGCCCGCCAGCAGCGCCAGCAATCCGGAAGGCCCCATCCACAGAATGAAGTACAGGAACGGACGCGACTGATACAGCCCGCCGCGCCAGCGCAGCCACAGGCTCCACACCCCGGCGAGTATCATCAGCATGCCCAGCCCGACCATGATGCGGAACGACCAGAACACCACGGTGGAGTTGGGGCGATCTTCCGGCGGGAAGGATTTGAGCGCCGGTACCTGTTCGGTCAGGCTGTGGGTCAGGATCAGGCTGCCGAGGTACGGCACCTCCAGCTTGAAGCGGGTCTCTTCGCGCTGCATGTCCGGCCAACCGACCAGGATCAGCGGCGTGGCTTCGCCCGGCGGGTTTTCCCAGTGGCCTTCGATGGCGGCGATCTTCGCCGGCTGGTGTTTCAGCGTATTCAGGCCGTGCGCATCACCGATCAGCGCCTGCACCGGCGCGACGATCAGCGCCATCCACATCGCCATCGACAGCATCTTGCGCATCGCCGGGGTATCGCGGCCGCGCAGCAGGTGCCAGGCGGCGGAGGCGCCGACGAAGAACGCCGAGGAGAGGAAGGCGGCGGTGGACATGTGCAACAGGCGGTACGGGAAGGACGGGTTGAAGATCACCTTCAGCCAGTCGACCGGTACCACCTGGCCGTTGATGATTTCATGCCCCTGCGGCGTCTGCATCCAGCTGTTGGAGGCCAGGATCCAGAAGGTGGAGATCAGCGTGCCGAGCGCCACCATGCAGGTGGCGAAGAAGTGCAGCCCCGGGCCGACGCGGTTCCAGCCGAACAGCATCACGCCGAGGAAACCGGCTTCGAGGAAGAAGGCGGTCAGCACTTCATAGGTCAGCAGCGGCCCGGTAATGCTGCCGGCGAACTCGGAGAAGAAGCTCCAGTTGGTGCCGAACTGATAGGCCATCACCAGCCCGGACACCACGCCCATGCCGAAGTTAACGGCGAAAATCTTTGACCAGAAATGGTAAAGCTCGCGGTAGGCTTCATTGTGCGTTTTCAACCATAACCCTTCCAGCACCGCCAGATAGCTGGCTAAACCGATGGTGATGGCGGGGAAGATGATATGGAAAGACACGGTGAAGGCGAACTGTATTCTGGCGAGTTCCAGTGCATCAAGACCCAGCATGGCGCCTCCTAGGGTTGAACATAAATTAACCTCTTGAGTATAGCTGTCATTTTTATGTGAAATACTTGGCGTTAAGTTAAGCACGGAGTACAGTGACTATAATAGTGACAGTTATTTTACTTTTTCATATAACAGTTAATGGTTATGACCCGATACGAGCAGCTTGCGCAACAGATTAGAGAACAGATCCAGAACCGGGTGTGGCGGGCGGGCGACAAGCTGCCTTCGCTGCGCGAGAGCGGCAAGCGCGCCGGGTTGAGCCTGATGACGGTGGTGCAGTCTTACCAACTGCTGGAGAGCCAGGGGTGGATCGTCGCCCGGCCGCAGTCGGGCTACTACGTGGCGGCGCGTCCGCAGCCGCTGCCTCAGCCTTCGCGCGGCGAGAAGCTGTTGCTGAGCGAGCAGGTGGACATCAACGCCTTTATTTTCGACGTGCTGCAGGCCTGCAAGGATCCGGATATCGTGCCTTTCGGTTCGGCCTTTCCCGACGCCACGCTGTTCGCCCAGCCGAAGCTGGCGCGGGCGCTGAGCAGCGTAGCGCGCAAGTTCACGCCGCACAGTTCGCTGGCCAACCTGCCGCCGGGCAACGACGCGCTGCGGCGGCACATCGCCCAACGCTATGCGCTGAGCGGCATGCAGGTCGCGCCGGACGAAATCGTCATCACCGCCGGGGCGATGGAGTCGCTCAGCCTCAGCCTGCAGGCGGTGACCCAGCCGGGCGACTATGTGGCGATCGAGTCGCCGGCGTTTTACGGCGCGCTGCAGGCGCTGGAACGGCTGCGGTTAAAGGCGGTGGCGATCGCCACCCATCCGCAGGACGGCATCGATCTGGACGCGCTGCAGCAGGCGGTGGAACAGTATCCGATCAAAGCCTGCTGGCTGATGACCCACTTCCAGAACCCGCAGGGCGCCACCCTGCCGGAGGCCAACAAGCAGCGTCTGGTGGCGCTGTTGCGCGACCGACAGATTTCGTTGATTGAAGATGACGTTTACGGTGAGCTGTACTTCAGCGCGGAACGGCCGCTGCCGGCCAAGGCGCTCGACAGCGGCGGCCAGATCCTGCATTGCTCGTCGTTTTCCAAATGCCTGGCGCCGGGCTTTCGCGTCGGCTGGGTGGCGGCGGGGCGTTATGCGCAGCAGATCCAGCGTTTGCAGCTGATGAGCACCGTTTCCACCAGCGTGCCGACCCAAATGGCGCTGGCGGATTATCTGCTGCACGGTGGCTACGATACCCATCTGCGGCGGCTGCGGCGCCTGCTGGCCCAGCGCCAAAGCGCGATGCGTCAGGCGATCGCCCATCATTTCCCGCCGACGGTGAAGGTCAGCCAGCCCGACGGCGGATACTTCCTGTGGCTGGAGCTGGATCCGGCGCTGTCGTCGATGGAACTGTACCGGCAGGCCCTTTCCCGGGGGATCAGCATCGCGCCGGGGCGCATGTTCACGACCGGCGACCATTTCAACCACTGCTTCCGCCTCAACGCCTCTTTTGAATGGAACGATCGGTTTGAAGAGGCGATCAAAACCTTAGCCAAACTTATCCGGGGGCTGGCGGCGGCAGGTTGAATCGCATTTTGCACGGCGCTTCGCCCCAGAAAAATTCATAATGCTTTTTTCGGCAATGGAATGCCGGTTTCGTTGTTAGACAGCCCTCCAGCCGCCCATTACTCTGCGATAAATTTTGTCACATTTTTATCAACGGGAAGACGAGGGGCTGTGGGTGAGTGGAATAAAAAATAGGCTAAACAAACTGTTGCGTTATCGGCTGACGCCGCTGGCGCTGGTCTGCGCGCTGGGGCTGAGCGCCGGCGTGCAGGCGGAAACGCTGGCCGAAGGCATCACGCCGGCCAGCGACGCCGCTCGGGTGCCGGCCGCCGCCAAGCTGCGTAAAGACACCGTGGTGGCGGGCATCTCGGAGCCGCAGGGGATTTTCAACCCGTATCTGTTCACCAACGGCTGGGACGAGAACGTGACCGACGTGATCTTCAGCCGCCTGATCGGCCTGGACAGCCAGGGCAAGCCGGAAGGGCGGTTGGCGGAGTCCTGGCAGGTCAGCCCCGATAATCTGACCTACACCATCAAGCTGCGGCCGAATCTGGTCTACAGCGACGGTTCGCCGCTGAAGGCCGACGATATCGCCTTTACCCTGACGCTGCTGCACGATCCGGCCTATGACGGCGACACCGACATCACGCCGGCGCACATCCAGGGTGGCGCCGAGTATAAAAACGGCACCGCCGCCGGCATCAGCGGCCTGAAGGTGATCGACGATCGCACCATTCAGATCGTCACCACCCAACCGGGCGCGACTACGCTGCAACTGATCGGCGGCCCGGTGCTGTCGCGGGCTTACTACGGCAAAGACTATCAGCGCGGCAAGCTCGACGGCGTGCGCGCCTTCAACGGCAAGCCGCTCGGCAACGGCCCCTATATTTACGACAAGTACGTGCCGGGGCAGGAGATCCGCTTCCACGCCAACCCGAACTTCTATCTCGGTGCGCCGCCGATGGCGCGCTTTATCTACCGCGTCACCAACCCGGCCACCAACTTCCAGCTGTTCCAGACCGGTGAGACCGACTACGACGCCTTTACCGCCAAGCCGGACGATATCGAACAGCTCAAGCTGCTCGGCTTCGCCAATATCAACCTCTACAGCTCAAGCGATTACAGCCGCATCGACTTCAATCTCAAGCGCCCGGCGCTGCAGGACAAACGGGTGCGTCAGGCGCTGATCTACGGCCTGGATCGGCAAAGGCTGATCGCCGTGGTGTACCAGGGGTATGGCAAGGTCGCCAACCAGCCGATCTCGCCTATCTCCTGGGCCTATGACGCGAACGGCATCAATCCCTACGCTTACGATCTCGACAAGGCTGGGAAGCTGTTGGACGAGGCCGGCTGGCGAGTGGGCGCGGACGGCATTCGGCAAAAAGACGGTAAGAAGCTGGAGCTGACGCTGCTGGTGACCAAAAAGCTGATCAACGATGCGCTGGTGCCGATCGCCAAGGACAACTACCGCCGGCTCGGCGTGGTGCTGAAACCGCAGGTATTGGACTTCAACGCGCTGCTGGCGCAGCGCAAGGCGGGCAATTACGACCTGGTGTCGCTCAGCACCAGCACGTTGAACGATCCGCACGATGGCGTGCGCGATTTCATCAGTCGCGAGAGCGAGACCGGTTATCACAATCCGCAGGTAGACGCGCTGATCGCCAGGGCCAATGCCACGCTGGATATCGCGCAGCGCAAGCCGCTTTACCATCAGCTGTATCAGGCGCTGGCGGACGATCCACCGGTGATCCTGCTCGGCAACCGCGAGATTTTGAGCGCCAGCAGCGCGCGCGTCACCGGCTTTAAACCGGATATCTACAACGGCTTGGTCGGCAGCCTGCCGAACGTCAAACCGGCGCCGTAACGCCCTGACGCCGCCGCGCCACTCCGGGCGGCGGCGATGGAATTCGCGATGAGAAATTTTATCCTGCGCCGTCTGTTGCAGACGATCCCGATGCTGCTGTTGGCTTCCTTACTGATTTTTTGCATCTTCGCCCTGGCGCCCGGTGACTTTATCGACGGCAACATCAACCTGACCGCGCAACGCGCCGCCGAGCTGCGGGCGCTGTACGGGTTGGATCAGCCGTTGTTCAGCCGCTACCTGCACTGGCTCGGCCGGCTGCTGCAGGGCGATCTCGGTTTTTCGCTGCAGTATCAGATCCCGGTCAGCACGCTGCTGAACCAATACATCTGGAACTCGTTCCTGCTGGCGGCGGTGGCGATGGTGCTGTATTGGGGCATCGCGCTGGCGGTGGGGGTGATCTCGGCGATGAAACCCTATTCGCTGTTCGATCATCTGATCACCGTGGCGGTGTTCGCCGCCATGTCGTTTCCGACGTTCTTCCTGTGTCTGCTGCTGATCAAATGGTTCGCCGTCGATCTGCACTGGCTACCGGCGGGCGGCATGCTGCGCACCGGAAGCGAAGCGAGCGGGCTGGCGTGGGCGCTGGAAGTGGCGGCGCACCTGCTGCTGCCGGTGCTGGCGCTGGTGATGCTGCAGGCCGGCAGCCTGACGCGCTATTTCCGCGCCAGCATGCTGGACGTGATCCGCATGGACTATATCCGCACCGCGCGCGCCAAGGGGCTCAGGGAGAAAACGGTGATCCTCAAACACGCGCTGCGCAATGCGCTGTTGCCGATCGTCACCCTGCTGGGGTTCGAGCTGCCGGGATTGTTCTCCGGCGCGCTGATCACCGAAAAAATCTTCAACTGGCCGGGCGCCGGGCATATCCATATCGATTCGCTGGCGGCGCGTGATTACCCGGTACTGATGGGATTCACGCTGTTTCTGGCAGCCTTGACCATTCTCGGCAATCTGCTGGCGGACATTCTGTACGCCTATGCCGATCCGCGCATTCGTTTGAGGTAACGCTATGTTGGCTACGTTGTTTTTCGGCCGCCGCCGCCGCTGGCGTCAGGCCCAACTGCCCGCGCTGGCGCAACTGTCGCCGCCGCCCGCCGCGCAGGCCTGGCGACGACTGCGTCGCCACCGGCCGGCGATGATCTCGCTGGCGTTGCTGGTGCTGTTGGCGTTGCTGTGCCTGATTGGGCCGTCGCTGTCGCCGTGGCGCGACGACGCCGGCGATGTGCTGAATATCAATCAGGCGCCGAGCGGCGCGCACTGGTTGGGCACCGACTTTCTCGGCCGCGATATCTGCACCCGGCTGCTGCTGGCGGGGCGGATATCGCTGACCATCGGCCTGGTGTCGATGCTGCTGTCGGTGACGCTGGGCTATGTGCTGGGGGCGCTCGCCGGTTATTTGGGCGGCGTGGCGGACAGGCTGATCATGCGCTTCGCCGATCTGCTGATGACCATTCCCGGCCTGCCGCTGCTGATCATCATGGGGGCGATGCTGACCGAGCTCGACGTCTCGCCGGACTACCGCATCTACATGGTGATGATCATGCTGAGCCTGCTGGGCTGGCCGTCGCTGGCGCGGCTGGTGCGCGGCCAGATCCTGTCGCTGCGCGAGCGGGATTTCATGCTGGCCACCGAGGTGCTGGGGCTCTCCACCCGGCGGCGTCTGTTCGGCCATCTGCTGCCCAACACCGTGCCGATTTTGGTGGTGGTGGCCACCATGGCGGTGGCTAACGCCATTCTCAGCGAATCGGCGTTGAGCTACCTCGGGCTGGGCGTGGTGCCGCCGACGCCATCGTGGGGCAACATGATGGATGCCGCCAACAACCTGATCGACTTTCAGCGCCGCCCCTGGCTGTGGATGCCGCCGGGGCTGGCGATCTTCGTCACCGTGGTGGCGATCAATATCTTGGGCGACGGTCTGCGGGACGCGCTCGATCCGAAAATGAACGGGGTAACACGATGAGCCAACCGCTGGTGGCGTTCGATCGACTGTCGGTGTCGTTTCAGGGAGAGCAAGGGCCGGTGCGGGCGGTGCAGCAGGTCAGCCTTGAGCTGCAGGCCGGGCAAACGCTGGGGATCGTCGGCGAGTCGGGCTGCGGCAAAAGCGTGACCGCCATGGCGCTGATGGGGCTGCTGCCGCAGCCGTTGGCGCAGGTAGACGGCGGTGAAATTCGCTTTGAAGGGCAGAACCTGCTGTCGCTACGGGCATCAAAGATGGCCGATCTGCGCGGCAACCGGCTGGCGATGATCTTTCAGGAGCCGATGAGTGCGCTCAATCCGGTGTTGACCCTCGGCGAACAGCTGGTGGAGCCGCTGATTCGCCACCTGGCTCTGTCGCCGAAAGCGGCCTGGGGTCAGGCGATTCAACTCTTGACGGAAGTGGGGTTGGCGCGCGCGGAGGCGCTGATGCGCTGCTACCCGCATCAACTGTCCGGTGGCATGCTGCAGCGCGTGATGATCGCCATGGCGATCGGATGCCGCCCGGCGCTGCTGATCGCCGATGAGCCGACCACGGCGCTCGACGTCACGGTACAGGCGCAGATCCTGGCGTTGCTGCGCGAGCAGAGCCGGCGACACAACATGGCGATGATCTTGATCACCCACGATCTCGGGGTGATCGCCCAGATGACGGACCGGCTGGCGGTGATGTACGCCGGGCGCGTCGTCGAGCAGGGCACGACCCGGGAAGTGTTGGCCGAGCCGCGGCATCCTTATACTCAGGGGCTGATCGCCTCGCGGCCGGTGCCGGGCCAGCGGCTCCGCCGTCTGTATTCCATTCCCGGCCAGGTGCCGGATCTGGCGCGCTTGCCTGAACACTGTGCGTTTGCCGAGCGCTGTGCGCAGGCCTCCGCTCGCTGCCGCGATGGCATTCCGCCGCTGTACGGCACACCGCAGCGCCAGTCCGCCTGTTTCCTCAACGCGGGAGGGCGCCCGCATGTCGATTGAACCTCTGGTGGAAGTGAAAGGATTAAAGAAATATTTCCCGCTGCGCGACGGGCTGTTCGGGCGAACCACCGGCCAGCTGAAGGCGGTGGACGACGTCAGCTTCAGCATTCGCAAGGGCCGCATTTTCGGGCTGGTGGGCGAGTCCGGCAGCGGCAAAACCACCGTTGGCCGCACGCTGCTCGGCCTGCACGACAAAACCGCCGGCGAGGTGATGTTCAAAGGGCAGGCGTTGGATAGCCTGAGCAAAGAGGCGTTGCGCGCCCTGCGGCCGAAAATGCAGCTGGTGTTTCAGGATCCGTACAGCTCGCTGAATCCGCGCCTGCGCGTGGGCGACGCCATCGGCGAAGCGCTGTTGCAGCACGGCCTGGCGAGCAAGGCGGAACTGCGCGAGCGGGTGCTCGATACCCTGTCGATCTGCGGGCTGTCTCCACAGCATTACGGGCGGTTTCCGCATGAGTTTTCCGGCGGCCAGCGCCAGCGCATCGGCATCGCGCGCGCGCTGATCCTGCAGCCGGAGTTTATCGTCGCCGACGAACCGATATCGGCGCTCGACGTGTCGATTCAGGCGCAGATCATCAATCTGTTTTCCGATTTGCAGGAACGGCAGGGGGTGACGCTGCTGTTTATTTCGCACGATCTCGGCGTGGTAGAGCACCTGTGTCAGGACGTGGCGGTGATGTACCTGGGGCAGATCGTCGAGAGTGCCGACCGCGATGCGTTATTTCGCCGGCCGCTGCATCCCTACACGCAGGCCTTGCTGGCGGCGGTGCCGACGCTGGATGTGCATCGCTCGCTGCCGCGGGCAGCAAGCGGCGAGCCGCCCAATCCCGCCAACCCGCCGCACGGCTGCCGTTTTCATCCGCGCTGCCCGCAGGCCACGGCGCAGTGCCGTGAACAGGCGCCGCGCCTGCGCAGCGTGGCGCCCGGTCATCAGGTGGCGTGCCATGTGGTCGGCTAGCGTCAGGACAGGTAGTGCTTCAACGCGCGCCCGGCCTGATGGATCGCCGAATGCACCGCCGGGACGTGGGCGAGCGGATTCAACAGGCCGTAGTCGTGGATCAGCCCGTTATAGCGGGTGGAGGTGACCTCGACGCCGGCGGCATCGAGCAGACGCGCGTAGGCTTCGCCCTCATCGCGCAGCACGTCCAGCTCGGCGGTTTGCACCAGCGCCGGCGGCAAACCCCGCAGCTGTTCCGGCGTGGCGTTGAGTGGTGAGGCGTAGATGTCTTTGCGCTGCGCCTTATCGGGCGCGTAACTGTCCCAAAACCACTTCATCATGTTGCGAGTCAGGAAATGGCCTTCGGCGAACTGATGATAGGAGTCGGTATCAAACTGGGCGCGGGTGACGGGCCACAGCAGGATCTGGCAACGCAGCGCCGGTATGCCTTTCTCTTTGGCCATCAGGCTGACCACCGCCGCCATATTGCCGCCGGCGCTGTTGCCGACCACCGCCAGCCGCGAACCGTCGACGTTGATCTTCTCGCCGTACTCGGCCACCCATTCGGTGGCGGCGTAAGCCAGGTTGATCGCCTCAGGGTAGCGCACCTCCGGTGAACGGGGATAGTTGACGAACACCGCCGCCGCGCCTGAGCTGTGCACCAGATCGCGCACCAGCCGTTCATGGGTGGGGAAATCGCCCAGCACCCAGCCACCGCCGTGAAAGAACATGAATACCGGCAACGCCTCTTTGACCCTGGCCGGCCGCACCAGCTGCAACAGAATATCCTGACCTTCTACGTGAATGGTTTTCTCGCTGATCTCGACCTCGCGCAGCGGCACCTCGACGCTGCGCTGCGCGTCCTCCAAGACCCTGCGCGCCTCTTTGGGCTTCATCTGTTCCATGGGTTTACCGCCGCCGGCATTCAGCGCGTCGAGAAACGCGCGGATGTCGTGCTGGGCGTGCGGCTGGCTGAGATCGACGGTTTTCTTGGGCATGGTGACTCCTTGTGCGCAGAAGAGAAGGGGCGGTCAGGATCACAGTGTAGACGCTGGCGCACAAAGCAGGAGCCACGGTCAGCGCGGCCCTGTTTCGGGAGCATGGCGGGGGAGATCTCTGCGTCGCTGCCGCGTTGCACAATTTTGGCGCACCGCTGCACCCGATGGGGGCAAAAAGCGTGATAGCGAGCAAAGGGGGGGAAATTATTTTTGCGAGCCCGATCAGAAATCCTGAAGTTTTTCGTAATTGAATAGGATTTCGCGCGCAATGATGATTTTAGGCCTTATTTTTTAATTTATGCATTACCAATGCATAGAAAATGAATAAATATTCATTATAAGCCGTTGTTTTAACGTAAAAAATAGCAAAATACGGCAAAAATCCCGTTTTGGCACGATAGCTGCTCTACACTCTTTATCAAACGACATGTATTTTAACTGCTCGTTAACATTTACTCCCCGCTCAGGGACCGGATATACGCCATAAATAGTGAAAAACCGATTTTATGTAACAGATTTGTTTCTAAATCAGCGGTAAGGGACAGCATTTTCTCCGTCGGGAAAGTCGGTTTTGAACAACGGTTTTTTTGCATTGTGGCGGCCTAGCCGGGCTTGAGCGGTCCTTACAGTCAAAATTCAGCCTTTGCTGAGATTATGAGGTCACTATGGAACAGCCAATCGCAGTTACCCGCCAGTCTTTCGATGACTGGATGGTCCCGGTTTATGCCCCTGCCGATTTTATTCTGGTGCGGGGAGAAGGATCGCAGGTGTGGGATCAGCAGGGTAAGTCTTACATCGATTTCGCCGGCGGCATCGCGGTTAACGCGTTGGGGCATGCGCACCCGGCGGTCAAGGCGGCGCTGGTGGAGCAGGCGGGCAAACTGTGGCATCTGGGCAATGGCTATACCAACGAACCGGTGCTGCGCCTGGCCAAAAAGCTGATCGACGCCACCTTCGCCGACAAGGTGTTCTTCTGTAACTCGGGCGCCGAAGCCAACGAAGCGGCGCTGAAACTGGCGCGCAAGCATGCGCACGACCAGCACGGCGCCGGTAAAGATCAGATTGTGGCGTTCAACAACGCGTTCCACGGCCGTACGCTGTTTACGGTGTCCGCCGGTGGCCAGCCAAAATATTCGCAGGACTTTGCACCGCTGCCAGGCGGCATCACCCATACGCCGTATAACGATCTGGCCGCGGCGGCCGAGCTTATCAACGATCGCACCTGTGCGGTGATCGTCGAGCCTATCCAGGGCGAAGGCGGCGTGCTACCGGCGGAAGCCAGTTTCCTGCAGGGGCTGCGTGAACTGTGCGATCGCCATAATGCGCTGCTGATCTTCGACGAAGTGCAGACCGGCGTCGGCCGCACCGGCCACCTGTATGCCTACATGCAGTACGGCGTGGTGCCTGATGTGCTGACCACGGCCAAAGCGCTGGGCGGCGGCTTCCCGATCGGCGCCATGCTGACCACCGATGCGCTGGCGAAAACGCTGGGCGTCGGCACCCACGGCACGACCTACGGCGGCAACCCGCTGGCGACGGCGGTGGCGGGGGCGGTGTTCTCCATCATCAACACCCCGGAAGTGCTGGAAGGCGTCAAACAGCGTCACCAGTGGTTTATCGACGGGTTGAACGACATCAACCGCCAGTATCCGATTTTCGCCGAGATTCGCGGCGGCGGTTTGCTGATCGGCTGCCAATTGACGAAAGACTATGCCGGCAAAGCGAAGCAGATCACCCAGCTGGCCAATGAAGAAGGCGTTATCGCGCTGATCGCCGGCCCGGACGTGGTGCGTTTCACGCCGTCGCTGATCATCCCTGAGCAGGATGTGAAAGAGGGGCTGGCGCGATTCGCGCGCGCCGTGGCGCGCATTTGCAGCTAATCAGCGGGCTGCGCCTTCACCGGCGCAGCCTGATTCAGAAGAGGTTCGCATTATGATGATTATTCGCCCTATAGAGCGTCGCGATCTGGCGGATTTACTGACGCTTGCCGGTAAATCCGGCATTGGTCTCACTTCACTGCCGCAAAATGAAGATACCCTGTCGGCACGCATTGAGCGGGCGTTAAAAACCTGGCAAGGCGAACTTCCGCAAAGTGACCAGTGTTATTTGTTCGTGTTGGAGGACAGCGAGCGCCGGCAGGCGGTGGGTGTCTGTGCGATCGAAGTGGCCGTCGGCCTGGCGGAACCCTGGTACAGCTTCCGCGTCGGCACGCAGGTGCACGCTTCCAAACAGCTGAACGTCTATAAATCGGTGCCGACGCTGTTCCTCAGCAACGACCATACCGGCCATTCGGAGCTGTGCACGCTGTTCCTCGATCCGGATTATCGTCACGGCGAGAACGGCAAGCTGCTGTCGAAGGTGCGTTTCCTGTTTATTGCCGCGTTCCGCGAGCGTTTCTCACGGCGCCTGATCGCCGAGATGCGCGGTTTCTCCGATGAAAACGGCCGTTCGCCGTTCTGGGAGAGCGTCGGCCACCATTTCTTCTCCATCGAGTTCGCCAAGGCGGACTACCTGAGCGGCACCGGGCAGAAGGCGTTTATCGCCGAGCTGATGCCGAAACACCCGTTATATGTCGATTTCCTGGCCGAAGATGCGCAGAAGGTGATCGGCGAGGTGCACCCGCAAACCCTGCCGGCGCGCCGCTTGCTGGAGGCGGAAGGCCTGAGCTATCAGGGCTACGTCGATATCTTCGACGGTGGCCCGACGCTGGAAGCCGAGATCGATCACATCCGCGCGGTGAAGCAGAGCCGCCTGGTGAAAGTGGTGCTGGATGACACGCCGATGCGCGCCGATGCGCCGGTGCATCTGGTGGCCAACGACAACTATCAGAACTACCGCGCACTGTTGGTCAATGCCGATCTGTATGACGACCGCCTGCATATCAACGCCGCCACCGCCGCGGCGCTGGGCGTCGAGCAGGGCAGCCCGGTGCGGGTGCTCCCCCTTATTGCACAGGAGAAAGCATGATGTCCCATCCAGCACTGTTGATTAACGGCGTCTGGCGGCAGGGCCGCGGCGCCGAGTTCGGCAAAGCCGATCCGGTCGGCAACCAGCCGCTGTGGCGAGCCAACGCCGCCGATGCCGGTGACGTTGCCGCCGCCTGCGAAGCCGCGCGTGCCGCGTTCCCTGCCTGGGCACGTACGCCGTTCGAGCAGCGTGAACAGCTGGTAAAACGCTTCGCCGCCTTGCTGGAAGAACACAAGCAGTCGCTGGCGGAAACCATCAGCCGCGAGACCGGCAAACCGCGCTGGGAAACGCTGACCGAAATTCAGGCGATGATCGGCAAGGTGGGCATTTCGCTGCAGGCCTATCAGACGCGCACCGGCTTTAGCCAGACGGCGATGGCCGACGGCGCTTCGGTGCTGCGCCATCGTCCGCACGGCGTGCTGGCGGTGTTCGGGCCTTACAACTTCCCCGGCCATCTGCCGAACGGCCATATCGTGCCGGCGCTGTTGGCCGGTAACTGCGTGGTATTCAAACCGAGCGAGCTGACGCCCCTGACCGCCGAGGAGACCCTCAAGCTGTGGCTGCAGGCCGGTCTGCCGGACGGGGTGATCAACCTGGTGCAAGGCGGCCGCGAGACCGGCGAAGCGCTGGCGGCCAGCGCGGATATCGACGGCCTGCTGTTCACCGGCAGCGCCGGCACCGGCTATCACCTGCATCGCCAACTGGCGGGGCAGCCGGAGAAGATCCTGGCGCTGGAGATGGGCGGCAACAACGCGCTGATCGTCGACGGTTTCGACGATCGCGATGCGGCGGTCAACCTGGCTATCCAATCGGCGTTTATCTCCGCCGGCCAACGCTGCACCTGTTCACGCCGTATTCTGGTGAAGCAGGGGGCCGAAGGCGATGCCTTTATCGCGCGTCTGGTCCAGGTGGCGGGCGAACTGCGGGTCGGCCGCTGGGATGCCGAACCGCAGCCGTTCATGGGCGGGGTGGTGTCGGCAGCCGCAGCGGAAAACATGCTGAAAGCGCAGCAGCACTTGCTGGCGCTAGGCGGCAAATCGCTGCTGACCATGCGCCTGCTGGAGCCGGGCAGCTCGCTGCTCAGCCCGGGCATCGTCGATCTGACCGGCGTGGCCGGCGTACCGGACGAAGAGTATTTCGGGCCGTTGACCACCATCGTGCGTTACCGCGATTTCGACGAGGCGCTGCAGCTGGCCAACCGGACGCGCTACGGCCTGTCGGTGGGGCTGGTATCGCCGCAGCGCGAGCTGTTCGAGCGATTGCTGCTGGAAGCGCGCGCCGGCATCGTCAACTGGAACAAGCCGCTGACCGGGGCGTCCAGCGCGGCGCCGTTCGGTGGCGTGGGGGCCTCCGGCAACCATCGCCCAAGCGCCTTCTATGCGGCGGACTATTGCGCCTGGCCGATGGCTTCGCTGGAAAGTGAAAGCCTGTCGCTGCCGACGACGCTCTCGCCGGGCTTGGCGTTCCGTTAATCGTCTGCGGCGGCGCGCCGGCGTCGCCGCACGCTATCCCCAGGGGATGAACATGTCAGGATATGAAGTCAATTTCGACGGTTTGGTGGGGCCGACGCACCACTATGCCGGGTTGTCGTTCGGCAACGAGGCGTCGACGCAGCATCAAAACAGCGTATCGAACCCGAAGCTGGCGGCGAAACAAGGCTTGCTGAAAATGAAGGCGTTGGCCGATCTCGGTTTCCAGCAAGGGGTATTGCCGCCGCAGGAACGCCCGCATTTGCCGATGCTGCGTCGCCTGGGCTTCAGCGGCAGCGATGAGGCGGTGCTGGCGCAGGCGATGCGTCAGTCGCCGCGCCTGCTGTCGGCGCTCAGTTCGGCATCGTGTATGTGGACCGCCAATGCGGCCACCGTGTCGCCCTCGGCGGACAGCGCCGACGGCAAGGTGCATTTCACCGCCGCCAACCTGAATAACAAATTCCATCGCGCCATCGAAGCGGAAACCACCACCGCCGTATTGCGGGCGATGTTCAGCGACGATCGGCATTTCGCCCACCATGAAGCGCTGCCGCAGGTGGCGTTGTTCGGTGACGAAGGGGCGGCCAACCACAACCGTTTGGGCGGCGACTATGCCAAACGCAGCGTGCAGGTGTTCGTCTACGGTCGGCAGGAGTTCGGCGGCGAAACGGCGCCGGCGCGTTATCCGGCGCGCCAGACGCGCGAAGCCGGCGAGGCGATCGCTCGCCTGCACCAGCTGGACGAACAGCATACGGTCTTCGTGCAGCAAAATCCGGCGGTGATCGATCAGGGCGTGTTCCATAACGACGTGATTGCGGTCAGCAACCAGAACGTGCTGTTCCACCACCAGCAGGCGTTTTACCGCCAGCAGCAGGCGCTGGATGAAGTGCGCCGCAAGATGGCGACGCTGGACAGCGAGCTGGTGGCGATCGAAGTGCCGACGGAGCGCGTCTCGGTGGCGGACGCGGTGGCGACCTACCTGTTCAACAGCCAAATTCTTACCAAGCCGAACGGCAAGATGATGATCGTCGTGCCGGAGGAGTCGCGTCAGCACGCCGGCGTGTGGCGTTATCTCAACGACATGGTCGGCAGCGGCGGCCCGATCGATGAAATTCGCGTGTTCGACCTGCGTGAAAGCATGCGCAACGGCGGCGGCCCGGCCTGCCTGCGGCTGCGGGTAGCGCTTAACGAGCAGGAGCTGCGGGCGGTTAACCCGCGCGTGATGATGAACGAGCGGCTGTTCGCGACGCTGAACGAATGGGTCGACCGCCATTATCGCGATCGCCTGACGCAGGATGACCTGGCCGACCCGCTGCTGCTGCGCGAAGGGCGCGAGGCGCTGGATTCGCTGACGTCGATCCTCGGTCTCGGCTCTATCTATCCATTCCAACGCTAAGGGAGGCGGCATGATCGATCTACTGCCCCTGACGCTGGAAGGGAACGAACCCGTCGAATGGCAAGGTGAAACACCGCAGCTGCGCTGGCGCTGGCAGGGGGAAGGGGTGCTGGAGCTCACGCCGCGGCAGCCCTACCGCCAGGCGATGGTGATGTCGGCGGGGGTGCACGGCAACGAAACTGCGCCGATCGAACTGCTCAATCAGCTGGTCGGCGACCTGCTGGCCGGCCGGTTGCCGCTGAGGGTGCGGCTGTTGGTGGTGTTGGGTAACCCGGCGGCGATGCGGGCCGGCAAGCGTTATCTGCACAGCGATATGAACCGCATGTTCGGCGGCCGCTACCGCAACTTCGCCGCCAGCGGCGAAACCGTGCGTGCGCAGCAGCTGGAGCGTGCGCTCGCCGCCTTTTTCGATGGGGAACAGGCGGCGCGTTTCCATTACGATTTGCACACCGCCATCCGTGAATCGCGTTTGCCGCGCTTTGGCATTCTGCCTTTCCAGAAACGCCCGTACAGCGAGCCGATGTTGAAGCTGCTGGATGCGGCCGATCTGGATGCGCTGGTGGTACACAGCGCGCCGGGCGGCACTTTTAGCCATTATTCCAGCGAACATCTCAATGCGGCGAGCTGTACGCTCGAGTTGGGCAAGGCGCGGCCGTTCGGCAGCAACGATCTGCAGCAGTTCGCCGCCATCGATCTCGCTCTGCGGGCGGCGGTCAGTGAAGGGCCCCTGCCGGCGCGTGCGGCCGATGAGATTCGGGTTTTCCGCGTGATGCACTCGTTGATCAAGCACAGCGAAGATTTCAAGCTGCACCTGGGCGATGACACGGCCAACTTCACCGAACTGAAACCGGGCATGTTGCTGTGCGAGCAGCCGCAGGAGGACTATCGCGTGGGCCAGGAGGGCGCGTGGATACTGTTCCCTAACCCCAATGTGGCGTTGGGCCTGCGTGCCGGTATGTTGTTGAACGAAGTGCCCCGCTCTACGCTGTATTGATTTATCCACGGCGGCGCCGTCAGCGCGCCGCCGTTATTCCCTTCATTATTTTATTCTGCTATTTCCCGCTATTTTAATTGGCGTAAGGCGAATTTTATTCGTTCCGAAGAGATTCCCTTATGTGAATGAATAAAAGGCGGTGTCAGATGATTAGCTGAAAGTCTTAATTGCCTGGTGAATTTGTTAAGATAAAAATGTGAAATAAGTAACGTTTTTAATAACCATGCTAATTTTGTTGTTACTTTGGGATCGTGCAGAAAGCACACAAAACGAAACCAAAATGCACTACATTGGTGCATTGCACCATTTTGGTTATAACTTATGTGATAAAATATTCTTATATTCAATGAGTTGTGCAATTCCTTTGTTGTAATATTTAGTTACAAATAAACATGCTTTCTCCTCGTTGTTTCATGAACTTTTTGATTTTAAGTTTTGATTCATGATGCTAATGTCACATCACCCCCGCATTAGGGGAGCTCATAAAATACCAAAAGATAAAATCACAGCCCAAAATATAAATTGGGCGTGACGGGCAGGGTTCTAATTATAATATCTAGGAAAATAAATGATGAAACGCAGTGTATTAGCCTTAGCTGTCGCCCTCGGGGCGGTCACCTCCTTCGCCAACGCGGCTGAAATCTATAATAAGGATGGCAATAAACTCGACCTGTACGGCCGCGTTGCTGCCAAACACGTTTTCAGTAAAGACAAGGGTGAAGACGGCGACAAAACTTACGTTCGTCTGGGCTTTAAAGGCGAAACCCAAATCAACGATCAGTTGACCGGTTACGGCCAGTGGGAATACCAGGTTGCTTCCAACCACGACGAAGCGCAGGGCACCACCGGCACCAAAACGCGTCTGGGCTTCGCCGGCCTGAAGTTCGCCAACTACGGTTCATTCGACTACGGCCGTAACTACGGCGTGGTGTACGACGCCGAAGCCTACACCGACATGCTGCCGGAATTCGGCGGCGACTCCTACAGCTACACCGACAACTACATGACCGCGCGCTCCAACGGCCTGGCAACCTACCGCAACCGTGACTTCTTCGGTTTGGTGGAAGGCCTGAACCTGGCGTTGCAGTACCAGGGTAAAAACGACGGTGACGGCCGCAGCGTCAGCAAGCAAAACGGCGACGGCTACGGCATGTCTCTGGACTATCAGGACATCGGCGGCAGCGGCATCGGCGTAGCGGCGGCGTTCTCTGATTCCAACCGTACCAGCGACCAGAAAGCGCTGAAGTATGGTAAAGGGGATAAGGCTACCGCCTGGACCACCGCAATCAAATATGACGCCAACCAGGTGTACCTGGCGGCCATGTATGCCGATACGCGCAACATGACGCCGATCAGCGGCAACGGCGTTTCAGGCTTCGCCAATAAAACGCAAAACTTCGAAGTTGTGGCTCAGTACCAGTTCGAAAACGGCCTGCGTCCGTCCGTGGCCTACGTACAGTCCAAAGGCAAGGACATTGAAGGGATTGGCGATGTCGATCTGGTGAAATACGTGGAAGTGGGCGCGACTTACTACTTCAACAAAAACATGTACACCTACGTCGACTACAAGATCAACCAGTTGAACGACGGCAACAAACTGAAGCTGAGCACCGACGACATTGTTGCTGTCAACCTGACCTACCGCTTCTAAGTTTCCATCATTACCTTCATCCTGTGTCGGGATCGGTAATCAGGCAGGGCGCAAGCCCTGCCTTCGTTTTTTCAGGCGCTCAGCCTTTTGGCGCCAATCCCACCAGTTCGATGGCAGAACGCAGCGCGGCGAAACGTTGCTGATCCTGCTCGCGTTCTATCTCCGTGACCAACTGTGAAAGAATATTGCTGCCGGAGACCTTTTTATGGTTTTTGATTAACTGCAACACCGCATCGCCCAACGCCAGGCTGACGTTGCGCAGCAGAATTTCATAATGCTCGTTGGAATGAGCTGATGCTGACATGACCTTTCTCTGTCTCTCTTCTTCGGGAGCCGCAATTTAGCAAAACAGCGGCCTAAAGCCTCGGAGGCAGACGAAGTTTCCGATGAAATCAGAAATTCCTCAGCACCGGACGGGGAAGGCGTTAAAAATCCGAATATTCGCTGGCCGGTAACCAAAAGCCGTCGATAAACTCTTCCATGGGATAACAACCGGCGTGGCGCAGGTTCTGTTCCTTCATCGCGATCAGGCATTGCGGTTCGTCGCGCAATATATCGACCACCATTTCACTGCAGCCGCCATCCAGATAACAGACAAACATCACCAATGCGTACATCGTTGCATGCCTCCTTCGTCGAACCGCCCTGTAGGCAACAGTGTAGGTAAAAAAGCGCGATTTTTCAGCATCATTGCGTGATAAATCGCCATCGAGACGCCGCTGACGGCACTTTCGGAATTCTCTAACCATTTCTGACGCCGGGAGCGGATGGCATATCCTTTTGACGATGCTAAGCTTAACAAGCCTTACTTCAATGCATCAGTGCAACCATCAAAAGGAGTGAATATGGGCTTGTTTAACTTCGTCAAAGAAGCGGGCGAAAAACTGTGGGATACAGTCACCGGCAATGCCTCCGCCGAAGATCAAAGCGCCAAACTCAAGGAGCATCTCGATAAGAGCGGCCTGCCAGGCACCGACAAAGTCGATGTGCAGGTGGTCGATGGTAAAGCCGTAGTGACCGGCGATGCCGTCAGCCAGGAGCTGAAAGAGAAGATTCTGGTGGCGATCGGCAACGTGGCCGGCATCAGCGGCGTGGAAGACAAGGTGGCGGTGGCGCAATCCGACGCCGAGAGCCGTTTCTACACCGTGAAGAAGGGCGATACGCTGAGCGCGATCTCCAAAGAGATGTACGGCAACGCCAATCTGTACAACAAGATTTTCGAAGCCAACAAGCCGATGCTGTCGAGCCCGGACAAGATCTATCCGGGGCAGGTATTGCGTATCCCGCAATAATCTGTCGCTCTGCCAGAGCCCGGTTGCGTACCGGGCTTTTTTTTGTCCTCTGTAATCGCCGTCTCTTATTCCCTTGCTATATCAATGTCGGTTACATCTACCCTGTGTACCCGCTCGCTCGCCGGCAGGTGCGGTGTTGACCCTGATGGGGAAAGTTGATAGCGTCATGCCCCGGTTGAGGCCGGAACGCCCAAGGCGGCAACGTTAACGCCTTATATTGAGGGGCCTTTTGCCCCGCCAAACAGCAATGCAGCAGTTGAACGAGTGAAAACCGATTTAGTGAAACAACAGCGTAACGCCTCAACGGATAAAAACTATCGAGAAACCTTGGGTGATGCGCAATTTGCTATCGTCGTGTTGGCGGTGGCGTCCTGCTCACTGATTATCTTTACGCTGGCGGTCACGCTGTGGGTGACCTGACGCGATTAACTAGGGGAGATAAAATGGAGCCTAATCTCCATGATGAAACCAAACTGCTGGCGATTATCGGCCTGTTGGTTTCCGTGCTGCTGGTGGTATCAATTCTCTTTGGCGTGACCTATTTCTCCGATCTCAGGCACGCGCACGACGATGTTGACATCAAAAGCTGCTATATCAAAGCGTCCTAATCCGCGCGAATGCGCCTGAGCGCCGCCGATCTGTGAGGTGAGCTGTCCTGTGTTAAGCTGGGACGGTTATCCCTTGGCGAATCGGCGCCATTCAGGAGGTCTTTGCGATGAGTCAGTCCCGTCCTACGCTCTCTTCACCCTCACGCGAGTGCCCCGTCGTTGACGGCGTGCGCCAGATCCAGCGTATTGCCGTGCGTAACGCCGAAGTGGGGGGCATTCCGATCAACCGCGCGCTGCCAACCCGGGAAAGGCGCACCGTCGGTGCCTGGTGCTTTCTCGATCACGCCGGGCCGACGGTATTCAACGGTACCTCGCCCGGCATGGATGTGGGGCCACATCCGCACATCGGTCTGCAAACGTTCACCTGGATGATCGAAGGCGAAGTGCTGCACCGCGACAGCCTCGGCAGCGAGCAGGTGATCCGTCCGGGCCAGGTCAATCTGATGACCGCTGGGCACGGGATCGCACATACTGAACAGTCGGTGGGCGAACCGAGGCGATTGCATGCTGCACAATTATGGATAGCGTTGCCGGCCGAACATGCCGACATGGCACCGCGTTTCGATCATTATCCTGACTTGCCGCAGTGGCAGAATAACGGCGTGAATCACCGTTTGCTGGTCGGCGAATTTGACGCTTATCGTTCGCCGGTATTTACCCTTTCGCCATTAATCGCCATAGATATGGAATGGCAGGAAGCGGCGACGGTGCAATTGCCGCTGCGCGATGACTATGAAATCGGCTTCTTGCCGCTGATGGGAGAATTCGAACTTAATGGTGAAACCTTTTCACCTGACGAGTTTGCCTATTTGGGCATGAAGAATAACTCTATCGAGTTAAATGCACGGAAAGGCAGCCGGGGATTATTAATTGGTGGCGCGCCGTTAAACGAAGAGATTCTTATCTGGTGGAATTTCGTTGGTCATACCAAGGCTGAAATTACTCGGGCCCAGCATGATTGGGAACAAGGGGCGCCGCGTTTTCCGCCGGTGAGCGGTTATTCCGGCGAGCGGATGACCGCGCCGCGCCTGCCTTGGGGCGATGTTTGATAGCGTTAGGATATAATCGCCGCGATTATTCGGCTTATTTCGCTCTAATAAGGCGAAATTACTGTGATCGCGGCTCCAGCTTTACCACAGAATAAGGTTTATCGGCAGAACAGTGATCTGGCGCATATAATGACAATGAGAAGAAGTTTAGGATAATCCTCAGGAAGTCAGGTTGTCTCCCGTTAGTCAGATGTCAGTGAGGTCATTATGAGCCAGGTACTCTATCGTGCAAGACTGTCCCATGTCGTGATTGCCACGGCGCTGTTTTGGGTCTCTGTCGCGGCATTGTTGGTCGCCGTATTAAACTAACCTCAAAAAATGACTCCTGCATAAACCCGCTTCGGCGGGTTTTTTTATCGCCGTTGTCTGGCGATAGAGGCTACGCGATTATACTTAATGACATCTTCAATAAGCGATAGGGACACTCATGAAGCTGTTTGCCGATATTTTGCTGTTGCTCATCGCGGTGCTCCATCTTTATATCCTGGTGCTGGAAATGTTCCTGTGGCGTGCGCCGCTCGGCAGACGCGCCTTCGGTACAACGGCGGAGTTTGCCGCGGCCACGCGGGTATTGGCCGCCAATCAGGGGCTGTACAACGGTTTTCTGGCGCTGGGGCTGGCATGGGGCTACTGGCGTGAGGACATGGCGCTGCAGCTGTTCTTTCTCGGGTGCGTGTTAGCGGCCGGGGTGTTCGGCGGGCTGACCGCCAGCCGCAAGATCCTGTGGGTGCAGGCGCTGCCGGCCTTGATCGCGATGCTGGCGGTATGGGGGGCGCGTTAACCCGCCGGTTTACGGCGGGCGTCAGGCGGATTTTTGGTGAATGACGTGCAACGGCGGGGCGATGTGCAGATCGACGCTCAAATCCTGACGGAAATCATAAGGCGTGATATTAAAACGCTTTCTGAACATGTAGGTGAAGTGGGACTGTGAGCCGAAGCCAAAGTCCAGGGCGATATCGAAGATCGACGCTTCACTGCTGCGCAGTTGGTAAACCGCGCCGGCCAGACGGCGTTCGCGAATGTATTTGCCCAGCGAAATCCCTGTCGCTTCTTTGAACAGCTTCTGCATGTGCCACAGCGAGTAGCCGGAGTACTCGGCCAGCTCTTCGAGATGGATCACTCGTCCAAGGTGAGTTTCGACCCATTTGCTGAGGGCGCAGACCAATGAGAGATGGTGTTCTTGTATCATCAGTGCGTCAGTGTGAGATCTACATAGCGGTGAAGTATACACAACTTGCCGCCGCGGACAAAAACGCCGCCGGTGACGGGGGGCAATTATTCGGAAAAACCGTTCAACCACAGCTTGTCAGTAGAAAGGAAAAACGGCTAATCTGAGACTGTCGCCGCCGCGGTGGGTTACGCGGAAAAGGCCACAGCAAGTAACCGCCAAAACAGAGTCAGCCGTAACAACTCAACGTTGATGGGGTGATCGCATGTTAATGACAGTGATTATTACTCTGGTTGTAATCGTGGGCGTCGGTGCTTTTATGGCGATGCCGGTGATGAGCATGAAAAATGCGGAAGGTGTGGGAGGTGAAGAACCGTGAGAGCAAGAGACATTGCACGCCGCTGAGCGGGACGATCGCGAATCGGGAAAGCCTGGGTCAGAAACCCGGGCTTTTTGTTGCGTAGCCGCTCAAACGTTTTTCCGCTCGACGGTTTCCTCTCCCCAATAAAGCTGATCGGCGGTGGTTTTGGCAAAGGCCTTCTCCAACGCTTCGTCGCTGCCTTCTTCCCAGATCTTCTGTGCCAACACTTCGTCGTTCCCTGCCAGTTCAAAAATAGCTTCGGCGATTTCCACCGAAGTTTCACGCACTGTCGCCCAGGATTTCACATTGTGATTCGCCATAACTTTCTCCTGTTGGTTGTGGCTTACGGGTGGTTTTTGCCACCGTCATGCTGCAAGTATAGGCTAATCCGCCGCGGGCTTTTGCCCGGCGGTGCGCAGAAGGGGGAAAAAGGCGGGGAGAGCGGGCAATGGTGCAGGCGGCGTGCTATTCTGTGCGGCGTTTGAATCAAGAGGAAAATTATTATGTCTGACATGCTGAGCAACGAGCAGGAACTGGCTTCCGATCTGGTCGCTTGCCAACTGGTCATCAAACAGATTCTGGACGTTATCGACGTGATTGCGCCTACCGAAGTGCGTGACAAGATGGCGGGTCAGCTTAAAAGCATCGATTTCTCCACGCATCCTGCAGGCGCCGATCCGGTGACTCGCCGCGCGATTGACAAGGCGATTGCGCTGATCGAGATGAAGTTCACCCGCAGCTGAGGAGGGGCCGCCGCAGGGCGGCGGCGTCGGGCGGTGGCGGTTAATCCACCACCGTTTCGATTTTCTTGAACAGCGGGCAGTCGGCTACGCCGATGAAACCGTTGTCGCCATTGACGTACTGGGCGATCGCCACGTTGCGCGCCGTCAGGTATTTGCACTGCAATCCCAACCCGCCAACGTTTTTGTTGCTGCCTATCAGCACGCCGTAACCCGAGATCAAAAAGCCGCCGTAAATGACCGCCAACACCAGTACCCACTTAATCAATCTGCTCATTGTGCTTCCTCATTGTCCCTGAGGGCCCATCTAGCCACGGCAACGGCATGACGGCAAGGGTAACAGTCTGAAAATCGGGCGATGGCCAGAAATCTAAACGACAAGTTAAACTTCGTTTAACTTCGCTGTGATAACATGCGCGATAGATTACCCAGATAACAATGAGGCTGCTAAATTTGTTGCGAAAAAAAATCCTCGTGATAATGACGGCCGTCGCTGCCTGCCTGTTTTTCTACCTGTTGGCGCTGGACAGTTATTGCGACGATGGCGGAAACTTTGCGCTGGGCATCTGCTCGGTAACGCGCTTCGTGCCCTGGTAAGCAATTTTTGGCAGGGATGTTCGCACGGCCGCCGCGAGTGTTAAGATGGCGGCCTGAATGTCGCAGTAGATAGGGTTGTCCATGTACGATTTAGGTTTTGGCCAGAACGGCCTGTTGTCGCTGGCCCTCGCCGCCGTGGCGTTGCTGGTTGGGCTGTGGGTTTGGTTTCTGGTGAACCGCGCCAGCGTGCGCGCCAACGAGCAGATTCGTCTGCTGCAGGAGATTGCCGAGCAACAACGCCAACAAACGGCGCTGTTGAAACGCCTGGCGCACCGTGCACGCGCTGATGGCGGCGATGCTGCTGACGACGACGATCTCAGCCCCGCGCTGGATTTCAAAGGTTTTATCCCCGAACGTTAAGCTTGATGCTCCGGCCGGCGGCAGCGCCGCCGGGGCGCCTCAGTAAAACACCATGCCCTGATACGGCTTTTCCCGGCATGCCGCCAGGCGGCTGGCCAGATCGCCGGCATGGATCTCCAACTGGTGCCCGTCAGGATCGAGAAAATAGAGCGATTCGCCTTCGCTGCGATTGCTCTTCCACTCTTTGACGCCGTTCTGGCGCAGCCGCTCGCTGACCTGCTCAATGTGTTCCGGCGCTACGCTGAAGGCGTAATGGGTGTAATCGCGCGCGCTTTGTTGCGCCCGGGCCTCATCCCGCGACAGACACAGCCACAACGCCCCCAACGAGAGATAAGCGCCGCCCTGCCAGCGGGCGTGCGGGGTAAACCCCAACAGATGACGATAAAATTCGAAGCTGCGATCGAGATCGCTGACGGCGAGCGTCAGGTGATTGAGGCCGGTCAACATGCATGCATTTCCTGGGCGCTGAACAGAGGGAAAAGTGTACGCAGGCGCTAAGGAAAGATAAAGGGGGCAAAGCATTAGTAGAGATAATGTGAAAACCGGCGGCGCTGTCATAAAACTGTCGTACAGACATCGTAATGTAGCGCGAACCTTACGAAAGATGGATAAAGCCGATGATTAAATGGTACGAAGAAAGCGATGCCGAAGTGAACCGCAGCATCGCGCTGCTGACCGGGGAGAACCCGGACAAGTGGTATCCCTACGGTGGTGTGAAAGGTAAAGATTACTGCAAGAATCCCTCCGATGCCTGGCCGATCATTTGCGCCAACAAAATCAGTCTGAACCCCGATAACCAAAGCGACAGCCCGCAATGGCAGGCGCGCATGAGCACCCAGGGCGGTGAATGGCAGGCGGACAGCGTCAGCCCGCTGCGCGCGGCGATGATCTGCTTCCTGATGAGCCGGCAGGCTAACTGATTCGAACAATACCGGTGATTGGTAAGAGTTTCTCCTTTTTCTAATAACAGAGCTGTCGTTGGCGGAGGCTGTTTATGAAGCGCATTATCAAAGGTGATAAAAACTTGTCTCATCTGGTGATTGCCCATGCGGCGATCGATCGTCATGCCGAAAGCTTCGGCCAGCGCCGTCAGGGCTGGCCCTCGACCTACCTGATAAAATATCAAAACGATCGCGTGGCGGTGGAAGTGGTCACGCGTAGCCAATCTTATGTCGCCACGCTGATGATCGGCGCGCGCAACCTGACCAAACTGTGCGGAATGCCGGGCTAAACGCCGCCCTTATCCGCTTTCTCACGGTAAAAAAATCGCGCTCCGGCCCGCCGTCTCGGGGCGCTTCTCCTTGATGCTCACGGGGTTAAATGTTAAAAAGCCGCCCGCAGATACATTTATTGATTGGTGAAATCTTGGCCGATAACGGCAAGGGTGTACGCCATATGAGGATAAGATGGGCGGTCAGCATCAGGACACTCCGCTAAAACGCGGTTTAAAAAACAGACACATACAGCTTATTGCCCTCGGGGGCGCCATCGGTACCGGTTTATTTCTCGGCATTGCGCAAACCATTAAAATGGCCGGCCCCGCCGTGCTGTTGGGCTACGCCATCGGCGGTTTTATCGCGTTTTTAATCATGCGCCAGCTGGGTGAAATGGTGGTGGAGGAGCCGGTCGCCGGATCTTTCAGCCACTTTGCCTATAAATATTGGGGCGACTTCGCCGGCTTCCTTTCCGGCTGGAACTACTGGGCAATGTTCATTCTGGTCGGCATGGCGGAATTGACCGCCGTCGGCATCTACATTCAGTACTGGTGGCCGGAAATCCCCACCTGGGCCTCCGCCGCGCTGTTTTTCGTGCTGATCAACCTGATTAATCTGGTGAACGTGCGTCTGTACGGCGAAACCGAGTTCTGGTTCGCCATCATCAAAGTGGTGGCGATTGTCGGCATGATCGTGTTCGGCGCCTGGCTGTTGGTCAGCGGGAACGGCGGCCCGCAGGCCAGCATCACCAACCTGTGGCAGCAGGGCGGCTTTATGCCGCATGGCTTCTCCGGACTGGTGATGGCGATGGCGGTCATCATGTTCTCGTTCGGCGGGCTGGAAATGGTCGGCATCACCGCGGCGGAAGCCGCCGATCCGCGCCGCAGCATTCCCAAAGCCACCAATCAGGTGGTGTACCGCATTCTGATCTTCTATATCGGCTCGCTGACCGTGCTGCTGTCGCTCTATCCATGGGGGCAAGTGGTGGAGGGCGGTAGCCCGTTCGTACTGATCTTCCATGCGCTGAACAGCAATCTGGTGGCGACCGTGCTCAACGTGGTGGTGTTGACCGCCGCGCTGTCGGTCTACAACAGCGGCGTTTACGCCAACAGCCGCATGCTGTTCGGGCTGGCCAGCCAGGGCAATGCGCCGCAGGCGCTGACGCGCGTGAATAAACGCGGCGTGCCGGTATTGTCCATCGCGCTGTCGGCGTTGATTACCTCGATTGGCGTGCTGATCAACTACCTGATGCCCGGCAAGGCGTTTGAGCTGCTGATGGCGCTGGTGGTGTCAACGTTGGTGATCAACTGGGTGATGATTTGCCTGGCGCACCTGAAATTCCGCGCCGCCAAGAATCGCCAGGGCGTCATTCCCAGCTTTAAGGCGCTGTGGTATCCGTTCGGCAACTACCTGTGCCTGGCGTTCCTCGGCCTGATTCTGGTGATTATGTATTTCAGCGAAGGGATCCGCATTTCGGTGTTGCTGATGCCGGTGTGGATTGCGGTGCTGTGGTGCGGGTTTATGCTGACGCGCCGTAAAGGCGCCAAGCGCTAATCGGTATGCGGCGGAGGCGTAGTCTGCGCCTCCGCTTCTTTTCTACGTCAGCCGCGCGGCATAAAGGCGCGCCCCTCACCGTGACCCCGCCCCAGCAGTTTCCGGCAGAGCAGCAGCAGAGTGCTGATCACGTCGATGGCGACCACGCTGAGCATCAGCAGGGTCAGCATGAAAAACCCGAGCAGCGAACCGCCCAGCAGAACCAGTGGCGCCGGTACGCGCAGACGGCGCAGCTTCATGGCGAAATACATTTTCCAGTATTGCTTCTGCGCCAGCAGCGCGCTGCGAATACGGCGCCCCAGGCCGATGCCTGATTTGCGGGATGTAGAACGACTCATAACTTCTCCTTTTCTGTATGCCCTACAAGTCAATCACAAAGATCTTAAGAGAGTCTTAACGGGCTCTTGGCGGCCCTGGCTGTCTCACCGGAGTGAGACAACAGCATACGGCAAAAGGTCCCGCAATGCAGCGCACGGCTGACGAAGTGCGAGTCTCGTCGGGTTTGTTACACTGAAAGTCACGCCCATGCAGGGGGCGCAGCGGTCAGGAGAAGGGGCTGGATGAAGAGAATCAATCGTTACTACGATGCGGCCAAGGCGCATCACACGCCGGAGGGATTTCGCAACCCGGAACCCTCTCAGCGCCAGGAGGGCGACCTGCAGCGTTGGCAGGATGAGCGCAAGCGGCAGGGGCTGCCCAGGCCGCCGCAGCAGGGCTACGCGCAATTTACCGAACGCTGGTGGCAACCCGCCGATCTCAGCGGCAGCGATGACAGCATCTGGTGGCTGGGGCATGCATCCATGCTATTGCGGCTGGGTGGCCGCTATATCCTGATCGACCCGGTGTTGTCCGAACGCGCCTCGCCGCTGAGCTTCTACGGGCCGAAGCGCAGAACGCCGGCGCCGCTGACGGTGGAGCAATTGCCGGCGGTGGATGCCGTGCTGATCTCCCATAATCATTATGACCATCTCGACAGGCGCACGGTACGGCAGCTGGCGCGGCGCTTCCCACAGGCCGAGTTTATCGTGCCGCTCGGCTTGAAGCGTTGGTTCCGCCGTTATCGGCTGAAGGTGCATGAGCTGGACTGGTGGCAGAGCCTGTCGTTAGGTGGGCTGACGGTCTACGCCACGCCGGCGCGGCACTGGAGCATGCGCACGTTGTGGGATCGCAATCGCTCGCTGTGGTGCGGTTGGGTGATCCATCATCCGGCGCTGCGGTTCTATTTTTCCGGCGACAGCGGCTATTCGGCGCGGTTGGCGGAAATCGGTCAACGGCTGGGCCCGTTCGACGTGGCGGCACTGCCCATTGGCGCCTATGCGCCGCGCTGGTTCATGCAGGAGCAGCATATGGATCCGCAGCAGTCGGTGGCGCTGTATCGCGAGCTGAATCAGCCGCGAGCCATTCCCATCCATTGGGGGGTATTCGAACTGGCGGATGAATCGCTGGACGAACCGCCGCAGCAACTGAACCTGGCGCTGAGCGAGGCGGGGCTGGAACAGCATCAATTCCATCCGCTGAAGATTGGCGAGCGCATCGCGTTGCAGGACTCGCAGCAGGCGTTGTCTATCCACCCGGTGGTACAGAGGAAAGAATAAGATCAACGGTTTGAAAGCGTGGCAGTAATTAGCAAAATTGATAAGTGCGGGGTGGGATTCAAATAACCACCCGATTTTCCGGATTTAATTCAATGCCGCACTTTCGCTATTCATAAGGTTATTCCGGTTATTCAGATTTAGGGTTTTCGGATTATTTAGGATGAAGCCACCGGCCAGCGGGGGAGGCGTCAGGACGTTGCATGCTTATGCAGCCGTTGGTCGGCGTGTCAGCGCGGTTGCCGGCTCTCGTCACGCTCTGGCGCATGCCGTGCGGTGACAGGGCTGAAGGCCGATGGTGAATGCGCTTTCCGACGGTAAAGGGGCGGAGGAGCATTGAATAAATTGGCCCCCGTTCATCGATATTCAAATGTTGCATATGACATTCCATAAAGATTCAAATTTTTTAACGCTATAAGCGACGAAAAAGCGAAAACGTCGAGAAGGAGATGCGTCAAAACGATGAAAGTTTTGTTAAAACGCTATCAGAATGCGGGGTCTGGCGCAGCCAGTTTGGCAAGCAGAAAATAGCCGATGCTTCAACATCTTTTGGCCTATTTAAGCAAATGTGGCTCTCGACCGTTTCAAATATGTGCGACATGTCGTTCAGTGATTAAAAATGGCTTGCCATCGCATACAGAGTATGTGATAACGCATCTGGGTAAAACGAGGTACAGTTCTGTATATGTGTGGCATTTTCAGTAAAGAAGTTCTGAGTAAAGACGTTAGCGTTGAATACCGCTTCTCTGCCGATCCTTATCTTAGTGCCTCAAGCAGTAACGACTCTAGTTTGTCTATGTAACGCCCTCGGGCGGTTTAAACAATCCAAAGGAAATACTCAAGATGGCAAAGATCAAAGGTCAAGTTAAGTGGTTCAACGAGTCTAAAGGTTTCGGTTTCATCACCCCGGCTGACGGCAGCAAAGACGTGTTCGTACACTTCTCTGCAATCCAGGGTAACGGCTTCAAAACCCTGGCTGAAGGCCAGAACGTTGAGTTCGAAATCCAAGATGGCCAGAAAGGCCCATCTGCAGTAAACGTTACTGCTATCTAATCAGCGTCAGCTGTACAAAAAGCCCGCCTTCGAGCGGGCTTTTTCGTTTCCGTCATCCGGCGGCGATGATGATGCCGGCGTACTGGTTGCGGCCTTTGATCCCCGGATGCGTCGGATCCTGCGCGCGCCGGTGGCTGTTGCGGCGATAGCTGGTGTATTTGAAGCGCTGTGGCCGCTGTGGGTCGACGTCCGGCGTGCAGATGGTGCAGCTGCCTGCGCGGTCAACGGCGGCGAAGCCGAGCGCCGCCAGCTTGTATTCGGCAATCGCGGCCAGATCCAGATGCCGGTAATGTGGGCTGATCAGCGTGGCGGGCAGCGGCAGGCGCTGTTTAAAATTTTCCACCAGCGCTTCATCGACTTCGTAGCAGCACGGGCCGGCGGCAGGGCCGATAGAGGCCACCCAATCGGCGGTGTCGCCGTCCTGGCGAATGCGCGCTGCCATCTGTTCCAGAATGCCGTCCAGTAGCCCGCGCCAGCCGGCATGAACCGCGGCGATGGCGCCCCCGTCGCGGCGGCTGAACAGCACCGGCAGACAGTCCGCCGTCAGTACGCTGAGCAGAATGCCGGGCTGGCGGGTATAGAAACCATCGGCCTCGCCGCACGCCTGCGCCGGTTGCAGCACGTCGACGATACGGATGCCGTGCACCTGCTTCTTTTCCGGTAGCGTGGCGCTGTAGGGCAGCAGATGCCCGGGCAGCAGCGCGAGTTTGCTGCCGAAGCCGTGCTGAATGTGGGGCACCGCATCGAGCAGCGCGGAACGATCGCTCATAAGTTATTTTCACCTGCGTGAGAAAACAGACTCTCAGTGTAGCCAGCTTTTTCCCCGCTTGACCAGGCGTTGTTGGCGGCGAAAGCGAGCGGGGATGCGCCTTGCATCGAGCCGACGCCTTCTTTAGACTAGCCGCGCCCTGTCTTTCTGGAAGCCCATTTCATGTCTTATCAATGCCCTCTGTGTCATCAACCGCTGCATTTTTCATCGCAACACTGGCGTTGCGACGGCAATCATCAGTTCGATCAAGCCAAAGAAGGCTACGTCAATCTGCTGCCGGTGCAGCACAAACGATCGAAGCAGCCGGGAGACAGCGCGGAAATGATGCAGGCACGGCGCGCGTTTCTCGACGGCGGTTATTATCAACCGCTGCAGCAGCAGGTGGCCGAGTGGCTGGATTTGGCACTGGCGGCCGATGCAGGCGCGTTGTTGGACATAGGCTGTGGGGAAGGGTATTACACCGCCGCCGTGGCCGCACGGCTGGCGCAGGCGCGCAATATGGCGGTCTATGGGCTGGACGTCGCCAAGGTAGCGATCCGCTACGCCGCCAAACGTTATCCTGCGGTCTCGTTCTGCGTCGCCTCCAGCCACCGTCTGCCGTTCGCCGACGCGGCGCTGGATGCGGTCTTGCGCATTTATGCGCCTTGCAAGGCAGAGGAGCTGGCGCGGGTGGTGAAGCCGGGCGGTGTGGTGGTGACGGTTTCTCCGGGCCCGCGTCATCTGTACCAGCTGAAAGAGCAGGTCTACCAGCAGGTGCAGCTGCATGCCGAGCAGGACGAACAGTTCGACGGTTTCGAGTGCGAGCGTAAAGAGGCGTTGGCCTATACGATGACCCTGCCGGGCGCGCAGGCCGCCAACCTGCTGCAGATGACACCGTTCGCCTGGCGTGCTACGCCGGAGGTGCAGCAGCGGTTGGCGGATGGCGGCGAGTTCGTGTGCGAAACGGATTTCGCGCTGGCGCTGTACCGACGCCGCGCTTAACAGGCGCACTGAGCCCAGAAACAAAAAAACCTGCCGCGGCAGGTTTTTTTGCAGAGTGAGCGCCTCAGGCCAGGTAGCCGAGGTGCTCCAGCAGAATGTTGACGCCGATACCGATCAGCACCACGCCGCCGAGGATCTCGGCGCGTTTGCCCAGCAGCGGGCCGATAAAGCGGCCAATCATCATGCCCAGCGTCGCCATGATCATGGTGGCGCAGCCGATGGCCATGGCGGTATGCACGATATTCACCTGCAGGAAGGCCAGGCCGACGCCGATAGCCATCGCGTCGAGGCTGGTGGCGATAGCGGTGGCCACCAAGATCCAGAAGCCGTGGCGTTTGACCTTCTCTTCCTCATCGGGCCTGTTGCGCACCCCTTCGACGATCATGCGCATGCCGAGAATGAACAGCAGAGAGAAGGCGACCCAGTGGTCCCATTCCATGATGTATTGGCTGGCGAACAGACCGATGGCCCAACCGATGAGCGGGGTGATCGCTTCGACCACGCCGAAGATCAGGCCGGTGCGGATCGCTTCGCGGAAACGGGGTTGATGCAGGCTGGCACCTTTGCCGATCGAAGCGGCGAAAGCATCCATGGACATGCCAAAAGCGAGAATGAGTGTTGCTGAAAGGTTCATGTGAAATAGCCTCGGCCGGGTGGCTCCATATACACGTAACCCACCCCCAACCAAACGACGGAGTTACGTGTCTATGGTCTCGCCAACCTTACCTGGCTGCCCGCACCACGTTTCATACGGCGAAACGAGTATGTTGATACGGGCGTTTCTGTCGTTTTATTCTCCAGAAACCGGCTACTCCCCAATGACGGCGCAACCATACCATATTATTTCTGCCATCGACAACTTTATTCTGGAGTCATGTTCGCTCTTAATTGAGACTCGTTTTCATTAATCTAAGTTCATGCGGGAATATAATGTAGACGTGGGTAACAATGTTGCGGAAATAATAGTCAGAGTAAAAATGGCGCTGCCGATTAATTATCCACAAGCAGCGCAAGGTTTGAGCGAAAGTAAAATGAGCTTTTCTTTATCTATTGATTATCAATGAAAAAGTGGTAAATCTTCTCCAGGTCATCCAGGTGCGTCACCTGAACCAACAGCCGGCGCTGTTCCAGGTCGACGGCCAGAATGCCATCCTCCGATAAATTCATGGCTTTAATGCGGTTATATTCGACAAACTCATTGGCGAAGAAAAATCCGTGCGCTTTAAACACCATCTTGGGAGCGCGAATATAAGAGATATAGATCGCGAGCAGCGCCAAAGAAATAAGCAAATAGGTGGTTAATACCGCACCGTTGGTGGTGACGTTGCGGTAAATCAGAATGGCGATCAGGCCGACGAAAATCAGGCTATCGAGGCGATGACGGCGTTTGAGCGCCACTTTCAGCCGCGTTTTACCTTTCAGCAGGTCCATGCCGAATTCGTCGTACAGCGAATACAGCAACAGCAGGGCGATAAACAGCATCAGTACGGCGTCGGTCAGTGACATCTCTTGCTCCACACATAAAAAAGCCGGGGGTTGCCCCCCGGCCGATTCGAACGATTACAGGCCCAGCAGGCCAATCCAATAGCCAAAGATACCGATGACGAAGAAGCCAATGATGATCCACAGCGCATTGACTTTTTTGCGCAGCAGCCACATACAGGCGAAGGTCAGCAGCAGCGGTACCAGGCCCGGCATCAGCTGGTCGAGGATGGTCTGCACCGTGGTGACGTTGGTATGCCCGGTCTGGTCGGTGATCTTGGACACCACCAGCGGGATATTCACGTGCGTCCACTTGTTGACCAAGGCGCCCATAACAAACAGGCCGAGAATAGACGCCCCTTCCGTCAGTTTTTGCAGGAAGCCGCCGCCCATGTCGTTGACGATATCCACCCCTTTACGGTAACCGTAGGCCACGCCGTAGTAGCGGGTCAGCAGGCGCACCAGGTTGAACAGCACGAAGAACAGGATCGGCCCGAGCAGGCTGCCACTCATGGCGATGCCGGCGCCGAGCGCGGCGAACACCGGCCGCACGGTGCCCCAGAAAATCGGGTCACCGACGCCCGCCAATGGCCCCATCAGACCGACCTTGATGCCGTTGATCGCACCGTCGTCGATCGGCGCGCCGTTGGCGCGTTGCTCTTCCATCGCCATGGTCACGCCGAGCACCGGCGCCGCCACGTAAGGGTGGGTGTTGAAGAACTCGAGGTGGCGCTTGATCGCCTGTTTGCGATCGTCATTGTTTTCCGGATACAGGCGACGGATCACCGGTACCATCGAGAAGCAAAAACCCAGCGCCTGCATGCGCTCGAAGTTCCACGACCCCTGGAACAGGTTGGAGCGCAGGAATACGCCGCGAATATCGGCCGGCGTGAGTTTCTTTTGAGCAGTTGTATCAACCATTTCTCTCACCTATTCCTAGTCGAGTTCGTTATCAAGATCGTTTGCATTAGCCGGGCCGGCCTGGACAACCTGAGACTTGTTGTATTTCGGGCTGAGCTGGATATACAGCACGGCCATCACCACGCCGATGACGCCGAGCGCCACCAGGTTGAAGTTGGTGAAGGCGGCGGTCACGAAACCGAGGTAGAAGAACGGCATCAGGTAGCCGGCGCGCATCATGTTAATCACCATCGCGTAACCGACCACCACGATCATGCCGCCGGCGATGTTCAGTCCGCTGGTGACCACTTCCGGGATCGAGTTGAGCAGGGCGTGTACCCCGGCGGTGCCAACCGAGATGGCGACGATGACCGCCGGAATGGCGATACGCATCGCCTGCAGCAGCAGGGCACCGATGTGGATCCAGGTGATGGCCCGCAGGCTGCCGCGCTCCGCCGCGCTGTCCGCCGCGTGCTGGAAGGCCACGGTGAGGGTACGTACGATGATGGTCAACACCTGGCCGGCCGCCGCCAGCGGAATGGCCAGGGCGATACCGGCGCCGACGCTTTGCCCGCCGGCGATGACCAGAATGGTCGAGATGATGGACGCCAGGGCGGCATCCGGCGCGACAGCCGCACCGATGTTCATCCAGCCCAGGGCGATCATTTCCAGCGTACCGCCGATAATGATGCCGGTTTTCATATCGCCGAGAATGAAGCCGATCAGGGTACAGGCGACCAGCGGACGGTGGAACTGAAACTCGTCGAGGACGGAACCCATCCCGGCGATACAGGCAACGATAAATATCAGCACAATCTGAAGAGTGGTGATCTCCATTGCACTTCTCCTATGACCAAAAAGCTCTGAGTAAAATAATCAGCGGCTGGCGCCACTAATTGAGTTTGTTAATCAGGTCCATCATTTTTAGCCGGCTGTCGGACGAGACCTTACGCACCTCCAGCTCGATACCGCGATCGTTCAGTTTCTTAAACGCTTCGATATCTTTTTCATCGACGGAAACGGCGTTGTTCACCTGGGTTTTCCCCTGGCGGAACGCCATGCCGCCGATATTGACGGATTGAATATCCACGCCGCCTTCCACCAGACGCAAGACGTCGGTCGGGTTGGTAAACAGCAGCATTACGCGGTCGTTGGCGTACTTCGGGTTGTTCCAAACGCGGATCGCCTTCGCCACGTCCACCACGTGAGCGGTGACGCCCGGCGGGGCGACCTGGGTCAGCAGGGTTTTGCGCACATGGTCGGCGGCGACTTCATCGCTGACGACGATAATGCGGCTGACGTTGGTTTCTTTGGTCCAGCGGGTGGCGACCTGGCCGTGAATCAAACGGTCATCGATGCGCGCCAGGCCGATTTTCATGTGGTCGTTCGGCCCCAGCGGCGCCTGAGGGGCAGCGGCTTTGGCGACGGGTGCTGCGGGTTTTGCGGGTTCTTCCTGCGGTTTTTTCAGCGCTTTCACGCCTTCGCGGCCGGTTTCCAACGCCAGCGCCACCAGTTCATCGAAGGCGGGGTTGTCGTCCCGCGCCATGAAGGTTTCCACCAGCATCGGAATGTTGACCCCGGTGACGACCTCATAGTTTTCTTTGTCGACCGCAATGCGGCTGGCGGCGTTGAACGGGCTGCCGCCCCAGGTATCCACCAGGAACAGCACGCCGCCGCTGGTATCCAACCCACTGATTTTTTCGTTGTACTTGACGATTAACGTTTCGGCATTCTCACCGGGAACGAAGTCTATAAAGGCGACGTTGTCCTGCTCGCCCAATAGCATCTCCGCCGTTTTCAGCAGTTGTTCCGCTGCAGCCCCGTGTGTGCCGATGATAATAGCTATTGCCACTCGCTACCTCCTCGTTGAACTCCAGGCGCGGTTTGTGTCGTTTCTCCGCGCCGTCTTGGCAGTCACTTCCGCGGTTCAGATACATTATGGTAGAAAAAAAGAAACGCACGCCTAACATTTCTCACGCAGTTTCAAATGCCTGTGCGTGATGCTTCACGAACGCGACATTTATTTTAGTGAGTGAAAAAATATTTTTTGTGACGCTGCTCCGTTATTGAATGCTCGGATAAATCTTAGCTGTCGCAGATGATACGGCGCGGCGCCATGCTAAACCGCCGTTGAAAAAGCCGCTTTGTCCCCCAGAAAAATCCTGATACAGTAATTTCCTCTTTCATCACTAAGGAGTGAAGGGCCTCAGCCCTCCCTATGGACTGTCACCGAAGTTACTGTTTTACCAGGTTTCACCCGCCACCTGCTGGCGTTGCATATGCTGTTCGGCCATTCGGCCATCTCCCGGTAACCCCATCCCGTCACTTTGCTATTGTCGACTGCGCCCATGCAGCGGCGGCATCGTCACGTCTGAGCGGCGTGCGCGCATTCCCACTTTTCTCTGGAGTCTGATATGGAATTTTTAATGGACCCCTCTATTTGGGCGGGGTTGCTTACGCTGGTGGTGCTGGAAATCGTGCTGGGCATCGACAACCTGGTGTTCATCGCCATTTTGGCCGACAAGCTGCCGCCGAAGCAGCGCGATAAGGCGCGCATCATTGGCCTGTCGCTGGCGTTGCTGATGCGTTTGGGCCTGCTGTCGGTGATCTCCTGGATGGTAACCCTGACTACGCCGCTGTTCAGCGTCGGCGATTTCAGCTTCTCCGGCCGCGATTTGATCCTGCTGTTCGGCGGGGTGTTCCTGTTGTTCAAGGCGACCATGGAGCTGCACGAACGGCTGGAAGGGCAGACGCACCAGGACGGCGCCAACCGCGGTTACGCCAAGTTCTGGGCGGTGGTGGTGCAGATCGTGATCCTTGACGCGGTGTTTTCGCTCGATGCGGTGATTACCGCCGTGGGTATGGTGAACGATCTGCCGGTGATGATGGCGGCGGTGGTGATCGCGATGGCGGTGATGCTGTTGGCGTCGAAGCCGTTGACCAACTTCGTCAACGCGCACCCGACCATCGTGGTGCTGTGCCTGAGTTTCCTGTTGATGATTGGCCTTAGCCTGATCGCCGAAGGCTTCGGTTTGCACATTCCTAAAGGCTACCTGTATGCGGCTATCGGCTTCTCGATCCTGATTGAATTGTTCAACCAGATCGCGCGTCGCAACTTCATCAAGCATCAAGCGCGTCGCCCGATGCGCGAGCGCACCGCGGAAGCGATCATGCGCCTGATGGGGCAGCAGCGTACACAGCAGACGGACGATGCGGTCGCCTTGCCGAGGGATGAAACCTTTGCGGCGGAAGAGCGCTATATGATCAGCGGCGTGTTGACGCTGGCCTCGCGTTCATTGCGCAGCGTGATGACGCCGCGCACCGACATTTCCTGGGTCGACTGCGAGCGCTCCCGCGAGGAGGTACGCGCACAGCTGCTGGATACGCCACACAGCCTGTTCCCGGTGTGTCGTGATTCGGTGGATGAGATCGTCGGCGTGGTACGCGCCAAGGATCTGCTGGTGGCGCTGGAGCAGGGTGAAGACATCGCCGAGTTCGCCGCCCGCACGCCGCCGATCGTGGTGCCGGAAACCATGGACGTCATCAAGCTGCTGGCGGTGCTGCGTCGCGCCAAAGGGCGTCTGGTGGTGGTCACCAATGAGTTCGGCGTCGTGCAGGGGCTGGTGACGCCGCTGGACGTGCTGGAAGCGATTGCCGGTGAATTCCCGGACGAGGACGAAACGCCGGACATCGTGGCGGAAGGCGACGGCTGGCTGGTGAAGGGCGGAACCGATCTGCACTCGCTGGAACAGGCGCTGGCCTGCGATGACCTGGTCAGCCCCACCGCCGACTACGCCACCCTGGCGGGGCTGCTGTTGGCCCACTACGGGCAGATGCCGGTGGCGGGAGATACCATCGAGCTGAACCACCTGCGTTTCGATATCGTTGAGGTGTCCGAATACCGTATCGAACTGGTGCGCGTTACCCGCGTCGCCCTGGACGATCCGGCGCACGCGTAACCCTCCCGCCGGGGGCTCAGGCCTCCGGCGGTTCCTCTTCCGCTTTCCTGACGCGCGATTCGTACTGCTGCAACCACAGCGGGAAAACATGAATCGGCATCGGCTTGGCGAAATAATACCCCTGCAGGGCATTGACCTCGCGTGAGCGCAGATAGTCGGCCTGTTCCTCCGTTTCCACCCCCTCTGCCACCAGTTTCAGCTTCAGGCGCTGCGCCAGCGTAATGATGGTGTCGGTCACCGTGGCGTTGACCGCATCGGTGCCGATGGCGGCGGTAAACCCGCGATCGATCTTCAAGACGTCCGGACTGAGGTTTTTCAGGTAGCTCAGCGAGCTGTGGCCGGTGCCGAAATCGTCGATGGCCAGCATGATCCCCATGTCTTTCAGCGTGCGGATCTGGTCATACTGGATCGCCGACAGCGCGGTGCGTTCGGTCAGCTCCAGCATCAATGAGGGCATCGGGTGCGCCGGCAGCCAAATCTGGCGGATATCGTCGATGATGTTGAGCGTTTTAAAGTGCTCGGCGGCGACGTTGATGCTGATGTAGAAGGACGGTCGTGGCGGGAACAGCTGCAGATTTTCCGTCACGGTGTTCATCAGATAGCGAGTGAGCGGAATGATGAGCTCATGCTGCTCGGCCAGCGGAATAAACACGTCAGGCGAGATCCATCCTTGTCGCTTCTTTTTCCAACGCAGCAGCATCTCGACGCCAGCGCAGCGCCCGGTGTCGCTGTGGATGATAGGCTGACAGTAGACGCGGAACTCCCGATGAGTGATGGCATGGCCGATGTGGTAAGACAGGCTCATGCGGTTGGCGGTGAGCAGATAGACCACATAGGCCGCCAGCAGGCTGATCAACAGCGCCAGCGGGATATGGCGCGGCAATGCGGACAGCGCCAGCATGCCGATCTGTGGGCCGAACAGTGAAATCGAGAACGGGTACAGCGCGGAGCCGGCGGTGTAGCGCAGGTCGTTGGTCAGGGTGTCGCGGCTCAGGATTTCGCGGCGGCCATATTCCAGGCTGCTGTCGTCCACGTTCAGGACCACTCGCTGAACGTAAGGCTCTTGCGGTTCGAGTAAAAAGTTGGACAGCAGCTCGATATTGAATACGTGTAGCACGCCGCTGGTTTTATCACGGGGGGATGGCGTCCACATCACCAGCGTGGGCAGGCCTTTGCTGACCGCCAGAGAGGGGCGCAGCGCCAGCCTGGCGTTGCTGTCGGCGAAGGTGGGCATCACCGCGGCCAGCTGATAATGACGGGCGCCAAACAGGCTGGAGCAGTAAATAACACCGTTTTTCACCAGCAACATGGCACGTAGCGCCTGATTTTGCGCGGCGCGAAAGCGCAGGGTCGATGAAACGTTTTCGCAGGGTTGGTCCAGCATGTCCATACTGCGTTCCGCCTGCATCTGCGCCGGCGTCAGCAACTGGTTGATCTTGCCGACGGTGCGGGTAGCCAACGTCTGCTGGCTCTGCTCGATGCTTTTGACCTCTTGATAGTAACGGGTATACAGCGATACCAACAGAATAGCCACGCCCACCGCTCCGGCCAGCAGCCAACGGTAGTAACGATATCGGGACGCGGCGAGGTGGGTCATCAACATCCGGTAAATCCTTGTTCGGTAATCCAGCTCCGAGTCACAGTCAGGCCATAGATCCTTAAGTTGCGCTCGGCTAATTCTAGCCTGAGGTTATACAAGATTGATGGTAACTCAGTAAATTATTTCAGTATGGTAAAACAGAAGGCCAATTTGCAGGCTAACCGCCCGATCGATGAGAAAAATGCAGGATATTTTCTGGTGACATTGTCACTAAAAGCGGTCAATGAATTGATTACCCATAAAAAACCCCGCCGGGCGGCGGGGTTGTCTGTCAGTCGCATTGCACCTTGATCGCCAGGCCGCCGCGTGACGTTTCGCGGTACTTGGCGTTCATGTCTTTGCCGGTTTCGTACATGGTCTCGATCACCTTATCCAGCGAAACGCGTGGCTCGCTGGTGCGGCGCAGGGCCATGCGGGCGGCGTTGATCGCCTTGACCGAAGCGATGGCGTTGCGCTCGATGCACGGCACCTGTACCTGGCCGGCGACCGGGTCGCAGGTCAGACCCAGGTTGTGTTCCATGCCGATCTCCGCCGCCACGCACACCTGTTCAGGGCTGCCGCCCAGCAGCTCGGCCAGACCGGCCGCCGCCATGGAGCAGGCCACGCCGACTTCACCCTGGCAGCCAACTTCGGCGCCGGAAATGGAAGCGTTCATCTTGTACAGCGCGCCGATGGCGCCTGCCGCCATAAAGTAGCGGATATAGATATCCGGGCTGACGGATTCGATGAAGTGATCGTAGTAAGCCAGCACCGCGGGCACGATGCCGCAGGCGCCGTTGGTCGGCGCGGTGACCACGCGGCCGCCGGCGGCGTTCTCTTCGTTCACCGCCAGCGCGAACATGTTGACCCAGTCGATTACGTTCATCGGATCGTTGGACAGTTTGTCCGACGCCACCAGCATGCGGCGCAGCGCGGAGGCACGGCGCGGCACGCGCAGCGGCCCCGGCAGCACGCCTTCGGTGTTCAGACCGCGATCGATACAGGCACGCATGGTTTGCCAGACGTTACCGAAGTAGGTGTCGATCTCTTGCTTGCTGTGCAGCGCCAGCTCGTTCTGCATCACCATGCCGGACAGCGACAGGCCGGTCTCGCGGCAGTGGTCGAGCATTTCGCGCGCGGAGTTGAACGGATAAGGCATTTTCAGCTCTTGCTCGCCGGCCTTGCCGAAGTTCTCCTCGTCGACGATGAAGCCGCCGCCGATGGAGTAGTAGGTCTTGCTGTACACTTCTTTCTCGCCGGCGAAGGCGTGGATCTGCATGCCGTTCTCATGCAGCGGCAGGTTGTCGCTGCGGAAGACCATGCCGCCGTCGCGCGGGAAATCGACTTCATGCAGGCCGTTGGCCAGCATCAGGCGTTGACGTTGCTCTACATCGCGAATAAAACCCGGAATGCTATCGATATCGACGGTGTCCGGCATATTGCCGGCCAGGCCGAGAATGATGGCGATATCGGTATGGTGACCTTTACCGGTCAATGAGAGTGAGCCGTAAACGTCTACGGCAACACGCGTGATAGAAGGCATCAGGCCTTTATTTACCAGATCGTCGACAAACTGTTTGCCGGCTTTCATCGGTCCAACCGTATGAGAGCTGGACGGGCCGATGCCGATCTTAAACATGTCGAAAACGCTAATCACGCTAAAACTCCTTAAAGAGACGTATTGTTATGGCTGCGGCGGTTAAAAACCGCGCAGGGAACAGCGATATTGTAAAAGGGCCGTACGGGTTCGGCTGCCTTTTTCGCATGAAATTAAATAATCCGTGGTGTCGCTTTTTTTGCTGATTACCCGGGGCGAACCCTTAAGCGGGGTATCCGCTTTCGCCTAAGCTCCATTAGCGGTAATCGCGCCAGCTTTCCGTGCTGAACGCCGCCGGCTTAATCCCTGTTTCTACAGTGGTTTATCTCGGACGGTGGTATTTTACAGGTATTTCGTAAGGTTTAAGAGAGGGTTTACAGTTTTTTTAAAACCATTCAATCGGAACGGTAGTTGAAAAAGCGATCAAATGAAGTGATTTCGATCGCTTTACCTGCAGCGGACGTCGACGGCCATGCCAGATTGCGAGTCAGATCACGCAATGCGGGTCAAATACTGACCTGCTGCGCCAGGCGGCGAATAATGGCGGCGGTCAGCCCCCAGATAAACTGGCTGTGATACCAGGAGAGGTAAAGGCGGTGCGTGTGGCCGGCGCGATGGATATCCAGCGGGTAGTAACGCGACAGGGTCAGCGCTTCCCGCAGGGGCATCTCGAACACGTCCGCCACTTCGCCCTCGTTGGCGTGGAACTGCACGTCCGGCGGGATGAGGCCGACGATGGGCGTGACCTGAAATCCGGTGCTGCTGTCGAGCGGCGCCATTTGGCCGAGGACGGTTACCGCGTGTGGCGGTATCGCCACTTCTTCCTGCGCTTCCCGCAGCGCCGTGACGATCGCCGACCCGTCTTCGGCATCGGTTTTCCCGCCGGGGAAGGCCACCTGGCCGGCATGTTTGCGCAGCGAATCGGCACGGCGGGTCAACAGCAAGGTGGGCTCGGCGCGGCAAACGATCGGGATCAGCACCGCCGCCGGGCGCACATTGTGCGAGATCTGCGCCGCCTGCGGTAACTGCAGTTGAAAACGGCTGATAAAGGCGTGCAGTGAGGCCGGTGAATTCGATGGGATCACGACAGGGAGCACTCCCCAAGCTGCGGCAGAATACGACCAACCTTGTCGAAGGTTTCCTGGTATTCCGCCTGTTCCTGGCTGTCTGCCACGATGCCGCCGCCGGCGGAGCAGTGGATGCGGCCGTTTTCGGTGACGAGCGTGCGGATGGTGATGTTGGTGTCCATGGTGCCGCAGGCGCTCAGGTAACCGATGCTGCCGCAATAGGCGTTGCGACGCTGCGGCTCCAGCTCTTCGATGATTTCCATCGCTCGCACCTTGGGCGCGCCGGTGATCGAACCGCCGGGGAAGCAGGCGCGCAGCAGCTCGGTGGCCGAGGTCTGCTCCGGCAGGGTGGCGGTAATGGTGCTCACCAGGTGATGTACCGCCGGGAACGGCTCCACGACGAACAGTTCCGGCACCCGTACGCTGCCGGGCTGGGCGACGCGGCCGATATCGTTGCGCAGCAGATCGACGATCATCAGATTTTCAGCGCGGTCCTTGGGCGAATCGGCCAAACGGCGAGCCTGTGCGGCGTCTTGTTCTGCGTCCGCCAGCCGCGGCAGCGTGCCCTTGATCGGGCGGGTTTGGATACGCTGCTGCTCCAGCCAGAGGAAGCGCTCGGGAGAGACGCTCAGCACGCTGTTGTGCGGCAACCGCAGGAAGGCTGAGAACGGCGCACGGTTGCAGGCGCTCAGTCGGCAAAACGCCTGCCATTCGTCCCCCTGGTAGTCGGCGGAGAATCGCTGTGCCAGATTAATCTGGTAACAGTCGCCGCTGCGCAGGTAGTGCTGAACACGTTGGAACTTCTCGCCGTATTGCCGCCGCGTCATATTGGCATGCCAGCCGCTACGCAGCGTGAAAGGGCGCTCCGCCGGCGCGGTTTGGCGAGTGAGCCAGCGCCAGCGCTGCTCCACATCGCCATAGCTGAGCAGCGTCAGGGTTTGCAATTGGTGGTCGGCGATCGCTGCCCAGTCGTAAATGCCCACCGCCATGTCCGGCAACGCGAGGTCGGCTTCGGCCAACTGCGGCAAGGTTTCCACCCGGCGCCCAAGATCGTAGCCGAACAGTCCCAGGGCACCGCCCTGAAACGGCAGATCCGGGTTAAAGGCCGGCTGCCAAGCTTGCGCCGCCAACTGCTGCTGCAGCAGGGAGAACGGATCTTCCTTCGAGTGAGTAGTGACGCCGTCACTTTCGATTTTCGTGCTGGCACCCTGGGTGGTGAGCGTAACGCGCGGCTGTGCGACCAGAATATCGAAGCGGTTATGCGAGTGATCGGCAAAGCTCGAATGCAGCAACATCGCCCAGGGCTGTGCTGAAAGCGGGGCGAAAAGCGTCATCAGGGCACTGCGGCTATAGGGCAAAGACTTTATGTTTGGGGCGGTTACGCTCATGAACGTCAAAAAACCTGGCTGTGAAGACGGCAATGTCTGGGCGTTAGTGTGCCATAGACGGCTACGGCATGCATGTTTTGCCATGCGAGACATGCAGCACAGTTCACATAAACGGCAGTTCAATAAACCTGAAATAAGGCATTTTTTGCGCCATTCATTATACTTCGGTATGTTAAAAATTTAACGTCAAATAAACTGGAAGCCTGCTTTATCGAGGGCGCAAGACCCGAGAAATATAAAAACGATTCGTTAATTTCATCAATTTATTGTTACCCATGGTTATTAACTGGGTGATGCGGGAAAGTTTTGTCTGTGTTTTGTCGCGCGGGCCACTCTGTGAAATGGATGCCTGATTCGACACTGTTTTTCTTGCTGAAAGCATGAAAAGACAAAACAAGATAAATCTTATTTAGCCTGTTGCGGAAATCTGAGCGCCTTAGGCCTATTTATTCCCTCTGGCGCTGAATGGATTGATATTTTTAAAAAAAATAAAATTATTATTTTGTTACATTATCATTGAAGAGCTGCCTATGTCGTTAATGCTGAGCGTCATCGTCCCGATGCACAATGCGGGAGAATTATTAGAGCCTTTCCTGGCTTCGTTGCTGGCCCAACGCGAACAACGCCTGGAGGTGATCATCGTCAACGATGGTTCTACCGACGGTTCAGGAGAGACCGCGCACCGTTACGCGGCGGCGCATCCGCATATTCGGGTCATCGATCAGGCCAACGCCGGCGTTTCTAACGCGCGTAATGCCGGGCTCGCCGTGGCCCGGGGAAAATACGTGGCGTTTCCCGATGCCGACGATCTGCTGGCGCCGGACATGTATTCCACGCTGCTGGAGCAGGCGGAGCTCCACCAATTAGACGTGATGCAATGCAATGGCGAGCGCTATTTCGCCAGTGAAGACGAATTACAGCCGATTTTTCCCGAGGCACGTTTACAGACCACCGACGTTATCGCCGGCGTACAGTGGTTCGAACGTGCATTGAAATCGAGAAAATTTATTCACGTTGTATGGTTGGCAATATATCGCCTCGATTTTATCCGCCGGCATCGGCTTTATTTTGAACCGGGATTACATCATCAGGATATTCCCTGGACGACTGAGGTCATGTTTAATGCCCAACGGGTCAAATATTTAAGCACGCCGCTGTACCGTCAACGGGTACACGACAAGTCGATCAGTAATCGTCGTCGCACCGGAAAAGCAAACGTGGATTATCAACGCCACTATATGAAAATCGTCGAAATGCTGGAGCGGCTCAACCGGCGCTATGCAGGCAGCATTGCCATTCGTCCGGCTTTCCATTGGCAAATCACCCGTGAAGCGTTGGGCATTTGCCACAGCATTCGCCGTGAGCCGGATCCGGTCGCCCAGAATCAGATTACCGAAGAGTTCTATCAGCGCGGCATCGACAGAGCGATGTTCGCTAATGCGCGCGGCGTGAAGCAGGGGTGGCATGTCATGCTGTGGCGGCATCGCCTGAAGCAGTGGCGCGGCGATAATGGCTGTTCGCAACCGGCCTGAGACACAAGGCGTTGGGATCCGCCGCGTTAGCGCGTATACTCCTTCTCCCTTTTGCCGGAGAGAACGACACATGCATGCAGGTATGCCATTACTGAGTCACGCGGAGCAGCAGGAAGCGGCGGATCGCATCCATCAACTGATGGAGCAGGGCATGAGCAGCGGCGAAGCCATTGCTCGCGTTGCGCAGGAAATTCGTGAGAAGCATCAGGGCGCTCAGGTTGCGGTACTGTTCGATGAGGATGATGAAGACGAGCAGCATGATGCCGCACCGGAGGCGTCGCGGAATGACGATGCTGAAGAAGACGAAGACTATTGATGTTATCGGGGCCGCGCAAGCGGCCCCGTCAGTTTCAGCCGTTGACCGCCACGGCGGCGGCGGCTTGTTTCGCCAGCTCCACCGCCTGTTCCGTCGTGCTCGCCGTCGCCAGCGCTACGCCCAGACGACGTTGCCCGGCGATCTCCGGTTTGCCGAACAGGCGCAGCTGATTGTGCCCGCTCAGCGCATTTTCCAATCCGCTGAAACGCACATCGCTGCTGGTGAGCTGCGGCAGGATCACTGCCGAAGCGGAAGGGCCGAACTGGCGGATGGCGCCGATCGGCAACCCGAGAAAAGCGCGAACGTGCAGGGCGAACTCAGACAGATCCTGTGAAATCAACGTGACCATGCCGGTATCGTGCGGGCGCGGTGACACCTCGCTGAAGATCACTTCGTCGCCACAGACGAACAGCTCCACGCCGAACAGCCCGAAACCGCCCAGGGCTTTCACCACTTTCTCCGCGATAGCCTGGGCCCGGCTCAGCGCCGTCGCCGACATCAGTTGCGGCTGCCAGGATTCGCGATAGTCCCCATCCTCCTGACGATGGCCGATCGGCTCGCAGAAGTGCACGCCGTCCACGGCGCTGATGGTCAGCAACGTAATTTCAAAATCGAATCTTACCAGCCCTTCGACGATCACCCGGCCGCCGCCGGCGCGGCCGCCCTGTTGGGCGTAATCCCAGGCGCTTTGCAGTTGTTCAGGCGTGCGGATCAGGCTTTGCCCCTTGCCGGAAGAACTCATCACCGGTTTGACGATGCACGGGTAGCCGATGTGTTCGACCGCCTGCCGGAAAGTCGCCTCGCTGTCGGCAAAGCGGTAGCTGGAGGTGGGCAGGCCAAGCTCTTCCGCCGCCAGGCGGCGGATGCCTTCACGGTTCATCGTCAGGCGGGTGGCTTCGGCGCAGGGCACTACGCGGTGGCCCTGGCGTTCAAGCTCGACCAGCATAGCGGTGGCGATTGCTTCGATTTCGGGAACGATATAGTCCGGCCGCTCTTGTTCGATAACGGCTTTCAGCGCGTCACCGTCCAGCATATTGATGACGTGGCTGCGGTGCGCCACATGCATGGCGGGGGCGTCGGGATAGCGATCGACGGCGATCACTTCCAGACCAAGGCGCTGGCATTCAATGGCGACTTCTTTACCCAGCTCCCCGGAGCCGAGCAACATAACGCGGGTGGCGGAAGGGCGCAGGGCGGTTCCAATCGTTAACATAGTTTCGTACCTGGATCGGTGAAAGTAAGCGGATTGATGATCGGCGGGCAGTATATACGAAAACGATTGCGTGCACAGCCGCAGCGCCAAGTTTGTTGCTAACTGACTGTTTTCATAACAAGCAGAAATATTTGCCCTGTATGAGGGATTATGCGTTAATAACCGACGGCGAAAGAAGGCCTACTTATCACAAGGTTTTCGCGTCTCGTGCCGTCAAGGCAGGTTTATCAAGTAAAGGAAACACAAATGAGCAAGATCACTGGTCACGTTAAATGGTTCAACGAAAGCAAAGGTTTCGGCTTCATCACGCCTGCCGACGGCTCTAAAGACGTTTTCGTTCATTTTTCCGCTATCGTTAGCGATGGTTTCAAGACCCTGGCTGAAGGCCAGCAGGTTGAGTTCTCCATCCAGGACAGCCAACGTGGCCCAGCCGCAGCCAACGTCGTTGCTATTTAACGACTGAGCCGCCAAGAAACCCGCCGCCGGCGGGTTTTTTTATGCCCGCTGCCCGTAACGCCGCCCATCTCTGTTATCATTTACCGCTGATTCGGCGCCAGCCTGCGGGCGCGCCGCCATTCCATTCGTCATATAAGAGTTATCGCCGTGAGCACAGTTTCTTTTTCTTCCCTGCCTCTGCCAGCCGAACAGTTGGCCAACCTCAACGAACTGGGGTACGCCAAAATGACGCCGGTGCAGGCCGCCGCGTTGCCCGCCATCCTGCAAGGGCGAGACGTGCGCGCCAAGGCGAAAACCGGTAGCGGTAAAACGGCGGCGTTCGGCATTGGTTTGCTGAATAACATCGTCGTTGCTCAGGTTGCCACGCAGGCGCTGGTGCTCTGTCCCACCCGCGAGCTGGCCGATCAGGTGAGCAAAGAACTGCGCCGCCTGGCGCGCTTCACGCAGAACATCAAAATCCTGACGCTGTGCGGCGGCCAACCGATGGGGCCACAGCTCGATTCGCTGGTGCACGCGCCGCATATCGTGGTGGGAACGCCGGGCCGCATCCAGGAACACCTGCGCAAGAAAACGCTGCTGCTGGACGAGCTGAAGGTGCTGGTGCTGGATGAGGCCGACCGTATGCTGGACATGGGCTTCGCCGACGACATCGACGATGTGATCAGCTACACGCCGCCGCAGCGTCAGACGCTGCTGTTTTCCGCTACCTACCCGGCGGGTATCGAACGCATCAGCGAGCGCGTTCAGCGTCAGCCGCTGAGCGTCGAAGTGGACGATGACGAAGCGCAGACCGCCATCGAACAACGTTTCTATGAGACCACGCGCGATCAGCGGCCGGCGCTGCTGGTGTCGGCCATTCGTTATCATCAACCCGCGTCCTGCGTGGTGTTCTGCAATACCAAACGCGATTGCCAAACGGTGCTTGAGGCCCTGGAGGCCCGCGGTATCAGCGCACTGGCGCTGCATGGCGATCTGGAGCAGCGCGACCGCGACCAGGTGTTGGTGCGTTTTGCCAACCGCAGTTGCCGGGTGTTGGTAGCGACCGACGTCGCCGCTCGCGGGCTGGATATCAAAGAGCTGGAGCTGGTGGTTAACTACGAACTGGCGTTCGATCCTGAAGTGCATGTGCACCGTATCGGTCGTACCGGCCGCGCCGGCATGAGCGGGCTGGCGATCAGCCTGTGCACGCCGCAGGAAATGGCGCGGGCGCACGCGATTGAAGACTACCTGCAGATGACCATTGCCTGGGCGCCGGTGTCCGAGCTGAGCGGGGCCGCCAACGGTTCGCTGGAGGCGGAGATGGTGACGCTGTGCATCGACGGCGGCCGTAAGGCGAAGATCCGCCCCGGCGATATCCTTGGCGCGCTGACCGGCGATGCCGGGCTGACGGCGGCGGAAGTGGGCAAGATCGACATGTTCCCGGTGCATGCCTACGTCGCGATCCGTAAAGCCAGCGCGCGCAAGGCGCTGCAGCAGCTGCAACAGGGCAAAATCAAAGGCAAGAGCTGCAAGGTGCGGCTGCTGAAATAAGCCGAAGGCGGGTGGCGGTTTGCCTTCCCGCCGCTATCTATTTATACTGTATATAATTACAGTTATTTGAGTATTTGAGGACGCACACATGGCGGTTGAAGTTAAATATGTGGTGGTGAGAAACGGTGAGGAAAAAATGACTTTCGCGAGCAAGAAAGAAGCCGACGCCTACGACAAAATGCTGGATTTGGCGGATAACCTCGGAGAGTGGCTGCAACAGGCGCCGCTGAACCTGGACGACGAACAGCGCGAAGGGCTGAGCTTCTTCCTGGCAGAGAATAAGGACGCACTGGGTCTGATTCTGCGCGGCGCATCACCGGCGGAAACCGGCAAAAAACCGACGGAAGCGAAAGCGAAAAAAACGGTCTCTAACTCAAAAGAGGGATCTGCGTCAGAAAAGCAAGCGGCATAATGACTTATGTTGCGGTGTTGTGATGAAAAAGGATCTAAAATGAGCCGTGAAATAACTTTCTTCAGCCGCTTTGAGCAAGACATTCTGGCCGGGCGCAAAACCATCACCATTCGGGATGCCAGTGAGTCGCACTTCGAACCGGGCGAGGTATTGCGCGTAAGCCGCAATGAAGACGGCGTATTTTTCTGCTTTATCGAAGTGCTGTCGGTAACGCCGGTGCGCCTGGATGCGCTGACCGAACGCCACGCACAGCAGGAGAACATGTCGCTGAGCGAGCTGAAGCAGGTGATCAAGGAAATCTATCCGGGCCTGGATGCGCTGTTTGTCATCGAGTTCGTCAAACGGTAACTCTTTGCCGAAACCCTGTTGTGAGCCAGGGATGGGCGCCCGGATAGCGCTAATCACAACGGGAGGACATATGAAAAAAACGGGTTTGGCTATCGCCTTGTTGGCCATGATGGGAGCATCGACTGCGGTGTGGGCGCAGGATCAAGAGCAACGCACCGCCAAGGTGGGGCAGTGTGCCGGTCTGCAGCCGGCGGATATTGCCGCTCAGGTCAAGCGTGATTTCTTGCAGAACCGCATCACGCGCTGGGAGGCGGACAAAAAGCTGCTGGGCACCGCAACCCCGATCGCCTGGGTCAGCCCGGATGCCATCACCGGCAAGGATCAGGTGTGGCAGGTGCCGCTGACGGTGCGGGGTACCAAGATGGATAAAACCTACAACGTGACGCTCAACTGCAACACCGGCGAGATTGCCTACAGCGCGCCGCAGTAATACTTTCCCGCAATAAAAAGCCCGCCGATCGGCGGGCTTGATACATCAAAGCTCGGTCAGTCGCTAAACGGGATCACCAACTCACCCGGTTTCACTTCCAATCCCTTCGCCAGTTTTTTCGCCAGCGCTTCGGTTTTGCTGTTGTCAGGATTCAGCACATAAGCCGGCTTTTGGTCGAAGTAAGATTTTAGCGACTGGTTCAGGTATGGCGTCAGCGCTTTCATTACCGTCTGCATTTTTTCCGGCTGCACGCTGTAATCGGTCAACTCCATATCCTTCAGGTAAATGGCGCCCTGTGCACGGTCGTAAACCGGCTGTGCTTTCAGCGTCAGCTTCAGGTCCGCCGCCTGCGGGCCGAGAATCGACGTGATGTTGACCTTGGCGTCGCCGGAAAGGGTGACTTTACCCGGCTCGCTGCGGCCGATCTGGCTTTGCAGCTGCGTCAGCACGATGTTGGCGTCCACCAGGCCGGGCACGCCGATCTGCTTTTGATAATCATTGTGTTTCTGCAGGTAATCATTCACTTCCTGCTCGCTCAGGGTGTATTGGGTCAGTTGATTGCAACCGGCCAATACGCCGGCGAACAGCAGGGCGGCTGCGCCCATCAGGATCTTCTTCATTAATGCCTCATTGCGACTGCTGGCGAAAAGTGCTGCAGATAATTGATTAATCATTATAAACGTTCCGCCTGCGCGTGAAAACGGCAGGTGGCGATGTGCAGAGGATAGTGCGCGCAAAAGCGGGCAAGACCTATCGGATAACGCCGAAAGCGTCAGCGCCGCAGCCGCAGCGCCAAGAGAATCACGCCGGCCAGGCAGGCTGCGCCCCCCAACAGCGGGAACAGCGGAATGCCCCACAGTCGCAGCGACGAATGCATCAGATAAGGCGCCAGCCCCAGGGCAAAAGCGGCGGTGACGATGGCGATGGCCAGGGTGACGGCGGCGCGTTCCAGCGCTTTGCTCAGCTGGCCGAGGTTACTGACGTTGATATCGGCATTGAGCCGCCCGCGTTTTAGGCGGCGAACCAATAGCCGCAGCGTTTGCGGCAGCTCTTCTCCGGCATCGAGCGTTTCCCCGCCCAAGGCCAACAGCCGCTGGCGCACGGCGTCGGGGGCGTAGCGCTGCAGCACCGTTTGTTGCAGCATCGGCTTGAGCGTGGCCACGATGTCGAAGTTTGGATCCAGACGATGCAGCACGCCGTCGGCGGTGATTAATGCCTTGAACAGTAGCACCAGATCGGGCGGCAGCGCCAGCTGGTGTTCGCGCGCCATCACCAGCAGGTCGGTCAAGGCTTTACCTAGCGTCAGGGTGGTGGCGGCCTGTTTGTCGAGAAAGTTTTGTGCCGCCAACTCCAGATCCATCAGGTCCAACGGTTCGCTGTCCGACCAGGCGATCAGCGTGTTGACGATGCCTTCGGACTGGCGATCGGCGATGGCCTGCAGCAGCAGGAGCAACTGGTTGCGCCGCCGCTCGGACAGCTGGCCCACCATGCCGAAGTCGATAAAACCGACGCGGTCACCGCTCAGTGCCATGACGTTGCCGGGGTGCGGATCGGCGTGATACAGCCGATGCTCCAGCACCATGCTCATAAAGGCGCGGGCGCCGCGTTGCGCCAGTAGTGGGCCGTCAAAGCCTGCCGCCGCCAGCTGTTCAGGGCTTTCCGGCGCGGTGCCGGGCAAGTATTCCTGCACTAACAGGCGGGGAGAAGAGTATTGCCAATAGATTTTTGGCACCACCACGTCGGGTTGACGCGCGAACATCCCGGCAACGCGGTCGCAGTTATGCCCTTCGTGGGTCAAGTCCAGCTCGTGATTGAGCGCCGTTGCCAACGCTCGGACCATCTGCCGCGGCCGATAGCGCGCCAGCGCCGGGCTCTGCTGCTCCACGGTCTCCGCCAGCGAGGCCAGCAGCCGCAGATCGGCGTGGATGGTTTTCGCCAGACCGGGCCGCAGCACTTTTACCACCACTTGCTCGCCGCTGTGCAAGCGTGCGCGGTAGATTTGCGCCATCGACGCCGCGGCCAGCGGCGTGCGATCGAATTCGGCAAACCGCTGTTCCGGCTCGCCCCCCAGATCGGCGATGATTTGCGGCGCCAGCGTTTCCCATGGCAACACCGCCGCCTGGCTGTGCAGGCGATCCAGTTCGTCGGTCCAGGCCGGATCCAGGAGATCAGAGCGCGTGGCCAGGATCTGACCGAATTTGACGAAGGTGGGGCCCAGCGCTTCGAGCGCTTCGCGCAGCCGCTCAGGCAGGGTTTGTGCATCCTGCGGGGCAGATTCACCGCGGGCGCCGCGCAACAAGGCTCCCAGGCCCAGCAGGCGCAGAACGTCTTGCAGACCATAACGAATCAGAACGGAGGTTATTTCCTTCAGCCGCGCCCGGTCGCGAGCGGTGGCGAGCACCATTTTCAACATCAGTACGCCATGTCCTTATTTGTCATTCTCGAACGTTATTGTTCCATATCCAGCAGCAACGGCACCTCGCTGCGCTGCGCCATGCGGTTGCGGTAGGCTTCCACGTTGTCCGGCAGCGCAACCCCGGCGACGATCGATAACGAGCGCAACAGCGGGAACAGGTGAATGTCGTCCTCGGACAGCTCGCCGTTTACCGCGTCGGCGGAGACGATCAGCGGCGACAGCGCTTGCAGGTCGGCTTCCAGTTCGGCGATCAGATCGGCACTGTTGGCGAGATGTTCGGCAAAATCACCGATAGCCGCCTGTTTTTTATCGATAAAGTAACGGCGGGCGCTGTCGGTGGCGAACTCTTCGAAATCGGCATGCGCAATACGCGGCAGCAGCAATTTGGCGCTGTAACTGCCGACCCGCTGCAGCCACTCGGCAATGGCCGGGTTGGTGCTACCGGTCAGCACCGGCTTGCCGTCCAGGCTATCGACATAGCGCACGATATCCAGGCTTTCCGGCATCGCTTCGCCGTCGTCTTTGATCAGGATTGGCACCATTTTTGTGCCAATCAGGTTGAATGGGGTCGTCTCGTCGTCGTTGAGCAAGGTGACCAGCCGAATCGGCTGGCGCTTCAGGCCGAAAATCATACGGGCTTTAACGCAGAAGGGGCAATGATCGTAAATGAACAGTTTCATGCTTGCTCCGGGTTGTCAGGTTTTAACAGCAATAGTTACCACAGCTTACCGAGGCTGTCTTGAAGCGCGTGTGTTGGATGGTGCGTTATTGCGACATTGCCCGCGCAACAGGCGCGGGCGAGGGGCGTTATTTCTTGGCCGGTACCGAATTGAGCACATCGATCAGGTGAATGCGGGCCTGTTCCAGATCGACCTGATCGCGCTCGTTGGCGGCGGAGACGACCTGCAGCTGTTTGATGATATCGCTTTTCAGCGCGCTGTCGCCGGCGATGATGTGGGCCAGCGCTTTTTCCACCAGGGTGGAGCGCGCATAAATCATGCGCAGGTTCAGTATCATATGTTCGAGCAGTTGCGGTAACTTCGCTTCTTCAATCATGCCGACGGGCTCCTGTGGGGTTTTTACTAACAGGATAGCAGCTGTTGCCGATTCGGCCGGATTTCTATGGCGTTAACCGCCGCGCAGCATCATCGACGCGTTGCCCCGCGGGCTGAATTGCCAGTACAGCGCCAGCAGCGTGGCAAAACCGACGGCCCCGAGCAGCAACCAGGGCAGTTCCGGCATATTCATCGCCCGTCCGGTATCGTACATCCAGCCGCCGCCGGTATAGCCCAATGCGCCGCCCAGCGCCAAACCGAGGCGGCTGAAGCCCATGTAGCTGCCGCGCGCACGCGGATCGGCCAGCGAAGCGCTCAGCGTTTCGCGCGCCGGCTCGGCGATGATCGAGCCCAGATAGAAGCAGCAGATCAGCGTGAAGACCCCCTGCAGGCTGGTGGCGAGACCGATCGGCAGCAGGCTGAGCGTCATCAGCAGCAGACCCGCCATCAGGCGCTGTTCAAGCCGGAAGTGTTTTTCACCCCAACGCGCCAACGGATAGAGCAGCGACAGCGACAGCGCCGCTTCGATCGCGTACATCCATTTCACCGCCGCCGGTGAACCGGCAATTTCGTTGACCACGATAGGCATCATCAGCATCACCTGCACCGCCAGCATGTAGTAACCGGTCAGCGTCAGGACATAGGTGAGGAAGCGGCGATCGCGCAGAACCCGCAACAGGCCTTCTTTCATCGGCACGCGTACGGTGGAGATGCGATAAGCCGGCAGTAACCAGGCATTCCAACCGGCAGCCAGCACGAAGATCGCCGCCCCGACCCAGCAGACAAAGTGAAAGTCGTACTGCAGCAGCCAACTGCCGATCAGCGCGCCGACCACCGCGCCGGCGCTGTCCTGCATCATTAGCAGCGAGAAAAAGCGGCCGCGCTCGTGCGGACGGGTCAGTTTGATCACCAAAGCGGTGCGCGGCGGATCGAATAACGTGCCGCCGAGGGCGGAAAGCGCGCAGGAGAACCACAGGATCCAGGGCTCATCGGCCATCGCCATGGTGGCGAACCCGGCGGCGCGCAGCAACATGCCGGTGACGATCATCGGCTTGGCGCCGAAACGATCGGCAATGGCGCCGCCAAAGATGCCGAGCCCTTGTTGCAACAGCTGGCGCAAACCCAGCGCGATGCCGACGATCAGCGCCGCCCAGCCCAGCTGATCGACGAAGCGGATCGAAATAAGCGGAAAGACGACAAAGAAGCCTAACACCACCAGCAGGTTATCGAGCAACAGAAAATATTTACCCAAGCTGCGCGCTTGCGACACCAGAGACATGCTTCACCATGAGCAATTAAGAAAGAAGGGGAGATAGCCGTTCCATTCTCTACCCAATTCCCGTACGGCGACAGGGGCGGCATAGATAATATTTTTTTATCGTCAAGGTGTTACCTGAGCTGCAAAATTGGCGGAAAAACGCCGTAAAACGCGTATTCGGCGATTTACTGAGCGGCCGGGATTTTACCTCGGGGGCGGGCTACGGTTATATTGAATGCAGGGAAGCGCAGTTCTGCGGCGCTATTGGCAAAATAAAACCATGGCAAAAGATCGGCACAGGATAATGAGCCGCTCGGCTTCCTAATAAATACTTCTTATCGAACCGTTTTGACTGCGGGGGAAATGATGTTCGGCTATCGCTCTGCATCGCCAAAAGTACGTCTTACAACCGACCGGATGGTGGTCCGTTTAGTGCATGAACGGGATGCCTATCGCCTGGCGGATTATTATGCTGAGAACCGGACCTTTCTCAAACCCTGGGAGCCGGTGCGCGACGAAAGCCACTGTTATCCTTCCGGCTGGCAGGCGCGCCTGGGCATGATCACCGAAATGCAAAAGCAGGGCAGCGCCTACTATTTTATCCTGCTCGATCCGGAAGAGCAGGAAGTGCGCGGCGTGGCGAACTTCAGCAACGTGCTGCGCGGTTCGTTTCACGCCTGTTTCCTCGGTTATTCGCTGGGGGAGAAATGGCAGGGGCAAGGGCTGATGTTCGAAGCCTTGCAGTCCGCTATCCGCTATATGCTGCGCCAACAGCGCATGCACCGCATCATGGCCAACTATATGCCTCACAACCAGCGCAGCGGCGCACTGCTGACGCGTCTGGGATTCGAACGTGAAGGTTACGCCAAGGATTACCTGCTGATCGACGGCAAGTGGCAAGACCACGTTTTGACGGCATACACCAATAAAGAGTGGTTACCCCCACGTTGAGGCCAAACGATGAAATATGAATTGAACGCCAAAGAGGCGCGGGTCATCGGCTGCCTGTTGGAAAAACAGGTCACGACCCCGGACCAATACCCGCTTTCGCTTAACGCCATTACCCTGGCGTGCAACCAAAAAACCAACCGCGAGCCGGTAATGGATCTTAGCGAAAGTGAAGTGCAGCAACTGCTCGATCTGTTGCTGCGCAAACATTTCCTGCGCACCCTCAGCGGGTTCGGCAACCGGGTAGTCAAGTATGAACAGCGGTTTTGCAACTCCGAGTTCGGCCAACTGAAACTCTCGCCCGCCGAACTGGCGGTGATCGCCACCTTATTGCTGCGCGGCGCGCAAACGCCGGGCGAGCTGCGCACCCGCACCAACCGGATGCACGAGTTCAACGATGTCAGCGAGGTCGAACAGGTGCTGCAGCAGCTGGCTACGCGCGAAGATGGCCCGTTCGTGGTGCGCCTGGCGCGTGAGCCGGGCAAACGCGAAAGCCGGTTCATGCATCTGTTCAGCGGCCAGATTGATGAAGTGCCGGCGGCGCTTGAGTCTGAGGTCGACGGCGACCTGAGCGCCAGGGTCAGCGCATTGGAAAACGAAGTATCGGAATTGAAACGGCTGGTGCAACATCTGTTGGCGAGGGAAGCGAATGACTAAATTGCGTGTGGGCGTGGTGGGATTGGGCAGTATTGCGCAGAAGGCTTACCTGCCAATCCTCGGCCAGGCGGCGGATTGGACGCTGGTGGGCGGTTTTTCGCCCAATCAGCAAAAAGCGCAGCCGCTGTGCAACAGCTACCGCATGGCCTGTTTCTCCCGTCTGGACAGCCTGGCCGAACAGTGCGACGCGGTTTTTGTCCACAGCAGCACCGCCAGCCATTTTTCCGTGATAGGCGAGCTGCTGAACCGCGGCGTGCACGTTTACGTCGATAAGCCGCTGGCGGAAACGCTGGAGCAGGGCGAGCAGTTGCTCGAGTTGGCCGAGCGGCGAGGCAAAACGCTGATGGTGGGGTTCAACCGCCGTTTCGCGCCGCTTTACCGGCAGCTCAAACAGCAAATGAACCAGCCGGCTTCCATTCGTATGGACAAGCATCGGACGGACAGCGTCGGCCCGCACGATCTGCGTTTTACCCTGTTGGATGACTATCTGCACGTGGTGGACACCGCGCTGTGGCTGGCGGGCGGGCACGAGCAACTGCTGAGCGGCCGTTTGCAGGCCAACGCCGCCGGTGAAATGCTGTATGCCGAACACCACTTCGCCTGCGGCGACACGCAGGTGACGACCAGCATGCATCGCCGGGGCGGCAGCCAGCGTGAAAGCGTGCAGGCGGTGACCGACGGTGCGCTGTATCAGTTGACCGACATGCGCCACTGGCGGCGTGAAGATGCGCAGGGCGAGTTGGAACAGCCGGTGCCGGGCTGGCAAAGCACGCTGGTGCAACGCGGCTTCGACGGGGCGGTGCGGCATTTCCTCAGCGCCGTCGCCAACCAGAGCGCGCCGGAAACCGGCGGCGAACAGGCGCTGGTCGCCCAGCGGGTGGTCGAGCGTTTGCTGCGGGATAACTCTATGTAACATATGGCGGTAGCTATTCTTTTCCGGATGCGTAAACTGAGCCGATTGTTTCACTGACGCCTGCTGTTGCAGGCGTTGATATTTACGGTACCTATCAGACAACCACATGAACCTACTCAAATCCTTGGCTGCCGTCAGCTCGATGACGATGTTTTCGCGGGTGTTGGGCTTTGCCCGTGATGCAATCGTCGCGCGCGTGTTCGGGGCCGGCATGGCAACGGACGCCTTCTTCGTGGCGTTCAAACTCCCTAATCTGTTACGCCGTATCTTTGCCGAAGGGGCATTTTCGCAGGCCTTCGTGCCGATCCTGGCCGAATACAAGAGCCAGCAGGGTGAAGAAGCGACGCGCACTTTTATCGCCTATGTCTCCGGGCTGTTGACGCTGGTGCTGGCGGTGGTGACGGTGCTGGGGATGCTGGCCGCGCCCTGGGTGATCTATATCACTGCGCCGGGCTTTACCGATACGCCCGACAAGTTTGCCCTGACGTCGGCGCTGTTGCGCATCACATTCCCCTATATTCTGTTGATCTCACTGGCGTCGCTGGTGGGGGCGATCCTCAATACCTGGAACCGCTTCTCGATCCCGGCCTTTGCGCCAACGCTGCTTAACGTCAGCATGATCGGCTTCGCGCTGTTCGCGGCCCCGTATTTCAATCCGCCGGTGCTGGCGCTGGCCTGGGCGGTGGTGGTGGGCGGCGTGCTGCAGCTGGGGTATCAGCTGCCGCACCTGCGCAAGATCGGCATGCTGGTATTGCCGCGCCTCAAGCTGGGCGATGCCGGGGTCTGGCGCGTGATGCGCCAGATGGGGCCGGCGATCCTCGGGGTGTCGGTCAGCCAAATCTCGCTGATCATCAACACCATTTTCGCTTCGTTCCTGGTGTCCGGCTCGGTGTCCTGGATGTACTACGCCGACCGCCTGATGGAGTTTCCTTCCGGCGTGCTGGGCGTGGCCTTGGGCACCATCCTGCTGCCGTCGCTGGCCAAAAGCTTCGCGAGCGGCAACCACGACGAGTATTCGCGCCTGATGGATTGGGGGCTGCGCCTGTGCTTCCTGCTGGCGTTGCCGAGCGCCATTGCGCTCGGCATTTTGGCCAAGCCGCTGACCGTTTCGCTGTTCCAGTATGGCAAATTCAGCGCCTTTGACGCGGCGATGACGCAGCGTGCGCTGGTGGCTTACTCGGTAGGGCTGATGGGGCTGATCGTGGTTAAAGTGCTGGCGCCGGGCTTCTATTCGCGGCAGGACATCAAAACGCCGGTCAAGATCGCCATCATTACGCTGATTATGACGCAGGTGATGAACCTGGCGTTTATTGGCCCGCTGAAGCATGCCGGCCTGGCGCTGTCGATCGGTTTGGCGGCATGTCTGAACGCCTCGCTGCTGTATTGGCAACTGCGCAAGCAGAAGATTTTCCAGCCGCAGCCGGGGTGGGCGCTGTTCCTCACCAAGCTGGTGATCGCCGTGCTGGTGATGTCGGCCGTGTTGATTGGCGCGATGTGGCTGATGCCTGCCTGGGATCAGGGCAACATGCTGGAGCGTTTGCTGCGCTTGGCTGCGGTGGTGGTGGCCGGTGTGGTGGCGTACTTTGGCGTGCTGGCCGGGTTGGGCTTCCGCCCGCGCGATTTTGCTCGCCGGGTCGCCTGAGCCAAAGGCAAGCGTAAAAAAAGGTCGCCTGGGCGACCTTTTTGCTTTCTGGGCGGCGCAGTTTACATGCGTTCGACGGTTTCGATGCCCAGCGTATCCAGACCAGTTTTCAGCGTTTTTGAGGTCAGCAGCGCCAGCTTCAGGCGGCTCTGACGCACTTCTTCGCTGTCGGCGTTCAGGATCTGGCAGTGCTCGTAGAAACCGGAGAACAGGCCGGCCAGATCGTACAGGTAGCTGCACATGACGTGAGGCGTGCCTTCACGCGCGACGGTGGTGAGCACTTCTTCGAACTGCAGCAGGCGGGTGGCCAGCGCAATTTCGCGCTCTTCGGTCAGCGTCAGCGGCAGCGTCAGGCTGGTTTCGTCGATGCCGGCGCGTTTGAATACCGATGCCACACGGGTATAGGCGTATTGCATATAAGGCGCGGTATTGCCTTCGAAGGCCAGCATGTTATCCCAGTCGAAGACATAGTCGGTGGTGCGGCTTTTCGACAGATCGGCGTATTTCACCGCGCCGATGCCGACCACGCGGGCCACGGTTTTCATTTCGTCTTCCGGCATATCAGGGTTTTTGCCGGCGATCAGCTGTTCGGCGCGTTCGATGGCCTCATCCAGTAGGTCGGAGAGCTTCACCGTACCGCCCGAGCGGGTTTTGAACGGCTTGCCGTCTTTGCCCAGCATCATGCCGAACATGTGGTGTTCCAGCGAGACGGACTCCGGCACGTAACCGGCCTTGCGCACGATGGTCCAGGCCTGCATCAGGTGCTGATGCTGACGGGAGTCGATGTAATACAGGACGCGATTGGCACCCAGGGTTTCGTAGCGATACTTGGCGCAGGCGATGTCGGTGGTGGTGTAGAGGTAGCCGCCATCCTTTTTCTGGATGATGACGCCCATCGGATCGCCGTCCTTGTTCTGGTATTCATCGAGGAACACCACGGTAGCGCCTTCGCTTTCCACCGCCAGCCCTTTGGCTTTCAGGTCGGCGACGATGCCCGGCAGCATCGCGTTATACAGGCTTTCGCCCATCACGTCGTCTTCGGTCAGCGTGACGTTCAGGCGGTTATAGGTCAGCTGGTTTTGCGCCATGGTGATGTCGACCAGCTTGCGCCACATTTTCAGACAGTACTGATCGCCGCCCTGCAGCTTCACGACGTAAGCGCGCGCGCGTTCGGCGAACTCGGCATCTTCGTCGTAATGCTTCTTGGCTTCGCGGTAGAACTGTTCTAGATCGGACAGGCCCATGTCGCTGGCGTTTTCATTCTGCATTTTTTCCAGGTAGGCAATCAGCATGCCGAACTGGGTGCCCCAGTCGCCGACGTGGTTGGCGCGGATCACTTTATGGCCCAGAAACTCCTGGGTACGTGCCGCGGCGTCGCCGATGATGGTGGAGCGCAGGTGGCCGACGTGCATCTCTTTCGCCACGTTCGGCGCGGAGTAGTCGATAACGATAGTTTGCGGCTCAACCGGTGCGATGCCCAGTTTCGGTGCGTTTAGCACTCGATCGGCCTGGCGCGCGACCCAGTCGCTGTTCAGGAAAATGTTGATAAAGCCGGGGCCGGCGATTTCCACTTTAGCGGCGACGTCGCCGAGATCCAGCAGTTGCACCACTTTTTCCGCCAGTTGACGGGGTGGCATGCCCAGCTTTTTGGCGACGGACATCACGCCATTGGCCTGGTAATCACCAAACTGCGCCTTGGCGGATGGGCGGACCTGCGCTTCGCAATCGGCTGGCGCGCCAGCGGCGATCAGCGCCTGGCTGACTTTATCTGAAAGAAGAACCTGAATATTCACCGGGTTACCTTAATGACGAACGAGGGGCTGAAGCCAACCCCTGTGGGATTCAACGGTGGCAGGCACCGGTGCACGACTGGTGCGGTGCCTTCCACAAAACAGCCTGCAATTGTAACCGATCTGACGGAGCCCGTCAGCAGTTGGCTCGGCCGCAGCGATGAAACTGTTGTCGGGTGCGGCGCGTTGATGGCCGGAAGGTGAAAGCAGAATGACCTGACAGAATGTACGAAGGGGAGAGTTGCAAAGCTAGCGCTTTTTATTGCGGCGACCGGCATCCAGCGTGTTGCCGCTGCGTGATTTGAAATGACGGTAGATGGCGTATACGGCGATAATTATCAACACCAAGGATATCGTCAGCAATAACATAATGATCATCTCGAATTTAAATTTCCTCCAAAGTAGCCGAGTTATCTTGGTGAATCAATTGTTCGGGGTTAAATTAAGATAATCCTTAGTTTTTCATCAATTAATTTTGTTTATTTTCTTCTTTTACAATGGGTTGTGATTGCTTTTTGTGTGGGTTTGATAAGTGGGCCAGGGTTGATTAAACCAGACTATTCAATCGGATTGGCCAATGGGCTGCAGAGGGTTTTGTGCAAAATAACTTAAATCATAGCGTCATGAAGAAAAGGTATAATGGATTGCGAAAATTCTTATTTTTTATTTATCTGTTGATTTAATAAGCTGTCATCTTAATAAAAAGCTGGTTTTTATTCTCCCGGTCCGCAACCAAAAATCATTCTGAACGGCTGCTGAAAAACCTCGCAATGCTGGCGAGCGCTGTCGCCACCGTGTAAATTACGGCGTTTCACATGCGTTCCGTTGTTTTGAGGTTTCTATGACCACCCCCTTGCAGGCCATTGCCGAGCTGGACGACCTGGTGCTCGACCTGCCGCGTTTCGAGCAGGCATTGCATCAATTTGCCGCCAAATTGCGGCTTGATCTGGCCGCGTTTACCGCCGATCACATCTCTCTGCGCTGTCATCAGAACGCCACTGCCGAACGCTGGCGCCAGGGGCTGATGCAGTGCGGGACACTGCTGTCCGAGTCGACGATCAACGGGCGACCTATCTGTCTGTTCGATTTGTCGCAGCCGCTGGCCGTGGGGCCGTGGCAGATAGACTGCGTCGAGCTGCCGTATCCCGGGGAGAAACGCTATCCGCACGAAGGTTGGGAACACGTCGAATTAGTGCTCAGTGGCGATCCGCAGACGCTGCACGCCCGGGCGTTGAGCTACCTTGCCGATGAAGCGCTGCTGGCCCCGGGGATCAAACTGAAGCAAAGCTCGCCAAAAGGCGAGGGCGAGCGGCTACCGAACCCGACGCTGGCCATCACCGACGGAACGGTGACGATAAAGTTTCATCCTTATTCCATTCGAGATATCGTCGCCAGCGAACAAGGTTAGCCGGGCAGTGCCGCACAGGCTCGCGCCATGCGATCGAGCGCTTCATCGAGCAGGGCCCACCGGCAACCAAAGTTAAGCCGCACAAAGCGCCGATCGCCGAAATCCAAACCGGCGCTTAATCCTACGCCCGCGCGTTCGAAGAACTGATGCGGGTTGTCCACCGGTAAAGCGCTGCAATCGATCCACGCCAGGTAGGTGGCTTCGATTGGCAAAACCGTCAACCCCGGCATGGCGTTGATGCGCTCGGTCAGCCGATCGCGATTGGCACGTAGATAAATCAGCTGCTCGTCCAGCCAGGGCTGCCCGTATTGATAAGCCGCCTGCGCTGCCACCAGCGCCAGCAGATTGACCTCTGGCACGATGCCGCTGCGCGCGCGTTTCAGCCTTTGTCGCAGCGCTTCGTTGGGAACGATCGCCAGTGAAGCGCCCAGCCCGGCAAGATTAAACGTTTTTGACGGCGACATCAGCGTCACGCTGCGTTGGGCCGCATCGTCATTCAGGGTAGCGAAAGGGGTATGCCGCACGCCGGGTTCAAGCAGCAGCTCGCAGTGGATTTCATCGGAACAGACGATTAAATCGTGCTCGCGAGCGAACTGATGGTGCTGCAACAGCTCATCCCGGCGATAAACGGTGCCACCGGGATTCTGCGGGTTGCACAGCAACAGAAGCTTCTCGTTGCCGCTAAGCCGATCACGCATCACGGGGAAGTCCAACACCCAGCGTTGGCCTACCGCCGTTAGCGGCACCGAGAGGTGCTTACGCCCGGCGAATTTGGCCGCTTTGCGGAACGGCGGATAAATGGGAGCGGGGGCCAGCGTGCTCTGGTGTTCTTCGGTGCAGGCTCGCACGCACAGGTTCAGGCCGCACACCAGCCCAGGCAGGAAAATGATCCATTCAGGCTTGATGTGCCAGCCGTAGCGCTCTACCATGCGGCGGGTAAAAACCTCAATAAGATCAGTGGATGGGTGAGTGTAGCCGAATACGCCGTGCGCCACGCGACGCTGCAAGGCTTCGATCACCGCCGGCGGTGAGGTGAAATCGCTGTCGGCGACCCAAAGCGGAATAATGTCGCGGTCGCGATATTTATCCCACTTAACGCTGTCACTGTGACTGCGGTCTACCCATTGATCAAAATTGAATGCCATAGTTACAACCCTGAGCCGGTTTATGCCTAAGCATGAGCCTACGTGAGAAATGAAGAAATGAACAATTGCCGCCGTATGTTGGCCGTTATCTGGGGGTGACAATGATAAAACTGGAAGTTTGTTGCTTTAGCGTCGACTGCGCGCTGACGGCCGAACGGGCAGGCGCCGATCGTATCGAGTTGTGCGCCAGCCAGAGCGAGGGGGGATTGACGCCGAGCTATGGCACGCTGCGTCTGGCGCGCGAGCGGGTGGCGATCCCGGTGCATCCGATCGTTCGTCCTCGCGGTGGCGATTTCTGCTACGGCGCGGTGGATTTCGAGGTGATCAAACAGGATCTCCGCCAGATCCGCGAGATGGGGTTCCCCGGCGTAGTGGTCGGCATGCTGGACGAAGAAGGGCACATCGATCTGCCGCGCATGCGCGAAGTGATGAAGCTGTGCGAGGGCATGGCGGTGACGTTCCATCGCGCGTTCGACATGTGCCAGAACCCGATGGTGGCGTTGGAACAACTGACCGAGCTGGGCGTAGCGCGCATTCTAACCTCCGGCCAACAGCAGAGCGCCGAACTGGGCCTGCCGCTGCTGCGAGATTTGCGCCAGGCCAGTCACGGCCCGGTGATCATGGCGGGTGCCGGCGTGCGCCTCAGCAATCTGCACAAGTTTGTCGACATCGGTCTGCATGAACTGCACAGCTCTTCCGGCCATCTGGTACCGTCGACCATGCGTTACCGCAAGGCGGGCGTCACCATGTGCTCCGATAACGAGTTTGACGAATTTAGCCATTATTGCGTGGATGGCGAAATGGTGGAGGCGATGAAAAACGCGCTGGCCTTGGTTGATCCCCTGGCGCAAAGCGCATAATCACGCAGCTAACCGCGTTTGAAAACCGGTTTCCGGGCCGTAAGACCCCTTTGCGTGTCACTGAGCTCTCGGCGATCGCGCAAGTACCAGGCCCCGGCGTTTTGCCGGGGCTTTTTTTATGTCTTTGACCCGTCCTGAATAGCGTTGACACGTTTTCGACTTAAATCCGGAGAACGTGATAATGGCCGAGTTTAAACGCACACAACGCGACTATCCTTTGTCTTTTAAAATTGCTGTTGTTGAGCAGGTTGAAAAAGGCGAAATGTAGTGGTCAAGTAATATTGGCCACGGTTTTACAGTAAGAACGGTATCTGTTCTCTGATTCTTCTGGCGTCAGTCCACCGTTATAATGATGTGGTCTGACGCTATTGTAGTAATTCAATATATAGCGATTGATTTGCCGCCGGGCTTCGTCTTTGCCCACGTAGCCATTCGCTGGTACCCATTCTGTTTTCAGGCTGCGGAAGAAGCGTTCCATCGGGCTGTTATCCCAGCAGTTTCCCCGCCGACTGACGCTTTGCTTTATTCTGTAACGCCAGAGAAGTTGCTGATATTTCAGGCCTGTACACTGGCTTCCCTGATCGCTATGGAACATGACATCACGCGGTTGGCTACGCGTCTCATATGCCATCCGCAGAGCGTTGCTTATCAGTGCTGTATCGGCATTCGCTGACAGACTCCAGCCGATAACTCTGCGGGCAAAAAGATCCATTACGACCGCCAGATAGCACCAGCGATTTCCTGCCCAGATATAAGTAATATCTCCGCACCATACCCGGTCTGGCTCCGGTACAGCGAACTGGCGCTCTCGTCTGAGCTGGCGTACCCAAGATTCAAGCGTGGTAGAACCAACATTAACCGCTTCACTGGCTTGTCGATATGAGTAGCCCTTATCAACGATCAGCTGTGCACATTCCAGCCTGAACTCAGGGGTAAAAGTACGCTTAGTTCTCTTGTTCATTAAGTCACCTATTTTATGTTGAGGTGAGAATATCACCTTTAATCAGGTGGCCAAATTCACTGTGCCACTACACCAGTCGCTAAAATATAAAACGCCCGATGCGGTGCATCAGGCGTTTTACAGGCATAAAAGTGTCAACCTATGCCAGGACTAGTCATGTGGATGATTAGTGCTGTGCATCGGGCGAGAAGTTGAAGACTTCGCCCGGAGTAATGCCGCAGTTTAAAACGCGCACCGCATTATTGCCATTTCCGGGATTGATCAGGATATCGTGGATAGTGCGATTGTTGTTCATGACAAAACGCGCGTAGTAAAGGTTGCCGATGCGTATCCAGGGAATAGCTTCATTGCTCTCGACAGTGTCGGTATAGTTATCGTTGAACGAGCGGGCCCAAATGCCAGTCGAAGCTTGCGCGGTAGATTGATCGCCGATAGAGGATGCGATGGCCCAGAATGTTCTCAGTCCCATGCTCCGATGAATACGTTGACCTAAACCTTTATAAGCCGGGTTATCTCCATTGGCGGTCAGGATATTGCTATCCGCCGTCAGATTTCCGTCAATAAACCAGCCTACAGGCTGTTTGTCAGCACCGATGGCGATCATATTGCTGTTCGTCAAACAATTTAGCGGAGCCGCATGTAGCTGGTAGCTGCGTTGCGCAATGCTCAGTGTGCCTCTAAGAATGTTGTAACCCGCTTCATTGTTCAGACTGCCGTTCGTCCACATTGGCATGACGGTGTTGCTGAATGAAAGTTGATACCCGCCGTTCGCTTCGAAGCGAACGGCCTGAGGAGAGAGTGAACCCTTCGGTCCATTAGCGGTAGCGAAGTTAACATTGCTGATTTGCACTGGGGTGATATTTGATTGGCCAGTAGACTTTCTTAATACCAGGAAGCCCCCAACGGTATCACCATAGTCATTAATATAAGAACCGTTGGCGATTTGAATATTGGCGGAGGAATCCGAGTCGATATCAATTCCGGTACCATTTCTGTCAGCCATGAAATTGCTCAGGCTAAGGCCGCCTAAATAGGAGGTTCCTTGTGTTGTAGTTTTGATAAAGATCTTTTTGCCATAAGAGAACACATTCACCATAAACGTATTGTCGTGGCGATCGAGATTGAAAGCACAAGAACCGGTTACAGCGATAGAGGCAGTCACCGCGTTTTCTGTCGGGCGCACGACGTTGGCATTGACGTGAACATTGGTAAATCTGTTGATGTCCCTGCTTTCATAAACCCTGTAGTCGCAGCGTACTGCCCAACCGTAGATATTCTCAAAGTTGTTGGCTTCTCCACGAGCTTCAACAAAATCATAGGCGCCTACATAACGGCAGTTGGCGACTGACAGAGCGCCGGTTGCGGTAATGGTGGCCCCGTATGGAACAAACGCCTCCGGCTGGGTGGCAGTATATTTCTGATCTGGATAGAGGAACGACCAACCATCAAAGACAACGTTCTTATCGCAGGCGAAACAAACCGCACCTGCCGGCTTTTTGATGATGAAAGCACTATCGTCCGCAAGGCCTGCCCGATTAGGGCCATTGTTTGTAAGACTTGCAGGGCCTTGAGCAAGACCGCGGCGGGATCCTCTGACTGTGATGCCATTAGCGACGTTGATAGGTTGAGTGCTGGTCAGCAGATATTGAGCATTTTCCGAAGCATAGACCACTTTGTTTTTTAAACTCGCGGCATAGTTTAATGTCGCGCTGATTGCTGCGTCAGAGGTGGAAGTGCCACTAGGATCAGCGCCGAAGTGATCGAAAGTCAGTTTCTGATCCAGTCGTTTCCAGCGGGCTCCTCCCGTTGTAACCACCACGGTACCGTTATTGTCCGCACTGGTTGTATCCGTTTTCGCATAATAGAATTCGCCGCCGCCGGTGAAATGTCCGGGGGTGTGAGAAACTAAAAAGACAATCTGGTCATCTGTAACTGGCGTCAGATTACGCAATTCACTGATGTTATTAACACTAATCATATTGTTCATGAAATTTCTCCTGTTGGTTGGCAACACGATTCTCAATCAGGATGGACGTTTCAAAAAGTCGATGAAGTTTGCTGGGTGCTGATACAGCGTGAAGTTCAGGCCGCGGCAATTGGAGCATGCGTTGGCCTGGTACCTTGTCAAGACGCAGCACCGTTTCAACGCTGTTATTCGGTCGGCGGCCCCATCTCTTCTTGCGATCGCCATGCCCTGCTGATAAGTTTGTGAGTTAAAATACTTTAAATATCATAATATTAAATGATTTTTTGGTATGTATTGCCGTGGTGAATGGTTTGCGTTCTGCCGCTCGTCACCGCGCCGGTATTTTTACCTGTTCATCGCCTGCCTTATGGCCGGAACATCACAGCATCAATTGAGGAGAGCCGTCGGCGCAGCCGCAGGGCGCGTTAACGGCGGACTAAACAAGGAGATAACGATAATGACCCGAACGGCACACTGTTTGAGCGCGGCGCTTTTACTGACGTTGGCCCTGACCGGCTGCCAGACCGCCAAGCGACCTGTTTCTACATTAAGCCAGCCGCCCAGCGCAGAAGAAATTGCGGAACAAGACAAACGGCAGCGTGAGGCCGAGCGCATGCAGCAATGCCAGCGCGAGTTGGATGCCATGCGCGGTATGGATAACGAAAAATACCAAAAATTCAAACGCGAATTCGATACCTTGATGGGCGGTGCCGCGCAGTATGCCGGGGTACGTCAGCGGGTCAACACGGGCACGCAGGAAACCGTCGACGCCCTGTATCGTTATCGCACCAGCCGTCTTTGCGCGGACATCAGTTCTGCCATGATGACCGGCCTGGCTGAGCGTGGAGAACGCGCCCAATGACCCCTCGAGCAAGAAAGGCCTTGCTGAGCCTGATGATACCGCTGGCGTTTGCGCCGGCGGTGGCCGGGGCGGATGACGACGTGCCGGCATTATTGCAGTTTGCCGAGCGTTACCAGCGGCAGGACGCGCCGGCAGCCGAGACCGTGGTTACCCCATCCCAGGAAAGCCAAAAGCCGGCGTCCCGGCCGGTTCAAGCTCGTGAAACGAGCTCACAGAGAAAGCAACTGGCTCAGTTGCAAAAGACACTGCGCGAGAAAGAGACTCGCCTGGAGCAACAGCAAGCCGCTCTTCAATCCCTGCAACAGGAGTTGACCGCGTTGCGGGTTGCGTCGTCCCTGACCGCTGCCGATAAACCGACACCGGCGCCTGATTTGAGCGCGTTGAGCGACTTCGCCAGCGGCGTACGACAGGCGCTGAACCTGACGCCGCAGGAGCGCAAGGCTCAGGCGCAGATCGCCGAAGCGCAGGCGGCGTTAGCGCGGCAAAAGCAGAAAACCGAGGAGCGCGACCGGCGCATTGCCTTGCTGGAACAACGGCTGGCGGCGTTGCCTGAACAGGCGGATAAGGCTTGGCAGGAGAAACTGGCGGCGGCCCAGACCACCAACGATAAAGCGCGCCAGCGTTATGAGCAGGATAAAAAAGCGGCCGCCGCTGAGCTGGAACAGCAGAAGGCCGAGGCTGCCAGGCTGACGGGCGAACTGCAGCAGCAGCTGGCGCAGCTGCAAAAAGAGCAGGAGGGCCAACGGCAGCAGGGTGGGCAGCAAGAGAAAAGCCTGAAGACGGCGCTGGCGCAGCAAAAGGCCGAAGCCGCCAAGGCGACGGGTGAACTTCAGCAGCAGCTGGCGCAGCTGCAGAAAGAGCGTGATGGTCAACGCCAACAGGCTGAGCAGCAAGAGAAAAGCCTGAGGACGGCGCTGGCGCAGCAAAAGGCCGAAGCCGCCAAGGCGGCGGGTGAGCTTCAGCAGCAGCTGGCGCAGCTGCAGAAAGAGCGTGATGGTCAACGCCAACAGGCCGAGCAGCAAGAGAAAAGCCTAAAGACGGCGCTGGCGCAGCAAAAGGCCGAAGCCGCCAAGGCGGCGGGTGAACTTCAGCAGCAGCTGGCGCAGCTGCAGAAAGAGCGTGATGATCAACGCCAACAGGCCGAACAGCAAGAGAAAAGCCTGAAGACGGCGCTGGCGCAGCAAAAGGCTGAAGCCGTCAAGGCGACGGGTGAACTGCAGCAGCAGCTGGCGCAGCTGCAGGAAAAAAACAAGACGCAAACCGAACAAGCTAAAGCGTTGGAACAACGTTTGGCGGTGGTAACGGCGGAAAGCGCGCAGGCTGCGCAGCAGCGGGATAAAGCGACACTGCAGGTGGATAAAACGGCAACGGAGCTGGCGGCCGCCCATCAGGCGCAGCAAGCTTTGCAAGACGAGCTGAGCGGGCTGAGATTGCGGGCCAAATGGCTGCCGGATGCGCAGGCGCTCAAGAAAAAGCCGGAACAGCAGAGCTATGCTGCCGGTGTCGCTTTGGGACGCGATATTCAAACGATGCTGGCGGAGCGTAAAAATTGGGGCATCAATCCCGATAAAACCCTGCTGCTGGCGGGCGTGATCGATACCTTCAACGGCCATTACCAACTAAGCGATGCACAGTTGACCCGCGCGCTGTCGGAGTCGGAAAAAGCGGTGAACGACGCCAGAAACCAGGCGGCGAAGGTGCAGACCAGCAAGGGCGAGGCGTTCGTCACCGAGTTTAAAAAGAAGAAAGGCACGCAGAAGTCGCCTGCCGGTTTCTGGTATCGCATCGATTATGTGGGTGATGAAGCCATTAAGGAAAACGCACGGGTAGACATTGTGGTGAAAGAGAGCTTAACCGACGGCAGCGTGATTCAGGATATGGATCGCAGTGGGAAGGTGATGTCACAGCCACTCTCTGCCTATCCGCCGTTGTTCCGCGAGGCGATCGGCCATCTGAAAAATCATGGCTCTCTGACAATGGTGGTGCCGCCGGCGTTGGCGTACGGAGAAACGGGCTATGCGCCGCAGATCCCGCCGAACGCGACCATGGTGTATGAGCTGCGGATTGTCGATGTCGACAACGGGTAAATTCGGGCCGGCGCAGGCCGGCCCGATTAGCGAACGCTAGGGTTTTTTGGCGGTCAGCACGGCGCGCAGGGGCGCCGGATAGCCTTCGATCGTTTTGCTGCGATCGTTCGGATCGAGGAATTCGGCCAGTGACTCGCTGGTCATCCAGTCGGTGCGGCGCTGCTCTTCGAGGCTGGTGACGCACATATCGGCGATCTTCACGTCGACGAAACCGCACTTCTCCAGCCAGCATTTCAGCGCTTCGGCGGAAGGAATGAAATACACGTTGCGCATCTGTGCATAACGATCGCCCGGCACCAGCACCTGGTGGCGATCGCCTTCCACCACCAGCGTTTCCAGCACCAGCTCCCCTTCAGCCACCAGCTGATTTTTCAGCTGATAGAGATGATCGAGCGGCGAGCGGCGGTGATATAGCACCCCCATTGAGAACACGGTGTCGAACGCCGCCAGATCCGGCAACTGCTCGATGCCGAGCGGCAGCAGGTGGGCGCGCTGATCGCCACCCAACAGCTTGCGCACTGCTTCGAACTGGCACAGGAACAGCTGCATCGGATCGATGCCGACGGCAAAGTGTGCGCCGGCGCCGATCATGCGCCACAGGTGATAGCCGCTGCCGCAGCCGACGTCGAGAATGGTGCGGCCGGCCAGCGGAGAAATGTGCGGCAGCACGCGATCCCACTTCCAGTCGGAATGCCATTCGGTATCGATATCGATGCCATACAGCGAGAACGGCCCTTTACGCCATGGCATCAGGGTGCGCAGCATTTTCTCGATGCCCTCGAGCTGGCCCGGCGACAGGGCAGGCTCCATCTCGGCGCGTACGCCGTGCAGCAGATCGAGGCGGGTTGGGGTCAGCGTCGGCAAATGTTCCACCGAGTTGAACCACTGCTTGAATTTGCCGTGCAGCGATTCGCGTTGCCAGGCGCTGAGCTGCGCAGGCAGGGTGTCCAGCCAATGGCTTAGGGGGCTTTTGGCGATGCGCTGATAGAAATCACCGAACTCGATCATTGCGCATCCCCCGCTTTCAGGGCGATCAGCGAACCGAAGTTGAAGCATTGGAACCACACTTCGGCATGCTCGAACCCGGCTTGATGCAGGCGCGCCTTGTGTGCCTCTACCGAGTCGGTCAGCATCACGTTTTCCAGCATGCTGCGTTTTTGGCTGATCTCCAGCTCGCTGTACCCATTGGCGCGTTTGAAATCGTGATGCATGTTGAACAGCAGCTCGCCGACTTCGGCGTCTTCAAAGCTGAACTTCTCCGACAGCACCAGTGCGCCGCCCGGGCGCAGGCCGCGATAAATTTTCTCCAGCAGGCGCAGGCGATCGGCCGGTTCGAGGAACTGCAGCGTAAAGTTCAGCACCACCATCGAGGCGTTTTCGATGTCGATGTCGCGAATGTCGGCTTCGATGACGCCGACCGGCGTGTCGGCGCGGAAGGCATCGATATGGCGGCGGCAACGTTCCACCATCGCCGGCGAATTGTCGACGGCGACGATATTGCAGCCGGGCACCTTGATATTCCGCCGCATCGACAGCGTCGCCGCGCCCAGCGAGCAGCCCAGGTCATACACCCGGCTGTCGGGTTGCACAAAGCGTTCGGCCAGCATGCCGATCATCGAGATGATGTTGGAATAGCCGGGAACGGAGCGTTGGATCATGTCGGGGAACACTTCGGCAACGCGTTCGTCGAAGGTCCAGTCGCCCAATTTGGCGATGGGGGCGGAGAAAAGGGTATCGCGGTTTGGCATAGCGGCAAATCAGTTCAGAATTCGAAGCTGCGTAGTCTAACAGAAAAGCGTAAAAAAGCGGAGCGGAAGCAGGCGGCGCGGCCGCCTGATGATAAAACGGGATCAATGCAGGCTAAAAATCAGATCCCAGGGCAGATAGAAGATATTTGCCAGAACCATCAACAGCAAAGAGATATAGGTCGCGGCCATGCCTGAACGGCGCCAGCGAACCTCGCGGTTGCGCAAACCGTAGTAATGCACCAGCCGCCCGGCCATCAGCATCAGGCCGCAGAGGTGAATCATCCAGATTTCCGCGCCGTTCATCTCCATGATCACCAGCAATACGGCAGCGATCGGAATGTATTCAACGGCGTTGCCATGCACGCGGATGGCGGTCTGCAATTCGTAGAACCCGCCGTCGCCGTAGGCTACGCGGTACTGCATCCTTAATCTGACTACGTCATAAGAGAGTTTGATCAACAACAATGCGCCGAGCACCACATAAAGCGCGCTTACCATTTTTAACTCCGTTCCCTAACCAAAACTGGCAGCCAGCATCATAGCCGTCATTGTATTCACTGTCGCGGGGAAATATTTGATGTTATTGGTCAGATTAATAGGTCAAAACAGTGCATCCTGTTCCGGCCAGTCCGGCGGCGCAGGCAAATCGGGGATCGCCAGGCGTAGCTGCTGCCAAATTTTTTGCGCCTGCTGGGGCGAATCGCCGTTGTCCGGCGTATGAATAAACAGATAAGGCTGATGCTGTTGCTGCCACAGCGGCAGTTTTTGCTGCCAGGCTTCGAACCAGCGCAGGTTGTCGGCCAGCTGATCGCCGCCGATAAAGCGCACCAGCGGCTGGTCGGCGGTGACCAGGGCATGCACCGGCAGCTTCGGTTTTTTCTGCTGCGCATCGCGCACGGCGGCGGTATGGGGGGCGGCGTGATGCACCGGGCGGCTGTCGAGGATCACCCGATTGATGCCGCGCTGGTGCAACCCCTGATTCAGCGCACGCTCTGCCTCGCCCTTGGCGAAAAACGCCGGATGACGCACTTCAACACCGTAGGTGAATTCCTTCGGCAGGCTTTCGAAGAATTGCCACATGCGCGGCAGCTCGTCAGGGCCGAAGGCGGCGGGCAACTGCAGCCACAGTTGGCCGATGCGCTGATGCACTGGGCTCAGGCAGTGGTAAAACGCCTGCAGCTCGGCGGCGCAGTTACGCAGGGCAGCCTTGTGGCTGATGTCCGACGGGAATTTGAAGCAGAAGCGAAAATCGTCGCCGGTCATGTCGCGCCAGCGCTGCACGATTTCCAGCTTCGGCAGCGCGTAGAAGGTGGTGTTACCTTCCACGCAGTTGAAGTAGCGGCTGTAATCCGCCAAGTCACGCAGCCCGATGCGGTTCCAGGCCGCATGTTGCCACTGCGGCAATCCGATGTAGATCACGGCGTCGTCTTCCTTTACTGAGATCATCAGGCTACAACTTAACGTTACCGCTCGAGCGCGGCAAGAATTTCGCCGGTGTCGCGCACCCGCGCCAGACGTGGGAAGATGTGTTCGAACGCGAAGCGGTGCATTTCCGCGTTCTGCGCGCTGCAGACGTCTTCGGCGATCACCAGTTCATAGCCGTGTTCCCAGGCGGCGCGCGCGGTGGACTCTACGCCAATATTGGTGGAGATGCCGCCCAGCACCACGGATTTGATGCCGCGGCGGCGCAGCTGTAAATCCAGATCGGTGCCGTAGAAGGCGCCCCATTGGCGTTTGGTGACCAGAATATCGCTGTCATTGACCGCCAGCGGTGCGGGGAACTCCCACCAACTGACCGGCAAGCCGCCGGCGGGCGCGGGAGCCGGTTTGTCCACCGGCTGTTTCAGCGCTTCGGCGAAGGTGTCGGACCAGCCGACGCGCACCAGCAGCACCGGCGCGCCCAGCAGACGAAAACGCGCGGCCAGCAGGGCGGCGTTCGCCACTACCTGGTCGGCGCTGTGCGGGCCGCCGGCGTAGGGCAGAATGCCGTTTTGCAAATCGATCAGCACCAGAGCGGTGGTTTGGGCGTCAAGTTTCAGCATGGATTTCATCTCGTTGCGAAGTGGATAAAAACTGTTCGGCGCGCCAGGCGAGCAGCGTACGGCGCAAACCGGGGGAGAATCAGGCTACGTGAAAAAACTGTCGCAGGTTAATGGGAAATTTGTTAATCGATGTGTTGATTCGAACGAAAACGCGCCATTTAGTGCAGTAACAATGCTGTGTTCGCACTTATCGGGCGGATGAATTTCCTTTATAATGACTCCCTTTTTTCAACACTCTTTAATCCAACGACCTATGCCGATTTATGAATATGCATGTGGTGCTTGCAACCATCGGTTAGAGAAATTGCAAAAATTTTCCGATGCGCCGCTGGCAGACTGCCCGGCGTGTGGGCAGCCCGCGTTGACCAAGTTGATCTCGTCCTCCGGTTTCCAGCTTAAGGGTACCGGCTGGTATGCGACGGATTTTAAACCGGGTAACAAGTAGAATTTATCAGATAACAGCCGCGCGACAGGGGCGCAGTAGCCCGGCGCGGCATCGGCTGTGTAAAAGGATAGCGTATGCGTACTGAATATTGCGGGCAGTTGAATCTGTCCCACGTGGGCCAGGAAGTCACTCTGTGTGGTTGGGTCAATCGTCGTCGCGATCTCGGCGGCCTGATCTTTATTGATATGCGCGACCGCGAAGGCATCGTGCAGGTGTTCTTCGATCCGGACCAGAAAGTGGCGTTCGACAAGGCCTACGACCTGCGCAATGAGTTCTGCATCCAGATCGTCGGCACCGTGCGTGCGCGTCCGGACAGCCAGATCAATAAAGATATGGCCACCGGCGAAGTGGAAGTGTTCGCCCACGCGCTGGAAATCATCAACCGCTCCGAGCCGCTGCCGCTGGACTCCAACCAGGTCAACAGTGAAGAAGCGCGCCTGAAATACCGCTACCTGGATCTGCGTCGCCCGGAAATGGCCGAGCGTCTGAAGACCCGCGCCAAAATCACCAGCTTCGTTCGCCGCTTCATGGACAGCCACGGCTTCCTCGATATCGAAACGCCGATGCTGACCAAGGCGACGCCGGAAGGTGCCCGCGATTACCTGGTGCCGAGCCGCGTGCACAAGGGCAAATTCTACGCGCTGCCGCAGTCCCCACAGCTGTTCAAACAGCTGCTGATGATGTCCGGCTTCGATCGTTACTACCAGATCGTCAAATGCTTCCGTGACGAAGACCTGCGTGCGGACCGTCAGCCTGAATTCACCCAGATCGACGTCGAAACCTCCTTCATGACCGCCGATCAGGTACGTGAAGTGATGGAGAAACTGGCGCGCGAGCTGTGGCTGGACGTGAAGGGCGTGGATCTGGGCGATTTCCCGGTCATGACCTTCGCCGAAGCGATGCGTCGCTTTGGCTCCGACAAGCCGGACCTGCGTAACCCGCTGGAGCTGGTGGACGTGGCTGACCTGGTCAAAGACGTCGAGTTTAAAGTCTTCTCCGGCCCGGCCAACGACGCCAAAGGCCGCGTGGCGGCGATCCGCGTACCGGGCGGCGCACAGCTGACCCGCAAGCAGATCGACGAGTACGGCGCTTTCGTCAACATCTACGGCGCCAAAGGCCTGGCGTGGCTGAAAGTCAACGACCGCGCCGCCGGCATGGAAGGCGTGCAGAGCCCGATCGCCAAATTCCTCAGCGCGGACGTGCTGGAAGCGGTCCTGGCGCGCACCGATGCGCAGACCGGCGATATCCTGTTCTTCGGCGCCGACAGCTTCAAGATTGTCACCGATGCGATGGGCGCGCTGCGTCTGAAGCTGGGTCGCGATCTGGCGCTGACCCAACTCGACAGCTGGGCGCCGCTGTGGGTGGTTGACTTCCCGATGTTCGAAGAAGACGAAGAGGGCGGCCTGGCGGCCATGCACCACCCGTTCACTTCGCCGCGCGACATGAGCCCGGAAGAGCTGGCGGCAGCGCCGGTCAACGCCATCGCCAACGCCTATGACATGGTGATCAACGGTTACGAAGTGGGCGGCGGTTCGGTGCGTATCCACCGCAGCGAAATGCAGCAGACGGTGTTCAGCATTCTGGGCATTAACGAACACGAACAGCGCGAGAAGTTCGGCTTCCTGCTGGACGCGTTGAAGTACGGTACGCCGCCGCACGCCGGCCTGGCTTTCGGCCTGGATCGTCTGGTGATGCTGTTGACCGGCACCGACAACATCCGCGACGTCATCGCCTTCCCGAAAACCACCGCGGCGGCCTGTCTGATGACCGACGCACCGAGCTTCGCCAACCCGGTGTCGCTGCAGGAGCTGGCGATCAGCGTGGTAAAGAAAGCCGGTGCGGAACAAGAGAGCGAGTGATGAGTTACAAGCGCCCTGAATCTATCCTGGTAGTGATTTACGCGAAATCCAGTGGTCGGGTGCTGATGTTACAGCGGCGCGACGATACCGAGTTCTGGCAGTCGGTCACCGGCAGCCTGGAACAGGATGAGTCGCCGCCGCATGCCGCGCAGCGTGAAGTCATGGAAGAAGTCGGCATCGATATCGAAGCAGAGCACCTGCCGTTGTTCGATTGCCAGCGCTGCGTGGAGTTTGAACTCTTTGTCCATTTGCGACATCGCTATGCGCCGGGAACCACGCGCAATAAAGAGCACTGGTTCTGTCTGGCGTTGCCCGAGGAGCGCGATCCGGTGATTACCGAGCATCACGCTTACCAATGGCTTGAGGCGGCCGAGGCCGTGAAGTTAACCAAGTCATGGAGCAATCAGCAGGCGATTGAAGAGTTCGTGATCAATTCAGTCCAGTAGTTTTTTTCGGAGATTTTTTTATGGCAGGTCATAGTAAGTGGGCCAACACAAAGCACCGTAAAGCGGCGCAGGACGCCAAGCGCGGTAAAATTTTCACCAAGATTATTCGTGAGCTGGTCACGGCCGCCAAGCTGGGCGGCGGCGATCCGGATTCCAACCCGCGTCTGCGCGCGGCGATGGACAAGGCGCTGTCGAACAACATGACGCGCGACACCATGAACCGTGCCATCGCGCGCGGGGTGGGCGGCGATGATGATACCAACATGGAAACCATCATCTATGAAGGTTACGGCCCTGGCGGTACCGCCGTGATGATCGAATGCCTGAGCGACAACCGCAACCGCACCGTGGCGGAAGTGCGCCACGCCTTCACCAAATGTGGCGGCAACCTCGGCACCGACGGTTCCGTGGCTTACCTGTTCACCAAGAAGGGCGTGATCACCTACGCACCGGGCCTGGATGAAGACACCGTGATGGAAGCGGCGCTGGAAGCCGGTGCGGAAGACATCGTGACCTATGACGATGGCGCGATCGACGTGTTCACCGCCTGGGAAAGCCTGGGCGCGGTGAAAGATGCGCTGACCGCGGCGGGCTTCGAAGCCGAAGCGGCGGAAGTGTCGATGATCCCATCGACCAAGGCCGACATGGACGCGGAAACAGCGCCTAAGCTGTTGCGCCTGATCGATATGCTGGAAGACTGCGACGACGTGCAGGAAGTTTACCATAACGGTGAAATCTCCGACGAAGTGGCGGCGACGCTGTAATCCGGTAAAACGGGCGCCGCCGTTCGGCGGCGCCATGCATGCAAGGTGGATGTAGATATGGCGATCATACTCGGTATCGATCCCGGCTCACGCGTCACCGGCTATGGCCTTATCCGCCAGCAGGGGCGTCAGTTGAGCTATATCGCCAGCGGCTGCATCCGCACGGTGGTGGACGACATGCCGACGCGGCTGAAGCTGATTTACGCCGGCGTCAGTGAGATCATCACCCAGTTTCAGCCCGATTTCTTCGCCATCGAACAGGTGTTTATGGCCAAGAACCCGGATTCGGCGCTCAAGCTCGGCCAGGCGCGCGGCGTCGCGATCGTGGCGGCGGTGAATCAGAATCTGGAAGTGTTCGAGTATGCGGCGCGGCAGGTCAAACAGACCGTGGTCGGCACCGGCGCGGCCGAAAAGGCGCAGGTACAGCACATGGTGCGCTCGCTGCTCAAACTCTCGGCCAACCCGCAGGCGGACGCCGCCGATGCCCTGGCCATCGCCATTACCCACTGCCACCTCAGCCAGAACGTGCTGCGGATGAGCGAAGGGCGGTTGAACCTGGCGCGCGGGCGTTTGCGCTGACGCAAAGCGATGATTGCTCAGGCTGGATATTCATCCAGCCTTTTTTATGTTATAAGCTTTACCAGCAACGGCATGGCAGGGCGCCATGCCCGGTCATTCTGCAGGAGGGTAAATGATAGGTCGTCTCAGAGGAAATATTCTGGAAAAGCAGCCGCCGCTGGTGTTACTGGAGGCGAACGGCGTGGGCTATGAGGTACACATGCCGATGACCTGCTTTTACGAGCTGCCGGAACTGGGGCAAGAGGCCATCGTGTTTACCCACTTCGTGGTGCGTGAAGACGCGCAGCTGCTGTACGGTTTCAACGACAAGCAGGAGCGCGCGCTGTTCCGCGAGCTGATCAAGGTCAACGGCGTTGGGCCGAAGCTGGCGCTGGCGATCCTGTCGGGCATGTCCGCGCAGCAGTTCGTCAGCGCGGTGGAGCGCGAAGAGATCACTGCACTGGTCAAGCTGCCGGGCGTGGGCAAAAAAACCGCCGAGCGCCTGGTGGTAGAGATGAAAGACCGTTTCAAAGGGCTTAACGGCGACCTGTTCAACAGCAGCAGCGAGATCAGCCTGCCGTCTGCCACCGACAAAGCGCCGGATGTGGACGCGGAAGCCGAGGCCGTTTCGGCGCTGGTGGCGCTGGGCTATAAGCCGCAGGAAGCCAGCCGCATGGTCAGCAAGATTGCCAAGCCGGGCGCCGACTGCGAAACCCTGATCCGCGACGCGCTGCGCGCCGCCCTGTAAGGCCGAAAAGGGGTAGATAATGATTGAAGCCGATCGCCTGATTTCCGCCGAACCGATCAACGAAGAAGAGATCCTCGATCGCGCCATTCGTCCCAAGCTGCTGACCGAATACGTCGGCCAGCCGCACGTGCGCGAGCAGATGGAGATCTTCATTCAGGCGGCCAAGCAGCGCGGCGACGCGCTCGACCATCTGCTGATCTTTGGCCCGCCAGGGTTGGGGAAAACCACCCTGGCCAACATCGTGGCCAACGAAATGGGCGTGAATTTGCGCACCACTTCCGGCCCGGTGCTGGAGAAGGCGGGCGATTTGGCGGCGATGCTGACCAACCTCGAACCGCACGACGTCTTGTTCATCGACGAAATTCACCGCTTGTCACCGGTGGTGGAAGAAGTGCTGTATCCGGCGATGGAAGACTACCAGCTGGATATCATGATCGGCGAAGGGCCGGCGGCGCGTTCGATTAAGCTCGATTTGCCGCCGTTCACGCTGGTGGGGGCCACCACCCGCGCCGGCTCGCTGACCTCGCCGCTGCGCGATCGCTTCGGCATTGTCCAGCGGCTGGAGTTTTATCAGGTGGCGGATTTGCAGCACATCGTCTCGCGCAGCGCCGGGTGCCTGGGGTTGGAACTGTCCGACGAGGGTGCCCATGAAGTGGCCCGCCGTGCGCGGGGGACGCCACGTATCGCCAACCGCCTGTTGCGCCGGGTGCGCGACTTCGCCGAAGTGCGCGCCAACGGGGTGATCAGCGGTTCGGTGGCGGCGCAGGCGCTCGATATGCTCAACGTCGATGCCGAAGGCTTCGACTATATGGATCGCAAACTGCTGCTGGCGATTATCGACAAGTTCACCGGTGGTCCGGTCGGGCTGGACAACCTGGCGGCGGCGATCGGCGAAGAGCGCGAAACCATTGAGGACGTGATCGAGCCGTTCCTGATCCAACAGGGCTTTATCCAGCGCACGCCGCGCGGCCGCCTGGCGACGCAGCATGCCTACCGGCACTTCGGGCTCGAGCGCGAAGCATAAGTTTTCCACCCGTCATAAAAAAGGGCCGCATCTGCGGCCCTTGACGTTAATGTTGAACTTGATGACGTTACCGGGTCTATAGAAGGCGCACATAAAAACGGAAAATCAATTCATTGATTTTCGGCTGCTCACCACAGAGGAGGAAAAACCGCGTTTTTTCCTCCTCTGTCAGCAGTAGAAAGGGCCGCATCAGCGGCCCTTGTCATATCCCGGTTTTAATCAGGCCTGCTGTTTTTTGAACAGGCTCAGCGTGAACAGCACGGCGGCGCAGAGCACCACCGAAGGGCCGGCCGGCGTATCGTAAAACGCCGAGAAGGTCAGGCCGCCGGTGACGGCCACCATGCCGAGCAGTACCGCGACGCCGGCCATCTGTTCCGGCGTGCGCGCGAAGCGGCGAGCGGTGGCGGCCGGAATGATCAGCAGTGAGGTGATGATCAGCGCGCCGACGAATTTCATCGCCAGACCGATGGTCAAGGCGGTGACCAGCATCAATACGGTGCGTGCGCGCACCAGGTTAACGCCGTCGACGTGCGCCAGCTCCGGGCTGATGGTCATCGACAGCAGATCGCGCCACTGCCACCACAGCACCAGCAGCACCACGGCGACGCCGCCGGCGATCATCAGGATATCGCTCAGCGTGACCGACAGCAGATCGCCGAACAGGTAGGCCATCAGATCGACCCGCACGTTAGACATCAACGCCACCACCACCAGCCCGAGCGACAGGGCGCTGTGGGCCAGAATGCCGAGCAGGGTATCCACTGAAAGCTGCGGGCGGCGTTCCAGCCACACCAGGGCCAGAGCCAGCAGCAGCGTAATGGCGATCACCGCATAGAAGGGATTGATGTCCAGCAGCAGACCAAAGGCGACGCCGAGCAGCGAGGCGTGCGCCAGGGTATCGCCGAAGTAGGACATACGACGCCAGACCACGAAGGAACCCAGCGGCCCGGCGGCGCCAGCCAACAACACGCCAGCCAGCCAGCCGGGAAGTAACAGTTCAATCATGCTTCGCGGCTCCCGGTTTTCTTCAAGACAATTCTTCCCTGCAGGTCGTGACGGTGGTTGTGATGGTGGCGATACACCGCCAGTTGCTCTGCGCCGCGGTTGCCGAACATGGCGATGAATTCGGGATGCATCGACACCACCTCCGGTGCCCCGGAGCAGCAGATGTGCTGATTGAGGCACAAGACCTCGTCGGTTTTCGCCATCACCAGATGCAGATCGTGCGAGACCATCAGCACGGCGCAGCCCAGCTCTTTACGCAGCTGATCGATGAGATCGTATAGCGCCAGCTGGCCGTTGACGTCCACCCCTTGCGTGGGTTCGTCCAGCACCAGCAGCTGCGGTTTGTTCAGCAGCGCTCGCGCCAGCAGCACGCGTTGGTTTTCGCCCCCGGAGAGCTTTTGCATCGGCTGGTCGAGCAGGTGAGCGGCGTGCACGCGCTTGAGCGCCGGCAGAATGTCGGCTTTCTTTACGCCGGGCTTGAGACGCATAAAGCGGCTGACGGTCAACGGCAGGGTGGCGTCGAGGTGCAGCTTTTGCGGCACGTAGCCAATGCGCAGATCGGGCTCACGCTCCAGCGTGCCGGCGGTTGGTTTGACCAATCCCAGCACCACGCGCACCAACGTAGACTTGCCCGCGCCGTTCGGGCCCAGCAGCGTGAGAATACGGCCGGGTTGCAGGTTGAGGGAAATGTTCGACAGCACCTTGCGGCTGCCGAAGGCGACGGAGATATTTTTTAGCGTTATCAGTGTAGACATCTCGAGATTACAGGTTGCAGAACGAAGCGAATGTTATAATATCACGCCTTGTTGATGAAAACGATGGGATTACTGATGATGGCAAAGAAAAATAAATGGCTGCAGCGCACGCTGCTGGCCAGCGCACTGTTGATGGCCGGCCCGCTGAGCAGCGCTTCCGCTGCGGTGGTGACCTCGATTCGTCCGCTAGGCTTTATCGCATCGGCCATCGCCGGCGGCGTGACGCCGACCGAGGTGTTGCTGCCGGACGGCGCTTCACCGCACGATTTTGCGCTGCGCCCTTCCGATATCCAGCGTTTGCGCTCTGCGGACCTGGTGCTGTGGGTCGGGCCGGACATGGAGGCGTTCCTGAACAAGGCGCTGGTGCCGATCTCGGCAACCCGCAAACTGGCCATCAGCGAACTGCCGGCGGTGAAGCCGTTGCTGATGAAAGGCGAAGATGACGACGATCATGATCATGCAGGCGAAGCGCATAACCATGCCGATGACGATCATGGGCATCATCACGGCGAGTACAATATGCACGTTTGGCTGTCGCCGGAGATAGCAAAAGTGACCGCGATCGCGATTCACGACAGATTGTTGGAACTTATGCCGCAAAATAAGGACAAATTAGACGCAAACCTGCGCCAGTTCGAGAATCTGCTGACGCAAACTGACAAAAATGTTGGTAACATGCTTACGCCTGTGCAAGGTAAGGGTTATTTTGTTTTTCATGATGCTTACGGCTACTTTGAGAAACACTACGGTTTGAGTCCGCTGGGCCATTTCACCGTCAATCCCGAAATTCAGCCTGGAGCACAGCGCCTACACCAAATTCGAACACAGTTGGTTGAGCAGAAAGCGGTATGCGTTTTTGCTGAGCCACAATTCAGGCCGGCCGTAATCAATGCCGTCGCCAAGGGTACCAAAGTGCGTTCCGGAACGCTGGACCCGCTGGGCATCGGCATCGCGCTGGGGAAGGACAGCTACGGGAAATTCATGACTCAGCTGTCAAACCAGTACGTGAGCTGCCTGAAGTAAAGCTTATGAGGATAATATCGAGTGCAGCAGATAGTCCGAACTATCGCTCTGGCGTATAACAACCTGCCACGGCCCCACCGCGTCATGCTGGGGTCGCTGACAGTCGTCACATTGGCCGTCGCTGTTTGGCGGCCTTTTGTTTACCACCCAGAACACAACCCCATTGCCAAGAGCGTCGAGTTAGAATCCAGCCAGATGCGGTCATTGCTCCCTGAAGCCAGTGAACCGATTGATGCCGACCAACCCACCCCCGATGACGAAATCCCGCAGGATGAGCTGGATCAGAAAGATGCCGGCGACGATGGCGTGCATGAATATGTGGTTTCCACCGGCGACACCCTCGGCAGCATTCTGACGCAATATGGCATCGATATGTCGGATGTCACCTTGCTGGCTTCGCAAAACCGCGATCTGCGTAATCTGAAGATCGGCCAACAGCTGTCGTGGACCGTCAATGATGCGGGCGATCTGCAGCAGTTGACCTGGGAAGTTTCCCGCCGCGAAACCCGCACCTATGACCGCGTCGGCAATAGCTTCAAAGAGTCGAAAGAGGCGCAGCAGGGTGAATGGCGCAACAATGTGATCAGCGGCCGGGTCAACGGCAGCTTCGTCAGCAGCGCCGGCGACGCCGGGCTGAGCCGTAACGAAATCAATGCGGTGATCAAGGCGCTGCAGTGGCAGCTCGATTTCCGCAAGCTGCGCAAAGGCGACCAGTTCTCCGTGCTGATGTCGCGCGAGCATTTCGACGGTAAGAAATCGCAAAGCCAGCTGTTGGGCGTGCGTCTGCGCACCGGCGGCAAAGATTACTATGCGATCCGCGCCGAAGACGGCAAATTCTACGATCGCCAGGGTTCTGGCCTGGCGCGCGGCTTCATGCGTTTCCCGACCATGAAACAGTTCCGCATCTCCTCCAACTTCAACCCGCGTCGCGTGAACCCGGTGACCGGCCGCGTGGCGCCGCACAAGGGCGTCGATTTCGCCATGCCGGTCGGCACGCCGGTGTTGGCGGTCGGCGACGGTGAGGTGGTGATCGCCAAACGCAGCGGCGCGGCGGGCAACTATGTGGCGATCCGTCACGGTCGCCAGTACACCACGCGCTATATGCACCTGAAAAAACTGCTGGTGAAACCGGGCCAGAAGGTGAAACGCGGCGATCGCATTGCGCTTTCCGGCAACACCGGGCGCTCCACCGGGCCGCACCTGCACTTTGAACTGTGGACCGGCCAACAGGCGGTGAACCCGCTGACGGCCAAGCTGCCGCGTTCCGAAGGGCTGAGCGGCAAAGACCGCAGCGATTATCTGGCGCAGGTGAAGGAAGTGGTTCCTCAGCTGCAGCTGGATTAATACCCCCTTTTTCCGGCGCTTCGGCGCCGTCAATTTCATCGGCCTGATTGCGGGCCGATGCTGTTTTATCTGGGCGGTTCGCGGTTGTTAATTGCAAAATCGGTGATGGCAATTATGATTAGCCGAATCGCTAAGCGAAGAGCATGTGCATGCAAAACGAGAAGAAATCGAACGTAGAGTTCATCCCGCAGTTTCAGAAAGCCTTTTTATATCCGCGCTACTGGGGCGTGTGGTTGGGAACCGGCCTGATGGCCGGCATTTCGCTGGTGCCTGCGCGCCTGCGCGATCCGGTGCTGGGGGCGGTCGGCAAACTGGCCGGCAAGCTGGCGAAGGGCGCACGCCGTCGTGCCCGCATCAATTTGCTTTATTGCTTGCCGGAGCTGCCGGAAAGCGAACGTGAGCACATCATCGACCAGATGTTCGCCTGCGCGCCGCAGTCGATGGTGCTGATGGCGGAACTGGCCTGCACCAAGCCGGAGAAAGTGCTCAAGCGCGTGCGTTGGCACGGTGAAGAGGTGCTGGACAAGATCCGGGCGGAAGGGCGCAACGTCATTTTCCTGGTGCCTCACGGCTGGGCGGTGGATGTGCCGGCGATGCTGATGGCCGCGCGCGGCCAACCGATGGCCGCGATGTTCCACAATCAGCGTAATCAGCTTATCGACTACCTGTGGAATGCCGTGCGGCGTAAATTCGGCGGCCGCATGCACGCGCGCAACGACGGCATCAAACCGTTTATCAGTTCGGTGCGGCAGGGGTATTGGGGCTACTACCTGCCCGATCAGGATCATGGCGCGGAGCACAGCGAGTTCGTCGATTTCTTCGCGACCTATAAGGCGACGCTGCCGGCGGTAGGCCGGTTGATGAAAGTGTGTCGTGCGGCGATCGTGCCTTTATTCCCGGTGTACGACGGCAAAACCAGCATGCTGGACATTTATATCCGCGAGCCGATGGATGACCTGGCCGAAGCCGACGATCCGCGCATTGCCCGCCGCATGAACGAAGAGGTGGAAAATCTGGTGGGCCCGAACCCGGAGCAGTACACCTGGATCCTCAAACTGCTGAAGACGCGCAAGGAAGGGGAGATTGAACCTTACTCGCGCGACGATCTGTATCGTTAATCCTGTCTACCGCTAACGCCGGCCGGGCCACAACCCGGCCGGCGTCTCTTCAGATGTGCACCAGACAGCCGCGAGTCCGCAGGATGTCGACGACTTTAGGCGTGCGGGTGAAATCATTCCAGCGCAGGTCCAGCTTGCGCAGGCGGCTCAGTTCGCCGAGGCTTTCCGGCAGGTCGCTCAGGCGGTTGGCGCGAAGATCCAGACTTCTCAGCGCCGTCAGCTGGCCGATATTTTCCGGCAGACGCGTCAGCTGATTGAAACGCAGGTTCAACTCGCTCAACCGCGGCAGCCGGCAGAAGGCCAGCGGCAGCTCGGCGATGGCATTGTTAGCTGCGTCGAGTATCTCCAGCTCACCGAGCTGAGCCATTTCCGTCGGCAGCGAAGTCAGGGCATTTTTCATGATATGCAGTTCGCGCAGCGCGCGCAGTTGCCCAATTTCGGCGGGTAGGCTGCCGATGCGATTGTTGTATAAACGCAGCTCTTGCAATGCCGCAAGCCTCGGTATCGCCTGAGGCAAAACGGCCAGGCGGTTGTCGGTCGCATTGAGATAGATGAGTTGCTGCAGCTGCGCCAGCGAGCGCGGCAGATCGCTAAAGCCGTTATCGCTCAGATAGAGGTATTTCAATCGATGCAGCTGCCCCAGTTCCTCGGGGAGTTCGCTTGCGCGATTATGGCCAAAGTCGAACATTTCGAGCTGTTGCAACTGACCAATCTCCGGCGGCAGACGGTCGAGCTGATTACAGGAGATATTCAGCACCCGCAGATTTCGGTGCTGGAAGATCGAGGCGGGGAAGGCCGTCAGCTGATTGTCGTACAGGCTAATCTTGCGCAGCGCGTGGCCGGCTAACGGCGACTCGTCGAGCTGCGTCAGGCCGTGGCCGTCGAGATCGAGCTCATCATCGCTCGCTGCGGGAGTGTGTTGGTGGAGCATGGCGTTCTCCGTCTTTTATGGCGGTGTCAGGGCAAAAAAAATGCCGGCCAACGTGAGCCGGCCGGCATTTCGTCTGCGGCGTGGATTACTCGACGCGCAGGATACGGCTGGTATTGGTGGTGCCGACGGTTTCCATCACGTCGCCCTGGGTGACGATCACCAGATCGCCGGAGACGAGGAAGCCTTTGTCGCGCAGGCGATTGACGGCTTCATTGGCGGCGATCACGCCGTCTTTGTGGCTGTCGAAATACACCGGCGTCACGCCGCGATACAGTGCGGTCAGGTTCAGCGTGTGCTCATGACGCGACATGGCGAAGATCGGCAGGCCGGAGCTGATGCGTGACATCATCAGCGCGGTGCGGCCAGACTCGGTCATGGCGATCAGCGCGGTGACGCCTTTCAGGTGGTTGGCCGCATACATCGAAGACATAGCGATCGCTTCTTCGATGTTGTCGAACTGCACGTCCAGACGGTGTTTGGAAACATTGATGCTAGGGATCTTCTCGGCGCCCAAACAAACGCGCGCCATCGCCGCCACGGTTTCCGCCGGGTATTGGCCGGCGGCGGTTTCCGCCGACAGCATAACGGCGTCGGTGCCGTCCAGCACGGCGTTGGCCACGTCCATGACTTCGGCGCGGGTCGGCATCGGGTTGGTGATCATCGACTCCATCATCTGGGTCGCGGTGATCACCGCGCGGTTCAGGGTACGGGCACGGCGGATCAGTTTCTTCTGAATGCCGACCAGTTCCGGATCGCCGATTTCAACGCCGAGGTCGCCACGGGCAACCATGACCACGTCGGAGGCCAGAATAATGTCGTCCATCGCTTCGTCGCTGCAGACCGCTTCGGCGCGCTCAACCTTGGACACGATCTTGGCGTTGCAGCCGGCGTCGCGCGCCAGGCGGCGAGCATAGTTCAGGTCTTCACCGGTACGCGGGAAGGAGACCGCCAGGTAATCGACGCCAATCTTGGCGGCGGTCACGATGTCTGCCTTGTCTTTCTCGGTCAGCGCTTCGGCCGACAGGCCACCGCCGAGTTTGTTGATGCCCTTGTTGTTGGACAGCGGGCCGCCGACGGTGACTTCGGTAAACACTTTCATGCCCTGAACTTCGAGCACTTTCAGCTGAACGCGGCCGTCGTCGAGCAGCAGGACATCGCCCGGCACCACGTCGGCAGGCAGGCCTTTATAGTCGATACCGACTTTTTCTTTATCGCCTTCGCCTTTTGACAGGTTGGCGTCCAGCAGGAATTTATCGCCCACGTTGAGGAAGATTTTGCCTTCCTTGAAGGTGGATACGCGGATTTTCGGCCCTTGCAGATCGCCGAGGATAGCGACGTGACGTCCCAGTTTGGCGGCGATTTCACGCACTTTGTCAGCGCGAGCCTGGTGGTCTTCCGGGCTGCCGTGGGAGAAGTTAAGCCGAACTACGTTGGCGCCGGCGGCAATGATCTTTTCCAGATTATTGTCGCGGTCTGTAGCCGGACCCAGGGTGGTAACGATTTTGGTTCTTCTGAGCCGTCTGGACATGTATTACTCCGTTGACTGGTGAAGCAAATATTGGTGTTGCGATAAACGTCGGATAACGAAACCAGGCGTGAAATGTAATTTTACAACACTGATATTTCACCCGGGTTACCCGCATGAGCATATTAACAGGGTACAGCCTCTGATGCCGTCATTCAAATGTCTGTTGAACGGCGATTTTTTCTTCGTCAGGTCACGAGTCAAAACTGTTGGGAATGACCACCCCTTTATCAAAGCGCGATTCTTTGAGCGCTTCTTTGACCCGCTTCAAGTTATCTCTGAATTTAGCCCCTCTGCGCAAGGTAAATCCGGTGGCGAGCACGTCAATGAGCGTTAATTGCGCGATCCGCGACACCATCGGCATGTAAACGTCGGTGTCTTCGGGCACATCGAGCAGCAAAGGGAGGGTCGCCGCCTGAGCGAGCGGGGTGTCGCGCGAGGTGATAGCCAATACCGTGGCGTCGTTTTCTCGCGCCAGGTGGGCCATCTCCACCAGATTTTTGGTGCGGCCGGTGTGTGAGATCAACACCACCACGTCCCCTTCGCCGGAGTTCATGCAGCTCATGCGTTGCATGACGATGTCATCGAAGTAGACCACCGGGATATTGAAGCGGAAAAATTTGTTCATCGCGTCGTGCGCCACCGCCGCGGAGGCGCCCAGGCCGAAGAAAGAGATCTTTTTTGCCTGGGTGAGCAGGTCAACCGCACGATTGATTGCGGCAATATCCAAATTTGCCTTTACTGTATCCAGGCTGGCCATGACCGATTCGAAGATCTTGCTGGTATAGGAATCGACGCTGTCGTCTTCCTCAACGTTACGGTTTACGTAGGGCGTGCCGTTAGCCAGGCTTTGGGCGAGGTGCAGTTTGAAATCGGGAAAGCCTTTGGTATCAAGGCGGCGGCAAAAGCGGTTGACGGTAGGTTCGCTGACGTCGGCCATGCGCGCCAGCGTGGCAATGCTGGAGTGAATGGCGGTCTGTGGGGAGGCCAGGATCACCTCGGCGACTTTCCTTTCAGATTTGCTCAGGAGTTCCAGATGGCTCTGGATTTTGTCCAGCGTATTCATATAACGAGAGTCACTCATGGTTTTATCCCTGTGGCTTTCAAGCAACAGCGCCGAATTTCGCCCGTGTTCGCCGCGCACGCAGACGCCAAACGAGCGGCTGTAACCTGGAATCGATAGGGTATGTCGATTTCAAACAAAGGAGAAATCAATGCCGGTTTAGTGAAAATATACTACGTGCTGGTAACCGTTGGCAGTCTCGACAGGGCGTATGCAGGCTTTTTTCACCAGAATATGACCTGTGTCTAACTTTCATAATGGTAACAGAGCGTCAAAAAAGACGAAAAATTACAGTTTTGCCCGCCTGTGCGGGCTCTGGCGCGCATTGGCGCTACCACTGGAATCTTGAGGTCTTTTTTCCTGCTTCTGCACCGGGTTTGCTGGCCGTAGTCAAACAGAGTACATTAGTAATGTAAGAAAATTACAAATATCCTGCAACGAGGAGATGAACATGGCGGTAACCTCTACAGCCCAGGCGTGTGACCTGGTTATTTTCGGCGCGAAAGGTGATTTGGCGCGCCGTAAGCTGCTGCCTTCCCTGTACCAGTTAGAGAAAGCCGGACACATCCACCCGGATACGCGGATCATCGGCGTCGGCCGCGCGGAGTGGGATAAAAAAGCGTATACCGAAGTGGTCAAGGAAGCGCTTGGCACCTTCATGAAAGAAAAACTGGATGACGAACTCTGGGCCACGCTGAGCGCGCGCCTGGACTTCTGCAATCTGGACGTCAACGACAGCAAGAACTTTACCAAACTGGGTAAAATGCTGGATCAGAAACATCGCACCACCATCAACTACTTCGCCATGCCGCCAAGCACCTTCGGCGCCATCTGCAAAGGCTTGGGCGAAGCCAAGCTGAACCATGAGCCGGCGCGCGTGGTAATGGAAAAACCGTTGGGCACCGATCTGGCGTCCTCCCGCGTGATCAACGATCAGGTGGCGGAGTACTTCAACGAATCCCAGGTTTACCGTATCGACCACTATCTCGGCAAAGAGACGGTGCTGAACCTGTTGGCGCTGCGTTTCGCCAACTCGCTGTTCGCCTCCAACTGGGATAACCGCACCATCGATTCGGTGCAGATCACCGTGGCGGAAGAGGTGGGCATCGAAGGGCGTTGGGGTTACTTCGACCAGGCCGGCCAGATGCGCGACATGATCCAGAACCACCTGCTGCAGATCCTGACCATGATCGCCATGTCGCCGCCGGCGGATCTGACCACCGATCGTATCCGCGACGAAAAGGTGAAGGTACTGCGCTCGCTGCGCCGTATCGATCAGACCAATGTACGGGAAACCACCGTGCGCGGTCAGTACACCGCCGGTTTCGTCCAGGGCAAGAAAGTGCCGGGTTATCTGGAAGAGGAAGGGGCGAACAAGAGCAGCAGCACCGAAACCTTCGTCTCCATCCGCGTGGATATCGACAACTGGCAGTGGGCCGGGGTGCCGTTCTACCTGCGTACCGGTAAACGTCTGCCGACCAAATGCTCGGAAGTGGTGGTGTACTTCAAAAACCCGCCGCTTAACCTGTTCAGCGATTCTTACCAGCAGCTGCCGCAGAACAAGCTGACCATCCGCCTGCAGCCGGACGAAGGCATCGAAATTCAGGTGCTGAACAAGGTGCCGGGGCTGGATCACAAGCACCGTCTGCAGACCACCAAGCTGGACCTGAGCTTCTCGGAAACCTTCAACCAGGAGCACGTGGCGGACGCCTACGAGCGCCTGCTGCTGGAGACCATGCGCGGCATTCAGGCGCTGTTCGTGCGCCGCGATGAAGTGGAAGAAGCCTGGAAGTGGGTCGACTCCATCATGGACGCATGGAAAGCCGACAACGAGGCGCCTAAGCCTTATCAGGCGGGCACCTGGGGGCCGGTGGCCTCGGTGGCGATGATCACCCGCGACGGCCGTTCCTGGAACGAGTTCGAGTAATGCGCAATGCCGGCAGCCTGTCTGCCGGCTTTTTTTTGCCTGCGATCTGCGCGTGGGCCACATCACTTACGGTACGGCCGGACGTCCGCGCATTTGCGCGGAGCCCTGTGGCAGGGGCGTGCCATTGTTAACCGCGAGTAATGGAGAAATAACGATGAAAAACTGGAAAACCAGCGCCGAGCAGATCCTGACGGCGGGGCCGGTGGTGCCTGTTATCGTGATCAACAAGCTGGAGCAGGCGGTGCCGCTGGCGAAAGCGCTGGTTGCCGGCGGCGTGCGGGTGCTGGAGGTGACGTTGCGCACCGCCTGCGGGCTGGAGGCTATCCGCGCTATTGCCAACGAGGTGCCGGAGGCCATCATCGGCGCCGGTACGGTGATCAATCCGCAGCAGCTGCGGGAGGTGACCGAGGCGGGGGCCCAGTTCGCCATCAGCCCGGGGCTGACCGAAGCCTTGCTGCAGGCGGCGACGGCGGGGCCTATCCCGCTGATCCCGGGCATCAGCACCGTTTCCGAGCTGATGCAGGGTATGGATCACGGCCTGCGCGAATTCAAATTCTTCCCGGCGGAAGCCAACGGCGGCGTGAAGGCGCTGCAGGCGATCGGCGGCCCGTTCCCGCAGGTGCGTTTTTGCCCGACCGGTGGCATTACGCCAAACAACTACCGCGATTATTTGGCGTTGAAGAGCGTGCTTTGCATCGGCGGTTCCTGGCTGGTGCCGGCGGATGCGCTCGAAAACGGCGACTATGCGCGCATCACTGAACTGGCGCGCAGCGCCGTCAGCGGGGCTGCGTTGTAACCCGCACCGCGCCTGGGATTGGCGCATATTTGCGCACCCGCGAATATCGCAAGGCTCGACGCTTCGTTGAGCCTTTTTTAATTTTTATCGTGATTAACTTTCTTATTTTTAACCCGTTTTTTTCTGCTTTTTTATGAAAACGGCAGTTTGCTTTCTCATTTTGGCTGTGGTAAAAATATCTCAGTCGAAAATTTTACTTTTATGAGGATATTGGGCAAATCGCACGGTGTGCGGCTGATAATAGAGAACTATTATGATGACTATTAACGGAACTACCCTCAGAACCTCTACTTGCCAACTCTTCCTGTCTGCGATCCTTGCCAGTGAGCATCACTGGTGCAGCGAGCTATAGCGTCTTTCTCCCTTAACCGGTGCGGGTGGCGGGCTTAGGCCTTCACGCTACCGTTCAGCCGGGCAAACATTCTTTTTGCGTTTGGGTCAGTTTATCCCCAGGGATCTCTGCGTCTTGCGCGCCGCAATACGGCCGTTCGACGAGATAAATCGGGATAAATATGCCTTGGCGCGCGTTATTCGCCGTTTGGGAGAAAAATTATGATTTATTGGATCTTTTTAGGTTTGGCCATCATGACCGAAATCATCGGCACCTTGTCGATGAAATACGCCAGCGTCAATGGCGGCATGATCGGGCACATCGTGATGTACGTGATGATCACCGCGTCTTATGTGTTGCTGTCGGTGGCGGTAAAACGCGTGGCGCTGGGCGTGGCCTATGCGCTGTGGGAAGGCATCGGCATTCTGTTCATTACCCTGTTCAGCGTGCTGTGGTTCGACGAGCCGATCTCGGCGCTGAAGGTGCTGGGCCTGGCTACGCTGATCGCCGGCATCATGCTGGTGAAATCCGGCACCCGCAAAGAGCGAAAACAGGTCAGCCCGCGAGGTGACAACCATGCAACAGTTTGAGTTGTACCACATTGGGTTCCTGGGACTGGCGATCGTGCTGGAAATCATCGCCAACATCTTCCTGAAGATGTCGGACGGCTTCCGTAAAATTTGGCTGGGGCTGCTGTCGCTGCTGTCGGTACTCGGCGCGTTCAGCGCCTTGGCGCAGGCGGTGAAGGGCATCGATCTGTCGATCGCTTATGCGCTGTGGGGCGGTTTCGGTATCGCCGCCACCATCGCCGCAGGCTGGATCATGTTCGGCCAGCGGTTGAACGCCAAAGGCTGGATTGGCCTGGCGCTGCTGCTGACGGGGATGGTGATCCTCAAACTGTCCTGATAGCCGGCAATAAAAAAACCGCAGGCGTAGCCGTCTGCGGTTTTTTTTCGTCTGCGCTCAGGCTTACAGCGCGGCGATGATTTTGATTTCCACCTTGTACTTCGGATTCATCAGCTGCGCCTGCACCGTGCAGCGCACCGGCGCGCTGCCGGCGACCACCCAGGCGTCCCAGGCGGCGTTCATCGCGGCGAAGTCGGCGGTGTTGGCCAGGAAGATGGTGGCATCCAGAATACGGCTTTTGTCCGAACCGACGCGCGCCAGCAGCACGTCGATGGCGGCGAGGGCGTTGGCGGTCTGCGCGGTCGCGTCGTCGTCCAGGTTTTCCGGCACGCTGGTGTAGTAAACGGTCTCGTTGTGCACTACGGCCTCGGACCAGCGCTGATCGGGATCAATTCTTTCGATATTCATTTGCTTATCTCCATATCATAGTCGTGCTAAGGGTAGCACAGCCGGTCATGAAAATGCGCGGCGATAAAGTGGGTGGTAGCCGGGCGGCAGGCTTGGCATAATCACCGCTGAATGACACCGGCAAAGAGACAGCGTGACAGACGATTTTGCAACAGACGGCGCCTTGGCGCAGGCTATCAAGGGATTCAAACCGCGTGAGCCGCAGCGGCAGATGGCGCAAGCCGTTACCGAGGCGATCAATTTCAAGCAGGAGCTGGTGGTCGAAGCCGGCACCGGTACCGGCAAGACCTTCGCTTATTTGGCGCCGGCGCTGCGCGCCGATCGTAAAGTGATCATCTCGACCGGTTCGAAAGCGTTGCAGGATCAGCTGTATGCGCGCGATCTGCCTACCGTCGCCAAGGCGTTGAAGTACAAAGGCAAGCTGGCGCTGCTGAAGGGGCGCTCCAACTACCTGTGTCTGGAACGGCTGGAGCAGCAGTCGATGGCCGGCGGCGAACTGGCGGGGCAGACGCTGATCGATCTGGTGCAGCTGCGCAAGTGGTCGTCGCAGACCAAAGAGGGCGACATCAGCACCTGCAGCGAAGTGGCGGAAGACAGCTTCGTCTGGCCATTGGTGACCAGCACCAATGACAACTGCCTGGGCAGCGACTGCCCGCTGTATCAGGATTGCTTCGTGGTCAAGGCGCGTCGCCGCGCGATGGATGCGGATGTGGTGGTGGTGAACCATCACCTGTTCCTGGCGGATATGGTGGTGAAAGAGGGCGGTTTCGCCGAGCTGATCCCGGAAGCCGAGGTGATGATTTTCGACGAGGCGCACCAAATCCCCGACATCGCCAGCCAGTATTTCGGCCAGCAGCTCACCAGCCGCCAACTGTTGGATCTGGCGAAGGACATCACCATCGCCTACCGCACCGAGGTACGCGACGCCGCTCAACTGCAAAAAAGCGCCGACCGTCTCAGCCTGAGCACGCAAGATTTTCGTCTGAATCTGGGCGAGCCGGGTTTTCGCGGCAATCTGCGCGACGTGCTCGGCGAACCCAACGTGCAGCGCGCCCTGTTGCTGCTCGATGATGCGCTGGAGCTGTGTTATGACGTGATGAAGCTATCGCTGGGGCGTTCGGCGCTGCTGGACGCCGCCTTTGAACGCGCCACGCTGTACCGCGCGCGGCTCAAGCGGCTGAAGGCGGTGACGGAGCCGGGCTACAGCTATTGGTATGAATGCAACTCGCGCCACTTCGTGCTGGCGCTGACGCCGCTGACGGTGGCCGATCGGTTCCGCGAAATGCTGGACGACAAGCCGGGCAGTTGGATCTTTACCTCGGCCACGCTGTCGGTCAATGACCAGCTGGGTCATTTCACCGAACGGCTGGGGCTGACCAAGGCCAAAACGCTGCTGTTGCCGAGCCCGTTCGACTATGCCAAACAGGCGTTGCTGTGCGTGCCGCGCTTTTTGCCTTCGCCGAATCAGCCCGGCGGGGCCCGCCAGCTGGCGCGCATGCTGCGGCCATTAATCGAAGCCAACAACGGCCGCTGCTTCTTCTTATGCACCTCGCACCAGATGATGCGCGAGTTGGCGGAAGAGTTCCGCGCCACCATGACGCTGCCGGTGCTGTTGCAAGGGGAAACCAGCAAAGGGCAGCTGCTGGCGCAGTTCGTCGCCGCCGGTAACGCGCTGCTGGTGGCGACCAGCAGCTTCTGGGAGGGGGTGGACGTGCGCGGCGATGCGCTGTCCTGCGTCATCATCGATAAACTGCCGTTTACTTCACCGGACGATCCGCTGCTGAAGGCGCGCATTGAAGATTGCCGCCTGCGCGGCGGTGACCCGTTCAATGACGTGCAGTTGCCGGATGCGGTCATCACCCTGAAACAGGGCGTCGGCCGCTTGATCCGCGACACCGACGACCGCGGCGTGCTGGTGATTTGCGATAACCGTCTGGTAATGCGGCCTTATGGCGAGGTGTTTCTCAATAGCCTGCCGCCCACGCCGCGCACCCGCGATCTGAAGCAGGCTATCGCCTTCCTGCAGGCCGCCGATGCGTCGGCCACGTGAAAGATGAAGGGCTTACGGGGCTGTGCTACAATGCGCGCCCTGTATGAAAAACCCAGTTTTATTCCCGCCAGAGGTTGGCATGTCCACGCGAATTTTAGCGATCGATACCGCGACGGAAGCCTGTTCCGTCGCCGTCTGGAATCAAGGCGAAATCCACGCCCTGTTTGAGCTGTGCCCACGCGAGCATACGCAACGAATTTTACCTATGGTGCAGCAGGTGCTGGCGGAATCCGGTCTGGCGCTCAACCAGCTCGATGCGCTGGCCTTCGGTCGCGGCCCCGGCAGCTTTACCGGGGTGCGCATCGGCATCGGCATCGCTCAGGGCCTTGCGCTGGGTGCCGATCTGCCGATGATTGGCGTTTCTACGCTGCAAACCATGGCGCAGGGCGCCTGGCGTGTCAGCGGCGCGGAGCGCGTGCTGGCGGCGATCGATGCGCGTATGGGGGAAGTCTACTGGGGGCAGTTCGAACGCCAGGTGGACGGCAGCTGGTTGGAAAGCGAAGGCGAGGCCGTGCTGTCGCCGGCGCAGGCGCTGGAGCGTGCGCAGCGCCTGCATGGCGAATGGGCCCACGTCGGCACCGGCTGGCAAACCTATCCCGACCTGGCCAACGGTTCAACCCTGAGCGTACGCGACGGCCAAATGCTGTTGCCGCAGGCGCAAGACATGCTGCCGCTGGCGCTATACGCCTGGCAACAGGGGTTGGCGGTGGCGGTGGAAAACGCCGAGCCCACCTATCTGCGCAATGAAGTGACCTGGAAAAAACTGCCGGGCCGCGAGTAATCGCGGCGTATTGTGCTGTTGTTGATGCCGGGCGACGAAAGCCTGCAACTTGAACGATGAAACGCGGTCAAAGTTACAGGCATTTCAGGAGATTGCGACCATGTTAATCCGCACTGCAAGTAAAAAGCTGTCGCTGCTGGCCGTCGCCTGCAGCGCGCTGGTTCTGACCGGGTGCGTCACCGTACCGGATGCGATCAAAGGCTCCAGCCCCTCGCCGGTGACTCAGCTTTCCTCGGTACAAAATGCACCGAACCTGTTTACCGGCGCGGAAGCCCGCTTCGGCGGCACCGTGGTCAACGTCGCCAACGAGCAAGGGCGCACGGTGCTGGAGATTGCGGCGGTGCCGCTCGACAGCGGTGCGCGGCCGATACTGGGCGAACCGTCGCGCGGCCGCTTGCTGGCCACGGTAAACGGCTTCCTCGAACCGGTTGATTTCAAAGGCCAGTTGGTGACCGTCGTCGGCCCTATTACCGGGCTGAAAGAGGGGCGGATCGGCATGACGCCGTATCGCTTCGTGACGATGAACGTGACCGGTTTCAAACGCTGGCATCTGGTGCAGCAGGTGGTGATGCCGCCGGCGCCGATGGGCCCCTGGGGCTGGCGTGGTGGCCCGTGGGGACCCGGTTGGGGGGCAGGCTATGGCTGGTATAACCCTGGCCCGGCACAGGTGCAAACCATCGTAACCGAGTAGCATACGCTTGATGTGAACAAATTTGACAGGGCGGCTCAGGCCGCCTTTTTGTTTTTTGGGATAAGGAATATCCGACAATTAGTGACGTACATCGCAACCTGAATAATGTTTAAAACCCGAACTGGTCTGCTGAGTTAAAATATTGTTATGGTTAGGCTGCGAGTTTGAGGGCTGCGATGATAATTAGTAATGATTTCAGGAGTAATACCTTGGATAAGGTCTGGTTAAAACGGTATCCGGCAGATGTGCCCGCAGAGATTGATGCCGATCGCTATTCGTCGTTGATCGAAATGTTTGAGCATGCCGTGCAGCGCTATGCCGATCAGCCCGCCTTTATCAACATGGGCGAGGTGATGACCTTCCGCAAACTGGAAGAACGCAGCCGGGCTTTCGCGGCTTACCTGCAAAATGAACTGGGCCTGAAGAAGGGCGACCGCGTCGCGCTGATGATGCCAAACCTGTTGCAATACCCCATCGCGCTGTTCGGCATTCTGCGCGCCGGCATGGTGGTGGTCAACGTCAACCCGCTGTATACCCCGCGCGAGCTGGAGCACCAGTTGAACGACAGCGGTGCCAGCGCCATCGTCATCGTCTCCAACTTTGCCCATACGCTGGAAAAAGTGGTGTTCAACACCCAGGTCAAACACGTGATCCTGACGCGCATGGGCGATCAGCTTTCGGCCGCCAAAGGCACGCTGGTCAACTTCGTGGTCAAGTACGTTAAGCGCCTGGTACCGAAATACAACCTGCCGGACGCCATTTCATTCCGCAGCGCGCTGCAGCGCGGCCGGCGTCTGCAATATGTGAAACCGGACATCATTAATGCCGATCTGGCCTTCCTGCAATACACCGGCGGCACCACCGGGGTGGCAAAGGGCGCGATGCTGACGCACCGCAACATGCAGGCCAACCTCGAGCAGGCCAAAGCCGCCTATTCGCCGCTGTTCCGTGAAGGGCAGGAACTGGTGGTGACGGCGTTGCCGCTCTACCATATTTTCGCGCTGACGGTGAACTGCCTGCTGTTTATCGACCTGGGCGGGCGCAATTTGCTGATCACCAACCCGCGCGATATTCCGGGGCTGGTGAAAGAACTCGGCAAATATCCGTTCACCGCCATGAGCGGGGTCAATACCTTGTTCAACGCGTTGCTGAACAACGAAGATTTCCACAAGCTCGATTTCTCTACGCTGCGTTTCTCGGTCGGCGGCGGCATGTCGGTGCAAAAAGCGGTGGCCGAGAAGTGGGAGAAAACCACCGGCAAACACCTGCTGGAAGGCTATGGCCTGACGGAGTGCGCGCCGCTGGTGGCCGGTAACCCTTACGATCTGAAACACTACAGCGGCAGTATCGGTTTGCCGGTGCCGTCGACGGACATTCGGCTGGTGGACGACAACGGTCACGATGTGCCGCCGGGTGAACCCGGCGAACTGTGGGTCAAAGGGCCGCAAGTTATGTTAGGCTATTGGCAGCGCCCGGAAGCCACCGATGAAGTGCTGAAAGACGGCTGGCTGGCGACCGGTGATGTGGTGACCGTAGACGAACAAGGATTTGTGCGCATCGTCGATCGTAAGAAAGATATGATCCTGGTCTCCGGTTTCAACGTTTACCCGAACGAAATCGAGGACGTGGTCAGCCAGCATCCGAAGGTGCTGGAATGTGCGGCGATCGGCGTGCCCAGCGAAGTCTCTGGCGAAACGGTGAAGATCTGCGTGGTGAAGAAAGACGCTTCGCTGACCAAGGAAGAGCTGTTGACCCATTGCCGTCGCCACCTGACCGGGTATAAAGTGCCTAAAATTGTTGAGTTCCGCGATGAACTGCCGAAGTCGAACGTCGGCAAGATTTTGCGGCGAGAACTGCGTGATGAGCAAAAAACACCGAAGCCGGCCGATGCCGCCTAGGTGTCGCTCTCGCGCCTGACTATCAACAACGCCGGTGAATGCCGGCGTTGTTGTGTTTGAATCCTACAAGAGAATGATGTTTTGAATTATCAGTTGATCACTACCGATGCCGGATTGCAGCAGGTCTGCGAGCAGGCGAGAAAGCATGCCCAGATTGCGCTGGACACCGAGTTTGTCAGAACGCGCACCTACTATCCGCAGCTGGGCCTGATCCAGCTCTACGACGGTGAACAACTCTCCCTCATCGATCCTCTGCCGATCAAGCAATGGCAGCCGTTTGTTGACCTGCTGGCCGACACCGCCGTGGTGAAGTTCCTGCATGCCGGCAGTGAAGATCTCGAAGTGTTTCTCAACGCCTTTAAAACGCTGCCGACGCCGATGGTCGATACCCAGATCCTGGCGGCCTTTACCGGCCGGCCGCTTTCCTGTGGCTTCGCGACGCTGGTGGCGGAGTACATGAAGGTTGAGCTGGACAAGAGCGAGTCGCGCACCGACTGGCTGGCGCGTCCGCTGACTGAAAGGCAGTGCGTGTACGCGGCTGCCGACGTGTTCTATCTGCTGCCGATGGCCAAACAGCTGGTGCAGGAGACGGAAGAGGCCGGTTGGACCGCGGCGGCCAATAACGAGTGTCTGCTGCTGTGCCAGCGCCGTAGCGAGACGCTGGCGCCGGCATTGGCCTACCGCGAAATCAGCAACGCCTGGCAGCTGCGCCCGCGTCAGCTCGGTTGTCTGCAGAAGCTGGCGGAATGGCGGCTGCGCCAGGCACGCGAGCGCGATCTGGCGGTGAACTTCGTGGTGCGTGAGGAAAACTTGTGGCAGGTGGCGCGCTATATGCCGTCTTCGCTGGGAGAACTGGATTCGCTGGGCCTGAGCGGGCCGGAGATCCGTTATCACGGTAAAACGCTGCTGGCGCTGGTGGCGGAAGCCGAAGCGCTGGAAGAATCCGAGTTGCCGGCGCCGTTGGCTAACCTTATCGATCAGCCGGGCTACAAGAAGGTGTTCAAAGACATCAAGGCGGCGATCGCTGCCGTCAGCGAGCAAAGCGGGTTGAGCAGCGAACTGCTGGCATCCCGTCGCCAAATTAACCAATTGCTGAACTGGCATTGGAAACTGAAGGACGGCGAAAGTCGCCCTGAATTAATCAGCGGCTGGCGCGGCGATCTATTAATGGCACCGCTGCAGGACATCCTGAAAGATTATTAATCGCTGATTATCACCAGGGCAGGGTAGGGAAACTCTGCTCGGGTGAATATAGGCAGGAAATAATGCGTTGAAGGTAAATCTGGCCAGAATTTACTTTAAACGAGGCGGCGGCAAAGTTAATTGGGAATTGTCCCAAAGGGAAAAATCACTTTTTTGCTGGCGATAAAGCTTAATAACTGGATGCACATACAGTTACCCCCTGCATAAAATATACAGGGGGTAATTAATGCGTCGCAATCATTTAGCTGCTTCTTCCGATTCCGGTAATGTCACGTTAAGTTCAAGTACCGAAATATCGTCCCCTTTCTGCTCGAATTGCACGTGCAGCATTTCAGGATCGATCTGAATGTATTTGCAAATAACCGCCAGAATATCGCGTTTCAGATCAGGCAGATACGGGGGCTCACTGTCCCCGCGACGACGCTCTGCGACGATAATCTGCAGCCGTTCCTTGGCTATATTGGCTGTCTGTTTTTTGCGGGACAGAAAGAAGTCTAATAAGGCCATGGTTTATCCCCCAAAAAGGCGTTTCAGGAAACCCTTCTTCTCTTCTTCAATGAAGCGGAATGGGCGTTCTTCCCCCAACAAGCGGCAAACAGTATCGTCGTACGCCTTACCGGCGTCTGACTCGGCATCCAGAATGACAGGCTCACCCTGGTTGGAAGCGCGCAGCACGGACTGGTCTTCCGGAATCACACCCACCAGTGGAATGCGCAGGATTTCCAGCACGTCTTCCATGCTCAGCATGTCGCCACGGCTGACGCGGCCCGGGTTGTAACGGGTCAGCAGCAGGTGTTCCTTGATTGGCGATTCGCCTTTCTCGGCGCGGCGTGACTTGGAAGAGAGGATGCCCAGGATACGGTCGGAGTCGCGTACCGAAGACACTTCCGGGTTGGTGGTGATGATAGCTTCGTCGGCGAAGTACAGCGCCATCAGCGCACCGGTTTCGATACCGGCCGGTGAATCGCACACCACGAAGTCAAAATCCATCTCGCCGAGATCGTTGAGAATTTTTTCAACGCCTTCGCGGGTCAACGCGTCTTTGTCGCGCGTCTGCGAAGCAGGCAGGATATAGAGGTTTTCAGTGCGTTTGTCTTTGATCAACGCCTGATTCAGCGTGGCATCGCCCTGAATCACGTTCACGAAATCATACACTACCCGACGTTCGCAGCCCATGATCAGGTCAAGATTACGCAGGCCGATATCGAAATCGATCACGACGGTTTTCTTGCCTTTCTGGGCCAGGCCGGTAGCGATGGCCGCGCTCGAAGTGGTCTTGCCAACGCCCCCTTTACCCGATGTAACAACAATAATGCGTGCCATGAAATGGATTCCTTGTCAAAAGGGCTTAGTTTAAAGGTTGTATGGTTAAAGCGTTATCCAGCAGGCTGAGTCGTACGGCCTGCCCGACGTAATCGGACGGGATTTGGTCGCTCAACCAGTACTGCCCTGCGATAGAGACTAGCTCAGCCGCCAGGTGGGTGCAAAAAATCTGACATTGCGTGTCGCCTGACGCGCCTGCCAGTGCGCGACCGCGCATCATGCCGTAGACATGAATGTTGCCGTCGGCAATCAATTCGGCGCCGGCGCTGACGCTGTTGGTCACGATAAGATCGCAGTTGCGGGCGTAAATCTGTTGGCCGGAACGGACAGGCGTGCTGATGATACGCGTTTTGGCGGGGGCGTTATCCGCCACCACGGGCGCAGGCACAGGCTCCGGCGCCGCCATCTTCTGGCCTTTGCCTTCGCTCAGCAGCGGCAGCCCGGCACGGGCTATCGCGCGCTTTTGACGTTCATCTCTGCAACCGCTGATACCCACAACGCGCAGACCTGCTGCCGCGACAGCCTGTTGAAGTTCTTTCCAGTTCGCATCGCCATCCAGCGTTGCGACGTTGATAACAACAGGGGCGTTTTTCAGAAAAGCGGGCGCTTGCTCAACTTTTTCCTGTAACGCCTGACGTATTACCTCAGGCTGCGAATTATGCAAATGAACAACCGATAGGGTAAAACTGCTGCCTTTTAGCTCAATTGGCGATTGTGACATCTATCCTGACTCAGTCTCAGCAACTTTAAATCCCCGGAATACCACTCGGGGTGCGATATTCCGATGTACTATAAGCATGTTATAGTCAGAGTTATATCCAGGCAAGACGCTCCCTCAATTAAATAGAGTTAAAAAAATGCTTTGTGTGATCTATAGAAGCCCGAAACGCGATCAAACTTATCTTTATGTCGAAAAAAAAGACGATTTCTCTCGTGTGCCGGAAGAGCTGATGAAAAGTTTCGGCGTGCCGCAATTCGCCATGATGCTTTCGCTCGATGAGCGCAAGAAATTGGCCTCGGCGGATATCGAAAAGGTGAAGCAGGCGTTGAAAGACGAAGGCTATTACCTGCAGTTCCCGCCGCCGGTAGAAAACCTGCTCAATCAGCATCTGGCGGGCGACAAGGCCTGAGACGGCGGCCACGGCCAGGGGAGGCGCGATGACACGTTCGGCGAGAAGAACCGTATTGGCCGCCTGGCTGGCGCTGGGCGGTGTGCTGATACCGGGCGCGCCGCAGGCGGCACAGGAGGCGACACTGGCGGCGAGCGGCCGGGATCCGGCGCAGTTTCCGGCGTATGTCGAGCAACTCAAGCGCCAGGCGCGGGAGCAGGGCATCAGCCAGAGCACCCTTGACCGTGCTTTTGCGCAAATACATTTCGTCGATCGGGTGATCAAGGCCGATCGCAATCAGCCGGAGCAGAAGGTCACCCTGGATGACTACCTGCGGCGTGTAATGTCGCCCGCCAAGGTGCGCCAGGGGCGCGAACTGTACCGGCAGCGCCAGGCGCAATGGACGCGCGCCAGCGAGCGCTATCGGGTGCCGGGGCGCTATATCATCGCGCTGTGGGGCATGGAAAGCGCCTACGGTAAGATTCAGGGGCGGGAAGACGTGGTGTCTGCGCTGGCGACGCTGGCGTTTGAAGGGCGCCGCGAGGCCTTTTTCAGCCAGGAGCTGATGGCTGCGTTGCAGATAGTCGAGCAGGGGCACGTCGGCGATACGCCGCTGAAAGGCTCCTGGGCCGGCGCAATGGGGCAATGCCAGTTTATGCCGAGCTCTTTCTTGCGCTACGCGGCGGACGGCGACGGTGACGGGCGCATCGATATCTGGAACAACATTGATGATGTCTTCGCGTCTACGGCCAGTTATTTGTCCAAAGAAGGCTGGCAGGCCGGCATCGGCTGGGGGCGCGAGGTCAAATTGCCCGCCGGTTTCAATCGGGCCGAGCTGGGGTTGAAAGACGCGCAGGCGCGCAGCGTCAACGCCTGGCAACAACGCGGGGTGCGTCGTGCGGATGGCAGTGCCTTGCCGCACGCTGTTCAGCGCGGTTGGATCATCGCGCCGGATGATCTGCAGGGGCGGACGTTCCTGGTCTATGATAATTTTCGCACCCTCATGCACTGGAATCGCTCTTACTATTTCGCCCTCGCCGTGGGTATGATGGCGGACGCGATCGGGCATTGATCCGGCACACCAATAATCGGCTTGGCGCGCCAAGCCTCTACAGTTTGGGAGAAGCGGTATGTATCAACATAGAGACTGGCAGGGTTCGCTGCTCGATTTCCCGGTGAACAAGGTGGTCTGCGTCGGCAGTAACTACGCCGATCACATCAAGGAAATGGGCAGCGCGGTTTCCGTCGAGCCGGTGGTGTTCATCAAACCGGAAACGGCGCTGTGCGACATTCGCCAGCCGGTGGCCATCCCCAAAGAGTTCGGTGCGGTGCATCATGAGGTGGAGCTGGCGGTACTGATCGGCACGCCGTTGAAACAGGCCAACGAAGACCGCGTTGCGCGGGCGATCGCCGGCTACGGTGTGGCGCTCGATCTGACGCTGCGCGATCTGCAGGCGGGCTTTAAAAAAGCCGGTCAGCCTTGGGAAAAGGCCAAGGCCTTCGACGGTTCTTGCCCGATGTCGGGGTTTATCCCGGTGGCGGAATTCGGCGATCCGCAAAATGCCGAGCTGTCGCTGACCGTTAACGATCAACTGCGCCAGCAGGGTAATACGCGTGACATGATCACGCCGATCCTGCCGCTTATCAGCTACATGAGCCGTTTCTTCACGCTGCGCGCCGGCGACATCATCCTGACCGGCACGCCGCAGGGCGTGGGCCCGATGGCCTCCGGCGACATGCTGAAAATCAGCCTGAACGGCAAAACGCTCAGCACCCGCGTGATCTGATCTCTCTTGCCGCCGGCGCCGTCGGCGGCAAAGCTTGCATCTTGTGGCTAAAATGTCTATATAGTCCCCCCTCGAACCTGTGCGCAGGTGACTTATCCATTTACCGAAACCGGACGCTAACATGTCACAACTCGCTTTTTGGCAACAGAAAACGCTGGCGGAAATGTCAGAACAAGAGTGGGAATCGCTGTGCGACGGGTGCGGGCAATGCTGTTTGAATAAGCTGATCGACGAAGATACCGACGAGATTTATTTTACCAACGTAGCCTGCAACCAGCTCAACATCAAATCCTGCCAATGTCGTAACTATGAGCGGCGCTTCGAGCTGGAAGAGGACTGCATCAAACTGACGCGCGAGAACCTCACGACCTTCGATTGGTTGCCGCCGACCTGCGCCTATCGCCTGATCGGTGAAGGCAAACCGCTGTTCTCTTGGCACCCGCTGCTGAGTGGCTCCAAGGCGGCGATGCACGGCGAGCGCATCACGGTGCGGCATATCGCGGTGCGCGAGAGCGAAGTCGTGGACTGGCAGGATCATATCCTCAACAAGCCGGACTGGGCCAGGTAACGTCACCCCTTGGGCAGCACGAGGGCGGCGTATTCAGACATTCCGCCCTCTGCGCTATCTGGCGCGCTACCGACGGGCGTGGGGGTTATGGCATAACCGCCACTTCACGCTTTTTTATCGCGGCGATGCCAGTTAGCCAGATTTTTCAGCGGCTGCTTCACATACGGGCTGGCTTTGATCAGGCTGAACAGCAGTTTATTCACCGCCGTACCCACCTTGTCCATCGGCCGGTCGATATCGAGAAACAGCACCGCACGCAGCTCGTCGGTGTCGTTGCGGACCTCGTGCTCGTAGGAATCATCAAACAGAATCACTTTGCCCTCATCCCAGTGCAGGATCTGATCGTCAACGCGGATCCACAGCTTTTCCCGATCCTTTGGCACGATCAACCCCAGGTGCGCACGCACCACGGCACGGGTCGGGCCCTTGTGGGGCACGATGTGATAGTGCGGTTTAAGAATCGAAAACATCGCGGTGCGCATGCCGGCGATCTCGCTGACCGCCTGTGCGGTGCGCGGGCAAATGGCGCAGTTCTCATCAACCCGCTGCCCGTAGACAAACAGCCCGAAGGTTTTCCAGTTATCCCCTTTAGAGATGCGTTTCTGATCCGGCGATATTTGGTGGAACGCGGGAATATCTTCCGGATGCTCCAGCAGCCGATCCAACTCCTCCCGAATTGCCGGCCAATGGGCTTCCAGCGTGGCCACCCAGTTAAATTCGTGATTACCGATCTGCGGCGTAGTCGAGATTAGCGAATGACGGGTCTGAAATTCGCCGTTCCAGCGCAGGAATCTTTTCCCGGCTTTAAGCAGCAGGCGGCGCAGGAGGGGGCGCTGAGATGCAGGGGGCAATGCGGTATCCGGCATAGAATCGTGTCCTTGATGTCATTGACGTTATGCAGTCAGCCAGAGACAGGGCCTGGCTCACCGAAAGAAAGGGTGAAAATCACAACGTCATTTAGCATAAGGAAAGCATCGCGAATGATTTTAATCATTAGTGCGCGAACGGTGAGCGGGGCTTGGGATAAAGGGGAAGGAAGGAAAAAAGCCCCTGCAAAGATGAGGGGCAAGACACACAACAACACCAGGGAAATCGGTAATACTCACTTTGCCGATACTATAAGGATTTTATGGGCAAACTTCACCAAAATATTGTGCTCTGAATGTGACAAAGACGCAGTGGTTCATAAGTAACGGTAATTTATTGCTGTCCTAAGGCCGAAAGGAAAGCGCTGGCGCCGCCCGTTGTTGCCCGCCAACATCGCAGAAGTTTAATGTTATGTAAATTACGCGCTTAACCGAGCCGGAATGCTTCTTTTTAAACGATAAGTTGGGTAATTTGGCCGCTCTCCCGCATGTTCGAGAGTATAACAATGAAAATGATCCGTCTGTTTGCCGTGGCTGGAGCGCTGATTGTGCTCGTTTATTTCCTTACACATACCTGAAATGGGGTTATTTCTGAATTTGACCGTAATACCCTAAAAAAACGGCGCCTTTCGGCGCCGTTTTTTGTTTGTCTGCCGATCAGCGGCCGAACAGGTCGCGGCGACGGGGGCGAACAAATTGTGCGATCAGCACAATCAGCGCCACCAGCAGATAGGCGCCGAAGATGCCGACCAGCCACTGTGGCATTTCCAGCGTCAGGAACTGCCATTGGCGCACGGAGCAGTCGCCGGAAGCGTGGAACACCGCCGGCAGCCATTTGTCCAGCGGCAGCCACGAAGGGAAGCTGACGAAGAAATCGCAGGTATTGAACGGCGAAGGGTGCAACTGGATCATGGTATGCTTCCACGCCAGCTGTACGCCTTCCCAGGCGCTGTAGATCCACAGCAAGATCGCCACATAGCGCAGTGGGGTTTTCGGCGCGATGGCGCCCACCAGCGAGGCGCCGAGGATGCCGAACAGCGCGCAACGCTCGTAAATGCACATGACGCAGGGCTGCAGCAGCATAACGTGCTGGAAATAGAGCGCGACCAGTTCCAACACCAACGCTGTCAGGGCCATCAGCAGCCAGGCGCCGCGTCCTTGTGAACAGCGGTTAAAGAATTGCAACATATCTAGATTCTTCCATGCAGTAAGCAATTGAACCGGCAGTGTAAACCAATTCCTTCTCGCTGCCAGCCACCTGGGCCGGATTCAGCGTAAAAATAGTCGGTTCACCCTGCCGGCGCCGCCTTAGTGGCCGACGGCGTCGATGGGCGGCAGCGCCAGCCAATGCCACTGCGTCAGCAGCTCGGTCGCCGGCTCCAGCGTGAACTGGACGCACAGCAGACCGACCACCGTCAGCACCACCGTATAAGGCAGGGCCATCCACACCATGCGGCCATACGACAGACGCACCAGCGGCGCCAATGCCGACGTCAGCAGGAACAGGAACGCGGCCTGGCCGTTAGGGGTAGCGACCGAAGGCAGGTTGGTGCCGGTATTGATGGCAACCGCCAGCAGCTCAAACTGCTTCAGCGCGATGGTGCCGGTCTCCAGCGCCGTGCGCGCCTCGTTGATGTAAACCGTGCCGACGAACACGTTGTCGGAAACCGACGACAGCAGGCCGTTGAACAGGTAGAACAGCGAAAGCTGAGAGGCGGGGTCGGCGCGCAGCACAAACTGGATCACCGGGCTGAACAGGTGTTGCTCGATGATCACCGCGACCACGGTGAAAAACACCGTCAGCAGGGCGGTGAACGGCAGCGCTTCCTGGAACGCTTTGCCGATGGCGTGTTCGTCGTTCACGCCGCACAGGGAAGTGGCGAGGATGATCACCGACAGGCCGATCAGCCCAACCTCCGCCAGATGGAAGGCCAGCGCCAGCACCAGCCAAACGCCGATCAGCGCCTGCATCACCAGCTTGAGGCGTTCTTGCCTGCTGCGGCCGGCGGTGGCTTTGCGATCATACTCTTTCAGTACGTCGCGCACTGCCGCCGGCAACTGCGCGCCATAGCCAAACAGGCGAAAACGCTCTACCAGCCAACAGACCAGCAGGCCGCACACCAACACCGGCAGCGTGACCGGCGCCATCCGCAGGAAGAAATCGATAAAACCCCAGCCCGCGCTTTTGGCGATGATCAGGTTTTGCGGCTCGCCCACCATGGTCATGACTCCGCCGAGCGCGGTGCCGACGCCGGCGTGCATCAGCAGGCTGCGCAGAAAGGCGCGGAATTGTTCCAGCGTCTGCTTGCGCTCTTCACCGGTGAAATCGCTGTCATCGCCGATGTCGCCATCGGGGCGATTCGACGTCACGTTGTGATAGATGGAATAAAAGCCGGTGGCCACGCTAATCACTACCGCCACGACCGTCAGCGCGTCGAGGAAGGCGGAAAGGAAGGCGGCGGCCAGGCAGAACGCCAGCGACAGCAGCGTTTTTGACCGGATGTTGAGCAGCAGCTTGGTGAAGACGAACAGCAGCAACTGCTTCATAAAGTAGATGCCGGCCACCATAAAGACCAGCAGCAGCAAGACTTCCAGGTTATGTTCGATTTCCTGCGAGACCTGCGCCGGGCTGGTCATGCCGATGGCCACAGCCTCCAGCGCCAGCAGGCCGCCCGGCAGCAGCGGGTAGCATTTCAACGCCATTGCCAGGGTAAAAATGAACTCGACCACCAGCAGCCAACCCGCGACAAACGGGCTGGCGAAGAAGAACACCAAGGGGTTGACCGCCAGGAAAATGAGAATAGTCAGTTTGTACCAGTCGGGAGATTGCCCCAGAAAGTTTTTGAGCAGGGCGCTGCGCAGGGTTGTTTCCATTGTCCTTTATGCATCCTTAAATCAGTCGTAGCACGTACCCTAACAATGCGGCGGGGGCGGGCGCAACCGGAGCTTGTTTTACGGCGGCAAATTTCTGCCGGCCGGTGTTTTTGCGCGTTTTTTGCCACTTTATGCACACTTTCGTTTATTGTTTTTCGCTCACGCTATGTCATGTCAGCACGATCTGGTATGATGAGCTGATTACTTTTACTGATTTTATCGTCGCAACGGAACGTCAAACACATGGTCATAAAGGCGCAGAGTCCTGCCGGTTTCGCGGAAGAGTACATTATTGAGAGTATTTGGAATAATCGCTTCCCCCCTGGCTCTATTTTGCCCGCGGAGCGTGAGCTTTCAGAGTTGATTGGCGTCACGCGCACCACGTTACGTGAAGTGTTGCAACGTCTGGCCCGCGATGGCTGGTTGACCATTCAGCATGGCAAACCGACCAAAGTGAACAATTTCTGGGAAACGTCCGGCCTCAATATCCTTGAGACCGTGGCCCGTCTCGATCACAAGAGCGTCCCGCAGCTGATCGACAACCTGCTGTCGGTGCGCACCAATATCGCGTCGATCTTTATTCGCGCCGCGGTGCGCAATCATCCGGAACAGGCCCAGGAAGTGCTGGCGAAGGCCGCCGAGGTAGAAGATCAGGCGGACGCTTTCAATCTGCTCGATTACGAAATCTTCCGCGGCCTGGCGTTCGCTTCCGGCAACCCGATCTACGGCCTGATTTTCAACGGCCTGAAAGGGCTGTACACCCGCGTGGGCCGTTACTACTTCTCCAACCCGGAAGCGCGCAAGCTGGCGCTGACCTTCTACAGCAAGCTGTCCACGCTGTGCCATGAGAAGCTGTACGACCAGGTGATGGATACCGTGCGCAACTACGGTAAAGACAGCGGGGCGATTTGGCAGAGCATGCAGGGCACCATGCCGAGCGATCTGACCGAAGCGCGTCGCTAATCGCGTATTTATGAAATAAGAAAGGGCGCCATTTGGCGCCCTTTGTCGTTGTGGCGGTTACAGCGGCGTCGGCCGCGGCGGGCAACGATCGAGCAACTCCACGCTGCCATCTTCGTTTTGCTGCTCGAGGATCACGTCGAAGCCCCACAGGCGATGCAGGTGCTTCAACACGTCGCGGCGGCTCTTATCCAGCGGTGCGCGTTCCTGCGGGATGTAACGCAACGTCAGCGAGCGGTCGCCGCGCAGGTCCACGTTCCAGATCTGAATGTTCGGCTCATGGTTGCTCAGGTTGTATTGCGCCGACAGCTCCTGGCGGATCGCCCGGTAACCGGCTTCGTTATGGATCGCGGCAATCTCCAGATAGTTGTTGCGATCGTCGTCCAGCACGGTGAACAACCGGAAATCGCGCATCACTTTGGGCGACAGGAACTGGCTGATAAAGCTTTCGTCCTTGAAGTCGCGCATGGCGAAGTGCAAGGTGTCCAGCCAGTCTTTGCCGGCGATGTCCGGGAACCAGTAGCGGTCTTCTTCGGTTGGCGACTGGCAGATGCGCTTGATGTCCTGGAACATGGCGAAGCCCAGCGCATATGGGTTGATGCCGTTATAGTACGGGCTGTTATACGGCGGCTGATACACCACGTTGGTGTGGCTGTGCAAAAACTCCAGCATAAACCGCTCGGTCACCCGACCCTCGTCGTACAGATGGTTGAGGATGGTGTAGTGCCAGAAAGTGGCCCAGCCCTCGTTCATCACCTGAGTCTGCTTTTGCGGGTAAAAATACTGGCTGACCTTGCGCACGATGCGCAGCACCTCACGCTGCCAGGGTTCCAACAGCGGCGCATTCTTCTCGATGAAATAGAGGATATTTTCCTGCGGCTCGCTCGGATACCGGCGCGCCTGCTCCGGCGACTCTTCGCGTTCGACGCGCGGCAGGGTCTTCCACAGCGTGTTCACCTGGCTTTGCAGATACTCTTCGCGGCTTTTCTGGCGCGCTTTCTCTTCTACCAGGGAGATTTTCTGCGGGCGTTTGTACCTGTCGACGCCGTAGTTCATCAGCGCGTGGCAGGAGTCCAGCAACCGCTCCACTTCATCGACGCCGTAGCGTTCTTCGCACTGGCTGATGTAGTGGCGGGCGAACAGCAGATAATCGACGATGGAGCTGGCGTCGGTCCAGCTGCGGAACAGATAGTTATTCTTGAAGAACGAGTTGTGGCCATAGCAGGCGTGCGCCATCACCAGCGCCTGCATGGTGATGGTGTTCTCTTCCATCAGGTAGGCGATGCAGGGATTGGAGTTGATGACGATTTCATAGGCCAGCCCTTGCTGGCCCTGTTTGTAGCGCTGTTCGGTTTCGATGAACTTCTTGCCGAAGGACCAATGGGTATAGTTGATCGGCATGCCGACGCTCGAATAGGCGTCCATCATCTGCTCGGAGGTGATCACCTCGATCTGATGGGGGTAGGTGTCGAGCCGGTAATGCTTGGCGACGCGGTCGATCTGCTCCAAATACACCTGCAGCAGCTCGAACGTCCAGTCCGGTCCATCGCTCAGACGTTTATCATCCTTAACCTTTTCATGTGTTGAAGTAGTCATCAGCGCACCCTCATTATTCACGGGTCTTGCTCAAACGGCAGACCCTGTAACAAGCATAGTTCAAGTCATAATTAACCGTTGCAAATCAGTGAAATAAAAATGTCGGTACGCAGGGGAACGAACGGCAGTCAATCCAGCGCCCGCCGGCGCCGCGTCCGTCCCGGCAGAAGGCGGCCAGCGCCGCGCTTCCTCTTCGAGTATAACCCTGCGGCTGGGGGGCGCAATAGGGACTCTGTAGCGCGGCAGGGATTGAAATTTGTTATGTTATATTGTAACTTTTCGTCATTCTCAATGACGGACAAGGAGCATCTTTTGGCGAGGCATTTTGGCAAACTGGCGGTGGCGCTGGCAGCGTTGTTTATCGGTGGGCAGGCGCTTGCCCACGGGCATCATTCACATGGCAAGCCGCTGACGGAAGTGGAAAAAAAGGCGGAAGCGGGCATATTCGACGATAAAGACGTCAAAGATCGCGACCTGGCGGATTGGGAGGGCGTGTGGCAATCCGTGTATCCTTATCTGCTCAATGGGGATCTCGATCCGGTGTTCAAGAAGAAGGCGGAGCAGGATAAGAGCAAGACCTTCGAAGAAGTGAAGGCCTATTACCGCAAAGGGTACGCCACCGATGTGGATACCATCGGCATTGAGAACGGCGTCATGGAGTTTCATCGCGGCGACCAATCCAGCGCCTGTCAGTATAAGTACGCCGGGCATAAGATCCTGACGTATGTCTCTGGTAAAAAGGGCGTGCGTTATCTGTTCGAATGCCAGGATGCCGGCAGCCTGGCGCCGAAATTCGTGCAGTTCAGCGATCACATTATCGGCCCGCGCAAATCGGCGCATTTCCATATCTTTATGGGTAATACGTCGCAGGAGGCGTTGCTGAAAGAGATGGACAACTGGCCGACCTATTATCCCTTCCAGCTGCAGACTAAAGAAGTCGTGGACGAGATGCTGCATCATTGATGCCGCTCCCCCGCAACCACAAGCCCGCTTGCGTGGGCTTGTGCTCAGCCAAACGGTCTGATTTGCAGGTAATCGTCCGTCACTGCCATTTCAAATAACGTTTCATCCGCCAATAACGTCGCGCGCATTCGTTCCCGGGCGTGACGATAGCGCTCATCCAACTGAATATCACCGGCGCTTTCCCATGCAGCGCGGCTTGGCCACTGCGCGTAGCCAATAAACTGCCCGCCCATATCACGGTGCAGGCGGGAGCCGAGGCTGCCGCGCTGCAGATAAATGCCTTGGGTTAATTCAAGCCAAGCCTGGCGAAAGGCTTGTTCGTGTCCGGGTTTGACTGAGAAGCGGTAGAGGGCGATGAACATAAGGGATTCTCCGGAAGAGCGACAATATGAACTTTAGGAGCTGCTTCTGGCTTTAACGTTCATATCGTGCTGCAGCACTCAACCTAAACGGGCGGGGCTGAGGTAATCGGTCGTTTTATTCCGGTAGTAAAATAAAGGTTAATTTTTCGCTGAAATTTTACGCGATTTTTCTGCTGCGAGGAGAAACGCCTCTCTTTGTCTGTTGTTTTGGTTTTTTTAATTTTATTGGTTTTTTATTCTGATTATGTGATGAGTGGTATTTTTATATTCTGTTAAATCATTGTTACTTATCACGCCTTTTTTTTCTTGCTATCATTGCTAGCATTGCTATCGAATCAGCGGTGCTCTGACGCCGTATCCCCCCTTAAACCGCATCTTATCGCTATTTTCAGGTGGCTATTGCAAATGCAGAACCCATCGACGATAAATTAATTGTGAATATTGTCACGTTTGATGATGAAGTTGTTGGACGGATTTTTTCACTGAGTTAATTTCCTGTGAGCAGAAGATTATGCTTTGTGAAGCCTTGAGCTGGAGTCAGCGATGCGAGTGGTGATTTTAGGTAGTGGAGTGGTGGGCGTAGCCAGTGCCTGGTATTTGGCGAAGGCGGGGCATGAGGTGACGGTGATCGATCGTCAGCCAGGTCCTGCACTGGAAACCAGCGCGGCGAACGCCGGGCAGATTTCACCGGGCTATGCCGCTCCCTGGGCGGCGCCGGGCGTGCCGCTGAAGGCCATCAAGTGGATGTTCCAACGCCATGCGCCGTTGGCGATCCGTCTCGACGGCAGCAGCTTCCAGCTCAACTGGATGTGGCAGATGCTGAAAAACTGCAACACCGAACACTACATGACCAACAAAGGCCGCATGGTGCGCCTGGCAGAATATAGCCGCGACTGTATCAAGGCGCTGCGGCAGGAAACCGGCATCCAGTACGAAGGCCGCCAGGGCGGCACGCTGCAGCTGTTCCGCACCCAACAACAGTTCGAAAACGCAGCGAAAGACATTGCGGTATTGGAAGATGCCGGGGTGCCTTACAAGCTGCTGGAGGCCAGCCAGCTCGCCAGCGTTGAGCCGGCGCTGGCCCAGGTGGCGCACAAGCTGACCGGTGGTCTGCAGCTGCCGAACGACGAGACCGGCGATTGCCAGCTGTTTACGCAACAGCTGGCGAAGATGGCAGAGCAGGCGGGCGTGACTTTTCTGTTCAACCGCAGCGTCGATCGTCTGCTGGTGGAGGGCGACAAGATCGCCGGCGTGCAGTGTGGCGAGGAAGTGTTCAAGGCCGATAGCTACGTGGTGGCGTTCGGCTCCTACTCCACGGCGCTGCTGCGCGGCCTGGTGTCGATACCGGTTTACCCGCTGAAGGGCTATTCGTTGACCATTCCTATCACCGACGAAGCGGCGGCGCCGTTCTCTACGGTATTGGATGAGACGTATAAAATCGCCATCACGCGCTTCGACCAGCGTATTCGCGTTGGCGGCATGGCGGAGATCGTCGGTTTCAACACGCAGCTGGAGCAAAAACGGCGCGAAACGCTGGAGATGGTGGTACGCGATCTCTACCCGAACGGCGGCAGAGTGGAGGACGCGACGTTCTGGACCGGCCTGCGGCCGATGACGCCGGACGGCACGCCAATTGTCGGCCGCACTTCGCTGAAGAACCTGTATCTCAATACCGGGCATGGCACGTTGGGCTGGACGATGGCCTGCGGTTCCGGGCAGCTGTTGTCCGACCTGATGTCCGGTATTACGCCGGCGATCCCTTCCGATGATCTGGCGGTGGCGCGTTACAGCGCCGGGTTTCGCCAGCAACACGTGGTTCCGCTGAACGACGTGCATCCCGCACGTTAATCGTCGACGCTGTCATAGACTTTCCCGGCCACGCGCAGGCGCGCGTGGCCGCTGTATGCTGCCCCAAGGAGAACCGATGCCCCGTCCCATAACCGCCACGATGCATCTCGGCGCGATTGAAAATAACCTGCAGGTGGTGCGCCGTTTCGCCCCCGGCGCCAAAGTGTGGGCGGTGGTCAAAGCCAACGCCTATGGCCACGGTATCAAACACGTTTGGCGCAGCATGGCGCAAACCGACGGCTTCGCCATGCTGGATCTGGCCGAAGCGGTGCTGTTGCGCGAATCGGGTTGGCAAGGGCCGATTCTACTGCTGGAAGGTTTCTTCCAGCCGCAGGATCTGGCGTTGCTCGATCGTTATCGCCTGACGACGGCGGTGCACAGCGACTGGCAGCTGGCGGCGATCGCCGACGCCACGCTGAGCGCGCCGCTCAATGTCTATCTGAAAATGAACAGCGGCATGAATCGGTTGGGGTTCGTACCCGAGCGGCTGCGCGAGGTGTGGCAAAGGGCGCAGGCGGTTGCCAATATCGCCGAACTGACGCTGATGAGCCATTTCGCTACCGCCGACGGCCCGGAAGGCGTAACCCAGCAGATGGCCACTATCGAGACGGCGGCTACCGATATACCGCTGCCGCGCTGCCTGGCCAACTCGGCCGCTACGCTGTGGCACCCTTCGACCCATGGTAGCTGGGTCCGCCCTGGGATCATTCTGTATGGCGCTTCGCCGAGCGGTTGCTGGAATGATGTTGCGGCGACGGGGCTGCAGCCGGCGATGACGCTGAGCAGCGAGATCATCGGCATTCAACAGCTGAAGTCTGGCGATCGCGTGGGGTACGGCGGCCGTTACAGCGCCGCCGGCGCGCAGCGTATCGGCGTGGTGGCCTGCGGCTATGCCGACGGCTATCCGCGCCATGCGCCGACCGGTACGCCGGTATGGGTGGATGGTGTGCTGACGCGCACGCTGGGAACGGTATCGATGGACATGCTGGCGGTGGATCTGACGCCCTGTCCGCAAGTCGAACTGGGCGCCGAAGTGGAGCTGTGGGGGAAACGCCTGCCGGTGGACGAGGTGGCCACGGCGGCAGGGACGTTAGGCTATGAGCTGCTGTCGGCCTTAGCGGCGCGGGTGCCGGTCGTCACCGAAGCCTGAGCCGCGGCTCAGGCGACTTTTCTAATCTGCCCTTTAATCTGCTTGCTGAGCCGCCGCGCATGCAGCGCCAGCAGGCAGCCTGCCAGCATCACCAGCGCCAGCGAGAGCTTGGGTTGCAGCGGCAACGCCATCGCCACCAAACCCAGCGCGGCGCCGCCCGCCATCTGCACGAAACCGACCAGCGCGGACGCGACGCCGGCCTCATTGGAATACGGCTCCAGCGCGTAGCTGGTGGCCGGGCCCATCACGAACGCCAACCCAGCGCAGGCGCTGGCGACCGGCAGCATATACGCCAGCCAGTGCGCTTGTGCCGTTGCAGGCAACAGCATGACGCCCAGCAGCAGGCCCAGACAGCCCAGCCCCATCAACATGCCGCCGGTCGCCAGACAAACCGGGCGGCCGACCTTGTGGATGATGCGGTTGGCGAAGAAGCTCACCAGCATGATCCAGAAACCGTTGGCGCCGAACACCAGCGAGAATTGCAGCGGGGTCAGGCCGGCGGTACCCATCAGCACGTTCGGTGCCAGAGAAACGTAGGTCAGCGCCATGCCCATCGCCCCGGAGTTCACCACCGCAAAGGAGAGGAAGCGGCGTTCGCTGAGGATGCGCGCGTATTGGCGCACCGGCAGCCCTTTGACCGGCACGGTATCAGCGGGGCGGGTTTCCGGCAAGCGCAGCGCGATGAGCGCCAACACCAGCAGCGCATAGCCGACCAGGAACCAGAAAGGCGCGCGCCAGCCGAAGGCTTCGGCGAGCAGGCCACCGAGCAGCGGCGCCAGCGCTGGGATGATGTTTAGCGTGCCGTTGAGAAAACCGAAAGCGCGGGCGGCGTCGTCGCCATTCAGGCGATCGCGCACGCCGCTGAAGGCGACGACGGCGGTGCAGCAAACCGCCACCCCTTGCAGCAGACGCGAAGCGATGAAAACAGTCGGGTTGGTGGCCAGCGCCGCCATCGCGGCGCCGATCATGTAGAGGATAATGCCGGCCAGCGCCACCGGCTTGCGTCCATAGTTATCGACCAGCGGGCCGGCGATGACCTGGCCGAGGCCGAGCACCAGTATAAACAGCGATATGGTGGATTGGATCAGCGCTTCACTGCTGCCGAGGCCGACGGCAATGGCGGGAATGGTCGGCAGGTAAAGATCGATGCCTAATGGGCCGAGCAGCACCAGGCTGAGAAGCATAAACAGAAACTTTTGCATAACAGGAAAGGCACGTCCGAGTGACAAAGAGGGCTAGAGTAGAGACTCTGGCGGCAAATGAAAAGGGGCAAAGCGGGTCAGCGCTGCGCCCCCTGGCGGTAATAGAGCGCCGAGACGGTATCGGCCACATAGCGGGCCTGGTGGCGAGCATCATCCAGCGCGCGATGCGGCATGCCCTCGAACGGGCGGGTCTTTTTCGGGTTAAAGCCGTGCAGTTCCGCCAGCGTGATCACCGTGCGTACGTCCTGAGTATCCCAGAATTTCCACGGGCAGGGCATTTCCAGCTGCTGGAAGGCGTGCTCGAGGATCGCGCAGTCGAACTCTTTGCCGTTGCCCCAGACTTTCACCGTATCGGTGCTGTTCATATGGATGAAGCGGCTAAGGCTGCTCAGCACGCGCTTCAGGCTCTCGGTGCCGCCGAAGGCCTGCTTGCGCGCTTCATCGGACTGTTTCGCCCACCAGGCGACCGTATCCAGGCTGATGGTACGGCCCGGTTGGTCTTTCTGGCTGCTGACGGCGGCTTCGAATTCGGCGCCCAGCTCCCCGGTTCGGGGATCGAAAAACACCGCCGCAACCACCAGGATGACGGCGCTGGGTTTTATATCCAGGGTTTCAATATCTAACATCAGATGGTGCATCGGCGTTTCCGGTGGTTGGCGTGGTAGCTTAATGTTACTACAGAACGTGCGCCGATGCGGCCGGTGCGCACATGAAATCCTTTTAAAGCGCCGCGTTCAGGTTATGATGCTTGGGATACTCTTGTCTGGTTGGTCGCTATCGGTGAGAACGCTTATCTTTATTCTGTGCATGGTTGGCTACTTGCTGCTGCTGGGCTATCTTAGCGTGTTTGTCACGGACAAGATCTGTGAGAAGGCGGGCAACTACACCAAAATATGTCGCATCGTAGACATTTCCGAGCCCCATATCCCCAAATAGCGCCGTGTTTACCCCAGGTAGTCAGTGGTAATCAACGGGGTCAGGATGGCCGCCAGCGCCGTGAGAGCGCCCCATTGCCGCCAACCCAGCCGCGCCAGCCAGTCATGCCGCTGCGGGGGCGTGGCCAGTTGCCCGACGGCCACGGCACCGGTAAGCAGCAGCGTCAGAATCAGCAGCACCAGGCCGCGGCTCACCAGCGTGAATTCAACATGCAGCACATTGGCGTAATACAGGCGCATCAGGATAAAATAACTCAGCAAGATCCAAGCGAAAACGACGTTCTTCTTGAGCACCTGCTGCAGCATCAGCGCGAGGAACAGGCTGTGAAACAGCGACAGCAGGGGCGCCTCAAGCGGATGCCGAACGCAGACGTTGTAGACCGCCATGTAAATGTTGAAAACCAGCAGGATATAGATCACGTAAATATACCAGCCGTAGATTACTTTGAGCTTTTTCGGGCTCGGCGGCAGGGCGAGTGCGTCCGGTTTCATTAATGCCTCCTGATGATGCCCGGCAAACGCTGCGGTTGAAGACGGCGCGGCGGCATCGTAATTTAAAATTCACAGGGTATATATCACCCGCGCGCTAAATGACGATTAAACACAGGATCGGCTTTATTTCCGCGCTGGCCTGGAACTCTTTTTCGTGCGCGGGGTCGGCTGGCGTGTGACTATTTGGCGGTTTCTGCACCATGGTGAAAGACGCAATATATTGATATGAAAGATTATAAAAACACTTCGGGCACTAAGATTCTGCTGCTGTTCAGCCTGGCGTTTTACACGCTGTTGCCGCCGCTGTTGACGGCGGCCGTGTTCAACCGTTTCAATCTTAACCCCTTCGCGATCGTCAAATTTTTGCACTTCAACCCGTTTTTGGCCGACCGGGGCATACCCGGTTATCAAACTTTCTTCTACTTGCTGATGCTCTGGTTGGGGATGAATATTTTTCTGTGGCTGCTGGTGTGGGGGACGGGGCGGTTGTATCGGTGCTGGCGAGCGCCGCGCGGCTGATATTTTCCCAAAGGGAAAACGTTGCGCAGGGAAATGACTTTACAATCAATAATGAGACGTATTATCATCTTTTCGCCGGTGAGGGGAAAGGGTTGTCTCCTTCTGTGCCCCCCGAGCCGGCACGACATTGCTCACATTGCTTCCAGTTTTCATGCCAGCCTTGCGCTGGCGTTTTTTTATCCCACGCCAAAAATCCGCGACGCCGGCGGCCTTCCCTTTTTCATTAGCATGGCTGTTTAAAAACCCAAACCCGCCGCGAGGTCTGTTGGGGGATTAGAACAGCGAAAACAGCAACACGACCGGCAGGCTCAACGGCCAGGTTAACCCGATGGTCAGTGCGCTGATACAGCGTATTTTGACGGTGTCCCGGCTAACCAGGTAGGTGAAAATCATAGAAACTAACAGACCAATAAAATAACAGTATTGCGTTGCAACCCACAGCGACGACATGAAACCCGATCCCAGTTGTATTTTTACGCGCGAATTCTAGGAGCTTGGCGGGTGATAATCAATGACCAAAGGCCGTTTATTCATACCTTTATCCATAAGAATGCATAATTTATTTCTATAAAGAACGTAGGGTTATTAACGGCTTTCCGGTTATTACAAAAAGAAATCAACAACATAGTTACCGGTAACATTTTGCGTCTGGCAAGCCCTCTGTTTGGGGGGCTACGCCAGGTCAGAAAAAAGTCGACGAGGGACGCAGAAAGGGGATAGGACTGTTATCCGTAAATATTATTGATGTATCTGTGGGCGGAAAGGTTAAGGCGGGATGGCGTCAGGTTTTGCTTTCGTGGGCACTTTGGGGGGCGGTTTTAGCGCATCGTCCCGATGCGCTGCTTGCCAGCCAGGGAGGGGGATTTATTGCCGCCGCAGGTTTAATGAATGTTAAGACCGTAGACGAACAGCCACGAAAACAGCAGCGCCAGCAGGCATGCCATAAAAACGATGGAGATCATTTCCTTCACAACTTCATTCCTTTTCCCGGTGAGCTAAATTTACTTCTCTTTGTTTTTGCGCGAGATTTTAGATCGGTATGGGTAAAAATCCTAGTTTTAATCCCGTTTTTTGCTTTGCACGCTGCGTGGATAGGCCATGGCGATGCCGGGAAATCGCGTGCGTTAACCCGTCGTAGCTATTGCCGAACGCCGCGAGCCTGACTATATAAAAATGAGGACTGCGTGACGTCGCCGGTAGCAAGGCGCGCCCCTTAAGGGCTGCAGTTTATCTGTCTATAGCGCTTCCCTAAGATGAAGGAGTCGGCAATGAGCACAAAACCCACTATCGTGCTGGTACACGGATTCTGGGGCGGCGCCGCGCACTGGAGTAAGGTCATCCTCGAGTTGTCGCGTAGGGGATATTCGGCGATGCATGCGGTGGAAATGCCGCTGACCTCGTTGGCTGAGGATGCGGAACGCACGCGCAAGATGGTCGCGCAGCAAGCGGGGCCGGTATTGTTGGTGGGGCACTCTTACGGTGGTGCCGTGATCACGGCAATGGGCAACCTGCCTAACGTGGTCGGCCTGGTCTACATCGCCGCCTTTGCGCCGGACGCCGGAGAAAGCCCCGGCGGTATTACGCAAGCGCATCCTCCTGCGGCGGTGGCGAATCTGGCCCCGGACAGCGACGGCTATCTGTGGATCAAAGCCGACAAGTTTCACGAGAGCTTTTGCCAGGATCTGACTGCCGACGAAGCGCTGGTGATGGCGGTGGCGCAGAAGGCTCCGCTGGCCGATACCTTCGGTAACACCATCGGCGAACCGGCATGGAAACATAAACCGTCATGGTATCAGCTCTCCAGCGACGATCGCATGATAGCGCCGGAGAATCAGCGGCACATGGCGCAGCGGCTGCGGGCCAAGAAAGTTATGGTGCTGGATGCCAGTCATGCTTCGCTGGTTTCCCATGCCGCAGAGGTGGCGGGATTGATTGACGAAGCGGCCGGTTATGAATAAAGCCAGGGCAGAAAGGTAATCAAGGTGACAGCCCGCAACAGACTGTCTATTACGTCGGGCTAAAGAGCCGGCGTAATAGGCGCTTATTAAGGATAAGGGTTGATATCGCTATCAAGGGTAATGATGAACATCATCATTAACACCACGAGGGTGGCAATAATGGCGTAGATTTCCGCCTTGCGCATATCGCCTTAACGCCCGTTGACGCCGATCATTTCTATTGCTGCACGATGCAGTCTCTGAAAATAATCATCGGGTTGTTTTTCCACCTCCTGGATAAGGCAGGCGAGCAGATTCTGTTTGGTTATCGGCTTGTTGGCGGTCAGCACCAGCAGCACGCTTTTGCCGAGCAGGCAGCATATTTGCTTATGGTATTCATCAACATCTTGCTTGTTGAGGCCATAGAGAGTGTAGTCGATCATGATGTCTAACCTGCTGACAGGTAAATGCCCGCCGTGGAGGGCTGAGAAGCCATGGAAAAATAAAATGAGGCAAATTTCGCTTAGTAAAGGACTTAAGCGATGAGGTAACGATAACTGAATGGGAATATTCCTATCAAGCCGTGCGGGCCAGGAGGCGAATGTTTAGGAATAACCTCAGAAGCGCAAATAATAGGGAGGGCCGTTCTGGGCAATGTGGCTTATTATTGATATTGGGTTTGTTTAAAAATTAAACATAGATATTCTGAATATATAATGGTGAAAAAGAAACAGCCGGAAAATGTCATTCTCCGGCTGTGGTGACGTTCGCGCGGTGCTATTCACACGGTCTGCTTGCGAAACAGTTCGCGGAATACCGGATAAATATCGTCCGGTTCGCGGATATGCTGCATGGCGAAGTTGTCGAATTTCGCCTGCAGATCCTCATATTCGCGCCACAGCGTCTGATGAGCGCGACGAGTGATTTCTATATAGCTGTAATAACGCACCATCGGCAGGAGCTTCTTCGCCAACAGCTCATGACACAGCGGTGAATCGTCGGCCCAGTTGTCACCGTCCGACGCCTGCGCGGCGTAGATATTCCATTGCGCCGGGTCGTAGCGCTCTTCGACGACGTCGTTCATCAGCTTCAGCGCGCTGGAGACGATGGTGCCGCCGGTTTCTTGCGAATAGAAGAACTCCTGTTCGTCCACCTCTTTCGCCTGGGTGTGGTGGCGAATATAGACTACCTCGACGTTTTTGTAGGTACGGCTCAGGAACAGATAAAGCAGAATGTAAAAACGTTTGGCCATGTCTTTGGTCGCCTGATCCATCGAGCCGGACACGTCCATCAGGCAGAACATCACTGCCTGGCTGGAGGGTTCCGGCCGGCGCTCATAGTTTTTGTAGCGCAGATCGAAGGTGTCGATGAACGGCACGCTTTCGATTTTCTTGCGCAGTTCGGCTATCTCCTTGCGCAACCGCTCCTCTTCCAGCAACTGCACCGGTTCAGTGTTTTCCAACTGGTTCAACTCGTCTTCCAGTTCGTGCAACGCGCGCCTTTTCCCGGCGGTCATGGCGGTACGCCGCGCCAGCGAGTTTTGCAGCGAGCGCACGACGCTGATGTTGGCCGGCACGCCGTTGGCGGTATAGCCTGCGCGGTGGGTTTTGAACTCGGTCAACTGCTTGTACTGATTCTTTTTCAGGTTGGGCAGGGCAAGATCTTCGAACAAAAGATCGAGATACTCGTCTTTGGAAATCTGGAAGACGAATTCATCCTGGCCTTCACCGTCCTGGCTGGCGTTGCCCTGGCCGCCGCCACCGCCTGATCCGCCCTGAGGCCGCTCAACGCGATCGTTCTGCACGAAGTGGTCGTTGCCCGGATGCACCCGATGGCGCGTGCCGCCGCGCCCCTGATGAAACATCGGTTCGTTGATATCGTCAGTGGGGATGGAGACCGATTCCCCGCTGTCTACGTCGGTGACCGAACGCTTGTTGATGGCTTCGGCAATCGACTGTTTGATTTGCGACTTGTAACGACGCAAGAAGCGCTGGCGGTTCACCATGCTCTTGTTTTTGCCGTTCAGCCGTCGGTCAATGAAATAGGCCATACTTCCCCCAAACGACGTTGCCAACTCTTCATGTCCCGGCCGCTGCAGCGCAATGTGCCGCCCCTCCGTGGGCTGCGCTGCAACGTCCATGACGGTGGACATGGCCCTGATAATGCCGCTTACCTGAGGCGTTATGAGGATTTTCTGACCCGCAGATACCATTCACACAGCAGGCGCACCTGCTTACGGGTATAGCCTTTCTCCATCATACGGTCGACGAAGTCGTCGTGTTTTTTCTGCTCGTCCGTCGAGGTTTTGGCGTTGAACGAAATCACCGGCAACAGCTCTTCGGTATTGGAGAACATTTTCTTCTCGATCACGGTGCGCAGCTTCTCGTAGCTGGTCCAGTTCGGGTTACGGCCGTTGTTATTGGCGCGGGCACGCAGCACGAAGTTCACGATTTCGTTACGGAAATCTTTCGGATTGCTGATCCCGGCCGGCTTTTCAATTTTCTCCAGCTCGGCGTTCAGGGACTCACGATCGAACAGCTGACCGGTATCGGGATCGCGATACTCCTGATCCTGAATCCAGAAGTCCGCGTAGGTCACGTAGCGATCGAAAATGTTCTGTCCGTATTCCGAGTAGGATTCCAGATAGGCGGTCTGGATCTCCTTGCCGATAAACTCGGCGTATTTCGGGATCAGGTAGCCTTTCAGGTGCTCCAGGTATTTCTCGGCCAAATCCTGCGGGAACTGTTCGCGTTCGATCTGCTGTTCCAGCACATAGAACAGGTGCACCGGGTTAGCCGCCACCTCGGCGTGATCGAAGTTAAACACTCGCGAGAGGATTTTAAAGGCGAAACGGGTAGAGAGGCCGTTCATACCTTCGTCAACCCCGGCGTAGTCGCGGTACTCCTGATAGGACTTGGCCTTCGGATCGGTATCCTTGAGGCTTTCGCCGTCGTACACGCGCATTTTCGAGTAAATGCTCGAGTTTTCCGGCTCTTTCAGCCGCGACAGCACGCTAAACCGCGCCAGCGTCTCCAGGGTGCCCGGCGCGCAGGGCGCGTGGGTCAGCTCGCTGTGGTCCAGCAATTTGTCGTAAATCTTGATCTCTTCCGACACGCGCAGGCAGTAAGGCACCTTAACGATGTACACGCGGTCGAGGAACGCTTCGTTGTTCTTGTTGTTACGGAAGGTCACCCATTCGGATTCGTTGGAGTGCGCCAGAATAATGCCGTTGAACGGCAGGGCGGAGATGCCCTCGGTGCCGTTGTAGTTACCTTCCTGGGTCGCCGTCAGCAGCGGGTGCAGCACCTTGATCGGTGCTTTAAACATCTCGACGAATTCCATTATCCCCTGGTTGGCGCGGCACAGGGCACCGGAGTAGCCGTAGGCGTCCGGATCGTTCTGCGCGTGGTTCTCCAGTTTACGGATATCCACTTTACCGACCAGCGCAGAGATGTCCTGGTTGTTCTCGTCGCCCGGTTCGGTTTTGGCGATGGCGATCTGTTCCAGAATGGAAGGGCGCACTTTCACGACTTTAAACTTGGTGATGTCGCCGCCGAACTCATGCAGGCGCTTGGCCGCCCACGGCGACATGATGGTGCCGAGATAGCGACTGGGGATGTTGAACTCTTTTTCCAGGATCGAGGCATCTTCCTGCGGATTGAACAGGCACAGCGGATGATCGTTGACCGGGCTGCGTTCGCCGTTGGCGCTGAGGGTATAGATGGGCACGCGCTGCATCAGCGCCTTCAGGCGTTCCGCCAGCGAGGATTTACCGCCGCCCACCGGGCCGAGCAGGTACAGGATCTGTTTCTTCTCTTCCAGGCCCTGGGCGGCGTGTTTCAGGTAAGAGACGATCTGTTCGATGGCCTCTTCCATGCCGTAGAATTCTTCGAAGGCCGGATAGCGTGCGATCACGCGGTTGGAGAACAGGCGCGACAGGCGTGATTCTAGCGCAGTGTCGACCATCACAGGTTCACCGATAGCCATCAGCAGACGTTCGGCCGCGTTGGCATAGGCACTGCGATCTTGCCGGCAAATGGTAAGAAATTCCTGCAGTGTGAACTCTTCGTCCTTGGCAGCTTCGTAGCGCTGGCGATAGTGGTCAAATATGTTCATGATGCCCGTCCTTTCGTTATTAGCACAGGTTAAAGAGAGCGTGTGATAGTGTTCTGGCTCCCGAAAGATGAGAATACGCCTGAGTACAGCAACCCGTATGCCAACTTGGTGCGCTTATTATCGCGAGTTGCGCTGTATGCCACTGGGCCCAGGATAAATTCACCTTCTGATTTAAGCTTAGTTTGCTTGCCGGAAAATTTCCTGCCGCAGAAAAAGCTTTTTTTAAGTCATATCAATGACTCAGTTATTACCGTGTGAGCCAAATGCCTTGTCTGGCGCGGCCTGCGGGATGAAACGTCACCGTTCCACCATGATTAATTCATAATTCCGCTATAAGTTATTCGATCTTGGTCGTTTTCTATTGTAAAGATTAGGCGCGTAACTAAATTTTCACATAAACTGTTGCAGCTATTAACCCTGTAATTTATGGAAAAAGAACCAGTGAAGATTTCAAAACTCAAAACGCTAGCAATTATCGCTTCCGCAATGGTTTGTGCGCAAAGTGCTCAGGCGGGAACCTGGTCACTCGGCGCTGCCGCGCTGGTTAGCCCGGACGCGTATCGTGGTTATCAGGACCGCGTTTATCCGGTGCCCGTTATCGACTATGAAGGTGACGACTTCTACTTCCGTACTCTGACCGCCGGTTACTACCTGTGGAAGGATCAAGAAAACCAGCTGAGCATCATGGGTTACTACACGCCATGGGGCTACCGTCCGGGCGACAGCGACGACGATCGCATGAAGCGTCTCGACAAGCGCCGCGGCACGCTGATGGCCGGCCTGGCATACTCGCACAACGCCGAGTGGGGCACTCTCCGCACCACCTTCACCGGCGACACGCTGAACAACAGCAACGGTCTGGTGGGCGATGTGGCTTACCTGTACAAGTTTGATCTGGACGCGCTGACGCTGGTCCCGGGCGTGGGCGTGATGTGGAACAGCAAGAACCAGAACAAATATTACTATGGCGTCAGCGCCAATGAATCGCGCCGCAGCGGCCTGGACAGCTACACCCCAGGCGATAGCTGGGCGCCGTATCTCGAGCTGAGCGCCAATTACCAGATCAACAAAAGCTGGAATGCCTTCTTCGTCGGCCGCTATGTGAAGTTGTCTGATGAAGTGAAAGACAGTCCGATGGTGGATAAATCCTACACCGGTTTGTTGATGACGGGTGTGAGCTACACCTTCTAATCACGCATTGCACGATCATCGTGCATGGCGTGCATCAAAAAGGGGCGCTGGCGCCCCTTTTGCACATTTGTGGTGCGCTGCCGCGCACGGTTTTTCAGGTTTTCTTACGGCTACGGAAGGTCACACCCAAACGGGCCGGTTGTTCGCCGGCGGCGACCAGCGGTTTACTGACGCGCCCGGTCTCTACGCAGACCATGGTCTTGTAACCGTCGTTCGGCATATCCCCCATGCTGCAGGAGAGCTCTACGCCCGGGTTCCAGGCGATAACGTCACTCATATGATGGTGGTGAACCTCGATGGTGCGCGCGAGCGCCGGATCGCGGATCTGGCTGAAGGCCTCCGGGCGGGTGTAGACGCGGTCGGTTTGGCCGACGAAGGTCACTTCGCCCGCCTGGCGCGCCTCAGCGCCGCCCGCCACCTTGTCGATATAAGGCTCGCCCAGGCCCGCCACGCTGACCCGATCGATGTCGCCGACCTGGAAGTAGCTGTGCAGCGCCGCCGTAGCCTGATAATCGCCGTGCGATTCCAACTCGATCTCGCACTCCACACCCAGCTTGAAGCGGGCAATCAGCGTGAAGGCGTGCGGCCACAGTTTGCGGGTCTGCTCATTGTCTTTCAGGGTAAAGGTCAGGATGACGCCGTTGTCATCTTCATCGTGCGCCGTCAGGCTCCAGGGCTGATTACGGGCAAAACCGTGGGAGGGTTGTGCTACCGGGCCGAACCACGGCCAGCAGATCGGCACGCCGCCGCGGATGGCCTTGCCTTTGGCGAAGGGGGTATTGCTGCTGAGCCAAATCACCGGCTGCTCACCGCTGGGCTGCCAGGCCAGCAAATGGGCGCCTTGTAGCGCGACGGCCGCGCGCACTTTCGGGTGCGACACCACAACCACGCCCAGCTCATCGAGTTGACGCTGGCTGATGTAAGGCGAAATCTGTTCGGAAACGGGCAGGGTGAAAATTTTCTCGTTCATTTCATTACCTTAATGTTTGCCGGAGAGACAAATAAAAAAGGGCGACAAAAATGTCGCCCTCATTATCAGCTTAACATCATGCCATTACTTGGAGATGTGAGCGATCAGGTCCAGAACCTTGTTGGAATAACCGGTTTCGTTGTCGTACCAGGAAACCAGTTTCACGAAGTTGTCGTTCAGTGCGATACCGGCTTTGGCATCGAACACGGAAGTCAGCACTTCGCCGTTGAAATCGGTGGAAACCACGTCGTCTTCAACGTAGCCCAGAACGCCTTTCATAGAACCTTCAGCGGCATCTTTGATGGCTTTCTTGATTTCTTCGTAGGTAGCCGCTTTTTCCAGACGCACGGTCAGGTCAACAACGGATACGTTAGGCGTCGGTACGCGGAACGCCATACCGGTCAGTTTGCCTTTCAGTTCTGGCAGAACAACGCCAACCGCTTTCGCTGCGCCGGTAGAAGAAGGGATGATGTTCTGGGATGCGCCGCGGCCGCCGCGCCAGTCTTTGTGGGACGGGCCATCAACGGTTTTCTGAGTGGCGGTGGTCGCGTGAACGGTGGTCATCAGGCCTTCAACGATACCGAAGTTGTCGTTGATGACTTTAGCCAGTGGCGCCAGGCAGTTGGTGGTGCAAGAGGCGTTGGACACGATGTCCTGGCCGGCATATTTGTCAAAGTTGGCGCCACGCACGAACATTGGGGTCGCATCTTTGGATGGGCCAGTCAGAACGACTTTTTTAGCGCCAGCGGTGATGTGTTTACGTGCGGTTTCGTCGGTCAGGAAGATACCGGTCGCTTCAGCAACCACGTCAACACCCACTTCGTTCCACTTCAGGTTAGCCGGGTCTTTCTCTGCGGTAACACGGATGGTTTTGCCGTTAACAACCAGGTGGCCGTCTTTAACTTCTACCGTACCGTTGAAACGGCCGTGAGTAGAGTCATACTTCAGCATGTAAGCCATGTACTCTGCGTCCAACAGGTCGTTGATTGCAACGATCTCGATGTCAGAACGCTCTTGAGCAGCACGGAAAACAATGCGACCGATACGGCCAAAACCGTTGATACCTACTTTGATAGTCATATATTCCACCAGCTATTTGTTAGTGAATAAAAGGTTGGTTGTAAAATTACAAAAACCTTACCCAGCGTCAAGCGGAATCGTGTCAATTCTTGCGGCAAGTCAAACCGGAAGGGTGGTTTTGCACGCTTATTGCACAGTCCATTTGCGCTCGGCCTCATCCGTTATATGGGGACAAGCCGCCAAGTATAAAGTCAGCATACGCAAGATGTGTGATCGCTATCACATATCATCGTGACGTGGCCTTTATGGGCTACAGTTTAGGCCAAAAACCCCTGCAGCGGTGTTAATTTTTTGTTATTATTAATCATTGTTTTCGTTGACATTATCCACATTCAGAGATAAGCACAAATGGCTAAAGAGACAACCCCCGGTCATCCGGTCACGGAACTGAATGAAATCCAACGTTATGTGACGCAACAGCGCGGCACCGAAGCGCCGTTCAGCGGCAAATTGCTGCACAACAAGCGCGAGGGCGTGTACCATTGCCTGTGCTGTAACCAGCCGCTGTTCTATTCCGAAACCAAATACGATTCCGGTTGCGGCTGGCCGAGCTTTTATGAGCCGGTTTCCGCCGATGCAATCCGTTATCTTGATGATAATTCACATAATATGCACCGTGTTGAAATCCGCTGCGGTCATTGCGACGCGCACCTGGGGCACGTTTTCCCCGATGGCCCGCAGCCGACCGGCGACCGCTATTGCGTCAACTCCGCCTCGCTGAGTTTCACCGATGGCGAAAATGGCGACCAAACGGCCGGCTAAGTGGTAATTTAACCAACAAAATCGATTCAGCTAATTATTCATCCGTAAGCGAGAAGGGCTCTGATGGACGTGAAAGATCTGATTGCGGCGATGACGCCCGAGATATACCAGCGCCTGGTACAGGCGGTTGAGCTGGGCAAATGGCCGGATGGCGTGGCGCTGACGCCGGAGCAAAAAGAAAACAGCCTGCAGGCGGTGATGCTGTGGCAGTCGATGAACAACGTCGATCCGCAGCACATGAGCATCGGCACCGACGGGCAGATCGTGATGAAGAGCAAGCAAGAGCTGAAACAGCAGTTCGTTGCCGAGCCGCTGGCCAAACTCAAACCGCAGTAAGGTTGCCCTAAAGCGGGGCGATGACGCCATCGCCCCGTCGGTTCACCGTTTTTCGCCCTTGATACCCAGCGATTCCGCCAGCTGCTGTGCCAGCCGGTTGTTATCGTCCGCGCCGTACTCCCAGAACATCGCCCCTCCCAATCCCTGGCTTTTGATGTACTCGGCCTTGATGGCCACCGAACGCGGGTTCTCGTAGGAGATGGCGAACAGCGGTTTGCCTGCGGCGGATTGCAGCGTCAGGTAAGGTACCTTGGCGTCGTCATCCCAGTGCTCGTGAAAACGATGCTGCGGATCGTTGAGTAATTTGCTGACGATATCGTGGTATTTAAAGTAGGTGTCTTTGCCGAGATCCAGCCCCAGCGCGTTGAACAGGGCGGTTTCGCGCGTGCTGAAGTATGGCTGCGTCACCGGATGTTTGGCGGCGTCCGGCTTGTCCCAGTCGATGCCCGCCTCGGTCGCCCGCTTCGGTACCCGGCCGTAGAAACCGATGCCCAGGTTCATCTGTGCCGGTTTCAGTCCGGCAGCCAGATAATTCTTTACCACGAAATCGGCGCTGTAACGGTCGGCGGCCGCCACGGTTGGCCAATGTTTTGAGTCGTACAGGTTGGCATTGAAGTACTGCGTGCCGTAAGCCATGTCGTAGGTCATCAGATTGATGTAGTCGAGGTAAGGGGCAATGCTTTTCACATCGACCCATTCTTGCGGGCTTTTGGCGTTGGCCCCGACGGCGATGGTTAACAGCTTGCCTTTACCCAGCGCCTGGTGAAGCTCTTTCAGCAGCAGGGTGAAGTTGTCGCGGTCTGCCGGTTGGCTTTCCACCAGCCCCCAGGCGCCGTTCACCGGATATTCCCAGTCCAGATCGATACCATCCAGCTGATACTGGGCGATCATCTGCAGCGCGGAGCGGATGAATATCGCCCGGTTTTCCGCAGTCGCCGCGGCGGCGGAGAAGCCCCGTGCGCCCCAGCCGCCGACCGACAGCAGCACTTTCAGCTCGGGGTTCTGTTTGCGCAGCACCGGCAGCCGTTGCAGATCGGCCGTTACCTTCGGCGACAGGTAGATCTGGTGGCGGCGAGCGGGGTCTTTCAGCGCCGCATTGGCTTCGTCTTTCTCGCCGTTGTAGATCAGGCCGAACGAATAGTTGAGGTGGGTGATTTGCGTGACGTCCAGCTTGTCGATGTCGCCACCGGGGCCGGCGGTGACGTCGCCGCCGCCGTTGAAGTAGCCGACGGAGAGATAAGCGGCCTGAGCCGTGCCTGCGCCGGCCATAGCCAACTGCACCGCCGCCAGTAAAGGCAGCAGTTTTCGGGTTATTTTCATGTCTTTCTCCTTGGGTCGGCAAGGCCGACCGTACCGCCAGAGGCGGTCACAATAAAGCCGGGCTCAGCGGGCCCCGGATGCGTATAACCGATTGACGCCAAAAGCGTCGCAGCCATAACAGCAAAAGCGCCTGCCGGTCACAAGCCGTTGGGGAAGAAGAAGGGCGGTATTGTGAGCGGCGTCGATATTTTCGCCGCCGCGCAGAGAGGGCGCCGGTGGCGCCCCGGAGGATTTAGTTGGCGAGGAATTGTGACAGGGTAACCAGTTGTGCACCGGCGCGCGCCATGTCCTGCAGCGCCCGCTCGCTGTCGTCCGGCTGCAGATTAACGCCGCGGCAGCCGTCGACGATCACCTGCGTTGGATAGCCGGCAGCCAGCGCATCCAGCACGCTGAATTTGACGCAGTAGTCGGTCGCCAGGCCCATGATTGCCAGCCGCTGGACGCCCTGCGATTGCAACCAGCCGTGCAGTTCGGTCTGCGCACGGTGGCCGTTATCGAAGAAGGCGCTGTAGCTGTCGATATCCGTCTCCTGGCCTTTGCGAAAGACGGCATTGATGTGTTGCCGTTGCAGCTGGGGGTGAAAATCGGCGCCGTGGCTCCCTTGCACGCAGTGCACCGGCCACCACACCTGCGGCAGGCCCTCCAGCTCGCCGAGGGTGCCGACCTGCGCATGGGAATTCACCGCAAAGCTGCGGTGATTGGCGGGGTGCCAGTCCTGGCTGGCCACGACCGGCTCGCCACGCGCCAGACAGGCGGCGATCGCCTGATTGGCAACCGGGATGACGGCGTCGCCCGCCGTGACCGCCAGCGCGCCGCCGGGGCAGAAATCGTTTTGCAGATCGATCAACAACAGGGCCGTTTTCATCGCCGCTCCAGAGTTCAGTAGGTTAACCGTTGATGCTCAGTTCGCCGCGCAGGTCTTGCTGCATCAGGGCGCGGATTTGTTCCGGCGTCAGCGGCTGGCTCAGCAGGTAGTGCAGCTTGGTCAAGGCGGCTTCCACCGTCATGTCGAAACCGCTGATCACCCCGGCGTGCGCCAGCGCGTTACCGGTGGCGTAGCCTTCCATATTGACGCGCCCGGAGATGCATTGCGTCAGGTTGACCACCACGATGCCGCGTTCGGAGGCCGCACGCAACTCGTCGATCAGCTCGGCCTTTTGCGGCGCGTTACCGACGCCGTAGGAGCGCAGGATCAGCGCCTTGACCGGTTGCAACAGGAAGTTGCGCACCACCGCGCCGGAAATGCCCGGATAGATGGTGACCACGCCGATCGGCTGCGGCGTGATGTCGTGCACTCGCAGCGCGCCGTTGCAAGCCGGGCTGTCGATGCCGTGCTGGCGACGAATGTGAATGCCGGCTTCTAGCAGCGGCGGCAGATTCGGGGAGGCGAAGGCGTCAAAGCCGTCGGCGTGCGCTTTGGTGGTGCGGTTACCGCGGAACAGCTTGTTGTTGAAGAACAGGCTAACTTCGTTCACCGGATGGTTAGCCGCCAGATACAGCGCGTTGAGCAGGTTGGTCTGGCCATCGGAGCGTAGCTCCGCCAGTGGAATCTGCGAACCGGTGACGATCACCGGTTTAGCCAGGTTTTCCAGCATGAAGGAGAGCGCCGATGCGGTGAACGCCATGGTGTCGGTACCGTGCAGGATCACGAAGCCGTCGTAGCGATCGTAGTTCTGTTTGATGTCGTCGGCGATGTGCTGCCAATCTTCCGGCGTCATGTCCGAAGAGTCGATCAATGGCGCATATTCATGAATGGTGAAATCCGGCATCTCCGGGCGATGGAATTCGGGCATCAGCGCCAGCTGGCGCTGCAGGTGGCCGGAAACCGGGATGTAGCCGTGATCGGAGCGCTGCATGCCGATGGTGCCGCCGGTGTAGGCGACGTAAATGGATTTCTTTTGCATGGTCATGATTTTAACAAAGATAAGATGGGCTGAATTATAGGGGCATGGCGGCAGAAAAAAAGCCCGGCGATGGCCGGGCTGCAGAATTATTTGTTAGCGGACTTCTCCGCAGGTCAGGCAGATCGCATAACGGTTTTGCGGATCGTTCAGGTTATTGAACAAGCCCGGCTGTTCTTTCACCGCGTTGGCGACCGAGGCCAGCGGGGCGGGCAGCATGGCCTGAATCGCCGCCGGCAGCATGGCGTGAATGGAAACGCCGAACTGGCTGAGCACCATATCGCTGAGGCTTGGGGTATCGACGAACCAGTCGAGCTGCCACTGCTGCAGCTTCGCCAGCTCGGCGGCTTTCTTCACCGCGTCGTCGAAATCGCCCAATTGATCGACCAGGCCGTTGGCCTTGGCGTCGCTGCCGAGCCAGACGTGGCCTTGCGCGATTTGGTCAACCTGCTGCGGGGGCATCTTGCGCGATTTGGCGACCAAATCGAGGAAGTTCTTATACCCGTTTTCGATGTTCAGCTGCATCATCTGCGAGAACTCTTGCGGCAATGCCTTGGTGACCGCAATGTCGGCCAGCGGCGAGGTCGCCACGCCGTCGGTGTGCACGCCCAGCGTATCCAGGGTTTTCTCGTAGGTGTTGATGATGCCGAAAATGCCGATGGAGCCGGTCAGGGTGCTCGGGCTGGCGATGATGTAGTCGGCCGGCGTCGAAACCCAGTAGCCGCCCGACGCGGCCATGCCGCCCATCGAAACCACCACCGGCTTGCCGGCGGCGCGCACGGCGGCCAGTTCGGAGCGGATCACTTCGGATGCGCTGACGCTGCCGCCCGGGCTGTTGACGCGGAACACGACGGCCTTGATGGCCGGATCCAGGCGCGCCTGGCGCAGCTCGGCGGCGGTGGTATCCCCCCCGACGTTACCTGGCGTCTGCGGGCCGTCCATGATGGCGCCGTTGGCGAACACCACGGCGATCTTGCCGCCCTGGTTGGCGTCCGGCTTCGGCTGGTAGTCGTAGATGCTGGTGGCGTTGAAATCGTTCGCCTGCTTGTCCCAGCCGAAGGTTTTGACCAGCTGATTTTCGATCGCGGTGCGCGAGGCCAGCTCGTCCACCAGCTTATTGTCCAGCGCATAGCGGGCGGTGTCGCCACCGGCCGCCTGCAGGCCGCTCAGCACGCCGGCGGCGCCCGGGAACAGCTGCTGCGGCGTCAGCTGGCGGTTGGCCGCCACGGTTTCCAGATAGTTTTGCCACAAGCCGCCAATCCAGCGGCTGTCCGCTTCGCGCGCCGCCGGGGACATATCGTCGCGGATCAGCGGCTCGACCGCCGATTTATAGGTGCCGACGCGGAAGATATTGGTGGTGACTTTAAGCATGTCCAGCAACGACTTGTAATACAGGTTGTTGGTGGCGAAACCGTGCAGATCGACCGCGCCCTGCGGCGACAGGTAGATTTTGTTGGCGTAGCTGGCCAGGAAATATTGCGTCTGGTTGTAGCTGTCGCCGATGGCGAAGATCGGCTTGCCGCTGTCGCGGAACTCGCGCAGTGCCTTACCGATATAACGCAGCGACGGTTGATCGGCGCCGGCGAAGTCATTCAGCTGCAACACCATGCCGGTAATGTTTTTGTCGTCTTTGGCCTTGCGGATGCTGTCCACCACGTCGAACAGCGAGTTTTCCTGCAGGCGGCTGCTGGAGGCACCCAATAGTTCGCGGCCCCATTGCCGCACCCGGTTGTTTACCGAAGGCTGATCGACCACCACGCCGCTTAAGTCAACCAGCAGCGCGCCGCGCGCCGGGGCCGTCGAGGTGGAGGAACTTTGGAAGGACAGATAGATGCCGACCCCAACCAGGATCAGCAAGACCAGGAACAGGTTAAGGATCAGTTCCCTGATAAAATTCAGCAGACGCCATGTCCACCGGAAAATGCCGGCAATAATTTGCCACAATGTGCGCATGTGCTCTCCAACAAGAGTCGAGAATGTTCCGCTATCCTAATGAGCGGCCGGGTAAATGTCAGCTTTAAATCGTGGCACGCAGACGCTATCGCCGAGGCTGTAACTCGTCGTTTAGCTATGTTAACGTGGCCGGAATGAAAATTGTTATCAGGAGTTTACGATGGATGCTCTGGATCTTTTATTGAATCGCCGCTCGGCTTCGCGCCTGGCGGAACCGGCGCCGGCGGGGGAAGTGCGTCAAAATATCATCAACGCGGGCCTGCGTGCGCCCGATCACGGCGCGCTGCAGCCGTGGCGTTTCGTGATGATCGAAAATCAGGGCCTGGAGCGCTTCAGCCAGCTGCTGCAGGCGGCGGCGAAGCAGGATCAACTGGACGAAGCGGCGATCGAAAAGGCCACCAAGGCGCCGTTCCGCGCACCGCTGATCATCACCGTCATCGCCCACTGTACTGAAGAGACCAAGGTGCCGCGCTGGGAGCAGGTGGTTTCCGCCGGTTGCGCGGTGCAGGCGATGCAGATGGCGGCGCTGGCGCAGGGCTTTAACGGCATCTGGCGCACCGGCGCCTGGACCGAGCATGCGCTGGTGCGCGAAGCCTTCGGCTGCCGCGAGCAGGATGAGATCGTCGGTTTCCTCTATCTGGGCACGCCACAGCTGAAGGCCGCCACCAAGGTGACGCCGCCGGACAGCGCGCCTTTCGTCAGCTATTTCTGAGTTTTCTCCCGCGGGGCGCGGCGAAAATGCGCCAAACCCCGCAAAATTGCATGGTTTCTGAGCAGGCCGTTCGCATATCGGCGGCCCGCTCTTATCAATCCCCTCGGCAAGCGCTACCCTATGATATCTTGAGTGCCGTTACCGAAGGGAGTGGACTATGACATCGCCAGCGATCCGTTTAACCCAGTACAGCCATGGCGCTGGCTGCGGCTGCAAAATCTCACCGAAAGTTCTCGAAACCATCTTGCACAGCGAGCGGGAAAAGTTTGTCGATCCGCGCCTGCTGGTCGGCAATGAAACCCGCGACGACGCGGCGGTGTACGACATCGGCAACGGCGTCGGCATCATCAGCACCACCGATTTCTTCATGCCGATCGTCGACGATCCGTTCGATTTCGGCCGCATTGCGGCCGCCAACGCCATCAGCGACGTGTACGCCATGGGCGGCAAACCGATCATGGCGATCGCCATTCTTGGCTGGCCGATCGCCAAACTGCCACCGGAGGTGGCGCAGCAGGTGATCGACGGCGGGCGTTTCGCCTGCCAGCAGGCGGGCATCGCGCTGGCCGGTGGCCATTCCATCGATGCGCCGGAACCAATTTTCGGCCTGGCGGTGACCGGCGTGGTCAATACCGAGCGGGTGAAGAAAAACAGCGCCGCACAGGCCGGTGCGAAACTCTATCTGACCAAGCCGCTGGGCATCGGCGTGCTGACGACCGCCGAGAAGCAAAGCAAGCTGCGCCCAGAGCATCAGGGCCTGGCGACGGAAGTGATGTGCCGCCTGAACAAGCCGGGCGCCGACTTTGCCGAGGTGGCGGGCGTTACGGCGATGACCGATATCACCGGCTTTGGCCTGCTGGGTCACCTGAGCGAGGTGTGCCAGGGCTCCGGTCTGCAGGCGACGGTCTGGTTCGATCGGGTGCCGAAGCTGCCGGACGTCGAGGCGTATATTGCCGAAGGCTGCGTGCCGGGTGGCACCGGGCGCAACTTCGACAGCTATGGCCATCTGGTGGGCGAGATGAGCGATTTGCAGCGCCAGCTGCTGTGCGATCCGCAAACCTCCGGCGGCTTGCTGTTGGCGGTATTGCCTGAGTCGGAGGCGCAGGTGCTGGCAATTGCCGAGCAGCACGGTATCACGCTTAACGCTATCGGCGAATTGCATGCCGCACAGACCGGGCAGCCGCTGATCGAGGTCGCGTAGTGTCCAACATGCAAGGAAGGCCGGACAGCGACGATTACCCACGAATTTTCCTGCAGGACGTGCCGCTGATTGACGTGCGCGCGCCGATCGAGTTTCAGCAGGGCGCCTTCGCCCAGGCGGTGAATTTACCGCTGATGATCGACAGCGAACGCCAGGCGGTCGGTACCTGCTATAAGCAGCATGGGCAACAAGCGGCGATCGCGCTTGGCCACAGCCTGGTGAACGGCAAACTGCGTGAACAGCGCACCGCCGCCTGGCTGGCGGCCTGCGCAGAGCGGCCCGCAGGCTATATTTACTGCTTCCGCGGCGGGCTGCGCTCGCAGCTGGTGCAGCAATGGCTGCATGAGGCCGGCGTGGATTATCCGCGTATCACTGGCGGTTATAAGGCACTGCGCAATTATCTGCTCGGTGTACTGACGCAAAGCGCGGCATTGCCGATGGCCCTGGTGGGCGGCAATACCGGCAGCGGCAAGACGCTGCTGGTCAACGAACTGGCCGACGGCGTCGATCTGGAAGGCGCGGCGCGCCATCGCGGTTCATCTTTTGGCCGAACGCTGGCGGGACAGAGCTCGCAGATAGATTTTGAGAATCGTCTGGCTGTGTTATTGCTGAAAAAACAGCATGGTGGCAGCCGCCGTTGGGTGCTGGAAGACGAAGGGCGGATCATCGGCAGCAACAATCTGCCGCTGCCGTTGTTCAACGGCATGCAGCAGGCACCGGTGGCGGTGATCGACGATCCGTTCGACATTCGCCTGGCGCGCCTGCAGGCGGAATATATCGACGGTATGCGCGAACAGTTCGAACAGGCCTATGGCGTGGAAGAAGGTTGGCGGCAGTACGACGACTATTTGCATCACGGCCTGTTCGCCATCCGCCGCCGTTTGGGCCTGGAGCGCTTCCAGCAGCTGACGCAGCGGTTGGAGGCGGCGCTGCGGGCTCAGCGCCTCAGCGGCCAGGGCGACGCGCACCGCGAATGGTTGGCGCCTCTGTTGCAGCAGTACTACGATCCGATGTATTGCTATCAGTTGGAAAAGAAAGCCCAGCGGATCGTCTTCCGTGGGAACTATGCAGAAGTAAGAGAATTCTTGATGACGTTCAGCCAGAAAAACGGTGATTAATGCGACTGTTCATAGCCGAGAAACCGAGTTTGGCGCGCGCCATTGCCGACGTCTTGCCCAAGCCGCATCGCCGCGGCGACGGCTATATCGCCTGTGGCAACAACGACGTGGTGACCTGGTGCGTCGGCCACCTGCTGGAGCAGGCTCAGCCTGACGCCTATGACAGCCGCTATGCGCGCTGGTCGTTGGCGGATCTGCCGATCATCCCCGAAAAATGGCGCTTGCAGCCGCGGCCTTCGGTCAGCAAACAGCTCAACGCGATTAAAAAGCTGCTGCTCGAAGCCGATGAAGTGGTTCACGCCGGTGACCCGGATCGCGAAGGGCAACTGCTGGTGGATGAGGTGCTGGACTACCTGGATTTGACGGCGGAGAAGCGCCAGAACGTGCGCCGCTGTCTGATCAACGATCTCAACCCGCAGGCGGTGGAGCGTGCGGTCGAGCGCCTGCGCGACAACCGAGACTTTATCCCGCTGTGCGTGTCCGCGCTGGCGCGTTCGCGCGCCGACTGGCTGTACGGCATCAATATGACCCGCGCCTATACGCTGTTGGGCCGTAACGCCGGTTACGACGGCGTGCTGTCGGTGGGCAGGGTGCAGACGCCGGTGCTCGGATTGGTGGTGCGTCGCGACGAAGAGATCGAAAACTTCGTGCCAAAAGACTTCTTTGAGGTTAAGGCGCACATCGTCACGCCGAAAGAAGAACGCTTTGTGGCGCTGTGGCAACCCAGCGACTCCTGTGAACCTTATCAGGATGAAGAAGGGCGTTTGCTGCACCGGCCGTTGGCGGAACACGTGGTCAAGCGCATCGAGGGCCAGCCGGCCCTGGTCACGGCCTATAATGATAAACGGGAATCAGATACCGCACCGCTGCCGTTCTCGCTTTCCACGCTGCAAATCGAGGCGGCCCGGCGCTACAACCTCAGCGCGCAACAGGTGCTGGACGTTTGCCAGCGGCTGTACGAAACCCACAAATTGATCACCTATCCGCGTTCCGACTGCCGCTATCTGCCGGAAGAGCATTTTGCCGGCCGCCACGCGGTGCTGAACGCCATCAGCGTGCACCAACCCGAGCTGTATCCGCAGCCGGTGATCGACAGCGATCGCCGCAACCGCTGCTGGGACGATAAAAAGGTCGATGCGCACCATGCCATCATTCCCACCGCCCGCGCCGGCAAGGTCAATTTGACGCAGGATGAACGGAACGTGTATGGGCTGGTGGCGCGCCAGTACCTGATGCAGTTTTGTCCGGATGCGGTGTTCCGCAAATGCGTGATCGAGCTGGATATCGCCGGCGGCAAATTCATCGCCAAGGCGCGTTTCCTGGCGGAGGCCGGCTGGCGTACGCTGCTGGGCAGCAAGGAGCGCGACGAGGAAAACGAAGGTGCGCCGCTGCCGGTGGTGGCCAAGGACGATGAGCTGCTGTGCGAACGCGGTGAAGTGGTGGAGCGCCAGACGCAGCCGCCGCGGCCGTTTACCGACGCCAGTCTGTTGTCGGCTATGACCGGCATCGCGCGATTCGTACAAGATAAAGCGTTAAAGAAAATCCTGCGGGCGACCGATGGTTTAGGAACGGAAGCGACGCGAGCGGGGATCATCGAATTGCTGTTCAAGCGGGCGTTTCTGTACAAGAAGGGACGCTATATTCACTCCAGCGAAACCGGGCGCGCGTTGATTCACTCGCTGCCGGATCTTGCTGCGCGCCCTGATATGACGGCCAACTGGGAAGCCACGTTGACGCAAATCAGCGAGAAATCCTGCCGCTATCAGGACTTTATGCAGCCGTTGGTCGGCACGCTGCAAGAGCTGATTTATCAGGCTAAGCAGAGCCGGGCGAGCATGGCGTTTCGTGGATTGCCGCCGCCGCCCTCCAGCGGAGGCAAAAAACGCAGGAAAAGCGCCGGCAAGGCGCAGGAGAAGAGTGAATGAAGCGTGGACTCAGTGGGGGATTGGCTGCCGCTGCCCTGATGTTTTCCGGCCTGGCAGTCGCCAATCGCGGCGATGTGGACGTGGTGTTATCGGTTTCGCCGGAGATTTGGGGCACGGCCAAAAGCGGCGTCAACCCACCGCCGGCACAGCCCTGCAACCGCTGTTGCGTCTACCAGAATCAAAACTATTCCGAGGGCGCGGTGCTTAAAGTGGAAGGGGAAGTGCTGCAGTGCGTGCGTGAGCCTAACACCATCGGCACCAACCCCTTGATTTGGGTGCGATTGAAGAAGTGACGATGTAACCTGTCGCCGCGCTCAGCGTGCACCGCTTTGCGCGGCGATATAGTCCGCCAGCAGTGGAACGTCGGCGGGCGCCAGGGCGTATTCCTGCGCCTGCTGCGGCGTAACCCAGACCAACGCCGAGTGGCAGCGCTGTTGCAGTTCACCGGAGAACGCCGTGACTTGCCAGGCGTGCAGGCGGATGATGCGTTCGCCTTGCTGCCACTGATTGCTGCCCACATAGTCGCCGATACGGGCGCAAATTCCCAATTCTTCATCCAGCTCGCGCGCCAGCGCTTCTGGCTGGCTTTCGCCCGTTTCAACCTTGCCGCCGGGAAACTCCCACAGACCGGCCTGATCGCTGCCTGTGCCGCGCTGGGCCAGTAAAATGTGGCCGTTCTGTTCCAGAATAGCGGCTACCACGTCGATAATTTTCATTGGCTTCACAGAGTAAAACCCCGGCGAGCGCCGGGGTGATGGGGTTACAGCGTAAACTCCGCCCAGACCGGCGCATGGTCGGAAGGTTTTTCCATACCGCGGGTTTGATAATCGATGCCGGTGGCGATGCAGCGCGAAGCCAGCGGGGTACTGGCCAGCAGCAGATCGATACGCAGGCCGCGGTTGTCGTCGAACCCTTTGGAACGGTAGTCGAACCACGAGAATTCGTCGTTGCGCCCCGGGTTGGCGTGGCGATAGGTGTCTACCAGGCCCCAGTTCAGCAGGCGGTCCATCCATTCGCGCTCTTCCGGCAGGAAGGAACACTTGCCGGTGCGCAGCCAGCGTTTACGGCTGTCTTCGCCGATGCCAATGTCATAATCGCTCGGGCTGATGTTCATGTCACCCATGATCAACACCGGGGATTCCGCCGACAGCTGCTGCTCCAGGTAGTTTTGCAAATCCTGATAAAAGCGTGTTTTAGCCGGGAATTTGATCGGGTGGTCGCGGCTTTCACCTTGCGGGAAGTAGCCGTTGATCACCGTCAGCGTGCCCTGCGGCGTCGCCAGATCGGCCATGATGATGCGACGCTGCGCATCTTCTTCATCGGTCGGGAAACCGCGGCGCACGGCCAGAGGCTCCGCTTTGGTCAGCAGCGCTACGCCGTAATGGCCTTTTTGCCCGTGATAGAACACGTGATAGCCGTGCTGGCTGACTTCTTCCAGCGGGAACATGTCGTCGTGAACTTTCGTTTCTTGCAGGCCGATCACGTCGGGCTGGTGCTGTTCGATAATTGCCGCCAGCTGATGCGGACGCGCGCGCAGTCCATTGATATTAAAAGAGACAAACTTCATGAGCGGTGCCGTTTTCACGAGAAAAATGTGCTGTGATAGTAGCAGAGTTTGGCGGGAAATGTAACGCAGACAGCGGTAGGGCCGCTGGCTGCGCAGCGGGTTTATTTCGCCCAGCGGTCGTAATTTTTGGGTTGATAATCGTCAAACTGTTGTAGCAGCGTTTGCGCCGATTCACTGATGTGCAGGGTGCCGAGATAGTCGTGGCGCATAAAGCCCTGATCGGCGACGTGTTCGAGGAATTGGCTCAGCGGGCGGTAGAAGCCGTTAACGTTCAGCAGGCCGACCGGCTTGTTGTGATAGCCGATTTGTCCCCAGGTCCAGATTTCAAACAACTCTTCCAACGTTCCGATGCCGCCGGGCAGGGCGATAAAACCGTCCGCCAGCGCGGCCATACGGGCTTTGCGCGTATGCATATCAGGCACCACTTCCAGTTCGGTCAGGCCGCGATGCGCGGTTTCCGCTTCAACCAGGCGCTCGGGGATAATGCCGACAGCTTCACCGCCCGCCGCCAACACGGCATCTGCCACGATCCCCATCAATCCTTTCTTGCCGCCGCCGTAGATTAAACGGCGCCCCTGTGCGGCCAGCAGCTGCCCCAGTTGACGAGCCTGCTCGGCATAAGCGGGATTGACGCCTTCACTGGCGCCACAAAAAACGCAAATATTGTTTCGCATCCACCTGTTCCTTACTGCACTAAAGAAGCCAGTGGTATAGCGAATTGTCGGCCGGAGTTCAAGTTACGGCTGGGAGTGAGGAAATAAAACATCGAGGTGAACGCGGGGAATAAGGGGGGGTAATTGAGTTTTATTGATACGAGAGCATTGGGGGCGATGTGCTTTAAGTCGATTTGGGAATGTTCTGCAAGAGATGGTGGTGGGGGAAGGATGATTCGTCGCTGTGCGACTCACCCTGCGGGCCGCGCTAAAGTGCGTTGTCTCACTGCGTGAGACTCGAACCTTGGTCGAAGCTTCTCATCCTTCCCCGGTGCGAAGCATTACGGATGCGATGTGTTTTAAGTTTGTTTGGGATTTTCTATAAAGGGATGGTGGTGGGGGAAGGATGATTCGTCGCTGTGCGACTCACCCTGCGGGCCGCGCTAAAGCGCGTTGTCTCACTGCGTGAGACTCGAACCTTGGTCGAAGCTTCTCATCCTTCCCCAGTGCGGAGCAATATGGATGCGGTGTGCTTTAAGTCGGTTTAGGGAGTTTTTGCAATAGATGGTGGTGGGGGAAGGATTCGAACCTTCGAAGTCTGTGACGGCAGATTTACAGTCTGCTCCCTTTGGCCGCTCGGGAACCCCACCATGATATTCATGGATTTACTAATTGTTGCTCCGGTTTTATCCGGAAGAAACCTGGCCGGCTTCTTTACTGCTTCTTCGCTCCTGGCGGAGAAAAGATGGTGGTGGGGGAAGGATTCGAACCTTCGAAGTCAGTGACGGCAGATTTACAGTCTGCTCCCTTTGGCCGCTCGGGAACCCCACCATATTACATGGCTATTTAACTGGCCTTGCTTGCGAGAGCGCTGTCTCGGTAAGCGGGGCGCATCATATCAAATGAAGCGGATGTGTAAAGCATTGAAATGCAGAAAATGAATCGTTTGCCGTTTTTTTATTCTTGACGGTGCATCCATGAACGAAATGCACCGATTTATTGAGCGATTACAGAATAACGGTGCGGTTGCCGTAGACGAAGACGCGCTGTGCCAGCACCTGATACAGCGCGCGGCTGAGCACATTTTTCTCTACGTCGCGCCCGGCGCGCATCATATCCTCGGCGGAATAGGTGTGATCGACGTGGATCACGTCCTGCATGATGATCGGGCCTTCGTCGAGATTGTCGTTAACATAGTGGGCGGTGGCGCCGATGATTTTTACACCGCGCTCATAGGCCTGGTGGTAAGGGCGCGCGCCGATAAACGCCGGCAGGAACGAATGGTGAATGTTGATCACCTGATTCGGATAATGCTGCACGAAGGCCGGGGTCAGCACGCGCATATATTTGGCCAGCACCACGTAATCCGGCTGATATTGATCGATCTGGGCCGTCATTTCGCGGTCGTGTTGTTCACGCGTCAAGCCTTCGTGGCTCACCAGATGGAAAGGAATATCGAAACGTTCCACCAGCGTTTGCAGCGTGTCGTGGTTGCCGATCACGGCGGCGATTTCAACGTCGAGGCCGCCATAGGCGCTTTTCATCAACAGATCGCCCAGGCAGTGGGCCTCTTTGGTGACCAGCACCACGATGCGACGGCGCCCGGTGCTGTGCAGCTCGCGCAGCGAACCTTCCGGCAGCGCGCTGTCCAGATCGGCCAGCAGCGTGTTGTCGTTGAAAATGCCTTCCAGCTCGGTACGCATGAAGAAACGCCCGGTGCGGTGATCGACGAACTCATTATTCTGAACGATATTGAGTTCGTGCTTGTAACAGATGTTGGTGATCTTGGCGATCAGCCCTTTGGCGTCCGGGCAGATGGTGCGTAACACTTTCCGTTGTACATTTTGGTGTGGCATGGGTTTGAGGATCCTGTCTGATACTGAACGGCCTGTCTGCGCAGGCGTAAACGTGAAGCGCCGGCCGGCTAGCGCCCGCAGCACTTCTTGTATTTTTTCCCTGAGCCACAGGGACAAATCGCATTTCTGCCGGGCTGGGGTTTGGTGCCGTCGATATAATACCAACGTTGAGCGCGACGAAGGAAGCGCGAGCGCTCATGCATCGCCTGCGGTTCGCCGCTTTCGCCATCGGTAAAACGGGCGATGAATTCGACGAAGCCTTCGTCCGGCTCATGGCCGGTTTTCTCTTCCACGATCGTCAGGCCCAGCCATTCGGTATTTTTAAAGCTGTCGACGATCGCATTGCGCCAGGCTTCGGCGCCGCAGTCGGGGTGCCAGGTAGCGATCAGATAATCGACGTTATGATTCACGTAGGCGGTGAAGCGTGAACGCATCAGCTGGCCGGGCGTCGGCGCCGGTTGGTTGCCGCTGATAAAAGGGGCACAGCATGCGTTATACGCCAGTCCGCTGCCGCATGGGCATGATTCGGGCAAAATAACTCCTGAGAAGACGAGGCAGAAAATGAATTTAGCGCATATGTTACCTAACTATATTCGTCAGTGACAATCTACCCTGAAAGCAGATACCCCCTGTTACCGAGAGGATGGCGCTATGCGGCAAATCAAGATCGGACTGGCGCTGGGAGCTGGCTCGGCTAAAGGCTGGGCGCACATCGGCGTGATCAATGCGTTAAAGAAACTGGGAATTGAGGTCGATATCGTTGCCGGCTGCTCTGTCGGTGCGTTAGTGGGCGCGGCGTTCGCCAGCCATCGCCTGCCGGCGATGGAGCAGTGGGTGCGGTCGTTCAGCTATTGGGACGTGATTCGTCTGATGGACTTTTCCTGGCAGCGTGGTGGCCTGTTGCGCGGCGATCGGGTGTTTAACGCCGTCGGACAGCTGTTGAAGATCAACGATATTGCCGAATGCGCGCTGAAGTTTGGCGCCGTGACGACCAATCTCAGCACCGGCCGCGAACTGTGGCTGACCGAAGGCGATATTCATCAGGCGGTGCGCGCTTCCTGCAGCATGCCTGGCCTGCTGGCGCCGGTGTGGGCCGACGGCTATTGGCTGGTGGACGGCGCGGTGGTCAATCCGGTGCCGGTGTCGCTCTGCCGGGCGCTGGGTGCCGATATCGTCATCGCGGTCGATCTGCAGCATGACGCGCACCTGATGCAGCAGGATTTGTTCTCGGTACGCATTGAGGACGAAAGTTCGGACGATGCGCCTGCCGATACCTGGCGCGGGCGTCTGAGAGAGCGCGTCGGCAGAATGCGACAGCGTAAACCGACGACGGCGCCGACGGCGATGGAGATTATGGGCACCTCGATTCAGATGCTGGAAAATCGCCTGAAGCGTAACCGGATGGCGAGCGATCCGCCGGACGTGCTGATCCAACCTTTTTGCCCGCAAATCTCGACGCTGGATTTCCACCGCGCCGATGAAGCGATCGAGGCAGGGTTACTCGCGGTGGAAAAACAACTGGATCGGTTGTTGCCGTTGATAAAAAATAGATAATTCTCGGTTCTTGGTTGGCAATGCGCGGTCGGTCTGATTCAGACGAGCATAAGTGACCTTTTTGAGCCACTATTACACTATGGAAAGGGACGAGGCTCGGCTGATGGCATTACCACTCACTCACAAACGCATCTTGATCGTTGAGGACGAACAGGTTTTTCGTTCCGTGCTGGTCGGTTATTTGACCTCGCTGGGCGCTGAAACCGGCGAGGCGACCAACGGTTTGCAGGCGCTGAGTGCCGTCGATGACTTCAAGCCCGATCTGATTCTGTGCGATCTCGCGATGCCGGAAATGGGCGGTATCGAATTCGTTGAGCACCTGCGTTTGCAGGGGGGGCAGATCCCGGTGCTGGTGATCTCGGCCACCGACAAGATGGCCGACATTGCCAAGGTGTTGCGCTTGGGCGTACAGGATGTCCTGCTGAAGCCCCTGACCGATCTCAATCGCCTGCGTGAAGCGGTGCTGGCGTGTTTATACCCCAATATGTTCACCTCTCAGGCGATTGAAGAGGTTGAGCTGTTTCAGGATTGGGATGCGCTGAGCAAAAACCCTTCCGAAGCCGTCAAACTGCTTAAACAACTGCAACCGCCGGTACAGCAGACCATTGCACATTGCCGGATCAACTATCGGCAGTTAACCACGGGCGAAAATCCCGGTCTGGTGCTGGATATTGCCGCGTTGTCAGAAAAAGACCTGGCATTCTATTGCCTGGACGTCACGCGCGCCGGCGATAATGGCGTATTGGCGGCATTGCTGTTGCGCGCATTATTTAATGGGTTGCTGCAAGACCATCTGGCTAATCAACAACATCGTCTGCCGCAAATGTCAGCATTGTTAAAGCAGGTTAATCAATTATTGCGGCAGGGGAAATTAGATGGCCAATTCCCACTGTTGCTGGGATATTACCACGCCGAAAATAAGAACCTGATTCTGGTCTCCGCCGGGCTGCATGCCAACGTCAATACCGGGGATAATCAAATTCAGCTGAGCAACGGCGTACCGCTGGGGACGCTGGGGGCGACCTATATGAACCAGATCAGTCAACGTTGCACCGCCTGGCAATGTCAGGTGTGGGGCCGCGGGGGCCGATTGCGGCTGATGCTGAGCGCTGAATAACGGGCGCCGAGCGGCGAGATCTTAAGCTATTCACTTATCGGTAATTAAACCGTTTATTTATTCTCCCGATTATCAGAACGGGTAATAGTCCTAAATGTTTTCTATTTGTGTTCTGGCTAATGCTCGGCGCGCATAAGCTGGTATACTCCGAAGGTTTTTTTTATATCGAGCCCAAGCTCATAAAATGAGCGTTTTAGCTTTAAGAGAGGAAATAATGCCTGCTGTAAATCGCAAAGTCAGAAAAGCCGTGATCCCGGTTGCAGGCTTGGGTACGCGGATGTTACCGGCCACCAAAGCCATTCCAAAAGAAATGCTGCCGCTGGTTGATAAACCGCTGATCCAATACGTCGTCAATGAGTGCATTGCGGCAGGGATTAACGAGATTGTGCTGGTCACTCACTCCTCCAAAAACTCGATCGAAAACCATTTTGATACCAGTTTCGAACTGGAAGCGATGCTGGAAAAACGCGTCAAGCGCCAATTGCTGGATGAAGTGCAGTCGATCTGCCCGAAAGGCGTTACCGTGATGCAAGTCCGCCAGGGGAATGCCAAAGGCCTGGGGCACGCTATCATGTGCGCCTACCCGATGGTGGGCGATGAGCCGGTCGCCGTGGTGTTGCCGGACGTGATCCTCGATGAATACAGCGCCGATCCGAAAAAAGACAACCTGCACGACATGCTGCAGCGCTTCGAAGCCACCGGCGTCAGCCAGATCATGGTTGAACCCGTGCCGCATAAGGATGTCGGAAACTACGGCGTAGCCGACTGCAAGGGCGTCGATCTGCAACCTGGCGAAAGCGCGCCGATGGTCAGCGTGGTCGAGAAGCCGTCGCCGGATAAAGCGCCTTCCAACCTGGCGATTGTCGGTCGTTACGTGCTGTCCGCCGATATTTGGCCGCTGTTGGCGAAAACGCCTCCAGGCGCCGGCGACGAAATTCAGCTGACTGACAGCATCGAAATGTTGATGCAGCAGGAAACGGTGGAAGCGTATCACCTGAAAGGCGTGAGCCATGATTGTGGCAACAAACTGGGTTACATGCAGGCATTTGTGGAATACGGTATGCGCCATGCCAGCCTCGGTAAAGAATTTTCTCAGTGGCTGCAACAGGTTGTTGCCGCTGACAAGAAATAATTGAGTGATCTTTCGTCTTAATTTGAAAAACTAGGATTTTCACATGAAAGTAACAGTTTTTGGTATTGGTTATGTGGGTCTGGTGCAGGCCGCCGTGCTGGCTGAAGTTGGCCATGACGTTATGTGCATTGACGTCGATGAGCGAAAAGTCGAAAACCTGAAAAAAGGAAATATCCCGATTTTTGAACCGGGCCTGACGCCGCTGGTGCAGCAAAACTATGAGGCCGGCCGTCTGCATTTCACTACCGATGCCAAAGCGGGCGTGGCGCACGGGAATATCCAGTTCATCGCCGTCGGTACGCCGCCGGATGAAGATGGTTCCGCTGACCTGAAATATGTCACTGCGGTTGCGCGCACCATCGCCGAGCACATGACCGATCGTAAAGTGGTGATCGACAAGTCCACCGTTCCGGTCGGCACGGCGGACAAAGTGCGTCAGGTGATGGCGGAAACGCTGGCGAAACGCGGCAGCAGCGTGCCGTTCGACGTGGTGTCTAACCCGGAATTCCTGAAGGAAGGTGCGGCGGTAGCAGACTGTATGCGCCCTGAGCGCATCGTTATCGGTACCGATAATAAAGATGTGATCGAACCTATTCGCGAGCTGTACGAGCCGTTTAACCGCAATCACGATCGTATGATCATGATGGATATCCGTAGCGCAGAGCTGACCAAGTATGCCGCCAACTGCATGCTGGCGACCAAGATCAGCTTTATGAACGAAATGTCCAACCTGGCGGAAATGCTGGGGGCGGACATTGAGAAAGTGCGTCAGGGCATCGGTTCCGACTCACGCATCGGTTATCACTTCATCTACCCTGGCTGCGGCTACGGTGGTTCTTGCTTCCCGAAAGATGTCCAGGCGTTGATCCGCACGGCGGAGCAGATCGGTTACCAACCGAAGCTGCTGCAGGCGGTTGAGCAGGTCAACTACCAACAGAAAGACAAGCTGAACAGCTTTATCAAAGACTACTTCGGCAGCGATCTGAAGGGCAAAACCTTCGCGCTGTGGGGCCTGGCGTTCAAGCCGAATACCGATGACATGCGTGAAGCGTCCAGCCGCGTGCTGATGGAGCAACTGTGGGCTGCCGGCGCCACCGTTCAAGCCTACGACCCGGAAGCAATGAACGAAGTCCAACGCATCTATGGCCAGCGTGACGACTTGAAGCTGATGGGTACCAAAGAGGCTGCGCTGCACGGCGCCGATGCTCTGGTGATCTGCACCGAATGGCAGAATTTCCGCGCACCGGACTTCGACGTGATCAAAAGTGAACTGAAGCAGCCGGTGATCTTCGATGGACGTAACCTGTACGATCCGGAGCGTTTGGAGAATCGCGGCTTTACCTACTACGCGATTGGCCGCGGCGCCTCGATTAAACCGGTTATTTAAGGAGTGGGCATGAAATTCCTGGTTACAGGCGCCGCAGGATTTATTGGCTATCACGTTGCAGAGCGTTTGTTGACCGCCGGTCATCAGGTTGTCGGCATTGATAACCTGAACGACTATTATGACGTGGGCCTGAAAACGGCCCGTCTGGACAGACTGGCGGATAAGCCGGGATTCCGCTTTATCAAGCTGGATTTGGCCGATCGTGAAGGGATGGCGGCATTGTTCGCCGAGCATCAGTTCCAACGAGTCATTCATTTGGGGGCTCAAGCCGGCGTACGTTATTCGCTGGTCAATCCGTTGGCTTATGCGGATGCTAACCTGATCGGCCATTTAAACGTTCTGGAAGGCTGCCGTCATAATAAAGTCGAGCATTTACTCTACGCCTCTTCCAGTTCGGTATATGGCCTGAATCGCAAGCTGCCGTTTGCGACCGAAGATTCGGTTGATCATCCGGTGTCATTGTATGCGGCAACGAAAAAGGCCAATGAGCTGATGGCACACAGCTACTCCCATTTATACGGTCTCCCGACGACGGGGCTGCGATTCTTTACCGTATATGGCCCTTGGGGGCGTCCGGATATGGCGCTGTTCAAATTCACCAAGGCCATATTGGCGGGGGAGAGCATCGATGTATATAACCACGGTGAAATGCACCGTGACTTTACTTACATTGATGATATCGCTGAGGCGATTGTACGGCTGCAGGCGGTTATTCCGCAGGCGGATCCGTCATGGACCGTTGAACAGGGATCGCCGGCGACCAGTTCCGCACCGTATCATGTTTATAATATCGGCAATAACACGCCTGTTAAACTGATGGAATATATCCGTGCGTTGGAGCAGGCATTGGGGGTGACCGCCCGTAAGAATATGCTGCCGATGCAGCCTGGCGACGTGATGGATACCAGCGCAGATACGGAAGAGCTTTATCGTGACATTGGTTTTAAACCGGAAACCAGCGTTGAAGAGGGCGTGAAGCGCTTCGTTGACTGGTATAAGGCATTCTACCAGGTTCAATAATTGGACGAGATTTAATGCGATACAGGGGCCTTAGGGTCCCTTTTTTTTCACTGAAATTTCATGATCGAAGGAAAAGCGAATTAGGATATTTACTAAAAGGATAGGAGGGCGGGTACAGAACGATAAGATTTAAAATGAAAAGGCCCCCGCAGGGAGCCTTTCAGATACGGACTGAATCGCTATTACAGCAGGAAATCGTCCAGAGATTTACCTTGCTCTTCGATAGCTTTCTTAATCACCGCAGGAGTACGGCCTTGGCCGGTCCAGGTTTTCAGCTCGCCGTTTTCGTCTTTATATTGGTATTTAGCAGGACGTGCTGCACGTTTTGCTTTACCGGCAGCCTTGTTGGCAGCCATGGTTTGCAGCAGCTCATTCGGGTCGATACCGTCAGCAATCAGCATTTCGCGGTATTGCTGCAGCTTACGAGTGCGTTCTTCGATTTCTGCTTGAGCCTGGCTGTCTTCTTCGCGACGTTCGTTCACAACAACTTCCAGTTTCTCGAGCATTTCTTCCAGCGTTTCCAGAGTGCATTCTCTTGCCTGGGCGCGCAGGGTGCGGATGTTGTTCAAAATCTTTAATGCTTCGCTCATTGTCCTAGTCTCAAATTATATTGGTGGGGGGCGTCTCGATAATAATAGAGTGCTCTTTTCTTTTCTGCAATAGCCAAATTGACTTGAATACTCAAATTTACCTTTAAAAAAACCGTTAATCGGATCAGTCCGACAAATAATAGGAAGGCCTGTTAACTATTACCTTCATCGAGCTTAAGTCAAAATTTCAGCAGACAGGCTTTAAAGGGCGCGTGTCGCAAGGCTTTCATCGATAAGTTATCGCCGTAATTTATATCAATATTACAATGGGTTCTGTGGGCTTAATCACGCCATGGCAAGGCAGACATTGTAAACAATAGGGGTATATAGGTAAAGATTGCGTCAGGTAACGTCGGGGCGTCGGCGAAGGCGATTAAATGCCCGTTATTGGCCTCACCTATAAATAGACAGGCGTTCCGCCGCAGCTACAGCGCCTGCGGAGGGGAAAGGGCGGCTATGCATTAATGGGCAAATGCCCGGGGCTAACCATTAGCAAGAATTAATAGTGATGACAGGCATACATTATCCTGTAAATAGCTGTAAAAAGAACATGCCGACAGAACGATATGTTTCGCTTGAAAGCGCATTATTACGGCGAACGCAATATTCGTTCGCTTTGGGCTGAGCCGGGGGTCGGGTTATGGTACACTCACCGTCCTAATCAACATTTGAATATTTCTTATACCATCGGAGTGGCGGGGCCATGGCTCAACTTTATTTTTATTACTCTGCGATGAATGCCGGCAAGTCTACCGCGCTGCTACAGTCTTCATATAACTATCAAGAGCGTGGTATGCGCACGCTGGTGTTCACCGCGGAGATCGATCACCGCTATGGCGTAGGCAAAGTCAGCTCGCGCATCGGGTTATCTTCACAGGCCCAGCTCTATAACAACGACTCAATGCTCTTCGCCATGATTCAGCAAGAGCATCAACAGCAGCAGGTGCATTGTGTGCTGCTCGATGAAAGCCAGTTCCTGACCAAAGCGCAGGTTGAGCAATTGTGCGATGTGGTGGACCAACTGGACATTCCCGTATTGTGTTACGGCCTGCGCACCGATTTTCTCGGTGAGTTGTTTACCGGCAGCCAATATTTGCTGGCCTGGGCCGATAAGCTGGTGGAATTGAAAACCATCTGTCACTGCGGGCGCAAAGCCAATATGGTGCTGCGACTGGACGAGAATGGCAAAGCGATGCATGCCGGTGAACAGGTGGTGATTGGCGGTAACGAGAGCTATGTCTCCGTCTGCCGCAAGCATTATAAAGAGGCGATTCACTCCCTGGACTAAGGGTGAAAATGCCGCCAGAGCCCGCTGAAGCGTTTTGGCGGCGTGAATCGAAATGCAGCGCCTCAGGCGCAATAAAAAACCCGCCGTTTGGCGGGTTTTTTTTATCGGTTCACGGAACCGTTATTTCTTGGGCTTCTTTACCGCGGCTTTGGCGGCAGCCGGAGCGGCCGCTTCCTCTTCTACCGCTTCGCTGAATTCGCGGCCGTAGAAGGTATCCAGCATGATTTGCTTCAGCTCGGCAATCAGCGGATAGCGTGGGTTGGCGCCGGTACATTGGTCGTCGAATGCATCTTCCGACAGCTTGTCGACTTTCGCCAGGAAGTCCGCTTCCTGCACACCCGCCTCACGGATGGAGGTTGGGATGCCCAACTCGGTTTTCAGCTCGTCCAGCCAGGCCAGCAGTTTCTCAATCTTCTGCGCAGTGCGGTCGCCCGGTGCGCTCAGGCCGAGGTGGTCGGCGATTTCAGCGTAGCGGCGGCGCGCCTGAGGGCGGTCGTACTGGCTGAAGGCCGTCTGCTTGGTCGGGTTGTCGTTCGCGTTGTAGCGAATGACGTTGGAAATCAGCATCGCGTTGGCCAGGCCGTGCGGAATATGGAACTCCGAACCCAGCTTGTGCGCCATGGAGTGACAGACCCCGAGGAAGGCGTTGGCGAAGGCGATACCGGCGATGGTGGCGGCGTTGTGCACACGTTCACGGGCAACCGGATTTTTCGCGCCTTCTTTATAGCTGGCCGGCAGATACTCTTTCAACAGTTTCAGCGCTTGCAACGCCTGGCCGTCGGAGTATTCGTTCGCCAGCACCGAAACGTAGGCTTCCAGCGCGTGGGTGACCGCATCCAGACCGCCGAAGGCGCACAGGGATTTCGGCATGTTCATCACCAGGTTGGCATCGACAATTGCCATGTCCGGGGTCAGCGCATAGTCGGCCAACGGGTATTTCTGTCCGGTGGTGTCGTCGGTTACGACGGCAAACGGCGTGACTTCCGAACCGGTGCCTGACGTGGTGGTGATGGCGATCATTTTCGCTTTCACGCCCATTTTCGGGAACTTGTAGATACGCTTACGGATGTCCATGAAGCGCAGCGCCAGATCCTCGAAGTGGGTTTCAGGATGTTCGTACAGCACCCACATGATTTTCGCGGCGTCCATCGGCGAACCGCCGCCCAGCGCGATGATGACGTCCGGCTTGAAGGAGTTCATCTGCTCTGCGCCCTTGCGCACGATGCTCAGCGTCGGATCGGCTTCCACTTCGAAGAACACTTCGGTTTCGATGCCGTGAGACTTCAGAACCTTGGTGATCTGGTCGGCATAGCCGTTGTTGAACAGGAAACGGTCGGTCACGATGAAGGCGCGTTTTGCCCCGTCGGTCGCCACTTCTTCCAGCGCGATAGGCAGCGAGCCCCGGCGGAAGTAGATCGATTTCGGAAGTTTATGCCACAACATGTTTTCTGCTCGCTTCGCTACAGTTTTCTTGTTGATCAGGTGTTTAGGTCCGACGTTCTCAGAGATGGAGTTACCACCCCAGGAGCCGCAACCCAGCGTCAGCGAAGGCGCGAGTTTGAAGTTATACAGGTCGCCGATACCGCCCTGAGAAGCCGGGGTGTTGATCAGGATACGAGCCGTTTTCATTTTATCGCCGAAGTAGGCGATGCGAGCCGTTTGGTTATCCTGGTCGGTGTACAGGCAGGAGGTGTGGCCGATACCGCCCATGGCGACCAGTTTCTCAGCTTTGGCGACGGCGTCTTCGAAATCTTTGGCCCGGTACATCGCCAGGGTAGGCGACAGTTTTTCATGTGCGAAAGGCTCGCACTCGTCGACCAGCTTCACTTCGCCGATCAGCACTTTGGTGTTGGCCGGCACTTTGATGCCCGCCATCTCGGCGATTTTCGGTGCGGATTGCCCCACGATGGCCGCGTTCAGACCGCCGTTTTTCAGAATGATGTCCTGAACCGCTTTCAGTTCTTTACCCTGCAGCAGATAGCCGCCGTGGGAAGCGAAACGTTCGCGTACCGCATCATAAATAGCGTCGACGACGATGACCGACTGTTCGGAAGCGCAGATAACGCCGCTGTCGAAGGTTTTGGACATCAGGATAGAGGCGACCACGCGCTTGATGTCTGCGGTTTCGTCTACCACGACCGGGGTATTACCGGCACCGACGCCGATGGCAGGCTTGCCGGAGCTGTAGGCGGCCTTCACCATGCCCGGGCCACCGGTGGCCAGGATCAGGTTGATGGCCGGGTGGTGCATCAGCTGGTTGGACAGCTCGACGGTCGGTTGGTCGATCCAACCGATGATGTCTTTTGGCGCGCCGGCGGCGATAGCGGCCTGCAGCACGATATCGGCGGCTTTATTGGTGGCATTCTTCGCACGCGGGTGCGGCGAGAAGATGATGCCGTTACGGGTTTTCAGGCTGATCAGCGCTTTGAAGATCGCGGTAGAAGTTGGGTTGGTGGTAGGAACGATACCGCAAATCAGGCCGATAGGTTCGGCGATGGTGATGGTACCGAAAGTGTCATCTTCAGACAGGATGCCACAGGTTTTTTCGTCTTTATAGGCGTTGTAGATGTACTCGGAAGCGAAGTGGTTTTTGATCACTTTGTCTTCGACGATACCCATTCCGGATTCTTCCACGGCCATTTTGGCCAACGGGATACGGGCATCAGCAGCGGCGAGGGCGGCAGCGCGGAAGATTTTATCCACTTGCTCTTGAGTGAAGTTGGCATATTCGCGCTGGGCTTTTTTGACACGTGCGACAAGCTCGTTCAGTTCAGCGACATTCGTTACAGCCATAATGCTCTCCTGATAATGTTAAACTCTTTCAGTAAATAAGCCGTGCGAGCCACTAGTATAGTCCTAACGGGAATAAACGGTGATGAGAATACCGGGGCTTTCCCGCGTTATTTCTTCGCATGCTGCTGATTTGCTTAAAGAGCTTTACCCTACGCCAGCCGGAGGGGCAGACCGTGAGGAGAACGGAATCGGCGATGTGGCCACCCACTTTGTTCTACTCCCTGCCTACGACTAAGAGCTTACCCACTGTTGGGTAGTTGATTTGTGATCTAAATCATGAAAACTGCAAGCTGACACCTTTCAGCTTGCGGGTGTTGGGAATCATTCTTGATAACTGTGAGCAATGACTCTTTTTTCAACATAAAAAATCAAAAGGCCATACATCACTTTAACAAAGGGCATTTGTTTCGCTGCATAACTTGCTGACAGTCAAAAATGCTGCTCTGGCCGGATGGATTACCCGCGGCAATTCCATTACATTAGCGCGCATAGGCAGCACACCTTTTTATAGTACTTAACGCGGAGCCATCTGTGGGCCAATCTCTGTTGGATCTTTCCGGCTTTATCAAGTTCTTTGTCGGTCTGTTTGCACTGGTCAACCCGGTGGGCATTTTGCCGGTGTTCATCAGCATGACCAGTTACCAGGCGGAAGCGGGGCGCAATAAAACCAACCTGACCGCCAACCTGTCGGTCGCCATCATTCTGTGGACCTCGCTGTTCCTGGGGGAAGGGATCTTGCGGATGTTCGGCATCTCTATCGATTCGTTCCGCATCGCCGGCGGTATTCTGGTGGTGACCATCGCCATGTCGATGATCAGCGGCAAGCTGGGGGAAGACAAACAGAACAAACAGGAGAAGTCGGAGAGCGCGATCCGCGAAAGCATCGGCGTGGTGCCGTTAGCGCTGCCGCTGATGGCGGGGCCGGGGGCGATCAGTTCTACCATCGTGTGGAGCTCCCGTTATCACAACTGGCAAAGCCTGCTCGGTTTTACGGTCGCGATCGCCTTGTTCGCCTTTTGCTGCTGGCTATTGTTCCGCGCCGCGCCGCTGTTGGTGCGTTTGCTGGGGCAGACCGGCATCAACGTGATCACCCGTATCATGGGTCTGCTGCTGATGGCGCTCGGCATCGAGTTTATCGTTACCGGCATTAAGGCGATATTCCCCGGCCTGTTGTAATACGCCTTGTTTAGCCGCGCACTTTTCGCGTTAGCGCGGCTAAAATTAATTTTAAAGTTTAAATTATTTATTGGCTCGCATTATTATAGTGCACAGGATGAATAAAATTTATGCGGTTGCACTCTTATGTTGCATAAATCTCATGTTGTTGCTCAAAAAAAACGCTAAGCGTTATTTCAATCACTTTTCCTCCCCCATTTCTGCCCATTTCGCCCCCGCTAAACGGTCACGCTGTTGTTAAATTAGTCACATCATTCTGTGGGGCTTGTCTCACTTTCATCCAGGTGTTATTAGTGATTAACCGCACATAGGCAGGTGTTTGTTCTTTGAATGGTTGGATTGTTAACTGAATGTTTCTTTTTGCAGCAGTGAGATCGTGCTGATGGTTTCAATTGAAATGAATGTGGTTTTTTTGTCTTTAAAATCATACTGATGATCTCGATTTTTCCTGCCTTCTATCTTGGGGGCCGGATTGGGCTTCGTGCGATAAAAGAGAATTGCTTAACATTTTCGTAAAATTTATTGGCTATGGAATTTGGCTTCTGCTAATTTCCGAGCAACTTTCCCGTGGTCAATTAACTGAAATGCGCCACAAAAACGGGAATGATTTTTGCTGGTATCCGTTTATTTAGAATTCTTATAAACACTTCACAAACTTCGATAAGCGATGCTTGTCGGTGAAAAGGAGCCTCGATTATGCAGCAAACCCTGAAGCGTACTTCTTTGACCTTGTTGATTAGCGGCGCGCTGGGCGCCGGTGCCGTAAATAGCAGTTTGGCGGCAGAGGTTCCGGCCGGCGTCCAATTGGCGCAGCAGCAGAATATTGTGATCAACAACGGTAGCGAAGTGGCTTCATTGGATCCGCATAAGGTTGAGGGCGTACCGGAAAGCAATATCATTCTTAACCTGCTGGAAGGGCTGGTGAGCACCGACGCCAACGGGCATGTGGTGCCGGCGGCGGCGACAAGCTGGGAAAACCAGAATTATCAGCAGTGGACCTTCCACCTGCGCCCCGGCGCGGTGTGGAGCGACGGCAGCCCGGTGACCGCGCAAGACTTCGTCTACAGCTGGCAGCGTCTGGCCGATCCGAAAATCGCTTCGCCCTATGCCAGCTACCTGCAATACACCAAAGTCGAGAATATCGACGACATCCTGACCGGGAAGAAGAGCCCGCAGACCCTCGGCGTTAAGGCGCTGGACGACCAGACGCTGCAGGTGACCCTGAGCGAACCGGTGCCGTATTTCATCAGCATGCTGAGCCACACGTCGCTCAAACCGGTGAAACGGGCGGTGGTGGAGAAATTCGGCGATAAATGGACGCTGCCCGCCAACTATGTCGGCAACGGCGCTTACCGCCTGAAAGAGTGGGTGGTGAACGAGCGCATTGTGCTGGAGCGCAGCCCGAGCTACTGGAACAACAAGCAAACGGTGATCAATCAGGCGACCTTCCTGCCGATTACCTCGGAGGTCAGCGACGTCAACCGCTTCCGCAGCGGCGAGATCGACATCACCAACAGCGCCATTCCGCCGTACCTGTACGTCAAGATGAAACGCGAAATGCCCGAGCAGTTGCACGTTAACCCTTATCTGTGCACCTTCTATTACGAGCTCAATAACAAGCGGGCGCCGTTCACCGATCCGCGCGTGCGTACGGCGGTGAAGATGACGCTGGATCGCGACATTATCGCCAACAAGATCATGGGCCAGGGGCAAATCCCGGCCTACAGCTTCACGCCAACCTTCACGGAAGGCGCCAGCTTCACTCAGCCTGCGTGGGCCGGCTGGAGTCAGGAGCAACGCAACGCCGAAGCCAGGAAACTGCTGGCGGAAGCGGGCTACAGCGACGCCAAGCCGCTGAAGTTCTCGCTGCTGTACAACACCTCCGATCAAAACAAACAACAGGCGATCGCTGCCGCGTCGATGTGGAAGAAGAACCTGGGCGCCGAGGTCACGCTGCGCAACCAGGAATGGAAAACTTCGCTGGAGAGCCGCCATCAGGGGCAATACGACGTGGCGCGTGCCACCTGGTGCGGGGATTACAACGAACCCAGCGCGTTCCTGAACCTGGTTCTGTCCAACAGCAGCATCAATACCGTGTTCTACAAGAGCCCGGCGTTCGACGCCATCATGGCCGCCACGCTGAAGGCGCCGGATGAGGCCGCGCGCGCCGCGCTCTATCAGCAGGCGGAAGCGCAGCTGGACAAAGACTCCGCGTTGGTCCCGGTTTATTACCGCGTCAGCGCGCGTTTGATCAAGCCGACGGTGGGTGGGTTCACCGGCAAAGATCCGCTGGACTATACCGACGTTAAAAATCTTTACATTATCAATCAGTAAAGGGGTATTCCTCACGCCGAGGGGCAGGGGAATATAGGGAAGGCCGGCCGCCGCATTCGTTCCGCGGCGGCGGGAAAACAAAGTCCGCTTACGGGCAACGCGGGTTCCACGAAGAGCCTGTGATAATAAAAAACTGGAGTCGATAAGTATGACCAACATCACGAAGAAAACGCTCATTGCCGCTGGCGTCATCGCCGCGCTGGGTATCACAGCAACCACCAGCGCTTTCGCCGCTGACGTCCCGGCGGGCGTGCAGCTGGCCGACAAGCAAGAAATCGTCAAAAACAACGGTTCCGAAGTGCAGTCGCTGGATCCGCACAAGATCGAGGGCGTGCCGGAAAACAACGTCACGCGCGACCTGATGGAAGGCCTGGCGAACAACAGCCCGGACGGTTCCATCGTGCCAGGCGTCGCGGAAAGCTGGGATAACAAGGATTTCAAAGTCTGGACCTTCCACCTGCGTAAAGACGCAAAATGGTCCAACGGCAAGCCGGTGACGGCGCAAGATTTCGTCTACAGCTGGCAGCGCGTGGTGGATCCGAAAACCGCGTCGCCTTACGCCAGCTACCTGCAGTACGCCCATGTGGAAAACGTCGATGACATCATCGCCGGTAAAAAAGACAAGTCGACGCTGGGCGTGAAGGCCATCGACGACCACACCTTCCAGGTGACCCTGAGCGAGCCGGTGCCTTATCTGGTTGAAATGACCCCGCACTACGCCATGAAGCCGGTTTACAAAGACGCGGTAGAGAAGTTTGGCGAGAAGTGGACGCTGCCGGCCAACTACGTCAGCAACGGCGCTTACAAACTGAAAGACTGGATTGTCAACGAACGCATCGTACTGGAACGCAACCCGGAATATTGGGATAACGCCAAAACCATCATCAATAAAGTGACGTTCCTGCCTATTTCGTCGGAAGTGACCGACGTTAACCGCTACCGCACCGGTGAAATCGACATGACCTACAACAACATGCCGATCGAACTGTTCCAGAAGCTGAAGAAAGAGATCCCGAAAGAGGTGCATGTCGATCCTTACCTGTGCACCTATTACTACGAAATCAACAACCAGAAGGCGCCGTTCACCGATGCGCGCGTGCGTGAAGCGCTGAAGCTGGGCATGGACCGCGACATCATCGTCAACAAGGTGAAAAACCAGGGCGACCTGCCGGCCTACAGCTTTACGCCGCCATACACCGACGGTGCCAAGCTGACCGCACCGGAGTGGTTCGGCTGGACGCAGGAAAAACGCAACGAAGTGGCGAAGAAACTGCTGGCCGACGCCGGCTACGGCCCGGGCAAACCGCTGACCTTCTCCCTGTTGTACAACACCTCCGATCTGCACAAGAAGCTGGCGATCGCCGCGGCCTCCATCTGGAAGAAAAACCTGGGCGTGGACGTGAAGCTGGTGAACCAGGAGTGGAAAACCTTCCTGGATACCCGTCATCAGGGCACCTATGACGTGGCGCGCGCCGGCTGGTGTGCCGACTACAACGAGCCGAGCTCGTTCCTGAACATGATGCTGTCCGACAGCAGCAGTAACACCCCGCACTACAAGAGCGCCGAGTTCGACAAGCTGATGGCCAACGTGTTGACCGCGAAGACCAAAGACGAGCGCGCCGAGCTGTATCAGAAAGCGGAAGTTCAGCTGGACAAAGATTCCGCCATCGTTCCGCTGTATTACTATGTGAACGCCCGTTTGGTGAAACCTTACGTCGGTGGTTACACCGGCAAAGACCCGCTTGATAACGTGTACGACAAAAACCTGTACATCATCAAGCATTGATACGGTAAGAGCCGGCGGCGCAGGCCGCCGGCCCATGTTGAGAATAATAAGCCGTCATCAGGCTGTCGCACAGGGTTAGGGCAATGCTTAAATTTATACTTCGTCGCTTGTTGGAAGCGATCCCGACACTATTTATCCTTATCACCATCTCATTCTTCATGATGCGCCTGGCACCCGGCAGTCCATTTACCGGGGAACGCGCATTGCCGCCGGAAGTTATGGCGAACATCGAAGCCAAATATCATTTGAACGACCCGATCTGGAAACAGTACGGTCATTATCTGGCGCAGCTTGCGCAGGGAGACTTCGGCCCGTCCTTTAAATACAAGGACTATTCGGTGAACGATCTGGTCGCCAGCTCTTTCCCGGTGTCCGCCAAACTCGGCCTGGCCGCGTTTCTGCTGGCGGTGGTGCTGGGGGTGAGCGCAGGCGTGATTGCCGCGCTGAATCAGAACACCAAATGGGACTACACGGTGATGGGGTTCGCCATGACCGGGGTGGTGATACCCAGTTTCGTGGTGGCGCCGCTGCTGGTGCTGATCTTCGCCATCACGCTGAAATGGCTGCCGGGCGGTGGCTGGAACGGCGGCGCGCCTAAATTCATCATCCTGCCGATGGTGGCGCTGTCGCTGGCCTATATCGCCAGCATCGCCCGTATCACGCGTGGCTCGATGATTGAAGTGCTGCACTCCAACTTCATCCGTACCGCGCGCGCCAAAGGCTTGCCGATGCGTCGCATCATTTTCCGCCACGCGCTGAAGCCGGCGCTGCTGCCGGTGCTGTCCTACATGGGGCCGGCGTTCGTCGGTATCATCACCGGATCGATGGTGATCGAAACCATCTACGGTCTGCCGGGGATCGGCCAGCTGTTCGTTAACGGCGCGCTGAACCGCGACTACTCCCTGGTGCTGAGCCTGACCATTCTGGTGGGCGCCCTGACCATTCTGTTCAACGCGATCGTCGATGTGCTGTATGCGGTCATCGATCCGAAAATCCGTTATTAATCTGGAGCACGCGAATGATGTTGACTAAAAAGAACAGCGAAGCTCTGGAAAACTTCAGCGAGAAGCTGGAAGTGGAAGGGCGCAGCCTGTGGCAAGACGCGCGTCGGCGCTTTATGCACAACCGCGCGGCGGTCAGCAGCCTGTTTATTCTGGTGCTGATCACGCTGTTTGTGGCGCTGGCGCCGATGCTGTCGCAGTTTGCCTACGACGATACCGACTGGGCGATGATGTCCGCCGCCCCAAGCGTGGAATCGGGGCACTATTTCGGCACTGACTCCTCCGGGCGCGATCTGCTGGTGCGCGTGGCGATCGGCGGGCGCATCTCGCTGATGGTCGGCGTGGCGGCGGCGCTGGTGGCGGTGGTGGTGGGCACCCTGTACGGCGCAATGTCCGGCTATCTGGGCGGCAAGGTCGACTCGGTGATGATGCGCCTGCTGGAGATCCTCAACTCCTTCCCGTTCATGTTCTTCGTGATCCTGCTGGTGACCTTCTTCGGCCAGAACATCCTGCTCATCTTCGTGGCGATCGGCATGGTGTCGTGGCTGGATATGGCGCGTATCGTGCGCGGCCAAACCCTCGGCCTGAAGCGTAAGGAATTCATCGAAGCGGCGCTGGTGTGCGGCGTCTCCACGCGCAATATCGTGCTGCGCCATATCGTGCCGAACGTGCTCGGCGTGGTGGTGGTGTATGCGTCGCTGCTGGTGCCGAGCATGATCCTGTTCGAATCCTTCCTCAGTTTCCTGGGGCTGGGCACGCAGGAGCCGCTCAGCAGTTGGGGCGCATTGCTCAGCGACGGCGCCAACTCAATGGAAGTTTCACCGTGGTTGCTGCTGTTCCCGGCGGGTTTCCTGGTTGTCACTCTGTTCTGTTTCAACTTTATCGGCGATGGCCTGCGTGACGCCCTCGACCCGAAAGATCGTTAAGGAGTGCAATCATGAGCACCATTGAACATCCTCAACTGCAAACCGGCGCCGGGGTCAAAACGTCGCCGCTGCTGGACGTGAAAGACCTGCGCGTTACGTTCTCCACCCCGGACGGCGACGTGACGGCGGTGAACGATCTGAACTTCGACCTGCGCGCCGGGGAAACGCTGGGCATCGTCGGTGAGTCCGGCTCCGGTAAATCGCAGACAGCGTTCGCTCTGATGGGCCTGCTGGCCAGCAATGGCCGCATCGGCGGTTCGGCCAAATTCAACGGCCGTGAAATCCTCAACCTGCCGGAAAATCAGCTCAACAAGCTGCGGGCAGAAGAGATCTCGATGATCTTCCAGGACCCGATGACCTCGCTCAACCCTTATATGCGCGTTGGCGAACAGCTGATGGAAGTGCTGATGCTGCATAAGAAAATGAGCAAAAGCGAAGCCTTTGAAGAGTCGGTACGCATGCTCGACGCGGTGAAAATGCCGGAAGCGCGCAAGCGCATGCGCATGTATCCGCATGAGTTTTCCGGCGGCATGCGCCAGCGCGTGATGATCGCCATGGCGCTGCTGTGTCGGCCAAAGCTGCTGATTGCCGACGAACCGACCACCGCGCTGGACGTTACCGTTCAGGCGCAGATCATGACGCTGCTCAACGAGCTGAAGCGCGAGTTCAACACCGCCATCATCATGATCACCCACGACCTGGGCGTGGTGGCCGGCATCTGCAACAAGGTGCTGGTGATGTACGCCGGCCGCACCATGGAATACGGCAGTGCGCGCGAGGTGTTCTACCAGCCGAGCCACCCGTACTCTATCGGTCTGTTGAACGCGGTGCCGCGTCTCGATGCCGAAGGCGAAGCGTTGCTGACCATTCCCGGCAACCCGCCGAACCTGCTGCGGTTGCCGAAAGGCTGCCCGTTCCAGCCGCGCTGTCCGTACGCCATGGAGCAGTGCGCGAGCGCTCCGCCGTTGGAGCAATTTGGGGAAGGGCGCCTGCGCGCCTGCTTTAAACCGGTGGAGGCGTTGGTATGACAGCGGTAACCGACAAGAAAGTGCTGCTCGAAGTGGCCGATCTGAAAGTGCACTTCGACATTCATGACGATAAACAGTGGTTCTGGCAGCCGCCGAAAACCCTGAAAGCGGTCGATGGCGTCACGCTGCGGCTGTTCGAGGGGGAAACCCTGGGCGTGGTCGGCGAATCCGGCTGCGGCAAATCCACCTTCGCGCGCGCCATCATCGGCCTGGTGAAAGCCACCAGCGGGCGCGTCGCCTGGCTGGGGAAAGATCTGCTGGGCATGAGCGACGCCGACTGGCGCAAAACCCGCAGCGATATCCAGATGATCTTCCAGGATCCGCTGGCTTCGCTCAACCCGCGCATGACCATCGGCGAGATCATCGCCGAGCCGCTGCGCACCTACTACCCGAAAATGCCGCGTCAGGAAGTGAAGGACAAGGTCAAGGCAATGATGCTGAAGGTCGGTCTGCTGCCTAACCTGATCAACCGCTACCCGCACGAGTTCTCCGGCGGCCAGTGCCAGCGTATCGGCATCGCACGCGCGCTGATCCTCGAGCCGAAGCTGGTGATCTGCGACGAGCCGGTCTCCGCGCTGGACGTATCGATTCAGGCGCAGGTGGTGAACCTGTTGCAGCAGCTGCAGCGCGAAATGGGCCTGTCACTGATCTTTATCGCCCACGACTTGGCGGTGGTGAAGCACATTTCCGATCGCGTGCTGGTGATGTATCTGGGCCATGCGGTGGAGCTGGGCACCTATGACGAGGTGTACCACAACCCGCAGCACCCTTACACCAAAGCGCTGATGTCGGCGGTGCCGATCCCGGATCCGGACAAGGAGAAGGAGAAGCAGATCCAGCTGTTGGAAGGGGAGCTGCCTTCGCCGATCAACCCGCCGACCGGCTGCGTGTTCCGCACCCGCTGCCCGATCGCCGGGCCGGAGTGCGCCAAGACGCGTCCGCTGCTGGAGGGCAGTTTCCGCCACGCGGTGTCCTGCCTGAAGGTCGATCCGCTGTAATGTGCCGCTAGTCGGCAACAAAAAGCCCCGCTGAATGAGCGGGGCTTTTTTTATCCGATGCGCTAACGGCGAATCACTCTTTCCACAGAATGTGGCACAGCTTGTGGTCTTTCTCACGGCAGATCAGCACGCGGGCGAACACGTCGTTGATCGGCTCGCCGTCGCTGTCCGCCAGACCGATCACCACCTCGGCGAAGAAGTCCGGGTTCAGGTCGTAATCCACGTGCTCGCTCCAGTCTTCGGAGGGATCGTACAGTTCGGCGCCGCCGCGCTCTTCAAACTGCAGGTTGAACAGCAGAATATCCGCCGGATCCAGATTGTCGCCGGCCAATTCGAGGAAGATGTCGTAGGCCTGTTCCAGCGTTTCGTCTTCGGTAAGGCGGTTATTCAAATCCATAAAAAAATCCTGATAACAAATGATTTGGCGCTATTAAAGCACGCTCGGCGCGGCTTTTACAGCAGCGGGCTGAAAAAGTAGAACAGGCGCTCGACCAGGCGATGCCAGAACGGCCGCTTCAGCCACTCTTTGGCGTTCAGCAGCTGGGAACGGGCGATGTAATCTTCCTGCACGCAGGCCAAATCGCTGCCGAAGCCGTCATCGTCGATCACCAGCGTGATTTCGAAATTCAGCCACAGGCTGCGCATGTCCAGATTGACGGTGCCGACCAGGCTGAGCTGGCCGTCCACCAGCACGCTCTTGGTATGCAGCAGGCCGCCTTCGAACTGATAGATCTTAACCCCGGCCTCCAGCAGCTCGGAGAAGAACGCGCGGCTGGCCCAGCGCACCATCATCGAATCGTTGTCGCGCGGCACGATGATGCTGACCTCGACGCCGCGCAGGGCGGCGGTGCAAATGGCGTGCAGCAGATCGTCACTTGGCACGAAGTACGGCGTGGTCATGATCAGCTGCTCGCGGGCGGAATAGACCGCGGTCAGCAACGCCTGGTGGATCATCTCCTCGGGGAAGCCGGGGCCGGAGGCGATCACCTGAATGGTATGGCCGCTTTCCTGCTCGAACGGCATGATGTTGACGTCCGGCGGTGGCGGCAGAATGCGCTTGCCGGTTTCAATCTCCCAGTCGCAGGCATAGACGATGCCCATGGTGGTGGCCACCGGGCCTTCCATGCGCGCCATCAGATCGATCCATTGGCCGACGCCCGCATCCTGCTTGAAGTAGCGCGGATCGACCATGTTCATGCTGCCGGTATAGGCGATGTAGTTGTCGATCAGCACCACCTTGCGGTGCTGGCGCAGGTCCATGCGGCGTAGAAATACGCGCAGCAGGTTGACTTTCAGCGCCTCGACCACTTCGATGCCGGCGTTGCGCATCATCGCCGGGTAGGGGCTGCGGAAAAATTGCAGGCTGCCGGCGGAGTCGAGCATCAGGCGGCAGTGTACGCCGCGTCGGGCGGCGGCCATCAGCGATTCGGCCACCTGATCGACCAGGCCGCCGGGTTGCCAGATATAGAACACCATTTCGATGTTGTGCCGCGCCAGTTCGATGTCGCGGATCAGCGCTTTCAGCGTGTCATCGGTGGTGGTGAGCAGCTGCAGCTGGTTGCCCTTGACGCCGTCGATGCCCTGGCGGCGGTTACACAGCTGGAACAGCGGTTCGGCGACCTCGCTGTACTCGGTGGCGAAGATGCGGCGGCTCTCTTTCAGCTCTTTCAGCCAGCGGGCGGTTGACGGCCACATGGCCTTGGCGCGCTCGGCCCGGCGCTTGCCCAGATGCAGCTCGCCGAACGATAAATAGGCCACGATGCCGAACAGCGGCAGTATGTAGATAACCAGCAGCCAGGCCATGGCAGAGGGAACCGCGCGGCGTTTCATCAAAATGCGCATCGTCACGCCGGCGATCAGCAGCCAGTAGCCGAACACCATGAGCCAACTGATTACGGTATAAAATGTTGTCATAAAGGCGAAAAATCCCGTTCGCAAACCACCAATGATGAGTGTACGCACAGATCGGTCAAGGCGAAACCTTTTATCGGCGCTTATGTTACATAAATATGATGAAGTTAAGGCACTTGCTGAAAATGAAAGGGCGGCTTTTGCCCGCGGGGCGCCCGCTGTGCCGCCGATAACTGCGGCTTGGATCACGGACGGAAAGGGCTATAATGCCCGCGGTTGGCATTAGACGAACGAGTGACGGAATTATGAGACGCAGTAGAAATGAAGTGGGCCGCTGGCGCATGTTGCGGCAGAGCCAACGCCGCCGGCATCGCTGGCTGGAACGCCAGTCGTGCAGCAATCGCCATATTATCCGGGTGCGGCGCCGCCTGGACGATCAGCATCGGCGCGCGCTGCTGTTTGCGGTATCCTGCGAGTGGTAAAACGAAAACAGTCCCGTGAGGGACTGTTTTGTTATGGCGCCTGGGTTATTTGCCCAGATAGGCGTTGAGCATCCAGACCTGTTTTTCCTGCTCTTTGATGTAATCGCTCATCAGCGACGCGGTGCCTTCGTCACCGGCGTCTGCCGCTACCGTCAGCAGTTCACGCTGCTGCTGCAGCAAGATTGAATACCCTTCCAACAGGCCGCGCAGCGTGCCTTTATCATCGGTCACGTTGGTGTGTTCCTTGATGTCGGCGGTTTTCAGATAGTCGCTGAAAGCGTGGCGCGGCTGCGAGCCCAGCGTCAGAATACGTTCCGCCAGCTCATCCACCTTGGTCAGCAGATCGTTATATGTCTCTTCGAATTTCGCGTGCAGCTCAAAGAACTGCGGGCCGGTAATATTCCAGTGATAGCCGCGCACGTTCATATACAGCACCTGATAGTTCGCCAACAGCGCGTTCAGCGCCTCGGCGAGTTTTGCCGATTGTTTACTGTCGAGGCCGATATGGGTTTTCGCTGCTTTCTTTGCCGTTGCCATAATAATCTTCTCCTGATTATTTGTTCCGATAGTAGACAGAATCAATTTCCATAGCTGTTACAGTAACCGGATTTATCGCAGGGTTAAACACGATAACAGGCATTATTGCCATCGCTAAAACCGATGACGATAAATCCGTCGAGCAAATTGCCGAATCAGTTTACGCAGGATCCGCAGGCGAAAAAAGCCGCTTTTATCGGTTACTTGCGCAGCGCCAGTTTCACCGCGCCGGCGCCCAGCGCCATCAGCAATGCGGCGGCGATCAGCACCGTAATAAACGCGCGATCAAAGGCCAGACGCGCCAGCTGCGTCAGCTGCTGCGCGCGATCGGCCGCCAGCCCGGCCGCCAGCCGCAGGGCTTCGTCGATGCTGTCGTAGGCCAAATCGCTAACCGGCAGCTCCGCCGGCAGTGCCAGGCTGTGGCTGTAAACCGCCGTCATCAACCCGCCGAGCAGCGTCACGCCCAGTACGCCACCCAGTTCGTAGGAGACGTCTTCGATGGACGCCGCCATGCCGGACTTCTCCTCCGGCGCGTTCAGCATGATGGCGGTAGAAGCGGCGGTGATCACGCCGCCGAGGCCAAAGCCCACCAGCGCCAGGCTGACCAATTGCGGCGCCATGCCGCTCTGGTACCACACGGCAAGACCGGCGATGCCGAGGGTAGTCAGGACAAAGCCGCCGAGGATGATGCTGCGTTCGCCGTAGCGCGGCAACAGCAGGCCGGCTACGGGCCCCGCCAGCGCCGAGGCCAGCGGGATCGGCAAAATAAACAGCGCCGCCTGCAGCGGGCTGAGGCCGAGCACCAGCTGTAGGCGTTGGCTGAGCACCAGCTCGACGCCGATCAGCGCCACCATCGACAGCAGGGCCACGCCAATGCCGCCTGCGAACAGCCGGTTGCGGAACAGGGAGAAATCGATCATCGGGTGGGCGCTGCGCTGCTGACGACGCACGAACAGCACCAGGAACAACACGCCGATCAGGGCCGCCACAAGCAAGGCGCTCACATCAGGCGTCGGCTTGCTCAGCTCCTTCAGCGCATAGATGGCGCCGACCAGACCCATCATGATCTGCACCGAACCGACGATGTCCGAAGGGCGCGGGTTATCGCCACCGCAGCGCGGGATCAGTTTCCACGCCAGCGGCCAGACCAGCAGTACGACCGGCACATTGATCAGGAACACCGACCCCCACCAGAAATACTCCAGCAGCAGGCCGCCGACCACCGGGCCGATGGCCGCGCCGCCGGAGGCCACCGAGGCCCAGATGCCGATTGCCAGCGCGCGTTCGCGTTCGTCGGTAAAGACGTGGCGCACGATGGACAGCGTGGCGGGCATCATCATTGCCGCGCCAACGGCGAGGAACACCCGGGCGGCGATCAGCCACTCGGCGGTGGGCGAGAACGCGGCGCACAGCGACGCGACGGCAAACACCGGCAGCCCGGCGAGAAACAGCCGCTTATGGCCGATGCGGTCGCTCAGCATGCCGGCGCCGGGCAGCAGGCCGGCCACCACCAGCGGGTAGGCGTTGACGATCCAGAGTTTTTGCGAGGCGCTGGCGTCCAGCGCCTGGGTTAAGCGCGGCAGGGCGGTATATAACACCGTCATATCGATGACGATCAGGAAAAGGGCGCTGGCGACCATCGTCAGGATCAACCAGCGGTTCTTGGCGTACATAATTCATATCCAGTTAACGTGGGCGGCGCGGAGGCGCAGCCATTGGGGTAACCCACCGGCGATGCCGGGTGGTATACTGATGATAATATATATCCATACGTTCGTATTGAAAAGAAGGGTTTCTTAATGGGACGTCAACGCAGCATCGATCGCGACAAGGTTTTGGACACCGCCGAAGAGATCGTCGCCACCCAGGGCGCCGCCGGCTTGACCATCGACGCCGTCGCCAAAGCGATGGGGATCTCCAAGGGCGGGGTGCAGTATTGTTTCGGCAGCAAAGACGCCCTTATCGATGCCATGTTCGATCGCTGGGGGAGTGCCTATGAGACGCTGTTCACGGCGATCGCCGGCGACGAGCCTTCGCCGCCGACCGCCGTGCGGGCGCATATGCTGGCCACCCACAGTTCGGATCAGACCTCCAGCGCCAAGGCCGCCGGGCTGATGGCGACGTTGATTCAAACGCCGGAGCATCTGGCGAGCACGCGCGAGTGGTATCGCAGCCGCATCGCCGGTTTGGATTTGACGACCGAAGAAGGCAAGCGCGCGCGCCTGGCGTTTCTCGCCACCGAAGGCGCCTTTATGCTGCGTTACTTTGGTTTGATGGATATCGACCAGGCGGAATGGGAAACGATGTTCGCCGATATGCAGGCATTGATATTGACGGGCGGCGACAAGTAAACGCAGGGACAAGCGGCAGGAGCAGCCTGCCGCGGGCTAAGCCTGATTATTTATAGGCTATCGCATTGATGGTTTCGAAGGTGGTTTTCCCCTCGCGACCGATAATGACGTAATACTTACCGCCTTTTTCATCTACCGCTTTCGACAGACGCGCATGGTCGATCCCCACGGTGTCGTCGCCGTCTTGTGAAATGGTCACCGGACCGATCTCGGTATGTTTCGCCGCCTCTTCCCGAGTGATTTCAATTGCCGCCAGGGAAGAGAATGAGGTGAACGCCAGCAGTGCCAAGAGATATTTAGTTGCCTTCATAATTATTCCTTTTGGAAGATAAAAACGACCCGTAACTGCATTTTGACTACGGCTCAAGTGTAGGTCAGCGGCGGCGGTTTACCATGCAACGGCAAAAAATAGTCTCAGACGGTGGCGCCTATCACACTGATAGTTAGTCAAGGGGGCGGCGAAAGGCGTATGTTTATCGAACAAGATATTCCCTCGAAGAACCTTTAAGCCAGCCACTCCGTGCTGGCTTTTTTTTTGCAGACAAGTGCCATAGCAGGGCCCCCTGGAACCAGGGGGCGGGGGGATTATTTGCGTGCGTCCAACAGCGCTTGGGCGTTCTCTGCGGTAACGACGGTCCACGGAATGTAGTAATGCTTCTGCGTGCCGCCCTCCCATTTCAGATCCTTGGCGTACTGCTTCCAGATATCCGACTGAGGTTGATAGCTTTCACCTTTTACGGCGCGCAGCGCGACGTCGATGGAGCCCTGCATCTGGCCTTTGGCATCTTGCAGGATAGAGACCATTTCACCGGCCTGCACCGCATGAATCGCGTCGGAAACGCCGTCAACGCCGGCAATCGCGAAGTCTTTCACATTCAGGCCGGCGCCTTTGATCGCCTCGATAGCACCCAGCGCCATCTCGTCATTTTGGCCGATCACGCCGTTGATTTTACCCCGGTGTTTCTGCAGCCAGTTTTCCATCAGCGGCTGCGCTTCCGCGCGTGACCAGTTGGCCGTTTTGCGCTCAAGTACCGTGACCTGGCCGGCGCCGCACTCGGCAATCGCTTTATCGTTGCCCTTACCGCGCTGGATCTCGCCGCTGCCGCCTTTCGGGCCTTCGATAATCACCACGTTTACCTTGTGGTTCTTGCAGTCGAGTTTGTCCAGGACGGCTTTGGCTTCCAGATACCCCCCCAACTCGTCATTAGACACCACTTCAGACGTCATCGCGTCCGTGTTCAGGCGCGCGTTGGTGACCACCACCGGGATTTTGGCTTCGTTGGCATTAGTGACGATATCGATATTGGCCTCAAAATCCATAGGGTTGACGATAATGGCATCGGCGCGCGTCTGGATAGCGGTGGCGGCCTGATCGTTTTGCACCGATGCATCATAACGTCCATCGTAGAAGGTCAGCACGGCTTCGCCGCTTTTCACCGCCGGGTGTTCCTTGCCGAACCTTTCCATCAATTGCACGAACTCGGCTTTGTTGCCGTACATCAATACCGCGATTTTAACCGGGGCGGCCTGAGCTGCCGACAGGCTACCCAGCATCATGGCTGAGGCAAACAACGCTATCTTGGTCTTATTCATGGTTTTCTCCTGGTAGAGTTGGGTCTGATGTTATTAATCGCGCTGTTGCTTACGCGAGGGGTCGAGCAAGACGGCAAGAACGATCAATGCGCCTTTGATAATCTGTTGGTAATACGATTGCACGCCGAGCAGATCGAGGCCGTTATTCATCACCCCGATAATCAGCACGCCGAAGAAGGTGCCGACCAGCGTACCGACGCCGCCGGCCATGCTGGTGCCGCCGATCACCACCGCCGCGATGGCGTCCAGCTCATACCCAGCACCGGCGTTGGTCTGCGCCGAGCCGGTGCGCGCCGTGAGGATCAGGCCGGCGATGCCGGCCAGCGCGCCGCACAGCGTATACACCAGTATTTTGATGCGGGTGACGTTAATCCCCGAGGTGCGCGCGCTTTTCGGGTTGCCGCCGACGGCGTAGATGTAGCGCCCGAAGAGGGTTTTATTCAGCACGAGCCAGGCGAGGGCGAACAGCACGATGAAGATGATGACGGGCACCGGAACGCCGCCGACATAGCCATTGCCCAACCAGCGGAAATCGCTGTTCAATTGCGATACCGGATTGCCGTTGGTGGTCAACATGGTTAAACCGCGCGCCGCGGAGAGCATGCCCATGGTGACGATAAACGGCTGCAGGCGGTAGCGGGCTAACACGGTGCCGTTCACCAGGCCGCAAACGATGCCGATACCGAGCGCCACAATCAGCGGCGCCATGACGGCGGTCGCGGTATCGCCGATAGCCAATCCGCTGTTGTTGGTAGCGAAGCGGGCGGCGACGATCCCGCTTAGCGCCAGCACCGATCCCACGGAGAGATCGACACCGGCCGTGATAATGACGAAGGTCATGCCGATGGCCAGAATACCGTTGATCGAGACCTGGCGCAGGACGATCAGGGTGTTTTCATTGCTGAGAAAATAGTTGCTGCTCCAGGCCCCCTGAGCGACCTGATATTCGCCAATCAGCGCCACGGTCAGGCACAGGGCGAAAAAGGCGATGATAATGCCGTATTTGTGCATGCGGCGCTTATTGCGGGTGAAAAATGAAATTCCTGGTGATAAGGAGTGGGCGCTGCTCATTTTTTTTCTCTCTCTGTTAAACCGCAAGTTTCATCAGTGCTGCCTGAGTCGCATCGGCTGCCGAAAGCTCGCCGGTCAACTGCCCATCACGAAACACCAATATGCGATCGCTCATGCCGATAATTTCCGAAAGCTCGGAGGAAACCATGATGATCCCTTTGTTTTGCAAGGCGAACTCCGACATAAATCGATAGATCTCTTTCTTGGCCCCGACGTCGATACCGCGCGTCGGCTCGTCGAGCAGCAAAACCTCCGGATCCAGCAGCGCCCAACGGCCCAGCACGACCTTTTGCTGGTTGCCGCCGCTCAGGTTGCCCACCGGCTGTTCGCCGTCATGGGTTTTAACGTTGAAGCGCTGGATCATGTCGCGGGTCCGCGCCTGCTCCCGTTTTTCGCTGACAAACCCCATCCGGCTGATGGCGGCAAAAGAGGCGATATTGATGTTTTCACTGACGGAGCGGCACAGCACCAGGCCGGTTTCCTTGCGATCTTCCGTTACGTAGGCAATACCGCTGTCGATGGCCTTGCGCGGAGAGTGGCGGTTCAGCGTCTTGTCACCCAAGCGGATCGTGCCGCTGTCGGCATGCTGAATGCCGAAGATAAGATCGAGAAACTCGCTGCGCCCCGAGCCCACCAGCCCATAGATGCCCAGGATCTCACCGTGCTTAAGCTGCAGGCTGATATCTTTTATCTTGCTGCGCCAACACAGGTTGTTGACCTCCAGCAAGACCTCTTCGCCGGGCTGATTGAATTTGGCGAACTCGCTGTCGTACTCACCGCCAATAATGTGTTCGATCAGCTGTTCACGGGTGATGTCGGCGATATAGCCTTCATGGATATAGGCACCGTCGCGGAAGATGGTGTAGCTGTCCGCGATTTGGAATATCTCTGACAAACGGTGAGAGACGTAGATAATGCCTTTACCTTTCGCCGCCAGCTGCTGAAGCGTCTGAAAGATTTTCTGCGCATCCTCTTCGCCAATCGCCGAGGTGGGTTCATCCATGATGATGATGTCGGCATTGGCATGCGACAGCGCCTTGGCGATCTCGACCAGCTGTTGCTCGGCGACGCTCAGGTTGCGCATTTTTTCTCGGGCGTCGATCTTGAAATCGAGTTCTTTGAGCAGGCGGGTTGTGCGCTGGTTGAGCGTTGCGAAGTCGACGAACCCCAAGCGTCTCGGCTCGCGGCCCAGCCAAATGTTTTCGGCCACCGTCAGGTCCGGGATCGCGCTCAGTTCCTGCTGCACGATGGCGATGCCGGCGTTGAGGGCTTCCCGAGGGTGATGAAATTCGCAGCGTTGGCCATTGATAAAAATGTCGCCGCCATCGGGTTGAATAAAGCCCATCAGAATGCTGAGAAAGGTGGACTTACCCGCGCCGTTGCCGCCGCACAGGGCATGGATGGATCCGCGCCGCAGGCAAAACTCCGCATTCTTGAGCGCCACGACCGGGCCAAAGGCTTTTTTGACGCCGCTGACCTCCAGCAGGTAGGCGGGCGCTGGCGTATGGGGATCTTGCGTCACAGTTGTACCTCCGGGTAGGTCTGCTGCAAGCGTTGCAGGTACCGTTGATAAAGCGTCTCGTATTGCGCCTGTCTGCCGGCGTTTGGCCGTGTGCGCGTGGCCTCATCCAGCGCAACGAAGCGTTGGCACAGTTCGGCCAGCAACGCGCCGGCGTTCCGGCGCGGATCGTCGGCCAACATCGTCGCCCACATCGCCTGAATGGCGCCGCCCAGCGCGGCGGTCTCTTTGGCTTTCAGACAGACCACCGGGCACCCCATCACGTCCGCGACGATTTGTCGCCAGGCGGCGCTGCGGGCGCCGCCGCCGGTGAGGCGGATTTCGCGCGCTTCGATGCCCTGACGGCGAAACAGCTCGATGCCATAGCGCAACCCATACGTGGCGCTTTCGACTACCGCCAGGCAGAGATTGGCGCGGGTAAAGTTGTCGCTGTCGAGGTTATGCAGGCTGGCGCGCGCGTGGGGCAGCGGCGGAACGCGTTCGCCATTGAAGAACGGCAGCATCTCGACACCGCCTGCGCCGGGCGAGGCCTGCGCCAACAACGCGTTAAAGCCGGCAAGATCTTCATCCAGCAGCGTTTGCACGGCGGTGGTGGCCGAGGTGACATTCATGGTGCAAATCAAGGGCAGCCACCCGTTGGTGCTGGAGCAGAAGCCGGCAATCATGTCCGATTCCGCCGCGACGGGGGCAGCAGACCAGGCGAACAGCGTGCCGGAGGTGCCCAGGCTCAGGGTGAGGGTGCCGGCCTCAATGTTGCCGGAACCGATGGCCGCCATCATGTTGTCGCCGCCGCCGGTCGATACCCGCACCGTTGGGCCGAGGCCGAGTTTTTCCGCCGCGGCGGGGCGCACCGTGCCGATGCAACACTCCGCGCTTTTGAGCGGCGGCAAAGCTTGCCACAGGCGGCCGCTGTCATCGATGAGCTCGACGGCGGTTTTGCTCCAGCTACGGGTGCGTACATCGAACAGCCCGCTGCCGGAAGCGTCGCCATATTCTGCTACGCGCTCCCCGGTCAGCCAGAAGTTCAAGTAGTCATGGGGCAGCAGCACGGTGTGCAGTTTTGCCCACAGCGCCGGATGGTGCGTCTTGAACCAAAGGATTTTTGACGCGGTATAGCCGGTGGCGAGCCGCAAACCGAGCGTTTCCAGCGAGCCGTTGGCGCCGCCGAGCTGTTGCAGGAGCCGTGCGTTTTCTTCCGCGGTTTCGGTATCGCACCACAGCTTGACGCTGTGCAGCACGTTGCCGTCTGCGTCCAGCGGCACAAACCCATGTTGTTGGCCCGATACCCCCAGAGCATGAATCTCCCGCGCATCAACGCCAGCGTTAGTCACGGCTTGGCGAAAAGCGATGACTAACGCCTCAATCCACCAGTCGGCCTCCTGTTCGCGCCGGCCATTGGCTTGGCTGATGAGACGGTGAGGGGCATTGCCCTCACCGAGGATCGCGCCCTGTGTGCTGTCGACAATCACGACTTTCGTGCCTTGCGTACCGCAGTCTATGCCAGCATAGAGCGTCATAGGATTACTCCATCTCCAGCATGATTTTGATGTCCGAGGCATGTCCCGCCGCCGCGCGCTCGAAGGCGGCCACGCTGTCGGAGAACTTGTAGGTTTGGCTTATCAACGGCTGGACGCGCAACTTGCCGCTGCTCAACAGCCGCAGCGTGCGCGGGTACATGTTGGCGTAGCGGAAAATGGTCTTGAAGGTGATTTCTTTGGCCTGCGCGGCGACGATATCCAGCGGCGCGGCATCGATCGGCATGCCGACCAGCACCGCGGTCGCCCCTGGCGCCGCATGTTCGGCCAGCGTTGCGATAGCCGGTTTTGCGCCGCTGCATTCAAACACGACATCGGCGCCATTGCCGCTGGTGAGCGTGGCCACTTTCCCCGCCAGGTCGCCGGTTTTGATATTGACGGCGTGCAGCCCCTCGTAACTGGCCGCCACGGCGAGTTTCTCGTCAAACTGGTCGCAAATAATGACGTCCGAGCAGCCGCCCGCCAGCGCCGCGAGGGCGGTGACCACGCCGATCGGCCCGGCGCCGATCACCAGGGCGATATCGCCGGGTTTGATCCCGGCTTTGGTGGCCGCTTGCATGCCGATGGCCAAGGGTTCCACCATGGCGCCTTCAGCGAAACTGACGTTGTCCGGCAATTTGAACGTGAAGGCGGCAGGGTGGATGACGGTTTCGCGCAGGCAGCCGTGCACCGGCGGCGTCGCCCAGAAGCGAACGGCCGGGTCAAGGTTGTAAATACCGGCGCGCGTCTGGGCAGAGTTGAGATCGGGAATGCCGGGCTCCATGCAAACGCGATCGCCGACGCTGAGGTGAGTGACGTTTTTACCTGTCGCGAGCACCACCCCGGAGGCTTCATGGCCGAGCACCATCGGGGCGTTAACCACGAACGGGCCAATGCGGCCATGCTGGTAATAGTGCACATCACTGCCGCAAATGCCTACGGAATGAATTTTTATCTGTACATCATCGGGCCCCAACGCCTCGGCAAGCTGGACGTCCTCGATAGCGATTTCTCCCGCCTTCGCCAACACTAATGCTTTCATATGGCCTCCTGGTGAATCATTTTTATGGTAACGGTATCATTTTAGTGAGGCGATATTGGGCCAAAGCGAGTGGTTAAACTGTGATCAATGTTGGAATTACTCGACGGTGGTTAATTTTGCTGGTGGGTTGTTATTCAATATGGGGATAGCGATCACAAAATCGGCGGGGCAATGACGGTTTTAATATCAGCGCGTTGATATCGATACCGTTACTTTGCAGGGGGAAATGATGAAGATACACCAAAGCGCCAGAGCCGCTACGCTGGGATATTTGCGCCAGGCGGACATTGTCCTGACCGATGAAGAGCAGCAACGTATTGAAATTGCAACATTTGGCCTGGCCGACTATCCCGTGTCAGGGCTGCAGCTGCTGACCTACGTCAACTCACCGCGGTATTGTGCGAAAGAGCTGGTGCTGTTTCCGGGGCAAACCTGCCCGGAACATTTGCATCCTCCTTTCGCCGGCACGCCCGGCAAGCAAGAGACTTTCCGCTGCCGTTGGGGCGCGGTGTTCCTGTTTGTCGATGATGAAAACCTGACGCTTAATGACGCCGGCGGCGAACCGGTATGCCGGGTACCCGAGGGCGCGGAGCCGTGGTATACCTGCAATCGCTATATCCTTTTGCGGCCCGGCGAGCAATATACCATCGCGCCCAATACCCGGCACTGGTTCCAGGCTGGCGAGCAGGGCGCCGTGGTGTCCGAGTTCTCTTCCGAGAGCCGTGATGAGCTGGATATTTTTACCGATCCCCGGATTAATCGTCTTGCCGGCGTAAACCATTAGCGCCAGGAACCAAGTTCTGTCATGATGCTAAAAATGATACAAAATGATACCTTCAGGCTAAGGAGCTGCATTTGGCAGGGGATCGAGGACGGAAAGCGACGCTGGCTAGCGTCGCCGCACAGGCAAACGTCAGTAAAATCACCGCGTCGCGGGCATTTTCACAGCCGGACAAGGTTCATCCGGAAACGCTGCTCCGCATTCGGGAGACCGCTGCCGAGCTCGGCTATGTGGTCAATGCCGCGGCGCGCAACCTGCGGGCAAAAAGCAGCAGAACCATCGGCATCGTCAACCCTGATATGGCCAACCCGTTCTTTGGCGGCCTGACGCGGCTGATGACGCTTGAAGCGCAAAAAATGGGATATGACACCCTGGTGTTCGACTCCTATGAGTCTCAGGAAAGCGAAGACAGAATCATCGACAAACTGATTGGCTACAACGTCGATGCGATCATTCTCTCGGTCATTTCCAACGATCATCTGTACCAGCCTTCCTACCTAAAACGGTTGGAAACCTTGAATATTCCGGTGGTGCTGATCGACCGGGAGCTGGACAATCGCCACTGCAGCGGGGTGTATATCGATAACCTGGACTGCGGCCTCCAGGCGGGGCGCTGGCTGCTGGAACAGAAGGCGCAGCGGGTGGTGGTGGTCTCCGGGCCGGAAAACTCCAACGTGGCGCGTGACAGGGTCACTGGCTTGCAAGCGGCATTACAAGGCAAGGTAGCGTCGCTTGAAGTGCTGTATGCCGATTTCTTTATGGATGTCGCCTGGCAAGAGACGAGCCGTTGGCTGGCCAATAACCGCGCGCCGGACTTTTTCGTTGGCTGCAATAACCAGATCTCCCTGGGTATTATCAAGGCCTGTATCGAACATCGGCTGCCGTTGATGCAGGACGTGTCGCTGTTCAGCATCGATGAGGTTTCACATGCCGAGATCTACGGTTTTCATTTCCCCTGCGTGTCACACGATTTGCAAGAGATCGCCTGGCAAGCGTTGAATCTGGCGATCCGCCGCATTGCCGACCCCGAGATCAAGCCGGGCAAGGTGGTGGTGCGGGGAAAACTGGTCATATAACGCGGCGCACGACACCTGATGGGCGGCACAGGGGCTCACTGAGCATTGGCGTGTCAGTTTGTACCCAGCCCAAACAGCGCTGCCGCATTGCGATCCAAAATGGCGTTCACCTCTTCCTCCGGCAAACCCGCTCGCCGGATGTAGTCCACCGTGGTTTGAAACAGGTCGCCCGGTTGGAACGGAAAATCGGTGCCGAACAGCAGCCGCTGTGCGCCGAATGTCGCTGCCGCCGCTTGCAGTGCTGGCACCTGATCGTGGCCTACCGTGTCGTACCACATGCGCAGGGCAGCGCGGCTCGGGGGTTCCGGCGTATTCGGCGCCTCCCACGCGACGGTTTGGTCGAGGCGTTCCAGCGTCATCGGCAGCAGGCCGCCCAGATGCGGCACAATGATTTTCATCTCCGGAAAGCGTTGGGGGATGCCGTTGAGGATAAAGTGCATAGCGGCGACCGTGTCTTCGATCGGCGCGCCGATCGACCAGGTCAAGGCGTAGTCGGCGATGAGCGGCGAGTGCGCGCCGCGGCCGGCGGGATGAATGGCCAACACGCTGTGGCGGCGGTTGAGTTCCTGATAGAGCGGCTCGAACAGCGGGTTGGCGATAGACAGCCCGAGCACTGAGGTGGTGATGCAGGCGCCCAGCATATTGAGCTGGGTAAAGGCCCTTTCAAGCTCGCGTAACGCAGCGTCGATATGCGGCAGCGGCAAGGAAGCGATAGCCTGAAAACGAGTGGGATAACGCGCTACCAGCTCCGCATATTCATCATTGATCCGGCGCGCGGCATCAACGGCCGCCTGCTCGTCTTCCAGATGCGGCGACAGCGGCGTCGCCGACAGGATTTGCATGTCGATGCCGGCCTTATCCAGCAGGGCGAAACGCGCGTCGAGCTCGCGCTCGGTGCGGCCGGCGCCCAGGTGCCGATAGGCGGCAACTTCATGCACGCCATGCGCTTGCAAAAGATCCAGATACTCTGTGCTCCACAGGTGGGCGTGTACGTCGAGTCGCATCGGTCGATCTCCTGAGTTCGCGGCGATGCCGCGGGTTCAGGAGAGTATAGGCGGGCGGCGTTACGCCCCCTGGAGGGAGAGCATTTTTTCTACCGACGGGTTAGGGTGAGAGCACGCATTGATCCGGGAACGGCGCGCGAACGGGCGTTCCCGGTATTGGGAGGGCTGGAGATCAGAACACCTGTTTGAACGGCTTCACCGTCACGTCGGCATAGACGCCGGCGGCGATATAGGGATCCTGCTGTGCCCAGGCCTGGGCTTGCGCCAGCGACTCGAATTCGGCGATCACCGTCGAACCAGTAAAGCCGGCGGCGCCGGGATCGTTGCTGTCGATGGCCGGGTTAGGGCCGGCGACCACCAGGCGGCCGGCATCGCGCAGCGCCTGCAGGCGCGCCAGGTGTGCCGGGCGCACCGCCAGACGGTTTTCCAGCGAGTTGGGGACGTCTTGCGCGTAGATCAGATAAAGCATGTTTCACCTTTAAAATCATGGCAATAAAACGGTGCTACCAAGGTAGCGCAAAAGGCGCGGCAGGGGAACGGTGCGCGGCGAATTTCCCGGCGGATTGGCGCTTATGCCTTGAAGCCGCTACTTTTTATTCGTATAGTGCGGCGCGCTTAAACTGATATGCCATTGAGGTGAGGATATGACGGAACTGGTAAGGGAAAAACTCGATTTGCCGGCGGGCAAAAGTAAACTGCTGCTGCACTCTTGCTGCGCGCCCTGTTCCGGCGAGGTGATGGAAGCGATCCAGGCCTCCGGGATCGAGTACGCCATTTTCTTCTATAACCCCAACATTCACCCGCAAAAAGAGTATCTGCTGCGCAAGGAAGAGAACATCCGCTTCGCCGAGCAGCACGGGGTGCCGATCATCGATGCCGATTACGACACCGACAACTGGTTCGCCCGCGCCAAGGGGATGGAGAATGAGCCGGAGCGCGGGATTCGTTGCACCATGTGTTTTGACATGCGTTTCGAGCGCACGGCGCTGTATGCGCATGAGCACGGTTACGACACCATCTCCAGCTCGCTGGGCATTTCGCGCTGGAAGAACATGCAGCAGATCACCGACTGCGGCATCCGGGCAGCGGAAAAATATCCCGATTTGGTGTACTGGGATTACAACTGGCGCAAGAAGGGCGGTTCGTCGCGCATGATAGAGATCAGCAAGCGCGAACGCTTCTATCAGCAGGAATACTGCGGCTGCGTCTATTCGCTGCGCGACACCAACCTGCACCGCAAGGCGCAAGGGCGGCCGCTGATTAAGCTGGGCGTGCTTTACTATGGTGATGAAGAATAACGCTTAATCACCGCAATCAACCCGCTACGGCGGGTTTTTTATTTTTTGACGCCCGGCCAAACGTTAATGAAGCGTGTTGTTCCGGCGATAAAAAAGCAACGGTGAGGTTAATATCCTTATGAGTTTGCTGGTTTTAGCCGCGCAGACTGACGATTAAAGCGATAGTTTGCCTTTCGTTATTGAATATGATTGCTATTTGCATTTAAACTTGGCGAACCAGAGGAAACAGAATCATTATGCCGCTAAAAAAGATGTTCCTTAATCGCCGTATATCCGTGCCTTTCGTCTTGTCCGTAGGCCTGCACAGCGCCCTGGTGGCGGGATTGCTTTACGCTTCGGTAAAAGAAGTGGTGGAGCTGCCGAAGCCAGAGGACGCGCCGATCAGCGTCATGATGGTCAACACCGCCGCGATGGCCGAGCCGCCACCACCGGCGCCGGCCGAGCCGGAGCCGCCGCAGGTCGAACCTGAGCCGGAGCCAGAACCGGAACCTATCGTGGAGCCGCCGCCGAAGGCGATCGTGAAACCCGAGCCGGTCAAGCCGAAACCGAAGCCTAAGCCGAAGCCGAAGCCGAAGGTCGAAAAACAGGTTAAACCGGAGCCGAAGAAGGTTGAGCCGCGCGAGCCGTCGCCGTTCAACAACGATTCACCGGCCAAACCGATCGATAAAGCGCCGGTGAAACAGGCGCCTGCCGCGCCGGTGCAGGGCAACTCGCGCGAGGTCGGGCCAAGACCGATCAGCCGCGCCAATCCGCTCTATCCGCCGCGGGCCCAGGCTTTGCAGATCGAAGGCAACGTGCGGGTACAGTTCGATATCGACAGCGACGGGCGCGTCAGCAACGTGCGCATCTTGTCGGCCGAGCCGCGCAATATGTTCGAGCGTGAAGTGAAGCAGGCGATGCGTAAATGGCGCTATGAGGCCAAAGAAGCGAAAGATCGCACCGTCACTATCCGCTTCAAGCTGAACGGCACGACCGAAGTGAACTGAGTCCGGTAACCACCCAAAAAGAAAGGGTCGCCTCGGCGACCCTTTTTGTATTTGCGGTACAGCCGCCGGCTTATTCTTCGAAGCCAACGCGGAAATTCATTTTGCCCTCAGGCAGCGCGCGCGAGTTGCCTTCCGCATCGACCGCCACATAGGTGAACACCGCTTCGGTCGCCCGGTAGCGCTGGCCGATCGGCGCGGAAGAGACTTTCTTGACCCACACTTCGATATTGATGGTGATCGAGCTGCGCCCGGTGCGGATGCAGTGCGCATAGCAGCAAACCACGTCGCCGACCGCCACTGGTTTCAGGAAGGTCATGCCGTCCACGCGCACGGTCACCACGCGCCCTTCGGCGATCTCTTTTGCCTGGATGGCGCCGCCGATGTCCATTTGCGACATCAGCCAGCCGCCGAAGATATCACCGTTGGCATTGGTATCGGCCGGCATGGCCAGCGTGCGCAGCACCAGCTCGCCGCTGGGTAAAGGTCGTTGTTGTGTCATAGCAGTCTGCTTTTAAAAGGAGGGAATAACATCATACTGCCCGCGGCAAGCGCCGCAGGCATTAACAATTTTGTAACTATTTTTTCTGTTCTTCCGGCATGTGCCGGTAAATATAGATACCGCTGAGGAGGGTGAAGACCAGCGTCAGCACCGTCAGGCCAAAGACTTTGAAATTGACCCAGACGCTTTGCGGCAGCCAGAAGGCGACATAGATGTTCGCCAGGCCGCAGGCCAGGAAGAAGACCGCCCAAGCCAGGTTGAGATTGCTCCACACTTTGTCCGGCAGCGTCAGCTCTTTGCCCAGCATGCGTTGAACCAGCGGTTTTTTGAGCACCCATTGGCTGATCAGCAGCGCCAGCGCGAACAGCGCGTAAATCACCGTGACCTTCCATTTGATGAACAAATCGTTGTGGAACACCAGCGTCAGGGTGCCGAACACCAGCACCATCAGGAAGGTGATCAGCGTCATCTTCTCGACCTTGCGGTATTTCACCCAGGTGAACACCAGCGCCAGCGCGGTGGCGACAATTAACGCGCCGGATGCGACGTAAATGTCGTACAGCTTGTAAAAAGCGAAAAAGACAATTAACGGGAGGAAATCAAGAAACTGCTTCATAAATCAATCCATCATCTGTTCATCGGCCGACTATACCGGATTCGGCGAGCTCTGTGTACCGCCGGGCGTTGCCGATTATCGGCGTTTGGCCGGCGGATTTCTGCCGCGAAAGCAGGAATTTGCATAAACTTACGCAAGAAAGCGCGGGCACATTGCCAGTGCGGGCCGCAGGCCGCATAGTAAGTGTCATAATAACCAGATAATTTACCGCGGAAAACAGCATGCAGTGGAAATCTCTCCAGGCCTTGACGCCGGGTTTGACGCATTTATTGGGGTATCAACGCAGCTGGCTCAAGCCGGATATTCGCGCCGGCCTTTCCGTCGCCGCCGTCGCCTTGCCGGTGGCCATCGCCTATGCCGAGCTGGCCGGGGTCAGCCCGGTGGTGGGGCTCTATTCCTGTATCTTGCCGATGGTGGCCTATGCGCTGTTTGGCTCGTCGCGCCAGCTGATCGTCGGGCCCGACGCCGCCACCTGTGCGGTGATCGCCGCGGTGGTGACGCCGCTGGCGGCGGGTAATATGGAGCGCCATTGGCAGCTGACCATCATGATGACCGCGATGATGGGTGGCTGGTGCCTGCTGGCCAGCCGGTTCAAGCTGGGGGCGCTGGCGGATCTGCTGTCGCGGCCGATCCTCAGCGGGCTGCTGAACGGGGTGGCGATCACCATCATCGTCGATCAGATCGGCAAGGTGTTGGGATTCACGGTGCGCCCGGCGCAGCTGATCGAGCGCATCTACGCGCTGCCCGGCAACCTGCTGCACAGCGACTGGTTGACGATGGCGGTGTCGTTGTTGACGCTGGTGACGCTGCTCGGATTTAAAAAATGGCGGCCTAACTGGCCGGCACCGCTGTTTGCCATCGTGCTGGCGGCGTTCGTCACCTGGGCCGGCGGCCTGCAGCAGCATGGCGTGGTGACGGTGGGCGGTTTCAGCGGCGTGTTGCCGATCGTCCAGTGGCCGGACTTCCAGCCCGGCTTGCTGCGCGACATGGTGATCCCGGCGCTTAACCTGGCGGTGGTGAGTTTTGTCAGCATGATGCTCACCGCCCGCAGCTTTGCCGCCAAGAACGGTTATGAGGTGAACGCCGACGCCGAGTTTCGTGCACTGGGGCTGGTGAATATCGTCTCCGCGCTGTCGCAAGGTTTCGCCATCAGCGGTGCGGACTCGCGCACCGCGGTGAATGACGCCAACGGCGGCAAGAGCCAGCTGGTGTCGGTCATCGCCGCTGCGGTCATCGCCTTCGTCTTGCTGTTTCTGATGGCGCCGCTGCAGTTTATTCCGGTGGCAGGATTGGGCGTGGTGCTGATGTATGCGGCCTGGTCGCTGCTGGACATTCGCGGCATCTGGGTTTTGCGCCGCCGCAACGCGCAGGCGTTTCGCCTGGCGCTGTTTACCTTCCTCAGCGTGCTGCTGGTGGGGGTGATCAGCGGCATCGGGCTGGCGGTGTTGCTGGGGCTGATGCAGTTTCTGCGCACCGTCTTCCGGCCGACGGAGCAGCTGCTGGGCGTCAACGACGAAGGCATGATTCATTCCATGGGCAACAACAATGGGGTGAAGGCGGTACCTGGCGTCATGATGTATCGCTTCAATTCGCCGCTGACCTATTTCAACGTGGCGTACTTCAAACGCCGTATTCTCAATTTGGTCGACGGCACGCCGTTCCAGCCGCGCTGGGTGGTGGTGGATGCGGTAGCCAGTTTTACCCATGCCGATATCAGCGTGCTGGCGGCCATCGACGAGCTGAAACGCGACCTGTTACAGCGTAATGTTAAGCTGGTGCTGGCGGGGCGCCGCACTGAGCTGACGCGCTGGTTCCGTATCAACCGCTTAGGGCGCGACAAAGAGCTGATTTTGGTGCCGGACCTGTATCTGGCGCTGAAGCTGATTCAGAGTAAGGAGCAGGCGGAAGCCGCCACGGTGGGGTAAATAAAAAGGGGCGCGCCGAAGCGTGCCCCTTGGGTTTTGGTTGCGTCAGCGTTAGCCGCGCAGCAGCATGTACAGGCGGAACAGGTAGATCAGCAGCAGGGCAGACACCAGGTTGCTCAACGCGGTCAACACCACGCTGGCGACGTTCGGCGTCAGCACCGACAGATGGCTCACCAAAAACAGCACCAGCAGCTTGGCCGCCAGCCACAGCATCATCGCCGGCACGATCACGCGCGCATTGGCGAAGGCCAACTTGCTGCTCAGCTTGAGCGAAGCGAACACGCCTTTTTTATCGACGGAGGCGATCACCGGCGCCAGCGCGAAGGCGATCGCCATGAGCACGCCCGGCACCACAAACAGCGTCAGGCCGAGCTGGATCAGCAGGGTGCAGATAAACAGCAGCAGCAGCAGACGCGGCAGATCGGGCGCCGAGGCACCGAGCGCGCGCAGGGCGCTGGTGCGTTCCCCTTGCGACACCAGACGGATCAGCGTCAGCATCCCGCCGACCAGCAGCACGTTACCGACCAGCGCAGAGAAGGTGGCGGCCGCCGACACTTTCAGCAACACCATCTGCTGTTCCGGCGTCATCTGCTGGATCACTTCCTGAATGCCCATACCGGTAGACGAAGCGAAATCGCTGGTGGTGGCAGCGAGCGTCGCCAACTGTTCGGCATCGGGGCTGAAGGCCTGATTCAGCAGCACGGAGATAAACGCCGTCAACAGCGCCAGCATCAGGATGCTGGCCAGTTGGTTGCGTAAAAAGTTAAAACTGTCACGGTACAAAGCGTTGGCCGTGATAGGCATGCAGACTCCTTGGCGTCGGGAAAACAGAGATAAATCAGTGGGTGATTGTACCCTGTTCCACGCCGCTGTGGCACCCCGCGAATTGCACTACGCCTATTTCTTCAACGATCGTCGTCTCAGGCAGCGAGAGCGGCAGGGGCACCGGCAGGGGCGGCAGCCCGTAGCGTTCCCGGGCGCGATCGCAGGCTTCGTTGCGCAGGCCGTTTTCACCGGACTGATCGAACTCTCTGCACGGGCTGGGCCGATTGAGGTAGATCGAGCAGGACACGGCTTTGCCTATCTCGCCGTCCAGCGCGTTGCAGCGGGGGGACTTGCTGTTGGTCCCCTGCATGCAGCGCAGGAACGGGGTCAAAGGCTCCGTTAAGGAAAGGGGAACGGTGCCGCCGCCGTCTTCGGCTTCGGCCCAATAGAATGACACTCGAAAATAACCGCAGCATGCGCCGCAGCTGACACAGGGATTAAGGATTTCGCTCATCTTGATTGCCCACCGACTCCTTACGGCACCAACCAAAACCAACACGGAAAATGAAATTACCTCAGCCGCATTTTTCTCCGCAACCGAAATTTGAACATGTAGATAATTTGCAACAAAATCGATTTTTTGATGCAGATCAATCCTTGATTTATTAAGCGGTTAGGTAACCTTGTTTTTAGTGGGATTTTAAATTTTTACACATAAGATGTGATCTCGATGGGATCACAAATACCCGAAAGTAGGTATATTCCCCCTCGAGCGATTAACCACACAAATGGAATGGATAATGAAAAAGACAACTCTGGTGGTATTGGCGACGATGATGGCGCCTATGTTGGCAAGTGCGCATCAGGCCGGTGATTTCCTGTTCCGCGCGGGCACCGCAACGGTGCGTCCAAATGCGGGTTCGGACAACGTATTGGGGTTGGGTTCGCTGGATGCGAAAAATAACACCCAGCTCGGTCTGACCTTCGGTTACATGGTGACGGACAACATCGGCGTTGAGTTGTTGGCCGCAACGCCATTCCGCCACAAGGTTACGCTGGGCGGCACCGATCTGGCGACCGTTCACCAATTGCCGCCTACGCTGATGGCGCAATACTACTTCGGCGACAAGCAGGACAAACTGCGTCCTTACCTGGGCGTCGGCGTTAACTACACCACCTTCTTCGACGAGAAGTTCAACGACTACGGCAAAAGCGCCGGGTTGAGCAATCTCGACCTGAAAGACTCCTGGGGTGTGGCGGCGCAGGCCGGCCTGGATTACAACCTGGATGAACACTGGATGCTGAACATGTCGGTGTGGTGGATGAACATCGAAACCAAAACTCGCTTCAACGATGCGAATGGCGGGCACCACAGCTTCGATACGCGTCTGGATCCGTGGGTGTTCATGTTCGGGGCGGGTTATCGCTTCTGATGAAGGCCACAGACAGGGAGGCGTTGCGCCTCCCTGTGTCGGTATTATTTAATCTGCATTACGTTTTCAACCGATTTTACGCCGGCCACGCCACGAGTGACCTGCACCGCACGGTTGGCGTCGTCGCTGGACGTCACGAAGCCGCTCAGCTGTACGCGCCCTTTAAAGGTTTCCACGCTGATCTCGCGCGACTTGATGTTTTTATCCGCCAGCAGTGCCGATTTCACTTTGGTGGTGACTACGGTGTCATCGATATAACCGCCTGTTCCCTCTGATTTTGCCGTCGGCGCGCAAGCGCTCACCGCGACCGCCACAACGGCTGCCATGCACAAGGCCGAAAGGGTTTTAAACAGCTTCATAAATTACTCTCCATGCAATGTTATGGTTGAAATTCGCTACGGTTTTTCGCCGCAGCGAGCGCATTCCCCAAATCAAACGAAGAAATGCATAGCGAACAAAGTTCATTGTGAGACAAGACCTGAGTTTGTTCAAATTTTTGCTGTAAAAAAATGGAACAAACTTTGAGGGGAAACAAGCTGTTAAAGCGAGCGCCGGCGGGGCGCTCGCTGGAGAGGATCACGCCCGGGTGGCGCGCTTCATACTGCTGACGAAGGCCGCCAGCTTGGTCAGCATCTCCGCCGGGTTGGCATGGTGCTGTTCGATGATTTTGACGATTGCCGAGCCGGAGATCGCGCCGGCGGCCCCGGCCTGCAGCGCGGCCTTCACCTGCTCGGGTTCGGAGATGCCGAACCCCTGCAGCGGCGGCGCGGCGTGATACTCGCGCAGCTTGTTCACCAGGTGATGCAGCGGCAGCTGCGCCCGGCTTTCGGTGCCGGTTACCCCGGCGCGCGACAGCAGATAGGTGTAGCCGCGGCCGTGCGAGGCGATTTCACGCAGCAGATCGTCATCGGCGTTCGGTGGGCAGATGAAGATCGGTGCGATACCGTGGCGCGCGGCGGCGGCGCGGAACGGCGCAGACTCTTCAAACGGCACGTCGGCGACCAGCACCGAATCCACGCCCACTTCGGCGCAGCGCTGGTAAAACGCATCGATGCCTTTATGGAACACCAGGTTGGCGTACATCAGCAGGCCGATGGGAATGGTCGGGTGCTTCTGGCGGATGGCCGCCAACATCTCGAAGCACTGGGTCGGCGTGACGCCGGCGGCGAAGGCGCGCAGCGTCGCGCTTTGGATGGTCGGGCCATCCGCCAGCGGATCGGAGAAGGGGATGCCCAGCTCCAGCGCGTCCGCGCCGGCTTCGATCAGGGTGTCGATAATCTGCAGCGACAGCGCCGGGTTAGGATCGCCCAGCGTCACGAACGGGACGAAGGCGCCTTCCTTGCTGCTTTCCAGACGCGTGAACAGTTGCTGATAACGTTCCATCAGATTTCTCCCCGTGCTTTCAAAATGTCGTGAACGGTAAATATGTCTTTGTCGCCGCGGCCGGACAGGTTGACCACCAGGATCTGCTCTTTCTGCGGCGTTTCACGGATCATTTTCAGCGCGTGTGCCAGGGCATGTGAGGATTCCAGCGCCGGGATGATGCCTTCATGGCGCGACAGTGCCTTGAACGCTTCCAGCGCTTCGTCGTCGGTGATCGACACGTATTCGGCGCGGCCGGTGCTGTTCAGGTAGGCATGCTGCGGCCCGACGGACGGGAAGTCCAGCCCGGCGGAAATCGAATAGGACTCTTCAATCTGGCCTTCGGCGGTCTGCATCATCGGCGCCTTCATGCCGAAGTAGATGCCGACGTGACCGTGCTTGAGCGGTGCGCCGTGCTGGCCGGTTTCGATGCCCAGACCGGCGGGTTCCACCCCGATCAGCCCAACGTCGGCGTCATCGATAAAGTCGGCGAACATGCCGATGGCGTTGGAGCCGCCGCCGACGCAGGCGATAACCGCATCCGGCAGGCGGCCTTCGCGCTCCAACATCTGCGCTTTGGTTTCTTCGCCGATCATGCGCTGGAATTCACGCACGATGGTGGGGTACGGGTGCGGGCCGGCGGCGGTGCCGAGCATATAGTGCGCGGTTTCATAGCTGCCGGACCAGTCGCGCAGCGCTTCGTTGCAGGCGTCTTTCAGGGTGGCGGAGCCGCTGTGCACCGGGATCACTTCCGCGCCCATCAGCCGCATGCGGAACACGTTCGGCGACTGGCGCTCGACGTCTTTGGCGCCCATATAGATGCGGCACTTCAGGCCGAGCAGCGCGCAGGCCAGCGCCGACGCGACGCCGTGCTGGCCGGCGCCGGTTTCCGCGATGATCTCGGTTTTGCCCATGCGCTTGGCCAGCAACGCCTGACCCAGCACCTGGTTGGTCTTGTGCGCGCCGCCGTGCAGCAGGTCTTCACGCTTCAGATAAAGCTTGGTGTTGCTGCCGGCGGTGAGGTTCTTGCACAGCGTCAGCGCCGTCGGGCGGCCTGCGTAGTTCTTCAGCAGATCGATAAATTCCGCCTGAAATGCCGGATCGCGCTGGGCGCTGACAAAGGCTTCTTCCAGTTGTTTCAGGGCCGGCATCAGAATTTGCGGCACATACTGGCCACCAAATTCGCCGAAGTAGGGGTTAAGCAGCGTCATGAGAGTTCCCGTTATTATCCGTTATTAATATAGAGCCGTATTCAGTAGGCGCGCAGGGTCTGGAAGACCGAGGCCAGGCGCGCGGGATCTTTGATGCCCGGTTCGCTTTCCACGCCGGAGTTGAAGTCCAGCCCGGCGCAGCCGAGCTTGGCCGCATCGACGCAGTTGTCGGCGCGCAGGCCGCCCGCCAGCATCACGTTAGTCAGATCTTCGCCTTGCAATACCGACCAGTCGAAGCGTTGGCCGGTGCCGCCGGCGCCGTTGTCCAGCAGATAGCGATCGACATGCCGCAGATCGCGCGCCGGCACCCGATCTTTCACGCTCAGCGCTTTCCAGATGCGGCAATCGGCCGGCAGGCGGGCGCGCAGGGCGCTGATATAGGCCTGGTCTTCCGCGCCGTGCAATTGCACCGCATGCAGCCCGAGGCGCTCAACGGTCAACGCCACGGTATCAATCTGGGCGTCGCAGAACACGCCGACGTACTTCAGCGGCGCGCCGGAGATCACTTCGCGGGCGCGGGTGATGTCCACATAGCGCGGTGAACGCCCGACGAAAATCAGCCCGCCGTAGATGGCGCCGGCCTGATAGGCGGCGGCGGCGTCCTGCGGACGGGTCAGGCCGCACACTTTATTGTCGCCCAGGATCACGCGGCGCACGGCGGCGCGCAGATCGGTTTCCGACATCAGCGCGCTGCCGATCAGAAAACCGTTGGCGTAATGGCTCAGCTCGCGGATCTGCCCGTAGTTGTTGATGCCCGACTCGCTGATCACCGTCACGCCATGCGGCACGCGCGGCGCCAGCTGACGGGTGCGGTTCAGGTCGATGCTCAGATCGCGCAGATCGCGGTTGTTGATGCCGACCACGCGTGCTTCCAGCGCGATCGCGCGCTGCAGCTCTTCTTCACTGATCACTTCGGTCAGCACGCCCATGTTCAGGCTGTGAGCCACCGCGGCCAACTGGCGGTACTGCTCGTCGGTCAACACCGACAGCATCAGCAGGATGGCATCGGCCTGATAGTAGCGCGCCAGATAAATCTGATACGGGTCGATAATAAAGTCTTTGCACAACACCGGTTGGCTGACGGTTTTACTGACCAGCGGCAGGAAATCGAAGCTGCCCTGGAAGTATTTCTCGTCGGTCAGCACCGAGATCGCCGAGGCGAAGTCTTTATAGACCGTGGCGATCTCCACCGGATCAAAGTTCTCGCGAATCAGCCCCTTGGAAGGCGAGGCCTTCTTGCATTCGAGAATGAAAGCCGTCCGGGTGCCCTGCAGCGCGTGGTAGAAGCTGCGTTCGCTCGGTACGATGTCATTCTGAAAGCCGGCCAGGGGCTGTTGCTGTTGTCGCGCCGCGATCCATTGCGCTTTGTCGCGGACAATCTTGTGTAGCACGGTTTCCTGCATCATTTATCCTCTTGCCGCCAGTGCGATGACACGCTCATAGGCCTGCCCGCTGTTGATCATATCCAGTGCCTGCCGCGCATTTTGGCGCAGGTCTTCATGTCCGAATAACTTCAGAAGCAACGCGACGTTGGCCGCGACCGCCGCGGCGTGCGCCGGCTCGCCTTTACCTTGTAACAGCCGCGCCAAAATGTCACGGTTTTCTTCCGGCGTGCCGCCCAGCAAGGCTTCCAGCGGATAGGTTTCCAATCCGAAGGACTGCGGCGTGAGCTGGTAGCTGCTGATTTCGCCGTTGTTCAATTCCGCCACGTGCGTCGTGGCGTGGATCGCCACCTCATCCATGCCGCCGCCGTGAACCACCGCCGCACGCTGATAACCCAGCACGCGCAGGGTTTCGGCAATCGGCAGCACCAGTTCCGGGCTGTATACGCCGATCAGCGCCAGCGGCGGGCGCGCCGGGTTGATCAGCGGGCCCAGCACGTTGAACAGCGTGCGGGTCTTCAGCTGCTGGCGCACCGGCATGGCGTGGCGAAAACCGGTGTGGTACTGCGGCGCGAACAGGAAACACACGCCGAGATCGTCCAGCGCCTTGCGCGCTTCTTCCGCCGGCAGATCCAGACGGATGCCGAACGCCGCGAGCAGATCCGAGGAGCCGGAGCGGCTGGAAACGCTGCGGTTGCCGTGCTTGGCGATCTTCGCGCCGCACGCCGCCGCCACGAAGGCGCTGGCGGTGGAAATATTGATGCTGTTGGTGCCGTCGCCGCCGGTGCCGACGATATCGGCGAACGGGTAGTCAGGACGCGGGAACGGCTGAGCGTCGTCCAGCAGCGCTTTGGCGGCGCCGGCGATCTCTTCCGGGCGCTCACCGCGGACTTTCATGCTGATCAACGCCGCCGCCAGTTGGCTCGGCTCCAATTCGCCGCGCACGATGGCGCTGAACAGCTGTTGGCTTTCCTGCTGGCTCATCGACTCGGCGCGGTACAGTTTCTCAAGAATAGGTTGCATCGTCGTGTTCCTTATATTACTTCGCCAGCGCCCAGGCCAGGGTCTGCTCAAGCAGGCGCGCGCCGTGGGTGGTCAGAATCGATTCCGGGTGGAACTGGAAGCCGCACACGCGGCGACGGTCGTCGCGCACCGCCATCACCATCTCGCCGAAACGGGCGTTGACGGTAAGATCGGCCGGGATATTGCTGCCGACCAGCGAGTGGTAGCGCGCCACCGGCAGCGGGTTGGCCATGCCGGCGAACATGCCTGCGCCATCGTGAACGATTGCCGAGGCTTTGCCGTGCAGGATCTCGCCCGCCTGGCCGACCTGGCCGCCGTAGGCTTCGACGATCGCCTGGTGACCGAGGCAGATGCCGATGATCGGCAGCCGACCGCGCAGGCGCTGCAGCAGTTCCGGCATGCAGCCCGCTTCGGATGGCGTACCGGGGCCGGGCGACAGCATCAGCACCGGCTGGGTCATGTGTTCCAGGCGTTCGATGATCACCTCGGCGGCGATCTGGTTACGGTAAATCACCACCTGGTGGCCGCTGGCGCGCAGCTGATCGACCAGGTTGTAGGTAAAGGAGTCGACGTTGTCGAGCAACAGGATATCGGCCATCAGAACACCTCCTTGGCATGGTGCGCAGTGGCGATGGCGCGCAGCACGGCACGGGCTTTATTACGGGTTTCGTCGGCTTCCGCCTGCGGGATGGAATCCAGCACCACGCCGGCGCCGGCCTGCACGGTGGCGATGCCGTCTTCAACGTAGGCGGAACGGATGACGATGCAGGTATCCAGATCGCCGGTGGCGGTGAAGTAGCCCACCGCGCCGCCGTAGCTGCCGCGGCGTGTGCCTTCGGAGGCGGCGATCAGCTGCATCGCCCGCACTTTCGGCGCGCCGCTCAGGGTGCCCATGTTCATGCAGGCCTGGTAGGCGTGCAGCACGTCGAGATCGGCGCGCAGAGTGCCCACCACCCGGGAAACCAGATGCATGACGAACGAATAGCGGTCCACCTTGGTCAGGTCGGCCACGTAGCGGCTGCCGGCCTGGCAGATGCGCGCCAGATCGTTGCGCGCCAGATCGACCAGCATCAGGTGCTCGGCCAGCTCTTTGTGGTCGGTGCGCATTTCCAGCTCGATGCGGCTGTCGAGATCCAGATCCAGCGAACCGTCCTTACTCCGGCCGCGCGGACGAGTGCCGGCGATCGGGTAGATTTCGATTTGGCGATTGCCCGCGTCGTATTTCAACGCGCTCTCCGGTGAAGCGCCGAACAGGGTGAAGTCATCATCCTGCATGAAAAACATATACGGGCTGGGGTTGTTGTCTTTCAAGGTCTGGTAGGCCGCCAGCGGCGCCGGGCACGGCAGGGAGAAGCGGCGCGACGGCACCACCTGGAAAATCTCGCCCTGACGGATCGCTTCCTGAAGCCCGCTGACCACCGCGCCGTACTCTTCATCGCTCTGGTTGCAGCTCAGCTGCATATTCTCCAGCGTTTGATGCGGGATCGGCTGCGGGGTTTGTTGCAACTCGGCCTGCAGCTGTTCCAGACGTTGCTGCAAACGCTGCGCTTCACTCGCCTGCTCGCTGAAGACGCTAGCCTGCAGACGGGCCGTACCGCGTTGGTGATCCAGCACCAGCAGGGTTTCCGCCAGATAGAAGCAGAAGTCCGGGCAGCGCTGATCCTGGCGCAGCGACGGCAGGTCTTCGAAACCGGCGACCAAATCGTAGGCAAACAGGCCGCCCAGCATCACGGCTTCGCGCTCGTCCGCCGGGGAGTCCACCAGGGTCAGCAGCGTGCGCAGCGCATCGAACACCGACAGTGAGCGCAAGCGGGCGTCTTCGTCCTGCACCGCGTCGATCGCCGGGAAGGTCAGTTCGCGGCCGTTGGGGCGCGCCTGATTGCGCACCTCGGGCGGTAGCGCTTCGTCCAGCAGCGGCAGCAGCGCCGCGCCGTTGGCGGTCAGCGCCTGCACGCTGACGGTATGACCCAGTGCGGTAATGCGCAGCGCGCTGTCAATCACCAGCAGGCTCTGCAGATTCTGTTTGCTGTTGATTTCCGCCGATTCCAGCAGCAGGGTGGCCGGACGGGCACCGCACAGCTGGTGGAAAATGGTGGTGGGGTCGCCCCGGTAGCTGGCTTGCGCCTTCAGCAATGTCAGTTGTGGTTTGGTGTTCATCATCGGTGGTTCCAGTGAATTCTGTCCATAAAAAAGCCCGCATCAGGTGCGGGCTCAGGAAATCTGCATTGTCAGATGACAGCTATGCGCGATTACACCGCCCGCAAGAGGGAGGTACGCCACCAACCGTGAAGAGAAATATATTTGTTCATTTGCCGACTCTCTCTGTTAACGCTCATCTGACACGGCCGTTGCCGTGAACTTGTGTACTAGTTAACTGGTTCGTGGCGGCAAAGTCAACCCTCTTTTTGCACAATGTTTTAGCGGTTAGCGTGAATTCTATTCATCATCCGCCTGGCGCCTGCGGCCAGGACAGAATAGATTTCCGTCCGGCCGCCGATCGCGGGTATGATAGAAATCCAAGCCATTGCCGGATAGCCGTTTTGACAGACAGTAACCCCCAATCGACCGCTTTTACTCTGTACGACCTCCACAGCCACACGACCTCCTCCGACGGCTACCTGACGCCGACGCAGCTGGTGCAGCGGGCGGTCGAGATGCGCGTGGGCGTGCTGGCGATCACCGATCACGATACCACCGCCGGGTTGGCCGAGGCCGCCGCCGCCATTGCGGAGCAGGCGTTGCCGCTGCGGTTGGTCAACGGGGTGGAAATCTCGACGCTGTGGGAAAATCATGAGATCCATATCGTTGGATTGGGCATGGACGTCGCGCACCCGGCGCTGGTGGCGCTATTGGCGGAACAAACCGAACGCCGCAATCGCCGTGCGCAGGAGATCGGCGTGCGTCTGGGCAAGGCGCGCATTCCCGACGCCTATGCCGGCGCCCAGCGGTTGGCGGGGGCCGGTGCGGTGACCCGCGGCCATTTCGCCCGTTACCTGGTGGAGATAGGCGTGGCGGACAACATGGCGCAGGTGTTCAAGAAATACCTGGCCAAGGGCAAAACCGGCTACGTGCCGCCGCAGTGGTGTACAATAGAACAAGCCATTGATGCGATTCATCAATCGGGCGGTCAGGCGGTGATGGCGCATCCCGGCCGTTACGATCTGACCGCGAAGTGGTTGAAACGTTTGCTGGCGTATTTCGCCGAACACGGCGGCGACGCCATGGAAGTGGCGCAGTGTCAGCAGGCGCCGCATGAGCGCTCGCAATTGGCGAAATACGCCCAGGACTACCGCCTGTTGGCCTCGCAAGGCTCTGATTTTCATCAGCCTTGTTCGTGGATCGAACTGGGCCGCAAACTGTGGCTGCCGGGCGGCGTCGAGCCGGTGTGGCGCGATTGGCCGCAGCCGGGCGAGGCGGTCTGATTTTACGCGCGTGGCAACGCGCGCGGGCATCATTTTAGGAGCAAGTCATGAGTCAGCTTTTTTATATTCACCCGGACAACCCGCAGCCGCGTTTGATTAACCAGGCGGTTGACGTGCTGCGCAAGGGCGGGGTGATCGTTTATCCCACCGATTCCGGCTATGCGCTGGGTTGCATGCTGGAAGAGAAGGCGGCGATGGAGCGCATTTGCCGCATCCGTCAGCTGGACGGCAACCACAACTTTACCCTGATGTGCCGCGATCTGTCCGAGCTGTCGACCTATGCGCACGTCGATAATACGGCGTTCCGCCTGATCAAAAACAATACGCCGGGCAACTACACCTTCATTCTGAAAGCGACCAAGGAAGTGCCGCGCCGTCTGATGAATGACAAGCGCAAAACCATCGGCCTGCGCGTGCCGTCGAACCCGATCGCATTGGCGCTGCTGGAGGCGTTGAACGAGCCGATGATGTCCACCACGCTGATGCTGCCGGGCAATGACTTTGCCGAGTCCGATCCGGAAGAGATCAGCGATCATCTAGGCAAGGTGGTCGATCTGGTGATCCACGGCGGCTTCCTCGGCCAACAGCCGACGACGGTTATCGATCTGACCGAATCCTCACCGGAAGTGGTGCGTGAAGGGGCGGGTGACGCGGCGCCTTTCCGTTGATGTCAATTGTTGCCACCTTGCCCATTGTCTGAAAATCGGCTGAAGCGACGCTATTTCGCATGAAAGCCGCTATTCTTGAATACTTCAGAATTGATAATGGGCAGGATGCGCAGCAATGATTAAACAGGTTTCTTTTTTAGCGGCCTTATTATTTTCCTCAATGGCAAATGCGGGGTTTTATTCGGGCAGCGGTTTGCTGGCGGAATCCGGCGGTTACGTAAAAAATAAAAGCGGTGAAGCCACCGTGGCCGAAGCGCTGAATGGCGGCATGTTCATGGGATACGTCGCCGGCGTATTCGATACCTACTCCATGCAGGGCAATCGCAATATTTGCCCCGAAGCCGGGATGAGCATCGGCGTAGCCGCCGACGCGGTGATGCAATATTTGAACGAGCATCCTGAGCAGCTGCATTATTCCGCACCGTCGGTGATCATGCTGGCGTTAAGCGCCGCCTATCCCTGCGTCCGCCATTAAGTTCCTATTCCAATTCGTGCGCATTTTTTCATAAGGTGCGCTCGGACTCTTTCCGCACGAACTTCAATAGATCAATGCCTGCTGCGCTGTCACCTTATCCCCGTCGGTATTTCCCGAACGGGTCGGGGAGAGACGCGCAGGAGGTAATATGACCGCATTTCACAGCGCCAACATGATGCTCGACTATCAGGATATCGGCTCAGGGCCGCTCACGTTGGTGTTGCTGCCCGGCTGGTGCGAGCCGAAAACCGTATTTGAGCCGTTCATCGCTCTGGCCGCCGAACGCTATCGGGTGATCAGCATCGACTGGCGCGGCCACGGCCTGTCGTCAAAAGCGGCGGGGATGTCGCTGGCGGCGGACGATTTGCTGGAAGATGTGCGTCAGCTGCTGACGGTGCTGCGTTTGGACAACGTGATCACCCTGTCGGTGGCGCATGCCAGCTGGCTGGCGGTGGCGTTGGCCGAAGCGTTGCCGCAGCGGATACGGGGCATGGTGTTTCTCGACTGGATCATGACGCAGCCGGAACCGGCGTTCTTTACGGCGGTGAGCCGTATGCAGCAGCCGCAGCAGTGGCTGGCGGCGCGCGACGCCTTGTTCGACTTCTGGCAGGGCGGCATCCGCCACGATCGGGTCAAACGCCATCTGGAGGTCGAGATGGCACAGGAAGATTACCGGCTCTGGCGTGCCGCCGGTGTGGCCATCGAACAGGCCTACCGGCAATTCGGCTCGCCGCTGCAACGCCTGGCGGGAATGAGCGCGCCGCCGCCGTGCCGGCATATTTACTCGTTGGATCGCCGCGACGACTATCTGCGGCAGCAGCAGGCATTTGCCGCCGAGCAGCCGTTTTTCTCCGTGGTACGGTTAGGGGAGGCTCGTACTCACCTCGGCATTCTGGAACGGCCTGACGCGGTGCTGTGGGCGGTGGAGGATTTTTTGTCCATCGCCCTCAAATAACAGGATGGCGCTATTATACTGGCTGTCGAAATCGTTACGGCACCCCTGAATTAAGAGGTCATAATGTCATTGAAAAAGCACTTGGAGCAACTGTTCAATTATAAGCAATGGGCGGATGCGGAGGCCTTCGCCGCCATTCGAAAAGTGGACGCCGATGCTTGGCCTAAGCAGCGTCATTTGATGCTTCGCTTGATGAATCATATCTATGTCGTCGATCAGATTTTTATCGCCAATTTGCAAGGACAACGCCATGGCTATACGGCGTTGAACACCCAAGAAACCCCAACGTTGGAAGCGCTGGAAGAGGCGATGTTGGCCAGCGATCGTCGCTACCTCGCGTATATCGCTTCGCTGAGCGAAGCGCAACTGGATGAGCGCATTCATTTTACCTTCGTCGACGGCGGCCCTGGGGATATGCTGCGACGGGAAATGTTGGCGCACGTTGAACACCATGGCTGCTACCACCGTGGTGCGGTGGGATGGCTGATTACTGAAAGTGCTGTCAAAGCGCCACAGGATGTTTTGACCGTGTTTGTACGCGATGGGGGTGTAGCTTAATCGTCGAACGCTATACCAACATAACGCAGACAGGAGATGCGGTGGCCGAAACCCACCGATAAAGTGGGTTTCAACACCTTAGAAAGCCTGTATAATGCGCGGTTCGATCCTGATAAACGTATTATTACCGTGGTGGCGCTTGGCCGCGGCGGTTATCCCCCCGACGCCTGTGAAGGCGACATTAGAGGTTGCTCAATGAGCGAAAAGTTACAGAAAGTTTTAGCGCGCGCCGGGCATGGCTCGCGTCGTGAAATCGAAACCATGATTGAAGCCGGGCGCGTCAGCGTCGACGGCAAGGTCGCCAAGCTGGGCGATCGCGTTGAAGTGACGCCGGCGATGAAAATTCGTCTGGACGGTCATGTCCTGTCGATCAAAGAATCCGAAGAGGTGGTTTGCCGGGTGCTGGCTTACTACAAACCGGAAGGCGAGCTGTGTACCCGCAGCGATCCTGAAGGCCGCCCGACGGTGTTCGATCGCTTGCCTAAGCTGCGCGGTTCACGCTGGGTGGCGGTAGGGCGACTGGACGTCAACACCTCCGGTCTGCTGCTGTTCACCACCGATGGCGAACTGGCCAACCGTCTGATGCACCCAAGCCGTGAAGTGGAGCGCGAGTACGCGGTACGCGTGTTCGGCCAGGTTGACGATGCGAAAGTGAAGCAGCTGAGCAAGGGCGTGCAGCTGGAAGACGGCCCGGCCGCCTTCCGCACCATCAGCTTCCAGGGCGGCGAAGGTCTCAACCAGTGGTACAACGTGACCCTGACCGAAGGCCGTAACCGTGAAGTGCGTCGCCTGTGGGAAGCGGTGGGTGTGCAGGTGAGCCGCCTGATCCGCGTGCGCTACGGCGACATCGATCTGCCGAAAGGCCTGCCGCGCGGCGGCTGGGCCGAGCTGGATCTGCCGGCGATCAACTACCTGCGCGAGCTGGTGGAATTGAAGCCGGAAACGGTCAGCAAAATGCCGGTGGAGCGTGAACGCCGCCGCGTGAAGGCCAACCAGATCCGCCGCGCGGTCAAGCGCCACTCTCAGGTGGCCGGCAGCGGCCGCCGCAGTGCGCCAGGCAGCAAGCCGGGTAAACCGGGCAAGCCAAGCAAACGCAGCTAATCCCTCATTCTGGCCCCGTTCGGGGCCAGAACTTTTTGTTACCAATCGATCCCCTGTTGCGCCTTCACGCCTGCATCGAACGCGTGTTTCACCGGCCGCATCTCCGTGACCGTATCCGCCAGTTCCAGCAGATCGCGATGGCAACCGCGCCCGGTCAAGATCACCGTTTGGTGCGCAGGGCGCTCCAGCAACGCTGCCTTCAGCTCTTCCAGTTCCAGATAGCCGTAGGTCAGCATGTAGGTTACTTCGTCCAGCAGCACCAGATCCAGGCTGCTGTCGGCCAGCATGCGTTTGCCGTGCTGCCACACCGCCTGACAGGCGGCGGTATCGCCGGCTTTATTCTGCGTCTCCCAGGTAAAACCGGTGGCCATCACCTGGAATTCAACGCCGTGTTGCTGCAGCAGGTTTTTTTCGCCATTGGGCCACTCGCCCTTGATGAACTGGATCACCCCGGCGCGCATGCCGTGGCCAACCGCCCGGGTGACGGTGCCGAAGGCGGCCGTGGTTTTACCCTTGCCGTTGCCGGTAAACACCAGCAGCAGGCCGCGCGTGTCCTGCGCGGCGGCGATGCGGGCATCGACCTGTTCTTTCAGGCGCTGCTGGCGCTGTTGATGACGATCTTCCGCCATGAAACGCTCCTTATTATTCGGCCGCGCCGGGTTTACGGTTCGGCTGCGCGTCGAAGCTCATGCCGGTTTTGCGGCGGCTGTCTTCGCCCATCAGATACAGATACAGCGGCATGATATCGGCCGGGGTTTTCAGCTTGTTCTTGTCTTCGTGCGGGAAGGCAGATGCGCGCATTTTGGTGCGGGTGCCGCCCGGATTGATGCAGTTAACCCGCAAATTGCGGTTTTTATACTCGTCGGCCAATACCTGCATCATGCCCTCGGTGGCGAACTTCGACACCGCATAGGCACCCCAGTCTGCGCGGCCGGTGCGCCCGACGCTGGAACTGGTGAACACCAGCGAACCGGCGTGGGATTTCAGCAGCAGCGGCAACAGCGCCTGAGTCAGCATAAAGGTGGCGTTGACGTTAACCTGCATCACCTCTTGCCACATGGTCATCGACAGGTCGGCCATCGGCGCGATGTCGCCGAGCAGGCCGGCGTTGTGCAGAACGCCGTCAAGGCGGGGGATCTGGCTCGCCAGATCGTCGGCTATCTGCCGGCATTGCTCCTGAGTGGCGTGCAGCAAGTCCAGCGTCACCACCCGGGCCGGGGCGCCGCCCTGGGCCGCGATCTCTTGTTGTACCGCCAGCAGTTTGCTTTCGGTGCGCCCCAGCAGCACCAGCTGAGCGCCGAAGCGCGCGTAGGTCAGCGCCGCTTCGCGGCCGATGCCGTCGCCGGCGCCGGTGACCAAAATGATACGTTGTTCGAGCAGATCTTGTTTGGGTTGGTAATGCACGATAAATCCTCGCCTGGGTGGCTGTTCTCCCGCGAATATCGGGGAGCAAGGGTGAAACGCGCGGCCGGGGCGGGAGCGAAGGCTCGACCGTCTGCGGGCCGCGCAGCGAATCCGTCTCATCGTATTGATGAATAATGGGTGTTATATGCCTTAATCCGTGGGCATTTTCAATGCGTAGCAGGCTGAAATGGCATTCTTTTGTAACAAAAGCACGGCGGCGGCGCCTTGGTTCGGCCTTGAATCGTCCCCATAGTGATGATCCGTGCGCAATGAATTTTCATTTAGCCGCGACAGCAGCCGCTGCGGTTGGCTAAAATGGAAAGAAGCATACTAACAACCTGTAAATAAAGGCGGAATCTGTGGAGTTTATATCTGTTTATGGCCTGTTTCTGGCCAAGGTCGCCACGGTGGTGCTCGCCATCGCCGCGTTGGCCATCCTGGCGGTCAGTTTGGGGCAACGCAAGAACCGCCAGAAAGGGGAGCTGCAGCTGACCGATCTCGGTGAACAGTATCGCGAGATGCAGCGTGATATGCGCCTGGCGCGTATGGATACCGCCGAGCAGAAGGTCTGGCTGAAACAGTTCAAGAAGCAGACCAAGGCCGACGACAAGCTGAAGAAGCAGCGCGCCAAGTCCGGCGCGGTGGAAGTGACTAAGCCGTGCCTGTATGTGCTGGACTTCAAGGGCAGCATGGACGCGCACGAGGTGACCTCGCTGCGCGAAGAGATCTCGGCGGTGCTGGCGGTAGCGTCGGCGCAGGATGAAGTTCTGTTGCGCCTGGAAAGCCCGGGCGGGGTGGTGCACGGCTACGGCCTGGCGGCCTCGCAGCTGGAGCGCCTGCGCAAAGGCGGCATTCGCCTGACGGTAGCGGTGGATAAAGTGGCGGCCAGCGGCGGCTACATGATGGCCTGCGTCGCGGATCGCATCGTGGCGGCGCCGTTCGCCATCATCGGCTCCATCGGCGTGGTGGCGCAGATCCCGAACTTCCACCGCCTGCTGAAGAAGAACGACATCGACGTGGAGCTGCACACTGCCGGGCAATTCAAACGCACGCTGACGCTGTTTGGCGAAAACACCGAGCAGGGGCGCGAGAAGTTCCGCGAAGATCTGAACGAAACCCACGAGCTGTTCAAACGCTTCGTGCATGAGCAGCGCCCGTCGTTGGACATCGACAGCGTCGCCACCGGTGAGCACTGGTTCGGTTCACAGGCGAAAGAGAAGGGGCTGATCGACGCCATCGGCACCAGCGATGACTTGCTGATCGCCGAGCTGGATAACCACGAAGTGATCGCCGTGCGCTATACGCGCCGCAAACGCCTGATGGATCGCTTCACCGGCAGCGCGGCGGAAAGCGTCGATCGCTTGCTGTTGCGCTGGTGGCAGCGTGGTGAAAAGCCGCTGCTGTAACGGCGGCGATAGCGTGAATCAACGGGGGCCAGCTGCCCCCGTTTTCTTTTCTCAATCGACCAGGTGGTATTTTTCCGAAAGCAGATGGGCCAAGTGTTTAAACATATTAAATACCGCGGTGGTTTTGGCGGTGGGCAATCCATCGGCATCCAAAAAGTATTCGCCGCGGAAAACTAAAACGCCGCTTTTTTGTTCAACGTCGGTGGCGATCATGCCGTGCAGATAATCTTCGTGTTGGCGGATGATGTTATTTGCTTCCGCCAGCAGGGCCTCGCGGCCGATAGGGGCAGTATTTGTGCGCATTTATTAGACTCCAAACTAAAAACTCTGCGCATATTCTAACGCCGGTTCGCTTTTATCCGCAAACCGACTAAGGTTTATTTGCCGTCTGGATGGCCATGGGCGGCCGCCGGTTGGCGAAATCGGTCTTTCCGTGCTAATTAGGTTGCGTGACGCTTTTTATCAGGTACAGTGTGGGATTTTGCGGCGTCGGGTGGAAGGTTTTGTTTACGCCATGAATAAAACTCACACAGCCATACTTCTGGGGCATGGGTGAATAGCAGGCAGGATCAACAACTTGCGTTCAGGTTGAGCAGTTGGGCAACCAAAAGAAAAAAATCTGTTGATCTCTTGCCAGACTGCCGCAATATAAAAAAAGAGACACGAATTGCCGCGGCACGGCGAGATAAAAGACTTCTTTTTAGAAGAAATAAATTAGGTAAAGGTAAATATGGGTAAAGCTCTCGTAATAGTTGAGTCCCCGGCAAAAGCCAAAACTATTAATAAATATTTAGGAAGTGACTACGTGGTGAAGTCCAGCGTCGGTCATATCCGTGATTTGCCGACCAGTGGCTCAGCCAGCAAAAAGAGCGCTGACTCAACCGAAGACAAAGCCAAGAAAAAAGTTAAAAAAGATGAGAAGGCGGCGCTGGTAAATCGCATGGGCGTCGACCCTTACCACGGCTGGAAAGCGCATTATGAAATCCTGCCGGGTAAAGAAAAAGTGGTCGCCGAGTTAAAATCGTTGGCGGAAAACGCCGACCACATTTATCTCGCAACCGACCTTGACCGCGAAGGGGAAGCCATCGCCTGGCACCTGCGGGAAGTGATCGGTGGGGATGACAAACGCTTTAGCCGCGTGGTGTTTAACGAAATCACCAAAAACGCGATCCAGCAGGCGTTCAAACAGCCGGGCGAGCTGAACATTGACCGCGTCAACGCGCAGCAGGCGCGCCGGTTTATGGACCGCGTGGTGGGCTATATGGTCTCGCCACTGCTGTGGAAGAAAATCGCCCGCGGCCTGTCCGCCGGCCGCGTGCAGTCGGTGGCGGTGCGCCTGGTGGTTGAGCGCGAGCGCGATATCAAGGCCTTCGTGCCGGAAGAGTACTGGGAGCTGCATGCCGATCTGCTGGCGAAGGGCGAAACCGCGCTGCAGATGGAAGTGACCCATGCGCACGACAAACCGTTCAAGCCGGTCAACCGCGAGCAGACTCACGCCGCGGTCAAACTGCTTGAAAAAGCCCGTTACACGGTGCTGGATCGCGAAGACAAACCGACCAGCAGCAAACCGGGCGCGCCTTTCATTACCTCCACGCTGCAACAGGCCGCCAGCACCCGCCTGAGCTTCGGCGTGAAGAAAACCATGATGATGGCGCAACGGCTGTATGAAGCCGGCCACATCACCTATATGCGTACCGATTCCACCAACCTGAGCCAGGATGCGCTCAACATGGTGCGTGGCTACATCGGCGACAACTTCGGCGATAAATACCTGCCGAAGGCGCCGAATCAGTACAGCAGCAAAGAGAATTCGCAGGAAGCGCACGAAGCGATCCGACCTTCGGACGTGAACGTGCTCGCCGAGCAGTTGAAAGACATGGAGGCGGACGCGCAGAAGCTGTATCAGCTGATCTGGCGCCAGTTCGTCGCTTGCCAGATGACGCCGGCGCAATACGATTCCACCACGCTGACGGTGAAGGCCGGCGATTATCAGCTGCGCGCCAAGGGTCGTACGCTGCGCTTTGACGGCTGGACCAAGGTGATGCCGGCGCTGCGCAAGGGCGATGAAGATCGCACCCTGCCATACGTCGAAATCGGCAGCGAGCTGGATCTGCAGAAACTGATCCCGAGCCAGCACTTCACCAAGCCGCCGGCGCGTTACAGCGAAGCCTCGCTGGTGAAAGAGCTGGAAAAACGCGGTATCGGCCGTCCGTCCACCTATGCCTCCATCATCTCGACCATTCAGGATCGCGGTTATGTGCGGGTGGAAAGCCGCCGCTTCTATGCCGAGAAAATGGGCGAGATCGTCACCGATCGCCTGGAAGAAAACTTCCGCGAGCTGATGAACTATGACTTCACCGCGCGCATGGAAGACGGTCTTGATGAGGTTGCCAACAACCAGGCCGAGTGGAAAGCGGTGCTGGACGAGTTCTTCGTCGACTTCAGCGAGCAGCTGGAAACGGCGGAGAAGGATCCGGAAGAAGGCGGCATGCGGCCTAACCAGATGGTGATGACCAGCATCGACTGCCCGACCTGCGGCCGCAAGATGGGTATCCGTACTGCCAGCACCGGCGTGTTCCTCGGCTGTTCCGGCTACGCGCTGCCGCCGAAGGAGCGCTGCAAAACCACCATCAATCTGGTGCCTGAAGCGGAAGTGCTCAATATCCTCGAAGGCGACGACGCGGAAACCAACGCGCTGCGCGCCCGCCGTCGCTGCAAGAAATGCGGTACGGCAATGGACAGCTACCTGATCGACAACCAGCGCAAGCTGCACGTTTGCGGTAACAACCCGGCGTGTGACGGCTATGAAATCGAAGAGGGCGAGTTCCGTCTGAAAGGCTACGATGGCCCGGTGGTGGAGTGCGACAAGTGCGGCTCGGAAATGCACCTGAAAATGGGGCGTTTCGGCAAGTACATGGGCTGTACCAACGAGAACTGTAAAAACACCCGCAAGATCCTGCGTAACGGCGATGTCGCGCCGCCGAAGGAAGATCCGGTGCCGTTGCCGGAGCTGCCGTGCGAGAAGTCCGACGCCTATTTCGTGCTGCGTGACGGCGCTGCCGGCGTGTTCCTGGCGGCCAACACCTTCCCTAAATCGCGCGAGACCCGTGCGCCGCTGGTGGAAGAGCTGGCTCGCTTCAAGGATCGCCTGCCGGAGAAGCTGCGCTATCTGGCCGATGCGCCGGTGGCGGATGCCGAAGGCAATAAAACGCTGGTGCGTTTCAGCCGTAAAACCAAACAGCAGTACGTCTCTTCTGAAAAAGATGGCAAGGCGACCGGTTGGTCCGCGTTCTACGTGGACGGCAAGTGGGTCGAAGGCAAGAAGTAAGGCCGCTGTCCTGCCAGTAAGATGAAAAACCAGCCCCGGCGGCTGGTTTTTTTATTGGTGAAAAGGGACAAACGGATCTATCCTTTGCTGTTTTTATCCCTCCGCCACCGCCGTTTCACGTTGATACCAATGCAAAATAATCGTTATCATAGTGTGACGCGGATCTATACTTGAAGCTGCAACGTGGTATAGTGGTTATATAAAAAGTTTTTTTATTATTAAAGCTTATTAACAACGGCGTTTTCTTCACCATCAGGGTAAAACACGGTGTTTATGGCTTGTGACTTTCAGCATACCGGGGCGACACCGATATACCTGGCTGCGGGTAAGCCGCAGTGTTTAACCTAGGATGGTATAAGATATGAAATTGCAGCAGCTTCGTTACATTGTGGAAGTGGTTAACCACAACCTGAATGTCTCCTCGACGGCAGAAGGGCTCTATACCTCGCAACCCGGCATCAGTAAACAGGTGCGCATGCTCGAAGATGAGCTGGGCATCCAGATTTTCGCCCGCAGCGGCAAACACCTGACCCAGGTCACCCCGGCCGGCCAGGAAATCATTCGCATCGCACGTGAAGTGCTGTCCAAGGTCGACGCCATTAAAGCCGTCGCCGGTGAACACACCTACCCGGACAAAGGCTCGCTGTACGTCGCCACCACGCATACCCAGGCCCGCTACGCCTTGCCCAACGTAATTAAAGGCTTCATCGAGCGTTACCCGCGCGTCTCGCTGCACATGCATCAGGGTTCGCCGACGCAGATCGCCGAAGCGGTCTCCAAAGGGACCGCCGATTTCGCCATCGCCACCGAAGCGCTGCACCTGTACGACGATCTCATCATGCTGCCGTGCTACCACTGGAACCGTGCGGTAGTCGTGAAGCCCGATCATCCTTTGGCGGGCAAAAGCAGCATCAGCATTGAAGAGCTGGCGGCTTACCCGATCGTCACTTACACCTTCGGCTTTACCGGGCGTTCGGAGTTGGATACCGCCTTCAACCGCGCCGGCCTGACGCCGCGCATTGTCTTTACCGCCACCGACGCCGACGTGATCAAAACCTACGTGCGTCTGGGATTGGGGGTGGGGGTGATCGCCAGCATGGCGGTGGATCCGGTGCAGGATCCGGATCTGGTGACGGTGGATGCGCGTGATATCTTCACCTACAGCACCACCAAGATCGGTTTCCGCCGCAGCACCTTCCTGCGCAGCTACATGTACGACTTCATTCAGCGCTTCGCGCCGCACCTGACGCGCGATGTGGTAGACAGCGCGGTGGCGCTGCGCTCCAACGAAGAGATCGAAGCGATGTTCAAGGACATCAAACTGCCGATTAAGTAACCATCGACGATATCAAATCAATCCCGGTTAGGCGCCTGCCTAACCGGGTTTTTTTTAGCCCGGAAATCCGTACTGATTACCGTAAATGCGTGGTATCACGATGAAAAAAAGTCTCTGGATTGTTCTGTTCTTGTTGCTCACCCTTTTGTTGCTGCGCTACCTACCAGACGGCATTTTCGACAGCTTCGTTTCCAACAACATAGAAATTAGCGGTGATGGTGAAATAGGGATGAATAATTTCGACTCGGTTGTCATTGCCATTAAATTGGGTGTCTCTGCCATCATTGCGGCGGTTGTCCTAATAGTCTGTCGCCGCCTGGTGCGTAAACCCCGCTAAAGCCGCGAAATCTTCCCAGCCAAAACGCCGCCTTGTCGCGGCGTTTTTGTTGGCGCATTGCCTAACCCCTTGGCGGCGCTCGCACTTCCTTCCCGCTGATTGTTCCCGCCTATCGTTGTGATCAAATCGTGTTGTTATCAAAACGTTAACTTATCTTTGTGGTATCTTTAAACAAGACCTCACTGATTACCCTGTTTTAGTCACAATAAGAAATGGAGGAGCTATGTCGTCCGATCTTCGTGAAACAAGTCTGGATAAGCTGGTTGCGCTGAATAGCGAGTATTACTACTACAGCCTGCCGCTGGCGGCGAAGCAGCTGGGTGATATCGACCGGTTGCCGAAATCAATGAAAGTGCTGTTGGAGAACCTGCTGCGCCATGTGGATGGCGACACCGTGCAGGTTGACGACCTCAAGGCCATCGTTGCCTGGCTGCAAACCGGCCATGCTGACCGTGAGATCGCCTACCGTCCGGCGCGCGTGCTGATGCAGGATTTTACCGGCGTACCGGCGGTGGTGGATCTGGCGGCGATGCGCGAAGCGGTACGGCGGCTGGGCGGCAACGTCGACCAAGTGAACCCGCTGTCGCCGGTGGATCTGGTGATTGACCACTCGGTTACCGTCGATGAATTTGGCGATGACAACGCCTTTGAAGACAACGTGCGTATCGAAATGCAGCGCAACCACGAGCGCTACACCTTTTTGCGCTGGGGGCAGAAAGCCTTCAACCGCTTCCGCGTAGTGCCGCCGGGCACCGGCATCTGTCACCAGGTTAACCTTGAATACCTTGGCCAAACGGTCTGGCACAGCGACGAAAGCGGCCGCCGCGTGGCTTATCCCGATACGCTGGTGGGCACCGATTCCCACACCACCATGATCAACGGCCTCGGCATCCTCGGCTGGGGCGTCGGCGGCATCGAAGCGGAAGCGGCGATGCTGGGCCAGCCGGTGTCGATGCTGATCCCGGACGTGGTCGGCTTCAAGCTGACGGGCAAGCTCCGCGAGGGCATTACCGCCACCGACCTGGTGCTGACCGTGACCCAAATGCTGCGCAAGCACGGCGTTGTCGGCAAATTCGTCGAGTTTTACGGCGACGGGCTGGCCGATCTGCCGCTGGCGGACCGGGCAACCATCGCCAACATGTCGCCGGAGTTCGGCGCCACCTGCGGTTTCTTCCCGGTGGATGACGTTACGCTCGGCTATATGAAGCTCAGCGGCCGCAGCGCCGAACAAATCGCACTGGTGGAAGCCTACGCCAAAGCGCAGGGCATGTGGCGTAACCCGGGTGATGAACCGGTCTTCACCAGCTCGCTGGCGCTGGACATGTCAACCGTGGAAGCCAGCCTCGCCGGGCCGAAACGCCCGCAGGATCGCGTTGCGCTGCCGAATGTGCCGCAGGCGTTCAAGGCCGCTACCGAGCTGGATATCGGGGGGCACAAAGCCAATACCGACAGCAAAACCTTTACGCTGGACGGGCAGCAGCACGAACTGCGCGACGGCGCGGTGGTGATCGCGGCGATCACCTCCTGCACCAACACCTCCAACCCGAGCGTGATGATGGCGGCCGGCCTGCTAGCGAAAAATGCCGTCAAGAAAGGGCTGCGCAGCAAACCCTGGGTAAAAACCTCGCTGGCGCCGGGATCCAAAGTGGTAACCGACTACTTCGACAGCGCCAAACTCACCGCCTATCTGGAAGAGCTGGGGTTTAACCTGGTGGGGTATGGCTGCACCACCTGTATCGGTAACTCCGGCCCGCTGCCGGATCCGATCGAGCAGGCGATCAAAGAGGGCGATCTGACCGTGGGCGCGGTGCTGTCGGGCAACCGCAACTTCGAAGGGCGTATTCACCCGCTGGTGAAAACCAACTGGCTGGCCTCGCCGCCGCTGGTGGTGGCTTATGCGCTGGCGGGCAGCATGAAGATTGACCTGACCAAAGAGCCGCTGGGCGAGGGCAACGACGGTCAACCGGTCTACCTGAAGGATATCTGGCCGAGCAGTCAGGACATCGCTCAGGCGGTGGAAGAAGTGCGCACCGAGATGTTCCACAAGGAATACGGCGAAGTGTTCGACGGCGACGCCAACTGGCAGGCGATCCAGGTGGCCGGTTCGGCAACCTATCAGTGGCAGGAGGATTCTACCTATATCCGCCATCCGCCGTTCTTCAGCACCATGAAGGTGAAACCGGATCCGGTGCAGGACATCAAAGACGCGCGCATTCTGGCGATTCTGGCTGATTCGGTGACCACCGACCACATCTCGCCGGCGGGCAACATCAAGCGCGACAGCCCGGCGGGGCGCTACCTGAGCGAGCACGGCGTGGCGCCGCAGGATTTCAACTCCTACGGCTCGCGCCGCGGCAACCACGAAGTGATGATGCGCGGCACCTTCGCCAACATCCGCATCCGCAACGAAATGGTGCCGGGCGTGGAAGGCGGTTATACCCGCCATATTCCGTCGCAGCAGCAGCTGTCTATCTACGACGCCGCCATGCAGTATCAGCAGGAGAAGGTGCCGCTGGCGGTGATCGCCGGGAAAGAGTACGGTTCCGGCTCCAGCCGCGACTGGGCGGCGAAAGGGCCGCGCTTGCTGGGCGTGCGGGTGGTGATTGCCGAGTCCTTCGAGCGTATCCACCGCTCCAACCTGATCGGCATGGGGATTTTGCCGCTGGAGTTCCCGCAGGGGGTGACGCGCAAAACCCTGGGGCTGACCGGGGATGAGCAGATCAGCGTCGGCGGCCTGCAGCAGCTGCAGCCGGGCCAGACGGTCCCGGTGCATATCACCTATGCCGACGGGCGCAAGGAAGTGATCGACACCCGTTGCCGCATCGATACCGGCAATGAGCTGACCTACTACGAAAACGACGGCATTCTGCACTATGTGATCAGGAAAATGCTGTAATTAAGCAATAAAAAGGGCGCCGCAAGGCGCCCTGATTGTTTCCGCTGCGGCGGCGATCACTTCTGGTCGAGCAAATGGCCCATTTTGGCGGCCTTGGTCGCCAGATAGTGTTCGTTCTTCGGGTTGCGGCCGACGATCAGCGGCACGCGCTCGCTGATGTTGATGCCGGCTTCGGTCAGGATCTCGACCTTTTTCGGGTTGTTGGTCAGCAAACGCACCGCGTCGACGCCCAGCAGTTTGAACATGTCGGCGCACAGGGTGAAGTCGCGCTCGTCGGCGGCGAAGCCGAGCTGGTGGTTGGCTTCCACGGTGTCTGCGCCCTTATCCTGCAGGGCATAGGCGCGGATCTTGTTCAACAGGCCGATATTGCGGCCCTCCTGGCGATGATAAAGCAGAATGCCGCGGCCTTCTTCGGCGATCTGCTCCAGCGCGGCTTCCAGTTGAAAACCGCAGTCGCAGCGCAGGCTGAACAGAGCATCGCCGGTCAGACATTCGGAATGCACGCGCGCGAGCACCGGCGCTTTGCCGGAAATATCACCGAATACCAGCGCCAGATGGTCATGCCCGGTCGCCAGTTCTTCGAATCCTACCATCAGGAAATCGCCCCAAGGTGTCGGCAGTTTAGCCTCTGCCACCCGTTTAAGCTGCATGTCACTCTCCACAAAAGCGTACGATTCAATCATTGTCGCGCATCCTAAGTCCGGTTCGGTAAATTGACCAAGACTAAAACGTGCTACGCCGATCTCTATTTCGTTAATTATCGGCTATTTTGCCACAACTTCTTGCCGGGCGGTGCTCAGCAAACCAGCAGATGGCGTTTTCTGGCCACCTATTATTGCGATAGGTTGCCTATCTGTTTAATTTTTCGCGTGTTATCAATATTGCACTCTTGTTACACTGCTGCCTGATTCACGCAGAGGAAGAATAGAATGTATGAGATAACAAAACGCACGGCGGGCGGCGCACTGCTGCTGCTGTTGATGCCGCTGGCGGTCTGGGTATCCGGTTGGCACTGGCAACCCGGCGGCAATGAGCCGCTGCTCAAAGCGCTGTACTGGGTGACCGAAACCGTGACCTCGCCGTGGGGCATTCTGACCAGCGCTATCCTCTGCGGTTGGTTTTTGTGGTGCCTGCGCTTTCGCCTGAAGGCGGCCATCGGTCTGGCGCTTCTGCTTTTCGCCGCGCTGGTGATCGGGCAGGGGGTCAAGTCGTTAATCAAGGATCGGGTGCAGGAACCGCGGCCGTTCGTGGTATGGCTGGAGCAAACCCACGGCGTGGACGGCAAATACTTCTATTCGCTGCATCGCAAAGAGCGCAGCGCGCTGGTGCGCGAGCAATTGCAGGATCAGACGCTGGTGCCGAACTGGCTGCGCAAGCACTGGCAGTTTGAAACCGGCTTCGCTTTCCCGTCGGGGCACACCATGTTCGCCGCTACCTGGGCGCTGTTGGGCGTAGGGCTGCTGTGGTCACGCCGCCATTATAAAACCGTCGCGCTGCTGATGGTGTGGGCGACCGGCGTGATGGGCAGCCGTCTGCTGTTGGGCATGCACTGGCCGCGCGATCTGGCGATGGCCACGCTGATCAGCTGGCTGCTGGTGGTGGTTACCTGCTGGCTGGCGCAGCGCTGGTTCGGCCCGCTGACGCCGCCGCCGCAAGAGCAGCAGGAAATCGCGGCGCGCAAGCCGGAGATATGATCGTTATGTGACCATGTCACAAAAAGGCGGCGTCGGATCGGCGCCGCATTAACCGCTTACATTTTCCCGCCATTGCAATCCGCCCGGCCGCCCCCATATCCTTATAAATTCGACGTTTTGAGAAGCTTTCTCATCAATTTGTTCGCTAAGGCCGTTTACTGCCGAATATGCCAGCAGATATGTGGTTTTATCGTGCCGCAGGGTTTCCCTGCCGCAACGGGAAATGCTAACTTAAGGGTTAGGGACGCCACGTTTTGGCATCGTTCATCCGATTCACTCGGCATCGCGGGAAAGAATGTGAAATATTTGCTGATTTTTTTGTTGGTTCTGGTGATCTTCGTGATTTCTGTCACCTTGGGTGCGCATAACGATCAGGTGGTCAATTTTAACTATCTGGTTGCGCAGGGCGATTATCGCGTATCGACCCTGTTGGCCACGCTGTTTGGCGCCGGTTTCGTTCTTGGCTGGATCATTTGCGGTCTGTTCTACCTGCGCACGCGCATTGCGCTGGGCCGCGCCGAGCGCAAGATCAAAAGGCTGGAGCTGCAGCTTGAGCAGCCCGCTGAACCGGCGGCTCAGCCCGTTGTCAGCAAGGAATAATCCTCTATGTTAGAACTGCTGTTTCTGTTGCTGCCCGTGGCTGCCGCGTACGGTTGGTACATGGGGCGCAGAAGCGCTCAGCAGGATAAACAGCAAGAAGCCAACCGCCTGTCGCGTGAATACGTGGCAGGGGTGAACTTTCTGCTTTCCAACCAGCAGGACAAGGCGGTCGATCTGTTCCTCGACATGTTGAAAGAGGACAGCAACACCGTTGAAGCCCACCTGACGCTGGGTAACCTGTTCCGTTCGCGTGGTGAAGTCGACCGCGCCATCCGCATCCATCAGGCCTTGATGGAAAGCGCCTCCCTGACCTTCGAACAGCGTCTGCTGGCGGTACAGCAGCTGGGCCGCGACTATATGGCGGCCGGGCTGTACGATCGTGCGGAAGACATGTTCAGCCAGTTGACTGACGAAGCGGATTTTCGCGTATCGGCGCTGCAGCAACTGCTAGTGATCCATCAGGCCACCAGCGATTGGCAAAAAGCGATCGACGTGGCGGAAAAGTTGGTCAAGCTGGGTAAAGAGAAACAACGCGTCGAGATCGCACACTTCTATTGTGAACTGGCGCTGCAGGCGATGGGCAGCGACGATCTCGATCGGGCGATGAGCCTGCTCAAGCGTGCGGACGCAGCCGATAAACAGTGTGCGCGCGTGTCCATCATGTTCGGCCGCATCTATATGGCGCAAAACGACTACGCCAAAGCCGCCGAGTCGCTGCAACGCGTACTGAGTCAGGATAAAGAGTTGGTCAGCGAAACGCTGCCGATGCTGCAGGAATGCTACACCCATATGCCGGAACAACAGCACAACTGGGCTGAATTCCTGAAGCGCTGCGTAGAAGAGAACACCGGTGCCACCGCCGATCTGATGCTGGCCGAGATCATCGAGCAGCACGAAGGGCGCGATGTGGTGCAGGTCTATATCAACCGCCAGCTGCAACGCCATCCGACCATGCGGGTATTTTACCGGCTGATGGATTATCACCTGGCGGACGCCGAAGACGGCCGGGCGAAAGAGAGCCTGCTGCTGTTGCGCGATATGGTCGGCGAGCAAATTCGCACCAAACCGCGTTACCGCTGCCACAAATGCGGCTTCACCGCGCACTCGCTCTATTGGCATTGCCCGTCGTGCCGCGCCTGGTCATCGGTTAAACCGATCCGCGGCCTGGATGGGCAATAACGCCGCGGCTCGACAAAATAAAACGGGGCGATTTATCGCCCCGTTTTTTTATGTTTGTCTGTTCGTCGTTTACTTTTTCTTGCCGCCTTTGGCGCCGGTTTTCAACAGCTGGCGGAGTTTCTTCAGCTCTTTCTGGCTCAGAGGCTGTTCAATTTCTTCTTCGGTGCTTTGGTTGTCTATCTCGCCGTGGTGCAGCTCATCCGCCTTTTTGGCCGGTTTTTCTGCCTTGGCGGCGGGCGCGCTGAAGCTGCTTTCCAGGCGCTGGCATACTTCCACGCTCAGCGAAAATTCGTTTTCAGCGGCGGCGGCGCGGATTTTTTCCTTGAGTTCCAGAGGAATTTTAATGGTAAGTGTCGATATCTCGCTCATTTTGAAAGCCTTTCTGCAGGAAGATGCCTTCAAGCTAAGCCACTGGCGATCGGGTGTCTAGTGTGTAATAAAAATTTAATATTTCTGTAACAAATAGGGGCGAGGAAAACGCGGGTTTTTTAGGCGAGAAACAGAGGCAGGGCCCGAGTGAGCGGGCCCTGTACCGGAAACATTATTTGTAGATGATCGCGGTGCCGCTCAGCATGTTGTTACCACCGGCGGAGATGATGCGGTAGCTGCTGGCGCCCTGGGCATCCGCTTTAGCGGCCAGCTTTTTCTCCAGGCTGCTGAGGGTGGTCGCGTGGCCTGCGGAAACGACGCCGGTGGCAGTCAGGCTATCGGCCTGCTGGCTGCTGATCGGTTCAGCCGCGAAGGTGGCGAAAGAGGTCAGTGCGATAGCGGCAGCGGCCGCAAAATTTTTGATGGTTTTCATAGGTGACTCCAGTCTGTTTATTAAGGAAGGAAGCCGTTCGCTTCCGATGTGGTGAATAATAAAGCATCTGTGCCAATTGAAAATCTGATAATGCTGAGTAAGTGATTCAAAATATCTGATTAACAATTTACGCATCTTTACGGCGTTTTACGCTGCGTGGTTTATTGCTGACGCGCTTTCGTTGACGCGCCATGACAAAGGTGAGAAGTAACATGACAGAGCGCCGGTGCGCGCTGCGGCTGGGATTTCTGGCCCTCGGCATGTAGAATGCGGCGGTCAGTTTCGCGGGTGAGTCCCTGATTATGTCTATTTTAGAGAAGGTAGAAGAAATGAAGTCTGAAAATAACGCTAATAACAATGACTTAAAATCATCTCCAATCGTTGTGGCGTTAGATTACGCCGATAAGAACGCTGCGCTGGCGTTCGCCGACCGTATCGATCCGCAAGACTGCCGGCTGAAAGTGGGCAAAGAAATGTTCACGCTGTTTGGGCCGCAGCTGGTGCGCGATCTGCATGGGCGTGGCTTCGACGTGTTTCTCGACCTGAAATTCCACGATATTCCCAATACCACCGCGCATGCGGTCGCGGCGGCGGCCGAGCTGGGCGTTTGGATGGTCAACGTTCACGCCAGCGGCGGCGCGCGCATGATGACCGCCGCTAAAGAAGCGCTGGCGTCATTCGGGGCGGATGCGCCGCTGCTGATTGCCGTGACGGTGCTCACCAGCATGGAAGCGGAAGACCTGCACGGCATCGGCATCGAGGCCAGCCCGGCGGAACACGCCGAGCGCCTGGCGCGCCTGACCCGCGACTGTGGGCTGGACGGCGTGGTGTGTTCGGCACACGAAGCGCAGCGGCTGAAGGCGGCCTGCGGGCAGGCATTCCAGCTGGTTACGCCGGGGATCCGCCCTGAAGGCAGCGCGGCGGGCGATCAGCGCCGTATCATGACGCCGGTGCAGGCACAGGCCGCCGGCGTGGACTACATGGTGATTGGGCGTCCGATCACCCAATCTGCCGATCCGGCCGCGACGCTGCGCGCGATCCGCGCCTCTTTGGCCTGAGGAACTGCCGATGAATGACGATAACAGCCGCCTGGTGTATTCCACGGACACCGGCCGTATTAAGCAGGAAGAGGTTAAACCGCAACGCGCCAAAGGTGACGGCATCGTGCGCATCCAGCGTCAAACCAGCGGCCGCAAGGGGAAGGGCGTGTGCCTGATCGCCGGTGTCGATCTGGATGACGCTGCGCTCGACAAACTGGCGGCCGAGCTGAAGAAGAAATGTGGCTGCGGCGGTTCGGTGAAAGACGGGATCATCGAAATCCAGGGTGATAAACGCGATCTGCTCAAGCAGCTGCTGGAAGCCAAAGGCATGAAGGTCAAGCTGGCGGGCGGTTGAGCTGAATCGCCATGCCGCGGTGCAATGCCGCGGCATGGCTTGAGGTTGTTGCTGCCGGGGGTTAGCCCGTTAACGGCAAAAGACCCATAGACTTAAAGTAAAACAGACCTGAAATCATCGTTATTCTGGATAATACGTCAAAGCGCCGAGGCGCTTTTGCCAGCCTGTCGGCCGAGGGCGCTCGGTCAGGTTATTTGCCAACCTGGTGACCGATAATGCCCCCCACCGCAGCCCCACCCAGCGTGCCCAACGCGCTGCCGTCTGTCAGCACTGCGCCGCCGACTGCGCCGGCACCGGCACCGATAGCGGTGTTGCGATCGCGTTTGGACATGTTGGAACAGGCGCTGAGTGAAAACGCCAGAGTCAGTGCCAGAGCGGCGGTGGCGAAACGTTTATTGATAATCATCATAATGACTTCTCCTTAGCATTGGCTATATGGAAGTGCCCTATAAGTATAGGCGCTAACCATAAATCAGGCCTGCCGTTGGTTCCCATACAGTATCGATATAAAAAATGGCATTTTTTGTTAAAAGCCGAATAATTAGCAAGTTACGGCCCAAAAGTTGCCGAAACTGAGTATAGGTTTCTCGGGAAGGATAAACAGGTAAATAGTCTTAAAATCCCGCTGCGCAGGGGGAAAGGCGCGCGGCGTGGCCCGCGCGGCGCGCTTGGTACGATGGCGGCCCGTGTTAGTCGTTGACCAACTCCACCTGTATGCCCTGGCGTTTCAGCTGATGCTGATACTCGAGCGCCAAACGCGAATCGGTGATCACCCGGCTGATCTGGCCCGGCTGCGCCAGCGGGTTGGGCTGGATCTGGCCGAATTTGCTGGAGTCCGTTAGCACGATATTCTCCACGCCCTTGGCCAGCACTGCGCTGACCACGTCGGCGCGCATCATGTCGCGGCCGGTAAAGCCGGTTTCGGCCTGAAAGCCGTCAATGCCGATAAACGCCTTGTTGAAATGCACCTGCTGAATGCACAGCCGCGTGAGTGGGCCGACCACGGTCTCGCTTTTCTTCTGGTACATGCCGCCCAGCACAATCACGTCGCAGTCGGTTTCTTTCAGCAGGTTGGCGATGTAATGGCTGACGGTGATCAGCGTAATGCGCTTGCGTTCGGCGATGTAGCGCGCCAGCAGGGCGTTGGCGCTGCCGCTCTCGATGAAGATCGTCTCGCCGTCGTTGACCTGCGCGGCGGCGTACTGCGCCAGCCGCTGCTTGAGAGTGAAGTTGGACATCATGCGGGCGTCGACGTCGTCGCTCTCCAGCGCCACGGCGGAGCCATGTACCCGCTTCAGGTAGCTGCGCTTTTCCAGCAGGTTGAGATCTTGCCGGATGGTGACTTCCGAGACGCCCGAGGCGCGCGCCAGCTCATTGACGCTGATTCGCCGGCGATCGTTAACCAACTGCAATATGGTCTGTTGTCGTAAATTCATATCGGCCTGATGATGCGGCCGCCAAGGTGCGGCCGCTAAGAGTCAAAGGTTTAAAGAGTATGTTCTGTGCGCGCAATAATATCATCCTGCGCCTCAGGGGATAATGCGGTAAAGAAGGCGGAATAGCCAGCTACGCGAACCACTAAATCACGATATTGGTCAGGATGTTGCTTCGCTGCCAGCAGCGTTTCGCGCGACACGATGTTGTACTGCACATGCCAGCCGCGATAGCTCTCGAAGAAGGTGCGCAACATCAGCATCAGCTTTTCCCGATCGCGTGGGTTGTCCAGCGTCGTCGGGTTCAGCTTTTGGTTGAGCAACACGCCGCCGAGGATCGCTTCGGTCGGTAGCTTGGCGAGCGAATTGAACACCGCCGTCGGCCCCAGGTGGTCGGTGCCGGACGCCGGGCTGGCGCCTTCCGCCAGCGGCTGGTGCGCCTTACGGCCATCCGGGGTCGCCAGGGTGGCGGCGCCGAAGGGCACGTTGGCTGAGATAGACGACGTACCGGCGTAGTAGCCGCCGCCGATCGGCCCGCGGCCGAAGCGGGTGTTGCGATACTGCTTCAGTTCCTCGATGTAGGTTTGGTAGGCGCGCACCAGCAGCCGATCGACGTCGTCCACGTCGTTGCCGTATTTGGGCGCGGCGTTGAGCAGCCGCTGGCGCAGCTGTTCGCCATCCAGCCCGGCGAAGTCGTCGGCCAGCGCCGCCGCCAACTGCTGCTGGCCGATTGTCCCTTGCTCGAACACCAGTTTGCGCACCGCCGCCAGGCTGTTGCCGAGGTTGGCGATGCCGACCTGCAGGCCAGAAACCCAGTCGTACTTGGCGCCGCCTTGCTTGATGCTTTTGCCGCGTTCGATGCAGTCGTCCACCAGCGCGGAACAGAGGATATCGTGGGCGTTCTCCTCCAGCACGCTGTCCACCACGCATTCGATCTCAATTGACTTGCGCGTGTAGTAACGGATTTGCCGATCCCACGCCGCCATCACCTGCTCGAAATCGGCGAAATTCCCTTTGGACAGCGCCTGTTCCTGCGGCAGGAAAATCTGCCCGGAGGTGGCGTCGCGGCCCTGTTCCAGCGCCGCCAGCAGCACGCGGGCGAAGTTGATGAAGCTCATGCCGGTGCAGCGATAGCCCCATTTGCCGCCGACGGCGGTCTCGATGCAGCCGATGGCGGCATAGTCGTAGGCGTCCTGCGGCTCAACCCCCAGTTTGATAAACTCGGGAATGACGATTTCGTCGTTGTTGAACGCCGGCATGCCGAAGCCGCAGCGGATCACCTGCACGCAGGCGTCGAGGAAATCGGCGCTCATTCCGGCGTGGTAACGCACGCTGAGGTTGGGTTGGGTGGAGCGCAGGCGGCCGCAGGATTCGAGAATGGCGTAGGACAGCGGGTTGACCGCGTCGCACGGCCGGCCGTCGATCAGTTTTTGGCCGCCGATGGTGACGTTCTGGTACAGCGGGCTGCCGGCGGAGGCCTTGGAGTGCGAGCCGGAGCGGATCTTGTTGACCTCCAGCAGCTTCAGCCAGCAGCTGTGCAGCAGCTCGATGGCGTCTTCCCGCGCCAGGTTTTGCTCCAGCTCGACGTCGCGCCGATACCAGGGATAGAGATATTGGTCGAGACGACCAAAGGAAACCGAATGGCCGTTGGATTCGATCTGCAACGTCAGCTGGATGAAATAGCACAGCTGCAGCGCCTGCCAGAAGGTCTGCGGCGGACGATGGGCGATCAGATCGCAGTTGTCTGCGATAGCCAGCAGCTCGGTGCGCCGCCAGTCGCGGGTTTCGCGTTGCACCATGTCGCGCGCCAGGCAGGCGAAGCGCAGGATGTGCTCGCTCAGCGCCGCCAGCACGATGTCGATGGCGTTGAGAAACTGCGCTTTGTGCAGGTCTTCCCACTCGGTCAGGTGCAGGCGGCTGCGGCGCGCGTTCACCTTTTCACGCAGGCCGTCGAGGCCTAGCGCCAGCAGCAGCGGGAAGTTGACCGCCAGGTGGGCGTCACCGGAGGTCATGTTGCCCTCGGCTTTGATGATGCCGGTGGCCAGCAGCGCCTTTTGTTCGTCGGTAAACATGCCGTAGCAGCGATCCTGCACCGTTTGGCCGCGCCACCAGGGGCAAAGACGGTGCAAAATCGCCTTGTTCTCTTCGCTGACCGAGAAGCCGGCGCCTGGCCGGTCGGCCAACTGGTCGATCTCGTTTTCTATCCAGCCGACGGTGTATTCGGGGAAGATCGGCGCGGCGCGCAGCTCACTGGCCTGGTTGCCGACGATCAGCTCGTCGTTGGCGATCCAGATACTGCGCTTCGCCAGGTGGTTGGCCAGCGCCAGCGCACGGCGCACCGGCAGCGGCCGATCCTGATGCTGTTGATAGGCTTCGGTATAGTGCTGCGCGCGTTCGGTGCACACCGGCGGTTTGACGATGTGGATCAGCGCGTTCTTATGCGCCTGAATACGGGCGCTGAGGGTGGTCAAATCCAATGTGGTCATGGCGTTATCCTCGCAAAATGGCGGTCAGGCCTTTGGCGCCGGCGTACGCTTCGGCGAAGGCCAGCAGATCGGGCGCGTCCAGCGGCGTGCGGGCGGCGCGGTAGGGCTCGCCGAGCAGGTGATACTTGTTGATGCCCAGCGTGTGGTACGGCAGAAAATGGATCTCCGATACGCCGATCTCGTCGGCGGCGAAGTCGACAATCGCGCGGACAGAGTGGCGATCGGCGTTGAAATCGGGGATCAGCGGCACGCGCACGGTCATTGGCACGCCGTGCGCCGCCAGCCGGCGAAAATTGTTCATCACCCGACGGGCGGAGCCGCCGGTCCAGGTTTTGAAGCGCGCTTCATCGGTGTGTTTGAGATCGGCCAACAGCAGATCCAGCCAGGGCAACGAAGGGGCGATGTAGCGCCAGGGAACGTGCAGACAGGATTCGACGGCGGTGTGGATGCCGGCTTCCCGGCCGCGCCGCAGCAGCTCCGCCGCGATTTCCGGCTGCATAAAGGGTTCGCCGCCGGACAGCGTTAAACCGCCGCCGCTGCGCAGGTAGAAAGGCTTATCCCGCATCACCTCGGCCATGATATCGTCGGGGTTGACCGCGCTGCCGCACAGGCTGAGCGCGCCGGTCGGGCAGGCGGCGGCCAGCGCCGCATAGTCGTCTTTGCTGATGACGTCGCGCCGCAGCGTCAATGCTCCCTCGTCACGCCGCAGGCCTTGCGGGCAGCGCTCGGTGCACAGCGTACAGCCGCTCAGGCACAGGCGCTCGTCAAACAGCAGATCCGCGTGGCGCGAGCGGCTTTCCGGGTTCTGACACCAGCGGCAGATCAGCGGGCACCCTTTTAAAAAGACCACGCTGCGGATGCCGGGGCCATCATGGGTCGAGTAGCGCTGCAGATTGAAGAACATGAGTCACCCGTTTGGCGTTGCTGAATCTTTCGCCATTAAAGATGTTTCGAATGAAAGTTGAATTGATTTTGGTCAAAGGTTGACAGGGTTTTTGCCCTATGATGATCAGAGTTTGAATCCGCCCACAGAACATGACACAGGAGTCCGTGATGGAGCTTTATCTCGATACCGCCGATGTGACTGCGGTAAAACGCCTGGCGCGCATTCTGCCGCTGCACGGCGTCACCACCAACCCGAGCATCGTGGCGAAGGAAGGCAAGCCGATCTGGGAAGTGCTGCCCGCGCTGCGCGACGCCCTCGGCGGCACCGGCAAGCTGTTCGCGCAGGTGATGGCGGCCGATGCCGAGCGCATGGTGGCGGAGGCGGCGCTGCTCAGCCAGCGCGTACCGGGGCTGGTGGTGAAGATCCCGGCAACCGCCGAGGGGCTGGCAGCGATCAAGAAACTTAAAACGATGTCCATTCCGACGCTGGGCACGGCGGTATACGGCGCCGGGCAGGGGCTGCTGGCGGCCTTGGCCGGAGCGGAATATGTGGCTCCTTACGTCAATCGGGTAGATGCGCAGGGCGGCGACGGTATCGAAATGGTGCACGAGCTGCAGCAGCTGCTGAGCCTGCACGCGCCGTCGGCGCAGGTGCTGGCCGCCAGCTTTAAAACGCCGCGCCAGGCGCTGGAATGTCTACTGGCGGGCTGCCAGGCCATCACGCTGCCGGTGGATGTGGCGGAGCAGTTTCTCAGCGCGCCGGCGGTGCAGGCCGCGGTCGAGAAGTTCGAGCAGGATTGGCAGGGGGCTTTCGGCTCCACGCTGCTGGGTTAAAGTCTGGCCAGTAAAAAGGGCGCCGCGGCGCCCTTACTGGATGACTGAAACGCTTAGCTGCGGCCGGTTTCTTCCCTAAGCGCGGCGCTCACCTCGTGCGCCGTCGGGTGTTCGGCACGCAGCGCCCGGCGGATCGCGAAGAAGGCGGCGATCAGCATGGTTACCGCCACCAGCATAAAGAACCCGCACAGCGCGGCGTTGATTTGGTTGCTGAACACGATGGTCTCCATGTCTTTCAGCGATTTGGCCGGCGCAATGATCGTGCCTTGCTCAATGCCGGTGGAGAATTTCTTCGCCTGCGCCAGGAAACCGATGCTCGGTTTCTCGTGGAAGATTTTCTGCCAGCCGGCGGTCATGGAGGTCACGAACAGCCAGGCGGTCGGCAGGATGGTAACCCAGGCGTAACGCTGTTTTTTCATCTTGAACAGCACCACGGTGCCGAGGATCAGCGCCATCGATGCCAGCATCTGGTTGCCGATGCCGAACAGCGGCCACAGGGTATTGATGCCGCCGAGCGGATCGACCACGCCTTGATACACGAAGAAGCCCCAGCCGGCTACCGCCACCGTGGTGCCCGCCAGATTGCCGAACCAGGAACGGTTGTTGGCCAGCTGCGGCACCGCCACGCCCACCAGATCCTGCACCATAAAGCGGCAGGCGCGGGTACCGGCGTCGACGGCGGTCAGGATGAACAGCGCTTCGAACAGAATGGCGAAGTGGTACCAGAAGGCCATCATCGCCCGGCTGTTGAACACCTCGCTGATGATGTGCGCCATGCCCACGGCGAAGGTTGGGGCACCGCCAGCGCGCGACAGGATGGAGTTCTCACCTACCTCTTTGGCGATCAGCGCCAGCGTTTCCGGCGTGACGATAAAGCCCCAGCTGTTAATGACCTGCGAAGCATTTTCCACCGTGGTGCCGATCAGCGCCGCCGGGGAGTTCATGGCGAAGTAAACGCCCGGATCCAGTACCGAGGCGCAGATCAACGCCATGATGGCGACGAAAGACTCCATCAGCATGGCGCCGTAACCGATAAAGCGAATGTGGCTTTCGCGTTCCACCAGCTTGGGCGTGGTGCCGCTGGAGACCAGCGCGTGGAAGCCGGAAATGGCGCCGCAGGCGATGGTGATGAACAGGAACGGGAACAGGGCGCCGGCGAACACCGGGCCGCTGCCGTCGATGAAGCGCGAGACCGCCGGCATTTTCATCTCCGGCATGGCGAAGACGATGCCGATGGCCAGGCCGATGATGACGCCGATTTTCATAAAGGTGGAAAGGTAGTCGCGCGGCGCCAGCAGCAGCCACACCGGCAGCACCGAAGCGACGAAGCCGTAGATCACCAGCACCCAGGTCAGGGTGGTGCCGTGCAGCGTGAAGAACGGCCCCCAGTAAGGATCTTGCGCCACGTTGCCGCCGTAAATAATCGCCAGCAGCATCAGCACGAAGCCGATCACCGAGATTTCAGCGATCTTGCCCGGCCGGATAAAGCGCATGTAGATGCCCATGAACAGGGCGATCGGGATGGTGGCGGCGATGGTGAACAGCCCCCACGGGCTGTCGGCCAAGGCTTTTACCACCACCAGCGCCAGCGCCGACAGGATGATGATCATCACCCCCAGCGCGCCGAGCATGGTGATCACCCCGGCGAATGCGCCCAGCTCTTGCTTGGCCATTTCCCCCAGCGAACGTCCGTCGCGGCGTGTGGAGATGAACAGCACCAGGAAATCCTGCACCGCGCCGGCCAGCATAACGCCGACCAGGATCCAGATGGTTCCCGGCAGGAAGCCCATCTGCGCGGCCAGAATCGGCCCCACCAGCGGCCCGGCGCCGGCGATGGCGGCGAAGTGGTGGCCGAACAGCACCCATTTGTTGGTGGGCACATAGTCCAGGCCGTCGTTGTGGCGTTCTGCCGGGGTCAGACGGCGGTCGTCCAGTTCAAAGACCTTATCGGCAATGAACCGGCTGTAGAAGCGGTAGGCGATGCTGTAGCAGGCGACGGCGGCGACCACCAGCCAGACGGCGTTGACGTGTTCGCCGCGGCTGAGCGCCAGCATGGCGAAGGCGAAGGCGCCGACCAACGCCACCAGCAGCCAGATAAGTCCTGACCTGATGTTTTTCATGAAACAACTCCTTGGCGTACAGAGGTAAAAATCGACGTTGTTATTAGGAATGACGTTTTAACAGTAGAAGTTTTGCCGCCGAACCGCGGCAGGTCGGATGAGAAATGTGAAGCAGGTGGGGTTTTAGTGTAAAAACAACGTGATGAAACCGCGTTGGCGCAGGCTGCCGCCCACGCAATCCCCGGCAGTTATTCATTCTGCATTTTCACGGCGCGTACAGCGAATCATCGTCGTTTTTTATTCGGGCACGGCGTCTGGCGAATTATTATTTTATCTGTCGAGGCGTGCCGAAATAAAATCATCCGTGCCGTGTTATACCTTTATTTCAACCCGCAGGTTTAATCATTCATAAAATAAATAATAAAGTCACGAAAGGAATTTAATTATGATAAATAAAATCATCGAAGGGTATTTACCGCAGCTCACGGCCATTCGGCACGATATTCATCAACACCCTGAACTGGGTTTCGAAGAGTTTCGCACCAGCGATCTGGTGGCGGATTATCTGAATTCGTGGGGCTATGAGGTGCACCGCGGATTGGCGGGCACCGGCGTGGTGGGCACGCTGCGGGTGGGCGACGGCGTTAAACGCCTAGGATTGCGTGCCGATATGGACGCCTTGCCGATCGAGGAGAACAACGGCAAGCCCTGGAGCAGCAGCGTGGCCAACCGCATGCACGCCTGCGGCCATGACGGCCACACCACCATGCTGCTCGGTGCCGCTCGTTACCTGGCGCAAACGCGCAACTTCAACGGCACGCTGCACCTGATTTTCCAACCGGCGGAAGAGATGCTGAACGGCGGCGCGCGCATGGTCGAACAGGGGCTGTTCGAGCGCTTCCCCTGCGACGCCATCTTCGCCATGCACAACATGCCGGGGATGCCGCTCGGCGAGTTCTTCTTCCAGCACGGCCCGTTTATGGCCTCGATGGATCAGTTCAACGTGCGGGTGCAGGGGCGCGGCGGCCACGGTGCCATTCCGCAGCTGACGGTCGATCCGGTGCTGGTGGCTTCGCATATCACCGTCGCGCTGCAGAGCATCGTTTCGCGCAATATCGATCCGCTGGAGGCGGCGGTGATCACCGTCGGCAGCATCAAGGCCGGTGAGGCGGCCAACGTGATCCCGGACAGCGCGGAGATGAAGCTCAGCGTGCGCTCGCTGGATCGCCAGGCGCGCGCCACCTTGCTGGCGCGCATTCCGGCGCTGATCGAGGCGCAGGCGGCAAGCTTCGGCGCTCACGCGGTGGTGGAACACGTTAACGGCACACCGGTACTGGTCAACGACGAAGCGATGACCCGTTTCGCCCACCGCGTGGCGCAGCAGCAGTTCGGCGATGACCGCGCACACTACGGCGCCCGGCCGCTGATGGGCAGTGAAGATTTCGCCTTCATGCTCGATGCGCATCCGCAGGGCTGCTACCTGATCATCGGCAACGGCGATGGCGAAGGCAGCTGCATGGTGCATAACCCGGGATATGACTTTAACGACGGCTGCCTGGCGGCCGGCAGCCAGTATTGGGGAGCGTTGGCGGAAACGTATTTAAAATAAACTCGAAAATAATAACAGGGAAGGTAATGATGAGTGAAAATATGGCTGAAACCCAGGCGGCAATAATATCGGCCCCGAAGGCCGGCGGCAAAAAGGTCATATTCGCCGCCTCCTTCGGCAATGCGCTGGAGTTTTTCGATTTCGGTATTTATAACTTCTTCGTTATTTACATCAGCGTATTATTCTTTCCGCCGTCCAGCGATCCGCATCTGGCGTTGCTGTTGGCGTTTGCCACGTTCGGCGTCAGCTTCTTCATGCGGCCGCTGGGCGGCATTCTGATTGGCGCCTATGCCGATCGCCATGGCCGCAAGCCGGCGATGATCCTGACGATTTCCTTGATGAGCCTGGGCACGGCGATGATCGGTTTTGCGCCGACCTACGCCAGCGCCGGCTATTGGGGAACCGTCACGCTGGTGGCGGCACGCCTGATCCAGGGCGTGGCGGCGGGCGGCGAGGTGGGGGCATCGATGTCGTTGCTGGTGGAGTCGGCGCCGCCCAACCGGCGCGGCTTCTATTCCAGCTGGTCGCTGGCGACGCAGGGCATCGCTACCGTGGTCGGCGGCGTCACCGCGCTGGCGCTCAGCGCGGCCTTGCCGGTGCTTTCCGGCGAGCCGAACGCCATGGCCGAGTGGGGATGGCGTATTCCTTTCTTTATCGGCGTGGCGCTGGCGCCGCTCGGTTGCTGGCTGCGCCTCGGGTTGGAGAGCGATCGGCCGTCGGTGTCGCGGGCTCACGAGCCGCCTGCGCAGTTGCGAAAGTACTCGCGGGCGGTGGTGCTCGGCGTGATGTTGACCATCGGCGCCACCGTCGCCACTTACATCTCGATGTATTATCTCGGCACCTACGCGGTGAAATACCTGGGGATGGCGCAGGCTTACGGCTATGCCGCGATGCTGCTGGCAGGGCTCGTCACCTTCGGCGGCAGTCTGCTGGTCGGGCACTGGTGCGATCGTTACGGCCGTCTGCCGCTGATCCGCGGGTCGCGGATCGCGATTCTGATCGTGGCCCTGCCGGCATTTTGGTGGCTGAGCGCGGTACCGCATCCGGCGGTGCTGCTGCTGATTGTCGCGGTGCTGGTCGGGTTGACCACGCTCGGTTCGGTGCCGACCATGCTGATGATTTCGGAGCTGTTCCCGCAGCGCATTCGGGCGCTGGGGTTTGCTTTGGTCTACAGCCTCGGGGTGGCGATCTTCGGCGGCTTTGCCCAGTACATCGCTTCGCAGTCGATCGCGCTGAGCGGTTCGCTGCTGGCGCCCGCCGTCTATCTGATGCTGGCGACGCTGGCGACGCTGGCTTCGCTGGCGGTGCTGCCGCTGCTGCGTGAAACCGGCGGTGAGCCGCTGCACTAGTCGAAAAAAAAACGCCGGCGGTTTTCACCGTCGGCGCTTTGCGTTGCGGCCGTTTCAGGCTGGCGTTCAGGCCGCCGGACGGGCGATCACGCTGCGGGTTTCCATGCGCACTTCGGCGATGGTGACCTGCAAGGTGTCGCTCTGGCGGTAAACCACTTCACCCTTGATCTGCACGGTGCCGGTTTCCTGGCTGCACTGCATCTCGTCGCGCACCGCGTGAATAAACGGTGCCGGGATGAAGGCAACCGCACCGTTGTCCAGCAGGCGCACGCGCAGGCCGCCGCGGGTCACGTCGATGATCTCGGCGTTGAAGCGGGTATCGGTACCGGCCTTGTCCTGCAGGAAGCGGGCGTACAGCCAGTCGCCGACGTCGCGCTCCGCCATGCGGTTCAGGCGGCGGCGTTCCGCCAGCTGCACCGTCACGTCATCCTGCGGTTTTTCTGCCGGCTGCTGGTTGATGATCGCCTTCAGCAAGCGATGGTTGACCATATCGCCGTATTTACGGATCGGCGATGTCCAGGTGGCGTAAGCCTCCAGACCCAGACCGAAGTGTGGCCCCGGCGTGGTGCTGATCTCGGCGAAGGTCTGGAAGCGGCGGATGCGGCTGTCGAGGAACTGGGTCGGCTGCGCATCCAGGTGGCGGCGCAGTTCGCAGAAACCGTCGAGGGTCAGCAGCTTCTCGGCCTCGGCTTCCACGCCGTTGGCCTGCAATACGGTGACCGCTTGCTCGACCAGAGCAGGATCGAAACCGGTGTGCACGTTGTACACGCCGAAGCCCAGGCGATCGCGCAGCACGATGGCGGCGCAGACGTTGGCGGCGATCATGCACTCTTCAACGATGCGGTTGGCGCTGCGGCGTTGCTCGGTAACGATCTCGAGTACGTCGCCTTTTTCACCCAGCACGAAGCGGTAGTCCGGGCGGTCTTTGAACACCAGCGCATGCTGATGGCGCCAGGCGTTGCGCGCGTCGCAAACGCGCTTCAGCAGGGTGATTTGTTGCGCGATGGCGTCGCTCGGCGGCTGCCAGCCGGCAATGCCTTCCAGCCAGTCGGAGACTTCGTCGTATACCAGCTTGGCTTTGGATTCGATCTCGGCGGCGAAGAACTGAATATCCTCGCCCAGCGCGCCGTCGGCGGCGATGGTTACGCGGCAAGCCAGCACCTGGCGGCGCTCGTTAGGGCGCAGCGAGCACAGGTTGTCCGACAGATCGCGCGGCAGCATCGGGATGTTGAAGCCCGGCAGGTAGTTGGTGAAGGCGCGCACGCGGGCGATATCGTCCAGCTTGCTGCCTTGTTCGACATAGGCGGTCGGATCGGCGATGGCGATGGTCAACTGCAGCGAACCGTCGCCGTTGTCGGTCACATACAGCGCATCGTCCATGTCTTCGGTGCTGGCGCTGTCGATGGTGACGAATTCGAGCGCGGTCAGGTCTTCACGCACCAGCGCAGCGGCCGGCTCGCTGAGAGCCTGCATCTCCGGCGCTTCTTTCTCCAGGTTGTGACGCGCCAGCGTCACCCACCATGGGGCGAAATGGTCTTCACCTTCGGTGATAAAGTGGGTCAGATCGGCGTTGAAGCCGCGATCGCCTTTCAGCGGGTGACGGCGCATTTCCGCCACCGCCCAGTCGCCGGCCTGGAAGTTGTGGGTCAATTCACGCACCGGGCGGCACGGAATCGCATCTTTCAGCAACGGATGATCGGGCACGATGGACAGACGGTCGTCGCGCTTTTGCACGCGGCCGACAAAGCGCGACAGGAACGGCTCGACCAGGGTTTCCGGCTCGGCGATTTCGCGCTCTTTCTCGGTGTGCAGGGTGGCGATAATGCGATCCCCGTGCATGACTTTCTTCATGTACGGCGGCGGAATGAAGTAACTTTTTTGACCGTCTACTTCAAGAAAGCCAAAGCCTTTCTCAGTCCCTTTCACTACGCCTTCAACGCGCGGGGTCTGAGAGTGAAGTTGCTGTTTAAGCTGCGCCAGCAGCGGGTTATCTTGAAACATATCGTCCAGTGAATGGGTTGTGAGTGGCAAGATTTGCGGCTGACAGTTTTACGCGAATCACCCGCTGCGAGCAAGCCTAACGTCACGGAACCCCGCGTTGCCACGCGATTTTGCGCAAGAATGGTCAATCGGAGTGCTATCGAGGGAAAACCCCGGCGCGAAGGCCGGGGTGAAGGGCGGGTGGCGATCAGTCCCGCAGCGGCGTCGGCTGCAGGATTTCAATCCAGTAATCGTCCGGATCGCGAATGAACGCCACGTAGTTCATACGGCCTTCATGCAGGCGCTTTTGGAAGGTGACGCCGAGGCGCTCAAACCGCTCGCAGGCGGCGCGCACGTCCGGCACCGTGACGCACAGGTGGCCAAAGCCGCGCGGCTCACCGTTGCCGTTGTGGTAATGGAAATCGGCCTGATTTTCGGTGCCGTGGTTATGGGTCAGCTCGAGAATGCCCGGCTGGTTCAGCGCCCAGCGTTTGCGCTCATCGTCGTCCTGCGGGATCTGTTCACGCGGGCTGCGTGTCAGGTAGCAGATGGTAAAAGCGGCTTCTTCGAACGTTTCCAGATAGACCGGGGTAAAGCCCAGCACGCGGGTGTAGAAATCCAGCGCTTTGGTCAGATCCTTCACGCGGATCATGGTGTGGTTGAACACGTAACCGTCGGTTACCGCGTCCGGTTGGGCCGCCACGCCGGGCAGCGTCAGTAGATCATTCAGTGGCATCAGAGATCCTCCTCAGGGTGTCGGCAGACTGTAGGTGAAATCAATGCTAATCTAAAGTGATTGTTTTTAACTAAAACACTGACTAAAAGTGAATGACAGATGAAGCTGAGCCAGCTGAAGTTTTTCTGTACCGTGGTGGAGCACAAAACCATCGCCGCCGCCGCGCGCGAGCTGCACTGCGTGCCTTCCAACGTCACGCTGCGGCTGCGCGAACTGGAGGAGTCGCTGGGCGGCGAACTGTTTTTCCGCGACAAGAATCGGCTGTACGTCAATCCCAAAGGGCGGCTGTTCTATCAGCAGGCGCGCGACATTGTGGCGCAGGCGGAGCGCAGCAAGCAACTGTTCGCCGGCGAGCATCAGCGTGGGCTGCTGAACCTCGGGGCGCTGGATTTCTCGCTGGTCAGCCATTTGCCGGCGCGCATTGCCCGGCTGCGCCGTTTACAGCCTCATCTGCACATCAACGTGCTGAGCCGCGACTCGCTGGTGCTGGAACGCATGCTGATCGACAGCGATCTCGACCTGGCGATCACCGACGGCCCGATTGAACATCCGCTGCTCGCCAGCCAAAAGGCATTCGATGAACGGCTGGTATTGCTGATGCCGGCCGATGCCGGGGAACCCGACGCCGCCACGCTGGCGCCGCTGGAGTTTTACACGTTCAGCCGCGAATGTTCGTTTCGTCTGAAGGTGGATCACTGGCTGGCCTCGCGTGGGCTGAAACCGCGCATGACGCTGGAAATGGAGTCTTATGCCGCGATGGCGGCCTGCGTACAGGCCGGTTGTGGTGTCGCCTGCGTCCCCGGTTCGTTGCTGCCGCTGATCTTGCCGGCGCCGGGGCTGAAGGTGTTGGAAATGGGCGAAGAGGGGCTGAGCGACCTGTATTTCGTCTGGCGACGGCATCAGCTGTCGGACGAGTTGCAGACCATCCTGGGGATATTGGCGCACCCGGCGTGAACCGGGCGCGCATTTTCAGGCGATGCGCAGCGAAGGTTGCTGTTCGCTGCGGCGGATCACCACCGGAATCGACTTCGAGGTCGGGGTACCGGTGCCGTCGCCGAAGCTGGCCAGCGGCACCAGCGGGTTGGTTTCCGGGTAGTAGGCCGCCAGGTTGCCACGCGGAATGTCGTAACTCACCAGCTTGAACCCGTCCACTTTGCGCACCACGCCGTCGTTCCACAGGGTTTCTATCTCTACCCGTTCGCCGTCCTGAAGGCCCAGCGCCGCCAGATCCTCCGGATGGATGAACAGCACTTCACGCTGACCGTAAACGCCGCGGTAGCGGTCATCCAGACCATAGATGGTGGTGTTGTACTGATCGTGCGAGCGCAGCGTTTGCAGGGTGAACGGTGCTTTCTCGCTGCCCAGCTGTGGGAACAGGGTGGTCGGCAGCGCGGCGGCGCTGAATTCCGCCTTGCCGCTCGGCGTGGCGAAGCGCAGTTCGGCGGCGGCATTGCCGAGGTAGAAACCGCCGGGCTGGTCGCAGCGCCGGTTGAAATCTTCGAAGCCGGGAATGGTGGCGGCGATGTGATCGCGGATCAGCGAATAGTCGTCGGCCAATTCCAGCCAATCCAGCTGCTGGGTGCCCAGCACCGCGTCGGCGATGCCGCAGACGATCGCCGTCTCCGAACGTTGGGTCTCCGCCAGCGGCTTGCCGATGCCTTCCGAGGCGTGGACCATGCTGAACGAATCCTCGACCGTAATGTACTGCGAGCCGCTGGCCTGCATGTCAAGCTCGGTGCGGCCGAGCGTCGGCAGGATCAGCGCGTCTTTGCCGGTCACCAGGTGGCTGCGGTTAAGCTTGGTGCTGATATGCACCGTCAAATCGCAGTTGCGCAGGGCGCGGGCGGTGCGTTCGGTGTCCGGCGCCGCGGCGGCCAGGTTGCCACCCAGCGCGATCAGCACTTTCACTTCGCCGCGCAGCATCGCTTCGATCGCTTCCACCGTGTTGTGGCCCAGCGCGCGATTGGCGGTGAAGTTAAAGTGGCGCTCCAGGCTGTCGAGCAGCGCCTTCGGCGACTTCTCGTCGATTCCCATAGTGCGGTTACCCTGGACGTTGCTGTGGCCGCGTACCGGGCACAGGCCGGCGCCCGGTTTGCCCAACTGCCCGAACAGCAGCTGCAGGTTGGTGATTTCACGCACCGTCGCAATAGAGTGTTTATGCTGAGTCACGCCCATCGCCCAGGTGCAGATCACCCGTTCGGCGCCCTGATAGGTGGCCGCCGCCTGGCGCAGCTGCGCCTCGCTCAGGCCCGACTGCGCGGTAATGGTCTGCCACTCGGTGGCGTCTACCTGCGCCAGGTAAGCCTCCACGCCGACGCTGTGCCGTTCGATAAACGCCAGGTCGAACAGGGCGGGCTCGCCGGCGGCCAGGCGCTGACGGTGGGTTTCCAGCAGGGCTTTCACCATGCCGCGCACTGCCGCCATATCGCCGCCCAGATTCGGTTGGTAATAGGAAGAGCTTATCGGCGAGGATTTTGGCGTCAGCATCTGTACCGGATCCTGCGGATCGGCGAACCTTTCCAGCCCGCGCTCGCGCAGGGTGTTGAAGCTGACGATACGCGCGCCGCGTCGGGAGGCGTTCTTCAGGCTGTGCAGCATGCGCGGGTGGTTGGTGCCGGGGTTTTGGCCAAACACGAAGATGGCATCGGCCTTTTCGAAGTCATCGATGCGGATGGTGCCTTTGCCGACGCCGATGCTCTGCTTCAGCCCGACGCCGCTCGCCTCGTGGCACATATTGGAGCAGTCGGGGAAGTTGCTGGTGCCGAGCATGCGGCCGAACAGCTGATAAAGGTACGACGCTTCGTTGCTGGCACGGCCCGAGGTATACAGCTCGATCTGGTTCGGGTTGTCCATGCCGTTGATGTGTTTGGCGATCAGCGCCAGCGCGTCCGGCCAATGGATAGGTTCATAGTGGTCGGTTTCGGCGTTGTAGCGCATCGGATGGGTGAGGCGACCCTGATACTCGAGGAAATAGTCGCTCTGCTGCTGCAGCGTGCTGACGCTGTGGGCGGCGAAGAACTCAGGCTCCACGGCGCTGCGCGTCGCTTCCCAACTGACCGCTTTGGCGCCGTTTTCGCAGAAGCTGAAGGTGCTGTGATTGTCGTCGCCCCAGGCGCAACCGGGGCAGTCGAAGCCGCGAGCCTTGTTGACGCGCATCAGGTTGCGCATGTTTTTTAGCGTTTGTTTACTGTCGAGGACAAAGCGGGTGGTGGCTTCAAGCGAACCCCAGCCGCCCGCCGGGCCGGTATAAGGCTTGATTGACGGTTTGAATTTCATGGTGACACTTCGCAGGTGGTTGTAGCTAAAAAGTAAACGCTTTTTTATGCGTCTTGCGTATTTATGTCACAAGTTTAGGGGCGCTGAGGGGTGGCGTCTAATCGAATGGGGCAATGGCGGCATAGAGCGCATCTATCGCCGGCGGGCGGTGCCGTAAACAAATGGTTGCATAAAGACACCCGCTGCAAAAGAGTAATGGTTTCGTCTGAAAGTGAATTCATGCAGTCTATCTCGCGGATTATATTGGCATTTTATTCAGCCTGCGGGCCTGAGGAACACAGCGTGAAGCGTTCAGTATCAGTGGTAATCGGCGGCATATTGCTGCCTTTAGCGGCGCAGGCGGCGGAAACGACGCCCAATTTTCCTACCATGACCCCGCCGACGATAGACGCCGCCTCTTACGTTTTGATGGATTACACCACCGGCCAGGTGTTGGCCGCCGGCAATGCCGACGAACGGCGCAACCCGGCCAGCCTGACCAAACTCATGACCGGGTTGGTGATCGACCACGCGCTCGACCAGCACAAGATTGGCCTCGACGATGTCGTCACCGTGGGGAAAGACGCCTGGGCGCAGGGCAACCCGGTGTTCAAAGGATCTTCGTTGATGTTCCTGAAGCTAGGTGACAGGGTCACGGTGCGCGATCTCAGCCGCGGTATCATCATCGATTCCGGCAACGACGCCTGCGTAGCGATGGCGGATTATGTGGCGGGCAGCCAGGCCAACTTCGTCAAGCTGATGAACGAGAAGAGCGCGCAGCTGGGCCTGCAGAACACCCATTTCGAAACGGTACACGGGCTGGATGCGCCGGGGCAGTTCACCACCGCCGGCGATCTGGCGGTGATTGCGCGCGCCATCATCATGAGTGAACCGGCGGAATACCATATGTACAGCGAGAAGTCGCTGACCTGGAATGGCATCACGCAGCAGAACCGCAATGGCCTGCTGTGGGATAAGACGCTGCACGTCGATGGGCTGAAAACCGGGCACACCGCCTCGGCCGGCTTCAACATCATCGCCTCCGCCACCGAAGGGGATCGCCGCCTGATTGCCGTGGTGATGGGCGGCAAAAGCGCTAAAGGGCGTGAGGAGCAGGCGCGTAAGCTGTTGACTTGGGGGCTGCGCGACTTTGCCACCGTACACCTGTTCAGCGCCGGCCAAAGCCTGGGGGAAGAGCCGGTCTGGTACGGCGAGAATCATCGGTTACCGGTCGGTAGCGCGCAAGAGCAGTCGCTCAGCCTGCCGAAAAGCGAGGCGGACAAGCTGAAGGCGCAGTACGTGATCAATAGCGCACGGCTCGAAGCGCCGATTGGCAAAGGGCAGACCGTTGGCGAGATCCGCATCAGCGACAATGGCCAGGTGGTGAAAACCTTGCCGCTGGTGGCGCTGCAGGCGGTGCCGCAGGGCGGCGTGTTCTCGCGCCTGGTGGATTACGTGAAGCTGAAGCTCTGACTCGCCGGGCGGACGACGGTGCCCGGTGGTATACTGGTGCGAATGCCGATCATTGAGCCGCGCTATGGATATTAAACAACTGATTTATTTGTGTAATTTAGAACGAGAACGTCACTTCGGCCGGGCGGCGGAGGCCAGCTTCGTTAGCCAGCCGACGCTATCCATGCGATTGAAAAATCTGGAAAAAGAGCTGGGCGTTTCACTGATTAACCGCGGCAACCATTTCGGCGGTTTTACCGCCGAAGGCGAGCGGGTGCTGGCGTGGGCGCGTGAGATCGTCTCGGTTTACCAGGGGCTGAAGCTGGAGGTGGAGTCGCTCAAGCACGGCTTGCACGGCACGCTGCGCCTTGGCGTGGTGCCGCAGTGCAGTATCTCGGTATCGGAAATGCTCAAGGCGGTCAGCGAGCGTTACCCGCATCTCGATTACCGGCTGGCGGTGCTGAGCGCCGATCAGCTACTGGAGGCGCTGACGGCGCATACCGTTGACATCGGCATCGGCTTTTTCGAGCTGTCGACCTTAAAGGAGCTGCACTTCCAATCGCAACCGCTGGTGGAAACCGGCGTCGAGCTGGTATTCCATCCGCAACACTTTCCGAAGCTGGTGGGCGATACGCCGTTGCCGCTGGAGGCGGTGGCCGCTTTGCCGCTGTGCCTGGCCGAGCCGACGCGTTATTTCCGCCGCTATCTCGATCAACACTTCCGCGACGCCGGGTTGACGCTGCACACGCGGCTTGAAACCGCCTCGATCTTCCAACTGCTGGAGGGGATTTTCGTCGGCCTGGGCTGCGGGCTGTTTCCACGCGGCCAGCTGCAATCGCCGCTGATGCCGGCGTTGCAGCGCCGTCCGGTGGCCATCGGTGCCATGCCGCGTCATGCGGCGGTGGTGGTCGATATGGCAGAGCGCGCCACGCCGTTGGCGCAAAAATTCTTCGACGCCGCCAGCGAGTGGCTGCGTCAGCAGAATGTCTAAAACGCGGCGTATCACGGCCGGTAATCAGGCCGCGTAGCGGTCTTCAGTCGGCGGCGATGAAAGGCTCCGCATCGCCCAGCGTTTGGCGCAGCCGATTTTCCCAGGCGTAGAGCGCGGCGGTGAGGATCACTTCCAGCGCCTGTGCCTGATTCAGGCCGCTGTTGAACAACGGCTGCACGCTCTGCGGGGTAAATTTCTCCGGTGCGCGCGTCAGCTCGGCGGCGGTGTGGATCACCGCGCGTTTGACCGTGTCCTCGGTAAACGCCAATCCCTGAGGCAGCCCGGCGAACAGCGCCTGTACCAATCCGTCATCCTGCAATTCATGCGCCACCGTGGCCGCGCAGTAGCGGCTGCCGTTGATGCGCGAGACCGCCAGCGTCGCCAGCGCTTTCAATCGGCTCGACAACCCATATCCTTCGGCATTGATGCCGTTAAACACGCCGTTGCGCTCACGCAGTGCGGCGGCATCGTGCGCCAGCAGCAGGTAATAAGATTCGGCGCGCGCCTGCGGGTGGCTCTGATCCAGCACGTCAAGCTGTTCGGCGGCGGCGGCTTCCGTGTCGATTGGCGGCAGGCGCGCAGTCCAGCTTAACTCTTCGGTGCTGAAGGTTACGCCATCGGCGTCTTCGACGTTCGGGAAACCGGGCACCACCACCGCCGGTCGGCCGGCCAACGCCGCTACGCCCGCCACCACGCGCGCTTGGTAGCTGACAAAACCGATGATTTGCGAAAAGGTGACGATATCCGCCGGGCTCAGCCCGACGTCGCCAAGCTGCTGCAGCGCTCTGCGGCAAATCAGCGTGGGCTGGCTGGCGAGCTGGCGGGCGTATTGGGTGATCTGGGCGAGGCGGATATTGCTTTCCCGGGAGGCGTCCGGGCTGTGCAGCGGGGCGAGGCGGGCGGCGTAGTGGCTACAGAGCGACTGCACGCCGGTCACCTGAGCGACGGTCAGCGCGGTGCTGAGTCGATCATAGGGTGACAATGTCACGTATCGTGATAGCGACACCTGGTCGGGAAACAGGGCGTGGTAACCGGCCAGCGAGGCGTTGAATACCCCGGCGCGGGCGCCGAGCGCAGCGTTTAACGCTTCATCGGCGAAGGCGCCCAACCCCAGCAGAAAACGATCGCGCAGGGTAGCCGCCTGTGGCTCCAGCGGCGCATCGCCCCGCACGCTGCTTTGGGTTTCGTGATACCACTGGGCATTATGTTGTCGACGGAGTCGTTCCATAGGGTCAATCCTTAATCATGAGCAACAGCCACCGGTGCGTGCGGCAGCGGCGGCTGGACAAAGAGTCAACATGCCCGCAGGCGGGGCGAAAGGTAGATTTAGCGCAGCTCATCGCAGCACAGCGCGTGGCCGTAAACAGAGAAACCGGCGGCCAGCGTGAGCAGAAACTGCGTGAGGCGGCGATGGCGAAGGCTGTTCATCAGTGCGATACCCTGTCGTATGAGAGGCTCAACGTAGGGGATATCCTCACCGATCGCCCTGGCGAGATAAAATAATGTTACGGACTAATCAATAACTGAAAGGAATAAAATATAAGGATATATAACAAGAATGTAATTTGTATGTGCGTTTTCTGGCTAAGCGGCCAAGACGCGCGGTAATAAAAAAACCCGCCGCAGCGGGTTTGCATGTACAGACGTGGCTCAAAAACGGCCGCCGTCGCGTCGCCAGGCGTCGGCGGTCAGCGCCTCGCCGAAGTGGCTGGCGATAAGTCGCTTGGTCAATTCGTGCAGCGGCGCCGCCAATACCTCGGCGGTGCTGCCGCGCTCGACGATTTCCCCTTCGTGCATCACCAGCACCTGGTCGCTGATATGCTTCATCATGCCGAGGTGCTGGGTGACATAGATATAGGAAATACCGTGTTTTTCCTGCAGCTCAAGCATCAGGTTGATGATTTGCGAGCGCATCGACATGTCCAGCGAGGCCAGCGCCTCATCGGCGACGATCACTTTCGGCTGCAGGATCAGCGCACGCGCCAGCGCGACGCGCTGTTTCTGCCCGGAAGCCAGCATGTGCGGATAGTAGTAGGCGTGATCCGGCAGCATGCCGACCTGGCGTAATGTCTGGTTGATGCGCTGCTCGCGCTCGGCGGGTTCCAGACTGGTGTTCAGCCGCAGCGGCGCGTCCAGCAGCTGGCCGATGCGCTGGCGCGGATTGAGCGAGGTGCTCGGATCCTGAAAAATCATGCGAATGCGCTGGCTGCGATAGCGATAATCGCCGAATTCCAGCGGATGATCGTCGATCAGCAGTTCGCCGGCGGTCGGTTCCACCATGCCGGAGAGCATCTTCGCCAGCGTGGATTTGCCGGAGCCGTTCTCGCCGATTACCGCCAGCGTCTGGCCTTCGCGCAGGGTAAAGCTGACCGATTTCACCGCCTCGACGTGCTGGCGGCGGAACAGACCGGTGCGGTAGCGGTAGGTTTTGCTCAGGTTGCGCACTTCCAACAGCGTTTCCATGTTATTGCTCCTCCATGTTCAGCGGGAAGTGGCAGGCAAAGAAGTGGTTTTTGACCGGGCGCAGGCGTGGTGTTTCGATGCACTTCTTCTGTGCGTAAGGGCAGCGTGGCCCCAAGCGGCAGCCGATCGGCAGGTGTTCCAGCGAAGGAATGGCACCCGGCAGCGTGTTCAACCGGCTCTTGTGCGGCAGCGAGCGGCCGAAGTCCGGCATAGCGCGGATCAGCGCCTGGGTGTAAGGGTGGTGCGGCGCCGCCAGCAGCTCTTCGCACTGGGCGCTTTCCACCGTTTGCCCGCAGTACAGCACGTTCACCCGGTCGGCCCACTTGCTCATCATCTGCAAATCGTGGCTGATCAGCAAAATGGTGGTGTTGTTGTTCTGGTTGAGGCGCGCCAGCAGGCGGAAAATCTGCGCCTGGGTGGTCGGCTCCATGGCGTTGGTCGGCTCATCGGCGATCAGCAGGCGCGGCTGGTTGGCCAGCGCGATGGCGATCATCACTTTCTGGCACTCGCCTTCGGTCAGCTCGTACGGGAAGCTGCCCATGATGTCGTCGTGATCCTTGATGCCGACGCGGTGCAGCAGTTCGATGGCGCGGCGTTTGCGCCAGTTGAAGCGCTGCCACCAGCGGCCCTTGTAGGTCCAGCCCGGAATGGCCTGCGCCAGCTGGCGGCCGATGCTTTCGGAAGGATCCAGACAGGACTGCGGCTCCTGGAAAATCATCGAGACGTTGTGGCCCACCAGTCTGCGCCGCTCGCGCGGGCTCAGCTGCAGCAGATCGATGTCGTCGAAGCGGAAACGGTCGGCGGTGACGCGCCAGTTGTCTTTGGTTACGCCGCAGATGGCTTTGGCGATCAGGCTCTTGCCGGAGCCCGATTCGCCCACCAGGCCGCGCACCTCGCCCTCGGTCAGCGTCATGCTGACGCGATCGACCGCCTTGACCGGCCCTTCGGCGGTCATAAATTCAATCGTTAGATTGCGGATATCGAGTAACGGCATTATTCCACCCCGGCATTGATTGCGCGGCGCATACCGTCGCCTAACAGGTTAACCAGCAGCACGCTGACGAGGATGGCCGCGCCGGGCAGCATCACCGTCCAGGGCGCGACGTACACCAGCTCGAGCGAATCGCCGAGCATCGCTCCCCATTCCGGCGAAGGCAGCTGCGCGCCGAGATCGAGGAAGCCGAGCGCGGCAATATCCAAAATGGCCATCGACAGCGCGCGGGTGAACTCGGTCACCAGCACCGCCGCAATGTTCGGCATCACTGCGTACCACAGGATCTGCAGCGTGGAAGCGCCGTCGAGCCGCGCCGCCACCACGTATTCTTTATCCAGCTCGTCGTGCACCGCGCTGTAGATGGTGCGCACCATGCGCGGCAGCAAGGCGAGCCATACCGCCAGCATGGCGTGTTCGAGTTTGGGGCCGATAAACGCCACCACCACGATCGCCAGAAGCAGCGAGGGAATGGACAGCAGGGTATCGAGAATGTGGTTGAGCACCGCCGAGCGCAGCCCGTGAGTGACGCCGGCGAACACGCCGAGGATCACCCCGCAGAACGCCGCAGCCAGCGTCACCGCCAGCGCCGAGCCGAAGGTGGCAGCGGTGCCGGTCAGTAGCCGGCTGAGGATGTCGCGCCCGAGATCGTCGGTGCCGAGAAAGAACGACACGTTGCCATAGCGCGACCAGGAAGGCGGCAGCAGCTGATAACCGAGGAACTGCTGATCCAGCGCGTAGGGCGCCAGCAGGCTACCGAACAGCGACAGCAGCAGCAGGGCGATCACGCCGTAAAAACCGATCATCGCCAGCGCGTCGCCGTAGAAAATCCGCCAGGTGTAGCGCAGCGGGCTCGGCATCTTTTTCTCGCGGTATACGTTATCGAAGGGCATACCATTCCTTATGTTTCAGCGGGTTGGTTGCCGCACCCAGAATGTCGGCCAGGACGTTAATGGTGATCACCAGCGTGCCGACCACCATGACGCCGGCGGAGATCGCCGCATAGTCCTGCTGGCGAATGGCGTTGATCAGCCACCGGCCGAGGCCCGGCCAGCTGAACACCACTTCGGTGATCATCGCCAGCGTGAGCATGGTGGAGAACTGCAGCCCCAGCTTGGGCACGATCGGCGGCAGCGCATTGTGCAACACGTGGCGGCGAATGATGGTGAAGCGCGACAGGCCGCGGGTGGCGGCGGCCTTGATGTAGTTTTGGCTCAGCACGTCGTCGGTGCTGATGCGCATCAGGCGCACCACTTCGGTAGTGGGGGCCACCGCCAGCGCGGCGATCGGCAGGATCATGTGGCGCAGGGCGCTGCCGATCATCTCGGCGCGGTACGGCGAGTCCGACAGCCAGGCGTCAATCAGCGCGAAACCGGTGATCGGCTTCACCTGATACAGCAGGTCGAAACGGCCGGAAACCGGCAGCCAGCCCAGGTGCAGCGAGAAGAACAGCATCAGCAGCAGCGCCAGCCAGAACACCGGCATCGAAAAGCCCAGCAGCGCGAAGGTGCTGATGGCGGTGTCCTGCCATTTGCCGCGCAGCACGCCGGCGATGATGCCCAGCGGAATGCCGATAAACAGCGCCAGGGCGAAGGCCAGCAGGCACAGTTCCATGGTAGCCGGGAACACTTCGCGCAGCTGTTCGCTGATCGCCTGGCCGTTGATGCTGGAGACGCCGAAGTCCCAGTGCAGCAGGCTGACGAAGTAGAACTGATAGGCGTCCAGCAGGGCGGCGCCGTTCAGCGGCGCGCGCGGCGTGAAATAGCTCAGGCTGAAGCTGACCAGCGTCAGGAAGAACAGCGTGATCAGCAGCAGCAGAATGCGGCGCAGGGTAAAGATAATCACTTTTTCACCTCCGGCGCGGATTCACGGTACACCCCGGCGAACGAGGCGTTGCCGAACGGGCTCAGCACCAATCCCTTGATGTCGTAGCGGTAGGCCTGCAGCCGCAGGGAAGAGGCCAGCGGCAGCACCGGCAGTTGCTGCTCGAGGATCTTCTGCGCCTTACGGTAGTTGTCGATGCGCTGAGACAGCTGCTGCGACAACAGCGCGTTCTGCAACACCTCGTCGAAGCCCGGGTCACACCAGTGAGCATAGTTGGTTTGCGAACGGATTGCCGCGCAGCTCAGCAGCGGCCGGAAGAAGCTGTCCGGGTCGTTGCTGTCGGTGGCCCAGCCGGTCAGGGTCAGATCGTGGTTCATCTCCATCAGGCGCGCCTCCTGGAAGCGCCCCTCTACCGGCACGATGGTGACGTTGATGCCCACCTGGCCGAGATCGGCCTGGATCAGCTCGGCGGTTTTCAGCGGGCTCGGGTTGTAAGATTGCGAGGCGGTCGGCACCCACAGCTTCAGGTTCAGCTGGCCGACGCCGGCCTGCCGCAGCATCTCGCGCGATTTGGCCGGATCGTACTCGGTGACGTGCGCGTCGTTGTCATAGGCCCAGGAGGCGCGCGGAAGGATTGAGGCGGCGGTTTCCGCCGTGCCGTAATAGATCGACTGCATCAACCGCTGGTTGTTGATCGCCAGCGAGATCGCCTGGCGCACGTTGAGGTTGTCGAGCGGCGGTTTGCGGGTGTTGAACGCCAGGTAGGCGATGTTCATCCCCGGGCGCAGCGTCAGGCGCAGGCGCGGATCGTCGCGCAGGATAGACAGCTGGCTGGCCGCCGGATAGGCCAGCACGTCGCATTCGCCGGTCAGCAGCTTGGAAAGGCGGCCGGTGCCGCCTGCGCCCAGATCGATCACCACCTGCGGCATGCGCGGCAGGCCTTTCCAGTAGGCGGCGTTGCGCGCCAGGCGAATATATTGCCCCGAGCGGTATTCATTGAGCAGGAACGGGCCGCTGCCGACCGGCTCGCGGTCGATCAGCTCCTGGTGGCCTTCGCGCGCCAGCGTGTCGGCGTATTCAGCGGACAGCACCGGCGCGTAGTGGGTCGCCAGGTGCCACAGGAACGAGGCGTCCGGCGACTGCAGGCGGATCTCCACCGTGTAGTCGTCGAGCTTTCTCACGCTCTGCACTGAATCACCGAACTGCAGGCTGTCGAAATAGGGGTATTCGCCGCCGTTGACGTCGTGATACGGGTGTTTTTGGTCAAATACGCGCGCGAAACTGAACACCACGTCGTCGGCGTTCATCTTGCGGGTGGGCGTGAACCAGGCGGTGGTCTGGAACGGCACGTCCTTGCGCAGATGGAAGCGGTATGTGGCGCCGTTGTCCAACACTTCCCAGCTTTGCGCCAGCTCGGGGATCAGCCGGTAGGTGTAGGGATCGACATCCAGCAGACGATCGTACAGCTGGGCGGCCAGGGTATCCACCGTTAGGCCGCTGCTGGCCATTTGCGGGTTAAAGGTATTCAGTATGCCGCTGACGCAATAGACAAAGCCGCTCTGGCGAATGTCCGGCAGCGGCGCCGCGGCGGGCGCGGGCGGTGTTGTCGCGGCCAAGGCGGAGCCGGTAAAGCACAACGACACTATCCAAAGGGGTAAACCACGCATAGGGGCTCATGGGTTAATCAGCAATAGCGTTAGTGTATCGCACTCTGACCGGCAGCCCAATCCATTGAGCAAAATCGCTGAGTTTTCTGCTACTTGATTAATCAGGTCGCCCAACGGCGTGAAAAAAATCTTATTTGATATGTTATAACATAACAAAATCATGATACCGTTCCCCGGCAAAGTCACAATAACGCAAGGGGATGTATGAACGAAGTTGCACTTCCACCACGCCGTTCGCTGCCGGACGCTCAGGCATGGCGCGGCGAAATGAGTGATGTCGGGCTCGATTGGGTCGGGATGCAAGGGATCGCACTGCCGCTGGAGCTGGCCGGCAAGCCACTGATGGCCACAGTCGACGCCGGCATCAACCTGCGCGCCGAAGCGGCGGGCGAACGCGGTATTCACATGTCGCGCCTGTATCTGGCGCTGGATGAATTGACGCAGGGCGAGCTGACGCCGCAGCGCATCGGCCGAACGCTGCAGGCCTTTCTGGATTCGCAGCCGGAACACAGCGATCGCGCCAAACTGGCGATCGGCGGCGAGCTGCTGTTGTCGCGCCCGGCGTTGCTGTCGCCGCAGCGCGGCTGGAAGGCTTACCCGCTGCGCATTGAGGCGACCCTGACGAACACGCTGACGCTGGCGCTGACCGTCGGTGTGCCTTACTCCTCTACCTGCCCGAGTTCGGCGGCGCTCAGCCGTCAGTTGGCGCAGCAACAGTTTCAGTTTGATTTTGAACAGGCGGCGGAGCGGGTCAGCCAACGGCAGGTGAGCGAGTGGCTGTTGGAGCAGGGAATGCCGGCCACCCCTCACAGCCAGCGCAGCTGGGCCTGGGTCACCGTGACGCCCGAGAATGAACGGGCGTTCGAACCGGTGAAATTGATCGACCGCATCGAACACGCGCTGGGCACGCCGGTACAAACGCTGGTGAAACGCCGCGACGAGCAGGCCTTCGCGCTGGCCAACGGTCAGAACCTGATGTTTTGCGAAGATGCGGCGCGCCGTCTGTATCGCATGCTGCGCAGCCAGTGCGATTACCGCGCCTTCTCGCTGCGCGTCGAGCATCAGGAGAGCCTGCATGCCCACAATGCGGTGGCGGAGTTGAGCTGGCGGGGAGAAAATCATGCTGCGTAAAAATCCCAGCGGCCATCTGCCGCAGGTCTCGCCGCTGGCCTACATCGATCCCACCGCCATTATTTGCGGCCGGGTGATCGTCGAAGATTTCGTTTACGTCGGCCCTTACGCGGTGATCCGCGCCGACGAGTTGAACGCCGCCGGCGACATGGAGCCGATCGTCATCGGCTCGCACTCCAATATTCAGGACGGCGTGGTGATCCACTCCAAGAGCGGGGCGGCGGTCACCATTGGCCGTTACAGCTCGATCGCCCACCGCGCCATCGTCCACGGCCCGTGTCGCATCGACGATCGGGTGTTTATCGGTTTCAACAGCGTGCTGTTCAATTGCCACATCCAGTCCGGCTGCGTGGTGCGTTACAACGCGGTGGTGGACGGCGTGACGCTGCCTGAAAACCGCTATATCCCCTCGACCGAGCGCGTAGGGCCGGACAGCGACCTGTCGCGCTATCGCCAGGTCGATCGCGGCGCGCTGCAGTTTTCGGAAGAAGTGGCCGCCACCAACGTCGAGCTGGTGCGCGGTTACCAGGCATTACGCAATGAATTTTAATGAGGCTCCCATGAAACAACTTCCCGTGACCGTGCTTTCCGGCTTTCTCGGCGCCGGCAAAACCACGGTGCTGAACCACATCCTGAACAACCGGCAGGGCATGCGCGTGGCGGTGATCGTCAACGACATGAGCGAGGTGAACATCGACGCCGCGCTGGTGGAAAATGCCGTGCATCTCGATCGCCAGGAAGAGAAGCTGGTGGAGATGAGCAACGGCTGCATTTGCTGCACGCTGCGCGAAGATCTGCTGGTATCGGTGCGTGAACTGGCGCAGGACGGGCGTTTCGATTACCTGCTGATCGAATCGAGCGGCATCTCCGAGCCGCTGCCGGTGGCGGAAACCTTTACCTTTGAGGACGAAAAGGGCGAAAGCCTGTCGCAGTTCGCCCGGCTGGATACCCTGGTGACGGTGGTCGACGGGGTGAATTTCATCCAGCAGTACCAGCAGGCGCAAAGCCTGCAGGAGGCCGGCCAAAGCCTGGGCGAGGACGATCTGCGCAGCGTGGCGGATCTGCTGATTGAGCAAATTGAGTTCTGCGACGTGATCCTGGTCAGCAAGACCGATCTGTTGACGCCAGCCCAGCAGGGCGAAGTGATGGCGCTGCTGGCCAGCCTGAACCCCGATGCCCGCATTGTGCCGATCGCGCCGGGCAAACTGCCGCTGGAGGCGGTGCTGAATACCGGCAGCTTCAGCTTTGAAAAGGCGCAGCAGGCGCCCGGCTGGCTGAAAGAGCTGCGCGGCGAACACGTGCCGGAAACGGAAAACTACGGCATCAGCAGCTTCGTCTATCAGGCGCGGCGGCCGTTTGCGCCGGACAAGTTTTACCGCGTGATCAACGGCGACTGGGGCGGCGGCAAGCTGCTGCGCTCGAAAGGCTTTTTCTGGCTGGCGACGCGGCCGCGGCAGGCCGGGCAGTGGAGCCAGGCAGGGGGCATCGCCCACTACGGCCTCGCGGGCACCTTTTGGCGCGCCATTCCGCAAGATAATTGGCCGCAGGATCCCGAAGCGCGGGCGCACATTCAGGAAAAATGGGTGGAGCCGTTCGGCGATATGCGCCAGGAACTGGTGTTTATCGGCCAGCATTTGCAGCAGGCGACGATCGTGCGTTTGCTGGACGACTGCCTGCTGAGCGACGATGAAATGGCCGCCGGCGTGGACTATTGGCTGGACATGGCAGACCCGTTCCCTGAGTGGTAATTGCGCAATCTTCGTGTGGTAATGAGAAAAATTCTCAACAAAGTGCTTTACAGACGATACTGATAACTATTATCATCGCCTGGCAGTTCACGGAAGGCCACAGTTTGCGGCTCTGATGTGGAAGGCACGACATTGCTCACATTGCTTCCAGTGTTTTTTAAGCCAGCTCGGGTGCTGGCTTTTTTTTTGCCTGTTATTCCTCGTCCGCTTCGCCGTTTTGCAGCAGCGCATGCTTTTTCAGCATGCCGCGCAGCTGGTGATAGGTGAGCCCCAGCAGCTGCGCCGCCTTGCGCTGATTGAAGCGCCCCTGCTGCAGCGCCGCTTCGATCAATGCCTTCTCCTGCTCGAGCTGCCAGTGTTTCAAATCCAGCGGCAGCGGCGGTAACGCGCCGGCGTCTTCAGGAACGGGCGCGACCGGCGTGGCCTCGCGTGGTGCAAACGGGTTGATGACGATGTCGCCCAGCGGGCTGTCGCTGTCGCCGTGGCGATAAACCGAGCGCTCCACCACGTTTTTCAGTTCGCGCACGTTGCCCGGCCAGCCATACTCGAGCAACGTTCGCCTGGCATGCTCGGTAAAGCCTGGAAACAGCGGCAGCGCCAGCTCGCGGCACATTTGAATGGCGAAATGCTCGGCCAACAGCATGATATCGGGCCGCCGTTGGCGCAGCGGCGGCAGCTGCACCACGTCGAACGCCAGCCGATCCAGCAGATCGGCGCGGAACTTGCCCGCCGCCGCCAGCGCCGGCAGATCGTCGTTGGTGGCGCACACCAGGCGCACATCTACCCGCAGCGGCTGGCTGCCGCCCACGCGCTCCAGCTGGCCGTATTCGATCACCCGCAGCAATTTCTCCTGCACCAGCATCGGCGCGGTCGCCAGCTCATCGAGAAACAGCGTGCCACCGTCGGCGCGCTCGAAGCGCCCCAGATGGCGCTTTTGCGCGCCGGTAAACGCGCCGGCCTCATGGCCGAACAGCTCGGAATCCAGCAGGTTTTCATTCAGCGCCGCGCAGTTAAGCGAGATGAAGGGCCCTTGCCAGCGGTTGGAGAGGTAGTGCAGACGGTGGGCGATCAGCTCCTTGCCGGTGCCGCGCTCGCCGATCACCAGCACCGGCTTGTTCAGCTTGGCGACCTGGGAGACTTGCTCCAAGACTTCGACAAAGGCGTTTGCCTCGCCCAACAAATTCTCTGGCTGTTCGTTCATGATGAAATTCGCCAATGTTTGGTGAAAATAATCACTCTACAGCAAGCGCGCAGAGAGTCAAAAAATAATATTCGTTACTTTTCAATAACATAAAAGTTGGCACGGGTTTTGATTATATCTTTGGGCAAGCTGTACGACTTAACGCGGCGCTTCAGACGCCATCAGAACCAAGAGGAAGTGAATTATGGGTATTTTTTCTCGTTTTGCCGACATCGTGAACGCCAACATCAACACCTTGCTGGACAAGGCGGAAGATCCGCAGAAGCTGGTGCGGTTGATGATCCAAGAGATGGAAGACACGCTGGTTGAAGTTCGCTCTACGTCGGCGCGCGCGCTGGCGGAGAAAAAGCAGCTGCTGCGTCGCATTGAGCAGGGTGAAAACCAGGTAAGCGACTGGCAGGAAAAAGCCGAACTGGCGCTGCGCAAAGATAAAGAAGACTTGGCCCGTGCGGCGCTGATCGAAAAACAAAAGGTGGCCGATCTGATCGCCACGCTGACGCAGGAAGTGGCGACCGTAGAAGAAACGCTGGCGCGCATGAAGAGCGAAATCGGCGAGCTGGAAAACAAGCTGACCGAAACCCGCGCGCGGCAGCAGGCGCTGGCGCTGCGTCATCAGGCCGCGTCTTCTTCCCGTGACGTGCGCCGCCAGCTCGATAGCGGCAAGCTGGATGAGGCGATGGCGCGTTTCGAACAGTTCGAGCGCCGTATCGACCACATGGAAGCCGAGGCGGAAAGCATCAGCATCGGTAAAAAGAAGTCGCTGGACCAAGAGTTTGCCGAACTGAAGGCCGACGACGCCATCAGTGAGCAACTGGCGGCGCTGAAAGCCAAGATGAACCGCTCAGAGTAAGGCGAACCGCGGCCACACGCCGGAGGTGGCCGCCTATCCAGGACCCGATAAGAAGGAATAACAATGAGTGCTTTATTACTTGCCATTCCGCTGACAATTTTCGTGCTGTTTGTCGCGCCGATTTGGCTTTGGCTGCATTACAGCAATCGGCAACAGACCGGCATCCAGCTGAGTCAGCAAGAAATGCAGCGCCTGGCGCAGCTGGCGGAAGACGCCAAACGCATGCGTGAACGCATTCAGGCGTTGGAAGAGATCCTCGATACGGAACACCCGAACTGGAGACAGTCCTGATGAGCACGACGCTGGGCAGTAAAAAGCTTTATCGCGTTCCCGAAGAAGGCATGGTGAAAGGCGTCTGCGCCGGTTTGGCCCACTATTTCGACGTGCCGGTGCGCCTGATCCGCGTGATGGTGGTGCTGTCGCTGTTCTTCGGGCTGTTCTTCTTCACGCTGGTGGCCTATATCGCGCTGGTGTTCGTGTTGGATGAAGCGCCGGCCAGCCGTTTCGAAGGCGAGCATCAGAAGACGCCGCGCCAGCTGCTCGATCAGCTGGAGTATGAGCTGGGCAGCGGCGAGCAGCAGCTGCGCCAGGTCGAGCGCTACGTGACGTCCGATACCTTCGGCGTACAGAGCCGTTTCCGCAAGCTGTAACCCTTCTTGCGATACCCGGCCTGCACAGGCCGGGTATCTTCGCCGCCGTTATCCCATAAATGTAACCTTAATCGTCTTGTGCCGGAGGGCATTGTCATGAATAAAATCGATGTCGCGAACACCGCCAAAACGGGTGGATTTAAACGAGGAGCGGCGGCAATGTTGAAGACATTGGCTAAAGTCATCATCATAGCGTTATTGAACTATGGCCCGGCGGGCGCCGCCGGCTGGCTGTTGAAGACCGTCGGCCGCAAACCGGTGCGCTTCGTGTTGGCGCTGGTGCTGGAACCGCTGTTCCGTAAAGGCCTGAACAAGGCATTCGGGCGTTACGTCAAGGAGAGCAATGAAACGACTGCAAAATGAGTTAACCTCGCTGGTCAACCGCGGAATGGATCGCCATCTGCGCCTGGCGGTGACCGGCCTGAGCCGCAGCGGCAAAACCGCCTTTATCACCGCCTTCGTCAACCAACTGCTGCATGTGCACAGCGGCGCGCGCATGCCGCTGTTTTCACCGGTGCGTGAAGAGCGCCTGCTGGGCGTCAAACGCATCCCGCAGCGCGATCTCGGCATCCAGCGTTTCACCTATGACGAAGGGCTGGCGCAGCTGTACGGCACGCCGCCGGCCTGGCCGACGCCGACGCGCGGCGTCAGCGAAATTCGTCTGGCGCTGCGTTACCGCTCCAACGACTCGCTGCTGCGCCACTTCAAAGACACCTCCACGCTGTACCTGGAGATCGTCGATTATCCCGGCGAATGGTTGCTGGATCTGCCGATGCTCGAGCAGGATTACCTGGCCTGGTCGCGCCAGATGACCGGGCTGCTGCAGGGCGAACGCGCCGAATGGGCCAAGCCCTGGCTTGAGCTGTGCAAGGCCTGCGATCCGCTGGCCCCGGCCGATGAAAACCGCCTGGCGGCGATCGCCCAGGCCTACACCGATTACCTGCTGCGCTGCAAAAGCGAAGGGCTGCACTTCATTCAGCCGGGGCGTTTCGTGCTGCCGGGCGATATGGCCGGCGCGCCGGCGCTGCAGTTTTTCCCCTGGCCTGACGTGGCCGCGATCGGCGAATCGAAGCTGGCGCAGGCCGACAAACACACCAACATCGGCATGTTGCGCGCTCGCTTCAACTACTACTGCCAGTCGATCGTCAAAAACTTCTACAAAGAGCATTTCGTCCGTTTCGATCGGCAAATTGTGCTGGTCGACTGCCTGCAGCCACTCAACAGCGGCCCGCAGGCGTTCAACGACATGCGTCTGGCGTTGACCCAGCTGATGCAGAGCTTCCATTACGGCAAGCGCACGCTGTTTCGCCGCTTGTTCTCGCCGACCATCGACAAACTGATGTTCGCCGCCACCAAGGCGGACCATATCACCGCCGATCAGCACGCCAATCTGGTCTCGTTGCTGCAACAGCTGGTGCAAGAGGCGTGGCAGAACGCGGCGTTCGAGGGCATCAGCATGGATTGCGTCGGCCTGGCCTCGGTGCAGGCGACCGAGAGCGGCATCGTCGATCATCAGGGGCAACGCATTCCGGCGCTGAAGGGCAACCGCCTGAGCGACGGCGCGCCGCTGACGGTGTTCCCCGGCGAAGTGCCCGCGCGCCTGCCGGGGCCGGCGTTCTGGCAGAGCCAGGGGTTCCACTTCGATGAGTTTCGTCCGCGCGCCATAAGCGTGGACAGCCCGTTGCCGCACATTCGTCTGGATGCGGTGATGGAGTTTTTATTGGGAGACAAATTGCGATGAGCGAGCCGATCAAACCGCGTATCGATTTTGACGAGCCGCTGCAGCCGCCGCAGGAGCCGGCGTTGCGCGCCGGCGTCGCTTTCGATGCCGAACAGGCGGAAAGCTTTTTCCCGGCGGCGCCGGAGCTGCAGCAGGAAGAGGAAGAAGGGCGCGCCGAAGGCATCATCAACGCCGCGCTGAAACCTAAACGCAGCCTGTGGCGCAAAATGGTCACCGCCGGCCTGGCGCTGTTCGGCGTCAGCGTGGTGGCGCAGGGCGTGCAGTGGGTGCATACCGCCTGGGTGCAGCAGGACTGGATCGCCATGGGCGGCGGCGTGGCCGGCGGCCTTATCGTGTTCGCCGGCGTCGGCTCGGTGGTCACCGAGTGGCGGCGTTTGTATCGGCTGCGCCAGCGCGCGGAAGAGCGCGACGTGGCGCGCGAGCTGTTGCATAGCCACGGGCTGGGGCAAGGGCGCGAATTCTGCGAGAAGCTGGCGCGTCAGGCCGGGCTGGATCAGGGGCATCCGGCGCTACAGCGCTGGCAGGCGTCGCTGCATGAAACGCAAAACGATCGTGAAGTGGTGGAGCTGTACGCCAAACTGGTGCAGCCGGTGCTCGATAACCAGGCGCGGCGCGAAATCAGTCGCTCCGCCGCCGAGTCGACGCTGATGATCGCCGTCAGCCCGTTGGCGCTGGTGGATATGGCGTTTATCGCCTGGCGCAACATCCGTTTGATCAACCGCATCGCCGCGCTGTACGGCATCGAGCTGGGCTACTTCAGCCGCATTCGTCTGTTCCGGCTGGTGCTGTTGAACATCGCCTTCGCCGGCGCTTCCGAGCTGGTGCGCGAAGTAGGCATGGACTGGATGTCGCAGGATCTGGCGGCGCGGCTGTCGGCGCGCGCGGCGCAGGGCATCGGCGCCGGCTTGTTGACCGCGCGGCTGGGCATCAAGGCGATGGAGCTGTGCCGCCCGCTGCCGTGGCTGGAAGGGGAAAAGCCGAAGCTTGGCGATTTCCGCAGCCAGCTGATCGGCCAGTTGAAAGACACGCTGAAAAAGAGCGACGGCAAGGCCAAATGACCCCACGACGGCGCTCTCAGGAGCGCCGTTTTCTCAACGGCGCCGACGCCGAACGTAATCGAGACTTGACGACAGTCGATCCCCCTGTGAGTGCATGATAAATCTCTGCAAAATTAATTCTGGTTGTGATAACTCTCTGTTTGTAGGCTAAAATGACGCCGATGCTGTTATCCGCTTGCGTTTAAAATCAGCAACCACGGCAATAAATCAGAGTTCTGTCAACTTTTGCTGACAGATCGCTTCTACCGCCCGGTGCGAGGGAGTATCATCATCGTCAACGATCCCCGCACCTGCAGAGATAAGGCCAACACTGATGCGTTTGGAAGTATTTTGCGAAGACCGCCTCGGTCTCACTCGAGAATTACTCGATCTTTTGGTATCGCGCAGCATTGACTTACGTGGCATCGAGATCGATCCCATCGGCCGCATTTACCTCAATTTCTCCCAGCTGAATTTCGATACTTTCCGCGCGCTGATGGCGGAGATCCGCCGCATCGCCGGCGTAACCGACGTGCGCACCGTCAGCTTTATGCCTTCCGAACGCGAGCATCGCGCGCTGCGTGCGCTGCTGGAATCGATGCCGGAACCGGTGTTCTCTATCGATATGAAGGGCAAGGTCGAGCTGGCCAACCCGGCGGCACAGGCGCTGTTCAGCCTGAACGAAGACAAGATCCGCAACCAGACCGCCGGAGCGCTGATCGGCGGCTATAACTTCAGCCGCTGGCTGGAGAGCGAGCATACGGCGCCGCACTCCGAGCGGGTGGTGATTCGCAGCCAGGACTTCCTGATGGACATCACGCCCATCTATCTGGAAGACGAACAGCAGCAGCCGGCCGCGGTCGGCGCGGTGGTGATGCTGAAGTCCACCGCGCGCATGGGCCGCCAGCTGCAAAATCTGTCGGTGAACGACGATACCGAATTCGACCACATCGTCGCGGTAAGCGCCAAGATGCGCCACGTGCTGGAGCAGGCGCGCAAGTTGGCGATGCTCGATGCGCCGCTCCTGATCGTCGGCGATACCGGTACCGGCAAGGATATTTTGGCCCGCGCCTGCCATTTGCGCAGCCCGCGCGGCAAACAGCCGTTCCTGGCGCTGAACTGCGCTGCACTGCCGGATGACGTGGTGGAGAGCGAGCTGTTCGGCCATGCGCCGGGCGCTTATCCCAACGCGCTGGAAGGCAAGAAAGGCTTCTTCGAGCAGGCCAATGGCGGTTCGGTGCTGCTGGATGAGATCGGCGAAATGTCGCCGCGCATGCAGACCAAACTGCTGCGTTTCCTCAACGACGGCACCTTCCGTCGCGTTGGCGAAGAGCATGAGGTGCACGTCGACGTGCGCGTGATCTGCGCCACCCAGAAAAACCTCACCGAGCTGGTGCAGCGCGGTGAATTCCGCGAAGACCTCTATTACCGCCTCAACGTGCTGACCATCACCATCCCGCCGCTGCGCGAGCGTCCGCAGGACATCATGCCGCTGACCGAGCTGTTCGTGGCGCGCTTCGCCGATGAGCAGGGTGTGGCGCGGCCCAAGCTGGCGAGCGATCTGGGCGGCTTCCTCAGCAAGTACGGCTGGCCGGGCAACGTGCGCCAGCTGAAAAACGCCATCTACCGCGCGCTGACGCAAACCGAAGGCTATGAGCTGCGGCCGCAGGATATCGTGTTGCCGGAGTTCGAGGTGGAGATGTCGCTGGGCGACGAGGTGCTGGACGGCTCGCTGGACGACATCAGCAAGCGTTTCGAGCGCTCGGTGCTGACGCGCCTGTATCGCACCTATCCCAGCACCCGCAAGCTGGCGAAGCGCCTGGGCGTTTCCCATACCGCCATCGCCAACAAGCTGCGCGAGTATGGCCTGAGCAGCCGTAAAGGCGGCGCCGAGGGCGAGGAATAAGAAAGGCGCCTTGCGGCGCCTTTAACGGGTTTCCAAAGCCGGCGTTCGCCGGCTTTGTTATTTCAGCGCAGCCAGCGCTGCGTCGTAGTCCGGCTCGGTGGTGATTTCGTTCACCAGCTCGCTGTACAGCACGTTGTCCTGGCCATCCAGCACCACGACCGCACGCGCGGTCAGGCCTGCCAACGGGCCTTCGGCGATTTCGACGCCGTACGCCTGCTTGAACTCGGCGCCGCGCAGGGTGGACAGGGTGACCACATTGCTCAGGCCTTCCGCGCCGCAGAAGCGAGACTGCGCGAACGGCAGATCGGCGGAGATGCACAGCACCACGGTGTTATCCAGGCCGCTGGCCAGCTGGTTGAATTTACGCACCGAAGTCGCGCAGACGCCGGTATCGATGCTTGGGAAGATGTTCAGGACTTTGCGTTTACCCGCGAAGCTGCTCAGCGCCACGTCTGACAGGTCTTTGGCAACCAGTGAGAAGGCCTTGGCCTGTTCGCCCTGCTGTGGCAGTTTGCCCGCTACGCTGACCGGATTGCCTTGAAAATGTACTGTCTGAGTCATTGCTAGATTCCTTTTACAGGTGTTTATACAAAGGGTATGAACCTGATGAAACGGCGCACCGGCAACGGCATTTAACATCAGGTTCACACCCTGGCGCCAGTTTATGACAACCGGGGCGGATTGGATATCAAAGTTTGCTAAATAGTTGTATATATTAGGCTGTTCTATAAAACATCACCGGCGCATCAGCCTGGCTGAATGCGCAGTTTTCGCTCAGGAGCCGTTATGAGAGACATGCGTTTTTACCCGGAAGCCTGGCCGCTGCATACCGCCTTCGTGATTGCGCGCGGCAGCCGCACCGAAGCTCGGGTGGTGGTGGTCGAAATCGAACAGCAGGACGTGCGCGGCATCGGTGAGTGCACGCCGTACCCGCGCTACGGCGAAAGCGAGGAGTCGGTGATGGCGCAGCTGGCGGAGATGGCGCCGGCGATCGCACAAGGCATGACCCGCGAACAGCTGCGGGTGCAGATGCCGGCGGGCGCAGCCCGCAACGCGCTGGATTCGGCGCTGTGGGATCTCGAGTGCCGCCTTCACGGGCAGAGCCTGTGGCATCTCAGCGGCGTGACGGCCCCGGCGCATATCCGTATGGCGCAGACCGTCAGCATCGGCACGCCGGAAGCGATGGCCTTCGCCGCGCGTGAACTGGAGCAGCAGGGCGCTACGTTGCTGAAGATCAAACTCGACGATCACTATATCAGCGAACGATTGGTCGCGATCCGCGCTGCGGTACCCCAGGCGACGCTGATCGTCGACGCCAATGAATCCTGGCAGGCGGAAGGGCTGGCGGCGCGCTGCCAGCTGCTGGCCGATCTCGGTGTGGCGATGCTGGAGCAGCCGCTTCCGGCCGGTGACGATGCCGCGCTGGAGCACTTTATTCATCCGCTGCCGATCTGCGCCGATGAAAGCTGCCACACCCGCGCCGATCTACCTCGGCTGGCGCAGCGCTATCAGATGGTCAACATCAAACTGGACAAAACCGGCGGCTTGACCGAGGCGTTGGCGCTGGCGCAGGCCGCGCGCGAACAAGGGTTCGCCATCATGCTCGGCTGCATGTTATGTACGTCGCGGGCGATATCCGCCGCCTTGCCGCTGGCGCCGGCGGCGCGCTTCGTCGATCTGGACGGCCCGACCTGGCTGGCGCGGGACGTCGAACCGGGCCTGGCGTTCGAATGCGGGGCGATCGTCGATATCGCCCCGTAGGGATTAATTCGGGTAGGTCAGCAGCTCGGTCATCGCGTCGATGTAGCGCTCGCTGGCGGCATCGGCGGAGATCGGCGGGAATTCGGCGGTGATGCACGGCAGCGACAGATCCGCGCACCAGCTGCCGAACGAACCGGGCGTTTCATAACCGACGCTGGTCACCAGCGGCAGCTCGAACTTGTGCGCCAGCCAAACGCCGAGCCGCGAGCTGGCGGGATCTTCGATGCAGGCCAGCGGCTCATGGAACGACACCACCCAGTGCGGCTTCAGGCGATGGATCAGGTGACACAGCGCCTGAGTTTCCGGTTCGGAACCGGGGCGCCCGCCGGTGGAGAGCTTGACGTCGCGCACCGGCGCCGCGCTGTTCCAGCGGTAGACGGTGTCGCCGGAGCGCCAGTTGGCGGCCGGGAAGTTGCGGTTCAGATCGACGCCGTTGGCATTGGCGCGCAGCCCCAGTTGGCAGCCGTCGGGGTTGACCGCCAGCACCACGTGGTGCCGCAGCCGCTCGGGGGCGATGCTGCGCAGCGCGCAGGACAGGGTCACGATGGCGGCGCTCTCATCGCCGTGGGTGCCGGCGATGATAAGGCCAGTCTCCGGGCCGCTGACCGCCGCCGGGAAATAGAGCAGCGGCGCGCCCAGCAGCGAGCTGCCGTAGTTCTCTCCTGCGACGGCCAACTGGCCACGTTCACTGCGCGGTCGATGTTCGGTCATGGTGTTGTCCCTGAGTAAAAGGCCGAGAGTCATTGTCATTTTATTCAGTGTATTACGCTTTGAGGCATCTTTCCCATCGCAATTGTGCGGCGTTTGCGCGATCTGTGACGCGGCGGCGGCGAAAACGCCAATTAAACCGCACCTGGCCTGACGCTGTTGTTATACTAACGGCAGTGCTAAGCCAATCACCCGCAAGAGGATTTAACATGCCAGTAGCCAGAATCATCGCCAGCTATAGCGAAAATGAAAATGACACCATCACGCTGCTGTGCGGCGTGGACGCTGAAAACCAGATCCGTCAGGGGGAGTGGTTCGGCGTGGTGAAAAACGACGATGGGCGCGGGGACGAATCGAATTATCCGTTCACCCTGCATATCGATTACCAGAAAGATGTCTTCTACCTTGATTACGGCTACGACGACGCCGACGCGCGCCAGCTGCAAAAAACCGATATTTCGGCCCGCCCGCTGGCCGAGAAAGGCTTTTTCACCGTGTTCGATGAAGAAGAAGGCGAAGAGTTCAGCTACCGCATCAACAGCATCCACCTGTACGACTGACGGTCGCTGCTGCAAACACCGCCCGTGCCGCCCTGCGCCGCACGGGTTTTTTATCGCCTGAATCGCACTTTTTGCAACTTCTCGGCCGTGAGCGCTAGGCCGGACGGATCTTGTGCTATATGATAAAAAATTCAGATGGTTAACGGGGGAACATCATAATGACGGGAAGAAAAATGCAACGAGGTTTTCGTTTGGCGCTTTGCGCGGCGGCGATCGGCGCCTGTATGAGCAGCGCCATGGCGGCGCAGGTTCCCCCGGGCACCGCGCTGGCGGCCAAACAGGAAATCGTGCGCCACATTAAAGACGAACCGGCCTCGCTCGATCCGATTAAAGCGGTTGGCCTGCCGGAGGCCCAGCTGGCGCGCGATTTGTTCGAAGGGCTGGTCAATCAGGACGCCAACGGGAAAGTGATCCCCGGCGTCGCCACGCGCTGGCAGACCAGCGACAACCAGACTTACATTTTCCATCTGCGTAAAGACGCGCGGTGGTCAAACGGTGACCCTGTCACGGCGAAGGATTTCGTCTACAGCTGGCAGCGGCTGGTAGAGCCGAAAAACCTGTCGCCGTTCGCCTGGTTCGCGCAGTTGGCGGGGATCCAGAACGCCGAGCAGATCATCAGCGGCAAATTGCCGGCCGATCGCTTGGGCGTGTCGGCGCCGGACGACTACACGCTCAAAGTGCAGCTGGACAAGCCGGTGCCTTATTTCGTCAGCCTGACGGCCAACTTCAGCCTGTTCCCGGTGAATAAGGCGGTGGTGGAAAAATATGGCAACGACTGGACCAAGGTCGGCAATCTGGTGGGCAACGGCGCGTTCAAACTGCAGGAGCGGGTGGTGAACGAGAAGCTGGTGCTGACGCCTAACGATCATTACTGGGATCATGCGCATACCGTGCTGACCAAAGTGACCTTCGTACCCATCAACCAGGAATCCAACGCCACCAAGCGTTACCTGGCAGGTGACATCGATATCACCGAATCCTTCCCGAAAAACATGTATCAGAAGCTGCTGAAAGACATTCCGGGGCAGGTGTACACACCGGATCAGCTCGGCACCTATTACTACGCGTTCAACACCCAGCGCGCGCCGACCAACGACGTGCGGGTGCGCCAGGCCTTGTCCTACGCCATCGATCGCAAGATTATCGCGGAAAAAGTGCTGGGCACCGGCGAAAAACCGGCCTATCACTTCACGCCGGACGTGACCGCCGGGTTCAAACCGGAGGCGAGTTTGCTGCAACAGCAATCGCAGGCGGAGCTGGACGCGCAGGCCAAGGCGTTGCTGCAGGCGGCCGGCTACGGCCCGAACAACCCGCTGAAGTTGACGTTGCTGTATAACACCTCGGAAAGCCACCAGAAGATCGCCATCGCCGTGGCCTCGATGTGGAAGAAGAAGCTCGGCATTGACGTCAAGTTGCAAAACCAGGAGTGGAAAACCTATATCGACAGCCGCAACACCGGTAATTTCGACGTGATCCGCGCCTCCTGGGTGGGTGACTATAACGAAGCGTCGACCTTCCTGTCACTGCTGACCTCGACCCACAGCGGCAACATCGCCAAGTTCAAGAACGCGGACTACGACAAGCTGCTGGCGCAGGCGGGGCGGGAAACCAATCCGGCGGCGGTGACCGCCGATTACAACAAGATGGAGCAGATCATTGCCGACCAGGCGCCGATCGCGCCGATTTACCAGTACACCAACGGCCGCCTGATCAAACCGTGGGTAAAAGGCTACCCGATCACCAACCCGGAAGACGTGGCCTACAGCCAGACGATGTATATCATCAAACACTGAGTCGATTTATTTATCGCCCCCGCCTAATGCGGGGGCTTTATTTTAGCGACGATGCAACGAAGGCGATAATTAATTTTCCCACGCGATAAACCCCGTTTAATAATAAACAGGGTTGCCATCATCATATGATTATTTCGTTATTTCAGAGAGAGGTTACGCTTATAGACAGTCCCGCATGGCATCCACCACCACACGGCCGCTCATGTCGGTCTGGGTGATGCGGTAGCTGGTGGGGTACGAGCGTCGGGTGCTGAAACGATCGTGGACGGAGACCTTGCCAATCTGCAGGCCGGCGGCGTTCTTCACCACAAACTCACTGATCTCTTCCTGGCCCTGGTTTTGCAAATGGATATTACTGATTTTTTCCAGCGTATCGCTGGCGTTTATTTTTAAATGGTCGCGTAACATAACTACCTCCTCGTAGTGAGAAAAGTATATGCCCCTAAAATTTGCGCTGAAACAGCTTTGTGTTGATTTATTATTATCATTTTGAATTAAAATTGATAGCAATATGTTAAGTCATAATAATAACGGCTTTGCCAGCGCTTTATCGGCGATATTGCCTGATTTATCGGCAATGGTTTATTTCATTGCCGTTATTATTAGTCTGCATTAATGGGGAAAAGCGCCTGCCTGGCCGCCGGGGCGGGAAAGACGCAGGCGACGTTGTGCCCGCAGCCGGGAACGATCGTTAACCGATGCGGCTTATCCGGCACCAGGTAACGCCGGTCATAGTCGGCATAGGCCAGGGCACGTTGCAATCGATAGGGGCCCTGCAGCTGGGCGGCGCAGGATTTGTCGAGTATCCGATAGTAGGCGCCCGGCGCGGTGCCGGTATCACCGGCGGCGGCCAGGTAGGAGATATCCGCAGCGGCATAGCGCCCGCGGGCCGCATCGGCAGTGCGCTGCAGGTGAGCGGGAAGCGATTCCAGGCCGTATTTCCACCGGTTGGCCTGTGGGCACTGGCCGGCGTTCAGCGTTTGCCAACGGAAGCGGCAGGCTGTTTCACTGCCGCAGCTCCCCCCGTTTATTGGTTGGGGGCGCAGATTATCAAAATAGAGCCAGCTGCCAGGATCGGCCACCACATAGCGCAGCCGCACCCCGCCTGGCGGATGGGCAAAGCCGACATAATGTTGCACGAACTGGGCGCCGGCAGAGAAACCGGCCACGGTTATCGTCTGCAGCGACGGCCAGCGCCGTTTCATATTGGCCAGCAGGTTATCCATGGCGTTGAATGAGCCAGTCTTCCCGGCATTATCCAAACCGCCCTCGATCCAGGAACCGCAGCGCCACAGGGCGTCGCCGCCTTGCGGCTGGGGCAGACCGGCGGAATGGCAGTGGACGGCGAGTTTTTCCGGCACCTGGAACAGCGGGGCGGCCAGTAAGGCATCGTCTCCCGCTCCTGCCGCCTGCGCGGCGTCGATCGCCGCTTGCAGCGTTTTAACGGCGTCGCGTGGATGACCGTGCATCACCACCAGTGCGTTACGCGGCTGGGCACTGTGCTTCTGGGCGACATAGTAAGAAAAATTGCCGCCGGCCGTCGCGACCCGTAAAGGGGTAGACATGCGTTCCAGCGCCGGCTCCGCGCGCAGCGGTTGGCTGGCGAACAGCAGCAGCGCCGCCATGGTACAGAGCAGGCGCCGCAGCACAGCTAGGTTCAATGCAAAATGTCTTGCGCCTGATTCAGTACTTCCCGCCATCGTCGTTCCTCACCCGTTCGCAAATGTGGCTTCGCCTGAAGTATAGAGCACGCTTTTTGTCCGGCGTGAAAACTGGCGTTACAGCTTGGCCTTTGATCTCCAAGGTGTTAACGCTAGACTCAGCAACATAAGCAAGAGTGAGGGGATAAATGAATGGATGTGATTGAGGGGAGCGAGCTGCAGGTCGCTGATGCGGTTTATGCCTACCAGCTGGACGGCAAGGGGGGCGTAACGCCGATCGAGCAGGATGACAAGATCACCTGCGACGCGCCGTGCTGGCTGCATCTCGATTATGCGCACCCGGCCAGCGCCGAATGGCTGAGCACCACGCCGCTGCTGCCGGATTCGGTGCGCGAGGCGCTCTCAGGCGAAAGCTCGCGGCCGCGCGTCAGCCGCCAGGGTGAAGGCACCATGATCACCCTGCGCAGCATTAACTTCAACGCCAACTCCCGGCCGGATCAACTGGTCACCATCCGCGTGTACATCACCGATAAACTGATTATCTCCACCCGGCACCGCAAGGTGTACTCCATCGATCAGGTGGTGAACGATCTGCAGAGCGGCGCCGGGCCGACCAACAGCGGCAGCTGGCTGGTGGAGATTTCCGATGCGTTGACCGATCACACCAGTGAATTTATCGAGGATCTGCACGACAAGATTATCGATCTGGAGGACGCCTTGCTGGAGCAGCAGGTGCCGGAGCGCGGCCAGCTGGCGTTGATCCGTAAACAGCTGATCGTGCTGCGCCGTTACATGGCGCCGCAGCGCGACGTGTTCGCTCGGCTGGCCAGCGATCGCCTGCCATGGATGAGCGACGACGATCGCCGCCGCATGCAGGACATCGCCGATCGCCTGGGGCGGGGATTGGACGATCTGGACGGCAGCATCGCGCGCACCGCCATCTTGTCCGACGAAATCACCACGGTGATGGCCGACGCGATGAACCGCCGCACTTACACCATGTCATTGTTGGCAATGGTCTTTTTACCTACCACCTTCCTGACCGGGCTGTTTGGCGTCAACCTCGGCGGCATTCCGGGCAACAGCGCGCCGTTTGGCTTCGGCACTTTTTGCCTGATGCTGCTGGCCCTGGTGGGCGGCGTCGCCTGGTGGCTGAAGCGCAGCCGCTGGTTGTAGGCAAAAATGACGAAAACCCGGTTAACATTGAGCAATATCAACATTTAGCCGGGAGAAATGGGGCATGATCTCTCTCGCAGGTGAATGCAACGTCAAGCGATGGGCGTTGCGCTCCATAATTGTCTTACTTTCTTATTTTTGAATTACTGCATAGCACATTTGATTCGTACAATGCCGGTTTAATCACCGGCATTTTTTTATTCGGCTTTTACTCTGTTTCAGGCCGCGCTTTCATCCCAGAAGCTGGCTTCAATCTTGTGCCCATCCAAATCCCGAACAAAGCAGCCGTAGTAAGCCTCACCGTAGTGCGGCCGCGAACCGGGCGCGCCCTCATCGACGGCGCCGGCCAGCAGCGCCTGACGATGGAATTCATCCACCTGTTGCTTGCTGGTCGCGAAAAAGCCGACGTGCGTGCCGTTGCCGGGCGCGGCAGGCCGGCCGTCAATCGGCACCTGCAGCCAAAACTCCGGGTAGTCGCGACCGTAACCGATGGCGCCGGGATGTTCCAACACGCGTCGGCAACCCAAGGCGGCCAGCGCACGATCGTAAAAGGCCGCGGCGGCCTCGAAATCGTTGGAGCCTAGCGAGACGTGGGACAGGCAGGGGGTAATATTCATTGCGCGCTCTCCAATTGACTGTATAAATAAACAGTATAGGGTAAAAACGGCACTGCCCAGTAAATTTTGCGCAAACTGTGAACAGGATCGAGATCGACGAGAGCGGGGAATGTCGCCGCTTGCAGAGGGCAAGCGGCGAGAGGGGCTTATTTGATTTCCAGCACGTTCAACCGCTCTGGCGCTGGCACCGCGTCGTCTGAGTCTTCCGGCTGCCAACCGACCGGTTGCATCGGGATGTCTTCGCGATCGAAGGCCAAATCGCCGCCGTCTACCACGGCGCTACCGTGGTGAATGCCTTTGAAATCGAACAGATTGATATCGCTCAGGTGCGAAGGCACCACGTTTTGCATGGCGCTGAACATGGTTTCCAATCGGCCAGGGTAACGCTTGTCCCAGTCGCGCAGCATGTCGCCGATCACCTGGCGTTGCAAATTAGGCTGCGAGCCGCACAGGTTGCACGGAATGATCGGGAAGGCTTTGGCGATAGAGAAACGCTCGATGTCTTTCTCGCGGCAATAGGCCAGCGGGCGGATGACCACGTGTTTGCCGTCGTCGCTCATCAGCTTGGGCGGCATGCCTTTCATTTTGCCGCCGTAGAACATGTTGAGGAACAGCGTTTGCAAAATGTCGTCGCGGTGGTGGCCCAGCGCGATCTTGGTGGCACCCAGTTCGGTGGCGGTGCGGTACAAAATGCCGCGACGCAGGCGCGAGCACAGTGAACAGGTGGTTTTGCCTTCCGGGATCTTGTCTTTGACGATGCTGTAGGTGTTCTCTTCGACGATCTTGTACTCCACCCCCAGGCTTTCCAGGTAGGCGGGCAGAATATGCTCCGGGAAGCCGGGCTGTTTCTGATCGAGGTTCACCGCGATTAACGAGAAGTTAATCGGCGCGCTCTGCTGCAGGTTGCGCAGGATCTCAAGCATGGTGTAGCTGTCTTTACCGCCGGACAGGCAGACCATGATGCGGTCGCCTTCTTCAATCATATTGAAATCGGCGATCGCTTCGCCCACGTTGCGGCGCAGGCGCTTTTGCAATTTATTCAGGTTGTACTGCTCTTTTTGGCTAACGGATTGCTTTTCTGACATTTAAATCGTGCTCATTCTCAATGGGGGGCACTAGGGGCATGGCGTTGTAGACCGCGAGTTTACCATTCAACCGGCCAATTTTGATCATTATTCATCATCCAGCTTCCACGCGCCCGACGCGAGGCCTGTATGGTACGGATTGTGGCGATGAATGCCAGCAGGTTTTTCGGCTCACAGCATTCGCCGTCATTTGAACGACGGCTTCGAGGGAACGTTGTTTCACGGTGCGGGTCTCATCTCAGTCAGAACTTACACCGAGAGGCACAGAGAGCATGAAAGGAATCACTGTTGTTGGACTTTGCGCATCGTTTTTTGCTTACGCAGAAAACGCACTGGCGTTTGACACGATGCCTGTTGGTTTGAGCGAACCGACCGAAACCGTCGTACTGGTACCGCGAGAGCAAAAAGAGCGTCTTGATGGCAAGGATAAGGGAGATGCACTTTATTGTTACTATGACGGGAAACTATTTTCGCTGGGCGCCACGTTCAAAGACAAGGTTTGTGCTTTAGCGGAGATTAGAACGGATAAGCCATTCTCGACACGCGTCATGGCGCAATGGATAAAAGAAAAAAGCGCGGCTCGTTAAGTGTGAGGCCCTTGAGCATTGAGGGCCACCGCTGATTCAAACGGCATGTGAAAAACAGGGCGCGAATCGCTCGCGCCCTGAAGGGGATTACTCAGTGGCGGATTTTTCCGCCTTGCCGGCCAGCAGGCTGAGGAAGTCGTATTTCTCCTTCAGCTCTTTCTCGGCGGCCTGATACAGCGCGCTGGCCACTTCCGGCTGCTGTGAGTTCAGGCGGCGGAAACGCTGTTCTTTCAGCAGCGTTTCCGACAGGCTGCTGTTCGGCGGCCGGGAGTCCAGCGCCAATGCGGCCTTGCCCTCGGCGCTGCGGCGCGGATCGAAGCGGTACAGCGGCCAGAAGCCGGTGGCGGTCAGCTGTTTCATCTGATCGTGGCTGAGCGCCAGATCGTAGCCGTGCTCTTCGCACGGGCTGTAGGCGATGATCAGCGACGGGCCCGGATAGGCTTCGGCCTCCTGAATCGCTTTCACCGTTTGGTTAAGCTGCGCTCCCAGCGAGATCTGCGCGACGTAGACATGGCCGTACATCATCATGCTGACGCCCAAATCCTTGCGCGCCTTGCGCTTGCCGTGTTCACCGAACTTGGTCACCGCGCCGAGCGGCGTGGCCTTAGACTGCTGGCCGCCGGTGTTGGAGTAACATTGGGTGTCGAGCACCAGCACGTTGACGTTTTCCGTCAGGCTGAGCACGTGATCCAAACCGCCGAAGCCGATGTCGTAGGCCCAACCGTCACCGCCGATCAGCCAGATGGATTTATCCACCAGGTAGTCGGCGTCGGCCGCCAGCTGGCGCGCGTCTTCGCCTTCGAGACTCGCCAACAGCGTGCGCAGTTCGGCGATCTGCTTACGGCGCGGCTCCGGCGCCACGTCGTCCATCTGCAAGGCATTGACCAACTGCTCCGGCAGCTGCGGCGCCAGCGAATTCAGCAGGCGCAGCACCCGTGCGCGATGTTGATCGACCGTCAGACGGAAGCCCAGGCCAAATTCGGCGTTGTCTTCGAACAGCGAGTTGGCCCACGCGGGCCCGCGCCCTTCGGCGTTGGTGGTGTAAGGCGTGGTCGGTAGGTTGCCGCCGTAGATCGACGAACAGCCGGTGGCGTTGGCGATCAGCAAACGGTCGCCATAGAGCTGGGTCAGCAGCTTGATGTACGGCGTTTCGCCGCAGCCGGAACAGGCGCCGGAATACTCGAACAGCGGCGTGATCAGCTGCGAAGTGCGAATGTCGATGCGCTCCAGCTGCGTCGGATCGATTTCCGGCAGCTGCAGGAAGAAGTCGTAGTTGTCTTTCTCAGCCGTCAGATTATCGAGGCGCGAAGCCATGTTGATGGCCTTGATCTCCGGGTTCTGGCGATCTTTCGCCGGGCAGACCTCGACGCACAGGTTACAGCCGGTGCAATCTTCCGGGGCTACCTGCAGCACGTATTTCTGGCCGCGCATATCGCGCGCTTTGACATCCAGTGACTGCAGGGAAGCAGGGGCGTGCTCCATCTCCGCCGGCTGAACCACCTTGGCGCGAATGGCGGAGTGCGGGCAGGCGGCGACGCAGTGGTTGCACTGGGTGCACAGGTCGGGCTGCCATACCGGGATCTCTTCGGCGATGTTGCGCTTTTCCCATTGGGTGGTGCCCACCGGCCAGGTGCCGTCCGGCGGGAAGGCGGAAACCGGCAGCGCATCGCCCAGCCCGGCCAGCATCGCGGCGGTGACGGTTTTGACGAAGTCCGGCGCGGCGTCCGAGACCACCGGCGGGCGCATCGGGCTGCTGGCGTCGACCGGCTGCAGCGGGATCTCGGTCAGCGCGGCGCGGGTGGCACCCAGCGCCTGCCAGTTGCGCTCGACGATCTCCTGACCCTTGCTGCTGTAGCTGCGGGCGATGGCGTCTTGCAGCTGTTGCAGCGCCACGTCGCTCGGCAGGATCTGCGTCAGGTGGAAAAACGCCATCTGCATTACGGTGTTGATGCGCGCGCCGAGCCGGCATTCGCGCGCCAGCTTGGCGGCGTTGATGATATAGAAACGCGCCTGGCGTTGGTGCAACAGCGCCTGAACCTCCTGCGGCAGGCGCGACCAGACCTCGTCGGCGCCGTAAGGGGTATTTAGCAGGAAGGTGCCGCCGGGCTTCAGGCGTTCAACCATTTGGTACTTATCGATAAATTGCAGCTGGTGGCAGCCGACGAAGTCCGCGCGGCTGACCAGGTAGGCCGAGTTGATCGGCTGCTCGCTGACGCGCAGGTGCGACACCGTCAGGCCGCCGGCCTTTTTGGAGTCGTAGACGAAATAGCCCTGGGCATACAGCGGCGTGGCATTGCCGATGATCTTGATGTTGTTCTTGGTGGCCGAGACCGAGCCGTCGCTGCCCAAACCGTAGAACAGGGCTTCCAGCGAGGCGCGCTGTGGCAGGATTTCGTCGCTCAGCGGCAGTGAAAGCCCGGTGACATCATCGAAGATGCCGACGGTAAAGCGCGGACGCGGCTGCGGCTGGGCCAGCTCGCGGAACACCGCCAGCGCGCAGTCCGGGCCGAACTCTTTCGACGACAGGCCGTAACGGCCGCCGATCACCCGCGGCAGCGTGGCGCGCTCACCCCGGCTGTAGGCTTCCGCCAGCGCGGTCATCACGTCCAGATACAGCGGTTCGGCCAGCGCGCCCGGCTCTTTGGTGCGATCGAGCACCGCGACGCTGCGCACGCTGTCCGGCAGCGCGCTGAGCAGATACTGGGCGGAGAACGGCCGGAACAGCCGCACCTTCAGCACGCCGACTTTCTCGCCGCGGGTCAGCAGGGTGTCAATCACCTCTTCGCAGGTGCCGGCGGCGGAACCCATCACCACCACCACGCGCTCGGCCTGCGGGTGGCCGTAATAGTCGAACGGCCGATAGTGGCGGCCGGTAAGGGCGGCGAAGGCCGCCATGGCGTCGATCACGTGCTGGCCGGTGGCGTCATACCAAGGGTTGGTGGCTTCGCGCGATTGGAAATAGGTGTCCGGGTTGGCCGAAGTGCCGCGCACCACCGGATGATCCGGCGACAGCGCCCGGCTGCGGTGAGCGTCGATCGCCGCCTGCGGCAGCATTTGCCGCAGCGTATCGTCGCTGAGCGGCACGATCTTGTTGATTTCGTGCGAGGTGCGGAAGCCGTCGAAGAAATGGATAAACGGCACGCGCGCGTTGAGGGTGGCGGTCTGCGAGATCAGCGCGAAGTCCTGCGCCTCCTGCACGCTGCCGGCGCACAGCATGGCGCAGCCGGTCTGGCGCACCGCCATCACGTCCGAATGATCGCCGAAGATAGACAGCGCGTGCGTGGCCACGGTGCGCGCGGCGACGTGCAGCACGAACGGCGTCAGCTCGCCGGCCAGCTTGTACAGCGTCGGGATCATCAGCAGCAGGCCCTGCGATGAAGTGAACGAGGTTGACAGCGCGCCGGTTTGCAAGGCACCGTGCACGGTGGCGATCGCGCCGCCTTCCGACTGCATTTCCACCACCCGGGGGATGTCGCCCCAGATGTTTTGCCGGCCATCGCCGGACCAGGCATCCGCCTGTTCCGCCATGGTGGAACTCGGCGTGATAGGGTAGATGGCAATCACTTCGTTGGTGCGATAGGCCACGGAAGCGACTGCATTATTACCATCTGTAGTTATCATCGACGTTACCTTTTCATTGCTCACAAAGCCGCGAAAGCGCACTTTCGCAGTAATGGAAAAAAGTCTAACAGAGGGTTTGAACGTGGCTTTATCGTGTTTGTGTGGCGGGTGATAAATCGTCAAAGGCGTATTTCCTCGCCGATTGGGAGCCGGCGGCAATAAATTGTTTTCACCGTTTAAAGACAATTTATTTCCGGCACGTCATAATTGCGCATCGGCAAACTGACAGAAGAAAACCATGAGCGCATTTATGTATTTGACGATGGCGATAGTCGCGGAAGTGATCGCCACCACCATGTTGAAAGCCTCCGAAGGCTTTACCCGCCTGTGGCCGTCGCTGCTGGTGGTGCTGGGCTACGGCGTGGCATTTTGGGGGCTGTCGATGGTGGTCAAGAGCATGCCGCTGGGCATCGTATATGCGATCTGGTCGGGCATGGGCATCGTGCTGGTGTCGGTCGCGGCGGTATTCGTTTATCAGCAAAAATTGGATTGGCCGGCGATCGTCGGTATGGGATTAATTATTGCCGGCGTGCTGGTGATTAATTTACTGTCCAAAGCCTCGGTGCACTGAGTGTTATTTTAATGTGAAAAAAGGCCGGCGTGACAGCAAGTCGCGCCGGTTGAAGAATTCAGCCATCATTCACTGAAAATAGTGGAATGCTAATTACTTAGCGCCGCCAGCATAGACGCAAATATCCTCCTCTCCGGTAGCAAAAAATGCGCCGCCATACTGAAAGCACGCGAAGATAATGAATACCGATATTGCGGGAGAAATCTCCCCGTCGGCAGCGGTGACGTTATCACTTTCTGCGTGCGGCCGGGGCCGGGTAGCGGGTGGCGCCGTCACGTTTGGCACCGCGCGCCGGTGTGGAAATATTCTGCAAACAAAATAAATGTCCGGCCGGCGCAAAAAAACGACAAATAATGGCTGGAATATATTTTCATTATTTATATATCGAGCTAGATTAAACAAGTTTGCATCAAAGATAGCGAAACGTGTCCGCCAAGTGACGCGCGTTATCAGCAATGGCGATTTTACACAGCGCAGTTCCGGGTTCAGGAGTGGGATAATGACGACATCAAAATGGCTGCTTGCCAGCGCCGTGCTGCTTTTAGCCGCCTGCAGCAGCAATAACGAAGAGCCAGTACAGCAGGGCAACAGTGCCAGAATCAATACGTTACAGACCAGCGCCGGTTGCGCGGCGGTCGGCGGCGTCACCACCATCGCGCACAACCTGAACGGTGAAGCGCTGCGCATGTGCCAAATGCCGAACGGCAAGCAGTGCGAAGAACGCACGCTGGGCCTGGGCAGCTGCGCCGGGTAAGCCCGCGGCGCCAGGCCTGGCGTGCAGGATCAATACACCCAATCGCGCAGGGTATAGATAAGCGTGTGGCCGCTGCCGTTGAGCGTCAGCTGCTGGGCGTTTAGCGTCACTTCGGCGCCGTTTTCGAGCACGGTGCCGATCACCCGATCCCAGCGGTTGCGCTGTTCATCAGGGCACAGCCTGCGCGTCATGGCCAGCGGTTTCACCGTCAGCACGCCGTCGCGTAATTGCCCCTGGCCAAAGAAGCGGTTGCACATCGTGCCGGAGACATGCAGGCTCTCGCCGAACTCCAGATTGAGCAGGCCGCCACCCGCCGGTGATTTCGCCGTTTCGCCATCCACGCTCTGCAACACAAAGTTGTGATGTAACAGATCGCCTGGCGTGACGGCCGTGTGTGGTTTCATGCTGCACCCCGCTAAGGCCAGCGCCGCAAGGGCGGCTACCGTGGTTTTTCTCATCGCGTTCTCTCAAATAAACAGGGCGCCGCAAGGGCGCCCCGAGGTTACGCTCAGGCGTTCAACTGGTTCGGGCAGGCTTCGCCGCGTTCCAACTGGCTGATGTTCTGCAGCGTGGTTTGCGAAATGCTGGTCAGCGCCTCTTCGGTCAGGAAGGCCTGATGGCCGGTAAACAGCACGTTGTGGCAGGCCGAGAGGCGGCGGAACACGTCGTCCTGAATCACGTCGTTCGACTTGTCTTCGAAGAACAGATCGCGTTCGTTCTCGTAAACGTCCATCCCCAGCGCGCCGATTTTCTGCTGCTTCAGCGCGTCGATGGCGGCGGTGGAGTCGATCAGCGCGCCACGGCTGGTGTTGATCACCATCACGCCGTTTTTCATCATCGCGAAGGCATCGGCATTCAGCAGATGGTGGTTTTCCGGCGTCAGCGGGCAGTGCAGGGTGATCACGTCGGACTGCGCGTACAGCGTTTTCAGATCGACATACTCCGCGCCCAGTTCCAGCGCCTGTTCGCTCGGGAAGGGATCGTAGGCCAGCAGCTTCATGCCAAAGCCTTTCAGAATGCGCATCGTCGCCACGCCGATTTTACCGGTGCCGATCACCCCGGCGGTGCGGTTGTGCATGTTAAAGCCGATCAGCCCTTCCAGCGAGAAGTTGGCGTCGCGGGTGCGTTGATAGGCGCGGTGAATACGGCGGTTCAGGCACATCATCATGCCTACCGCGTGCTCTGCCACGGCCTCCGGCGAATAGGCGGGCACGCGCACCACCTTGATGCCCAGTTCTTGGGCGGCGTCCAGATCGACGTTATTAAAACCGGCGCAGCGCAGGGCGAGAATTTCGACGCCCAGCGCCGCCAGTTCTTCGAGCACTTCACGGCTGCCGTCGTCGTTAACGAAGAGGCACACCGCCTTGCAACCGGCGGCCGTTTTGGCGGTTTTTTTACTGAGTAAAAAGTCGAAGAATTCCAGCTCGTAGCCAAACTGCTGATTCACCAGTTCGAGATATTTACGGTCATACTGTTTAGTACTGTATATCGCCAATTTCATCGTGGTTTCTCCACCGTGATTTTGTGATCAATTTAACAGATTTTAGTAAATTCGACAATTGGTTAGCCCTTTGCGACGCGGGCGATATGGCCGCTGCCGGGCAGTTGCGGAGGCGTGATACGGTGGAGGGAAGGCGACGGTGGCGGCAGGCGGCAAAAAAATCCCCACGGGGGTGTGGGGAATGGCTTCTCTAGTACACAGTTAGCTAGCAGCTAAACTTTTATTAGAATGGTTGCAAGACTATTAATCATCAACGGTAACGACAATAACAAAAGTCTGAAAACCGTCCTATTTATGTGATGTATATGTAACGAAAATCTACAACCCCGCACACGTTTGTGCCAAAAAGGTGCAAATCGCTTCTGGAACCGCACTCAGCTTCACCCTATGTCAAATTCGTGCCATCATTATTGTCAATTCAGGCATAGACTTAACGAATGCCTAACTCAGGAACAAGCAATCATTTAATGACCAAGCGATTGAAAGTATTCATAGGGACGGTGGCGGGCTGTGCAATTCTGGTGTTGGCGTTGTGGCAAACCCTGCCGCGCTGGCTGCCGGGAGTGCTATCGCATTGGTTACCGGCGGGGAGCCGGCTGGAATTGCAGGGCAATTTGCACTGGCGCCAGGGCGGCCTGGCGTTGGCGGGGGCGCGTTTCACCGCGCAAGATTGCCTGCTGGCCAATGTCGGGCCGACGCGGCTGGCTTATCACCAGGGCCGCTGGCAGCTGTCGAGCGATAAGGTCAGCGTCGACAGCGCCTGTTTGTCAAAACTCCCGGGCGGCGACGCCAACAGCGCGCCGCTGGCGCTCGATCAGCTGCAGCGGGAGCTGCCGTCGCTGGATCTCACCCTTAATGACCTGACGCTCATTCCCTGGCAGCGCTATGCCGGCAAGCTGCAGCTTTCCTCCGGCCCTGACGGGCAACGCCTGCATTATCAGGGGCCGAATCTCAGCGCCGAGGCGCAGCTGGATGAAAAACAGCAGCTGACGTTGCAAAGTCTGACCATTGTCCCGCCCAACAGCGCGCAACCGCTACACCTCGCCGGCAAGATAACCATTCCGCTGGATTTGGCCAGCCTGCCGACGCAGGGGGCGTTGCAGGGGGAAATGCAGACCGCCTATCTGGAAAAGCCGGTGTTGCTGGACATGCGCTGGCAACAGCAGCAGGGCGTGTTGACGGTGAGCGAAAAAGGCGACGATCGCCCGCTGGCGGTGTTGCCGTGGGAAGTCGCGCCGCAGCGGCTCAGCATCAAGCAGGGCGAGTGGCGTTGGCCGTACAGCGGGCAGCCGTTGATCGGCGGCCTGAATATCGCGCTGCATGACTGGAGCAAAGGGTGGGATGAAACGGAGATCAGCGCGCGGCTGAACGTGATCACCGCCGGCCACAACGGCAAGGGCAATGCGGTGCTCACCCTCGGGCCGGGCAAGGTAGGGTTGACCGACAGCGATCTGCGCTTCCAGCTGACCGGCCAGGCCAATCTGGCCGATTTCTCCACCACCGCGTCGATTCCGGGCGTGATTGGCGGCAGCATTCTTAATCCGACGCTGGTGCTGCAGCCGGGGTCGCTCCTGCGCCTGTGGGGCAAGGTGACGCCGGAAATGACGCTGGAGGAAGCGCGTTTACCGCTGGCGGGCGTGAAGGTGACCGCCGCCGGTATCACCGGCCGCCTGCAGGCGATTTTGAGCGCCAGCGACAGTTATTGGGGGCGCATCAAGCTGCACCTGGACGGCCAGGCGCAGGATTTCTGGCCGGACAAGGGTGACTGGCAGTGGCGCTACTGGGGCAACGGCCGGTTGCCGCCGCTGCAGGCCGCCTGGGACGTTGCCGGCAGCGGCCGCTGGCAGGACAGCGAGCTGGTGCTCGACAAACTCTCCACCGGCTTCGACAAATTAAAGTACGGTCTGGTGACGGTCGCCGCGCCGCGCCTGAGCCTCAACCAACCGCTGCGCTGGCGGCGCGATGAACAAAACCCGCAGTTCAACGGCGAGCTGCAGCTGGCGGCGGATAAGGTCAGCTTCAGCGACGGCGGCCATCTGCCGGCGCCGGTGCTGGCGCTGCAGCTGAACGGCCGTTCGCCGGACAGTTTCCAGCTGCAGGGCAAACTGCAGGCGCAGCAGATCGGGCCGATCGCGCTGCGCGGCCGCTGGGACGGCGAACGCCTGCGGGGCGAAGGCTGGTGGCCGAAACAGTCGCTGAAGGTCTTCCAGCCGCTGCTCGCGCCGGATCTCAATCTCACGCTGCGCGACGGCGAGTTTTATGCGCAGTCGGCGTTTTCCGCCGCCCGCGAGCAGGGCTTCGAAGCCGGCGGCCACTGGGTGGTGAAAAACGGCGGCATGTGGCTAAAGGACGGCGAAATGAGCGGTCTGGATTTCATCCTGTCGTACCGGTTCAAGCAGCATCAGTGGCTGCTGGGTGCCAAACAGCCGGTATCGCTGCGCATCAAGTCCTTCACCAACCTGTTCGAGATGCAGAACATTTCCGCCGATCTGCAGGGCACTTATCCCTACAGCGAAAGGCAGCCGCTGACGTTGAGCAACGTCGGCGTGGACATGCTCAACGGGCATATCAGCCTATCGGCGCTGCGGTTGCCGCAGCATGACGCCGCGGTGCTGAAGCTGGACAAGGTCGATCTCAGCGCGCTGTTCACCGCCCTGAAACCGAAGCAGTTCGCCATGTCCGGCCGCGTCGACGGCGAGCTGCCGCTGTTCCTGAACCACCCGAAATGGCTGGTGCAGAACGGCTGGATCGCCAACGCCGGCACGCTGACGCTGCGGCTGGACAAAGACATGGCCGACGCCATCGGCAGCAACAACCTGGCGACCGGCGCGGCGATCGACTGGCTGCGCTATATGGAAATCAACCGTTCGCACGCCCGGGTCGATCTCGATAACCTGGGCGAGCTGACGCTGAGCGCGCGCATCGACGGCATCAACCCGCAGAAGAGCGCCAAGCGCGAGGTGATCCTGAACTATCGCCATCAGGAAAATGTGTTTCAGCTGTGGCGCAGTTTGCGCTTCGGCGACAATTTACAGGAGTGGCTGGAGCAGGCCCTCTCACAACCTGGGGAACAACAATGAAAATCATGAGTGTGCCGACGCTGGCAGCGGTGCTGTGCGTTTCGCTGCTGAGCGGCTGCGTGCCGCGCATCGAGGTGGCGACGCCGAAGGATCCGATCACCATCAATATGAACGTCAAGATCGAGCATGAAATTCATATCAAGGTGGATAAGGACGTCGAAAACCTGCTGAAAACCCAAAGCGGTCTGTTCTAGGAGCCGACATGAAAAAACGTTATTTGTGGCTGGCCGGCGCTGCCTGGTTGTTCAGCGGCGTGGTAATGGCACTGACGCTGGATGAGGCGAAGCAGCAAGGGCGAGTAGGCGAAACCCTGAGCGGCTATATCGCGCCGGTGAAGCAGGACGCGGAAACGCTGGCGTTGGTGAAGCGCATCAACGCCGGCCGCGCCGAGAAGTATCAGGAAGTGGCGGACGGCAACCACATCGCCGTCGACGAAGTGGCGCGCATGGCCGGGCAGAAGCTGGTGACGCGGGCGCAGAGCGGTGAGTATGTGCGCGGCATCAACGGCCAGTGGCTGCAGAAATAAAAAAAAGCGCGCCGTCTGGCGCGCCAAGAGATACGGATAGATGATTATTATGAGGGTAGTGCAGGTTTGACAGGACGTGTGTCTTGTCCGGCAGGGGCGTGGTGCCCCTGCGCAGGGTCTTAGGCAGCAACCACCTGAGACAGGGCCGCCTTGGCGTCTTCCTGGGCTTTGGTCGCCACTTCCGGGCCGTAGGCGATGCCTTCCGCGAAGACGAACTCCACGTCGGTGATGCCGATGAAGCCCAGGAACAGACGCAGGTAAGGCTCTACCAGGTCGGTTGGAGTGCCTTTGTGGATGCCGCCGCGGCTGGTCAGGATCACGGCGCGTTTGTTTTTCACCAGGCCTTCCGGACCGTTTTCGGTGTAGCGGAAGGTTACGCCGGCGCGGGCAACCAGATCGAAATAGTTTTTCAGCTGGGTCGGGATGTTAAAGTTGTACATCGGCGCGGCAATCACGATGACGTCATTGGCCTGCAGCTCGGCGATCAGCTCGTCCGACAAGGCCAGCGCTTCTTGTTGACGCGGGGTCAACGGAGCATCGGAAGGACGCAGCGCGCCGACCAGTTCACCATCCAGCACCGGGATTGGCTGCGCGGCCAGATCGCGTACGGTGATGGTGTCGCCGCTGTGGGCGTTGCTCCATTGCTCTACGAAGAAATCGGCCAGTTGGTTAGACTGAGAGTAGGTCGCCAGGATGCTTGATTTCAGAACCAATACTTTGCTCATCGATAATTCCTTACGTTGTGACAGTGACATCAGGACTCAGCGTCCCTTGCATGAAGTACATGCTATTCACATTCCCCCAACAGTGATAGCGCAATATTTCGAGATCTTCGTTCGATTTTATTGAATGACATGGCGACGCTTTACTCGCGGAAGTAGGGGGAGAAAGCCGTTTGTGATAGGCTGTGCGGCTAAAGTAAAAAAATCGCTAAAAAAACACCAAACCGTTGCTAAGCCTGGCCTTGGCGGCGAAGAAACAAGGAACACCGAACGTGAAATCTCCGCTCGAGGCACTGCCGGCCCAACTGGGTGAGCTGATGCTCCGCGATCAACAACGCCTGCGTCGTCGCCTGCAGGGCGCACGAAAAATCAAAAATCCCGATGCCCAGCTGGCGGTTGCCGCCGAAGTAGAAAGCGACATCGCGGCGGCGCGGCAAAAAGTGCAGGCGCGCGCCGCGTCTTGCCCGCGCATTACCTATCCGGAAAGCCTGCCGGTCAGCCAAAAAAAGCAGGACATTTTAAACGCCATTCGCGATCACCAGGTGGTGATCGTCGCCGGGGAAACCGGCTCGGGGAAAACCACCCAGCTGCCGAAGATCTGTCTGGAACTGGGACGCGGGGTGAAAGGGCTGATCGGCCATACCCAGCCGCGCCGCCTGGCGGCGCGCACCGTTGCCAACCGCATCGCCGACGAGCTGGAAACCCCGCTCGGCGGCAGCGTCGGCTACAAGGTGCGCTTCAACGATCAGGTGGGGGAAAATACCCTGGTCAAGCTGATGACCGACGGTATCTTGCTGGCGGAAATTCAGCAGGACCGCCTGCTGATGCAGTACGACACGCTGATCATCGATGAAGCGCACGAGCGCAGCCTCAATATCGACTTTATTCTCGGCTACCTGCGCGAACTGTTGCCGAAGCGCCCGGATCTGAAGGTGATCATTACCTCGGCGACCATCGATCCGCAGCGCTTCTCGCGCCATTTCAACAATGCGCCGATCATCGAGGTTTCCGGCCGCACCTACCCGGTGGAGGTACGCTACCGCCCGGTGGTCGACGACGGCGACGATACCGATCGCGATCAGCTGCAGGCGATTTTCGATGCGGTGGACGAGCTTGGGCGCGAAGGGCCGGGCGACATTCTGATCTTCATGAGCGGCGAGCGCGAGATCCGCGATACCGCCGACGCCCTGAACCGCCTCAATCTGCCGCATACCGAGGTGCTGCCGCTGTATGCGCGCCTGTCGAACAGCGAGCAGAACCGGGTATTCCAGTCGCACCACGGCCGGCGCATCGTGCTGGCCACCAACGTGGCGGAAACCTCGCTGACGGTGCCGGGCATCAAGTACGTCATCGATCCGGGCACCGCGCGCATCAGCCGTTACAGTTTCCGCACCAAGGTGCAGCGCTTGCCGATCGAACCGGTGTCGCAGGCCTCCGCCAACCAGCGTAAAGGGCGCTGCGGTCGCGTATCGGAAGGGGTGTGCATCCGTCTGTACTCCGAGCAGGATTTCCTCTCGCGGCCGGCGTTTACCGATCCGGAAATTCTGCGCACCAACCTGGCGTCGGTCATTCTGCAGATGACCTCGCTGGGGCTGGGCGACATCGCCGCGTTTCCGTTCGTCGAGGCGCCGGACAAGCGTAATATTCAGGATGGCGTGCGCCTGCTGGAAGAGCTGGGGGCGATCGCCACCGCCGATAACGGCCACTATCAGCTGACGCCGCAGGGCCGCCAGCTGGCGCAGTTGCCTATCGACCCGCGTTTGGCGCGCATGGTGCTGGAGGCGCAGAAGAGCGGCAGCGTACGCGAGGTAATGATCATCACCGCCGCGCTGTCGATTCAGGATCCGCGTGAGCGCCCGATGGACAAGCAGCAGGCCTCGGATGAAAAACACCGCCGCTTTGCCGACAAGGACTCGGATTTCCTGGCGTTCGTCAACCTGTGGGATTATCTGCAGGAGCAGCAAAAAGCGAACTCTTCCAGCCAGTTCCGCCGCCTGTGCCGCAACGATTTCCTCAACTACCTGCGGGTGCGCGAGTGGCAGGATATCTATACCCAGCTGCGCCAGGTGGTGAAAGAGCTGGGGCTGCCGATCAACAGCACGCCTTCCGACTACCGCAGCGTGCACACCGCGTTGCTGACCGGCTTGCTGTCGCACATTGGCCAGAAGGATGCGGACAAGCAGGAATTTACCGGCGCGCGCAACGCCCGTTTCTCGATCTTCCCCGGCTCCGGCCTGTTCAAGAAGCCGCCGAAGTGGACCATGGTGGCCGAACTGGTGGAAACCAGCCGCCTGTGGGGGCGCATCGCCGCGCGCATTGAACCGGAATGGATTGAGCCGCTGGCTCAGCACCTGGTGAAACACAGCTACAGCGAGCCGCACTGGTCGAAATCGCAGGGGGCGGTGATGGCCAGTGAAAAGGTCACGCTGTTCGGTCTGCCGATCGTCGCGGCGCGCCAGGTCAATTACGGCGCCATCGATCCGCTGCTGTGCCGCGAGCTGTTTATCCGCCATGCGCTGGTGGAGGGCGACTGGCAGACGCGCCACGCCTTCTTCCGCGAAAACCAAAAGCTGCGCGCCGAAGTGGAAGAGCTGGAGCATAAATCGCGCCGCCGCGACATTTTGGTGGACGACGAAACGCTGTTCGGCTTCTACGATCGCCGCATCCCCAACGACGTGGTTTCCGGCCGTCATTTCGACAGCTGGTGGAAGAGCGCGGCCAAACAGCAGCCGGACCTGCTGAACTTCGAAAAAGAGATGCTGATCAAGGACGGCGCCAACAAAATCAGCGCGCTCGACTACCCGAATTTCTGGCATCAGGGCAACCTCAAGCTGCGGCTGAGCTACCAGTTCGAACCGGGCACCGACGCCGACGGCGTGACGGTGCACATTCCGTTGCCGATCCTCAACCAGGTGGAGGAGCAGGGCTTTGAATGGCAGATCCCCGGCATCCGCCGCGAGCTGGTGATTGCGCTGATCAAATCGCTGCCGAAGCCGGTGCGCCGCAACTTCGTGCCGGCACCGAACTACGCCGAGGCGTTCCTTGGCCGCGTCACTGCGCTGGAATTGCCGCTGCTGGACGCGCTGGAGCGCGAGCTGCGACGCATGACCGGCGTGACCGTGTCACGTGATGATTGGCAGTGGGATCAGGTGCCCGATCACCTGAAGATGACCTTCCGCGTGGTGGGCGAGAAAAACCAGACGCTGCGCGAAGGCAAAGACCTGGCCGCGTTGCGCCTGCAGCTGAAAGAGAAGGTGCAGGAGACGCTGTCGGCGGTGGCCGACGACGGGCTGGAGCAGAGCAATCTGCATGTCTGGAGCTTTGGCCAACTGCCGGCGTTTTACGAGCAGAAGCGCGGCGGCTATTCGATGAAGGCATACCCGGCACTGGTGGATGAAAAGGACAGCGTGGCGATCCGCCTGTTCGACAGCGAAAGCGAGCAGCAACAGGCGATGTGGCAGGGTACGCGCCGCCTGCTGTTGCTGAATATTCCTTCGCCGATCAAATACCTGCATGAAAAGCTGCCGAACAAGGCCAAGCTGGGGCTCTATTTCAACCCGTACGGCAAGGTGCTGGAGTTGATCGACGACTGCATTTCATGTGGCATCGACAAGCTGATCGCCGAACACGGCGGCCCGGTCTGGCAAGAGGAAGGCTTTGCCCGCCTGCAGGAACAGATCCGCGCCGAGCTGAACGACACGGTCGTCGAGGTGGCCAAGCAGGTTGAGCAGATCCTGACGGCGGTCTTCAACATCAACAAACGGCTGAAAGGCCGGGTGGACATGTCGTTGGCGCTGGCGCTGTCGGACATCAAGACCCAACTCGGCGGGTTGGTCTACCGCGGTTTCGTGACCGGCAACGGCTGGAAACGCCTGCCGGACACGCTGCGTTACCTGCAGGCGATCGAACGCCGGTTGGAAAAACTGGCTATCGATCCGCATCGCGATCGCGCGCAGATGTTGCGGGTGGAGCAGGTGCAGCTGGCGTGGCAGCAGTGGCTGAACAAGCTGCCGCCGAAGCGACAGCAGGAGGAAGAGGTAAAAGCGGTGCGCTGGATGATCGAAGAGCTGCGCGTCAGCCTGTTCGCGCAGCAGTTGGGCACGCCTTACCCGATCTCCGACAAGCGTATTTTGCAAACTATCGAGCAGCTTTCGGGCTAAGCTCAGGTGTGCCGGCCGGCAAGCGGCCGGCACACCACAGGCTCAACAGACCGCACAGCAGCAGCGTGGCGGCCAAATCCTGCCCGCGCGCCGCGATCGTCAACCCCAGGCCGATCAGCAGATAGTACAGCAGCCCGAATAACGCGCCGGCAGTGCCGAGTTGCTCCCGGTAGCGGGTCAGCGCCTGGCTCAGCACATTCGGGATAGCCAACCCGAACGCCAGCATCACCAGCGCGCAGGGAAGCAGCATCCACAGGCTGTGTTGCCACCAGAACAATGCCACGCCGCTGGCCACCGCCAGCAACCCGCCCAGCAGGATCTGACGCTTGGCGCTGACGCCGCGCGCCAGCAGGTGGCGGTTCAACAGCGCTCCCGCCAGGCTGCCCAGCGCCAGCATCACGCCCGAGTAGCCAAACTGCTGGCTACTCAACCCAAGCCTTTCGAACATGAACGGCGCCAGGCTGAAGTAGCTGAACACCATGATATTGAAGCTGGCGACCAGCAGTGCCGAACACCAGATATGCCGATCGCGCAGCATCGTCGTCAGGGCAATGCCCGGTGCGGCGGCCGCTGCGGTCTGCCGCTGCCGCGTTTCCGGCAATGTGCCGTAGCTCCACAGCAGCAGCGCCAGCGCCCAGGCCGCCTGTGCGATGAAGATCGCCGCGCTGCCGCCCCAGGCGACCAGCGCGCCGCCGGCAAACATTCCCAGCAGCGGGCTGATGGAAAGCGCGATGCCGACCAGCGCGAACATGCGCCCCAGCGCCGGGCCTTGATAGACGTCACGCAGCATGGTTTGCGTGACGATGGAACCGACCGCGGCACCGAAGGCGATCAGCGCACGGGCGACCAGCAACAGCGTGAAGCTGCCGCTCAGCAGCGCGATGCCGGCGCCGACCAGATAGAGCGCCAGGCCGGCCAGCATCGCCGGACGGCGGCCGAATCGATCGCAGAAGGCTCCCCAAAAGGCGACGCCGAGGGCGAAGGCGAAGAAATAGATGGATAACGTCTGCCCGGCCTGCGCGGCGCTGATGCCGAAATCGCTGCGGATGGCGGTAAGCGCCGGGCTGTACAGCGTTTCCAGGATCTGCGGCGTCATGATGGCGGTGACGAGCAGCGGTAAAGATAAGCGTTGCATGATGCACATTCTCCCTAAAAGTTAATGCGGCCAGTATAGGGAGCGACGCTTTGTTCGATTACAATCATTCGGACAAAAAACAACGGATATAGGACAATCTGATGGCGCTGATTCAACAGCATCACCCGTTCGACCCGGATCGGCTGCCGGCGCCGGTGCTCGGCATTGCGGCCGAACTGGCGGAGCACGACTCCGGGCTGCATTGGCATCAGCGCTCGCAGCTGCTGTATGCGCCGCAGGGGTGCATGACGGTCACGTTGGCGCTGCAGTGGCTGATTCTGCCGCCGACGCGCGGCGTCTGGATACCGGGCGGCATTGCGCATCGGGTGCAGCTGTGCGGCCGCGTCGCGTATCGCTCGCTGTATTTCGATCCGGTGCTGACCGCCGCCATGCCGCCACAGGCTGCGGTGCTGGCGATGAACCCGCTGTTGGCGGCGATCGTCGAGCGCATCGCGCACTGGCCGCTGGACTCTGCGTTGGCGCAGCCCCAGGCGCGCGATTTGCTGGCGGTGCTGATCAATGAGCTGAGCGAGGCGCAGCGCGAGAATACCCAGCTGCGGCTGCCGCAGGATAGGCGTCTTGCCGCCTGGCTGGCCACGCTGCCGGAGAGTGACGAATTGCCGGGGTTGGCGGCGTTGGCGCAGCGCTTGAATCTGCACGCCAAAACGTTGACACGGCTGTTTGTGCGGGAAACCGGCCTGAGCTATCAGCAGTGGTGCCAGCAGTGGCGGTTGATGCGCGCGATCGAACTGCTGGCGACGTTGCCGTCGGTCAGCGCGGTGGCGCAGCGGTTGGGGTTTTCCAGCGACAGCGCGTTTATCGCCTTTTTCCGTCAGTTCACCGGCACCACGCCGCGACGCTATATGCAAGGGGGCTGAAAAGCACAACGGCGCATAATGCGCCGCTGAGAGAGGATTATTTGCCTGCGGCCAGGGCGTCCAGCGCTTCGCGGATGCCGGGTACCGCCAGGGCGCGGTTATCGGCGCGATAGCGATCTTTCGCCGCCGGCGCCGAACTTTGGATGGCGATCAGCTGCCAGCCGTCGGCGGTTTTCAACAGCAGCGGTGAACCGCTGTCGCCGGGCAGGGTATCACATTGGTGCGACAGTACGCCTTGCTGGGCCCAGCCGGTCACCTTGCAGTTTTGGTGGCTGTAAAGGTCATCCAGATGATCTTCCGGGTAACCCGCCTGAGTAATCAGCCGTTTGGCCTGTTTCAGGGCCTGGGTCAGCGCCTTGCTGTCGCCTTGCCACAGCGGCAACGGTGCGATCGGCAGCGGCTTTTTGTCTTTCAGACGGATCAGCGCAAAGTCATAGGCGGCGGCGGCGGGCGGCACAATCCAGCCATCACCGTCCGGCTTCAGCTTTTTGCCCAGTTTGCTGTCGACCAGGGTCTCGATATTGCCGGTTTGATACTGCCAGGATTTATCGCCTGCCACGAAGCGTAGCGCGATGGCTTTATCCAGTTGTCCGGGCGGTGCCAGTACGCAGTGGCCGGCGGTCAACGCCAGGTGCGGGGAGATCAGCGTGGCGGTGCACAGATTACCGCTGGCGGTTTCGACCTGGCCGATGGCCTGCCACGGCTGGGCGGCGGTATCCGTGACCTTGATTCGTTCATCTTTGCCGAAAAACAGACGCGTTTGCTCGGCCTTGGACGGGCCGTCGGCGCGTGCCGCCTGAGCAGCGATGAGCGGGAGTGAGCACAGCAACAGTAAAACGGATATGCGCATAGATCTCTTGCCTGACAAATACGGATCATCCATAAACACACTGAATGCTAACTATAGACTGATTTAGCAGCCATGTGGATGGGCAATAATTGATTTTTCAATAATTTCCCGCCGGCGACGCGGCAGGCTACAGATAAAAAAAGACGGCGATCAGTCCACAAAGGATCAGGGCGGTCAGAACGATCTCGAACAGGTAGCGGCGCAGCATCAATGAGAACCCCCCGATGAAAAAACACCCGGCGAACCGGGTGTCGTACACGTCAAGCCTGAAGCGGTGAGGGGACCCTCACGTCATTACGCTTTTTTGTGGCTGGCTTTCTTGTGGTGCTTTTTAGCCGCCTGGGCTTTTTGAGCCGGGGCTTTCTTACCGGCTTTTTTGTGATGCTTTTTGGCCGCCTGAGCTTTCTGAACCGGGGCTTTCTTGCCGTGGTGTTTCACCTGAGCTTTAGCCGGCGCAGCGGTGGCGGTGGTTGCGGTAGCCGCAGGTGCGGTGGTGGCAGCCTCGGCAGCGAAAGCCACGGAAGACAGACCCATTGCAGCGGCAACAACCAGAGCTAATACTTTTTTCATCGCAGAATCCTCAACATGACTTTTGGGTATCAACCCCACTGCGGGGCCGTTGAGATGATAGTAGGCAAACGGCGCCCGGCTTTCCGTGAGTGATTGGTTTCGGCTTGTAACCTAATGTACAGGGCGGCGGCGGCAAGCGGGATTGCTGCTATAATGACCGCCAAGCGCGATAAAAGGGATTTAAAATGAAAGAGATAACGATTCGCTGTGGCGTGACTGAACAGGGCGAGGTGCCGCTGGCCTATGAGGACTGGGGCGATGAGGCGCACCCGCCGCTGCTGCTCATCATGGGCATCGGCGCACAGCTGCTGCTGTGGCCTGACGATTTCTGCCGTGCCCTGGTGGCCAAGGGATTTCGGGTGATCCGTTATGACAACCGCGACGTTGGCCTTTCCGGCAAAACGCAGGCGCAACGCACGCAGCCGTTGTGGCTGCTGATGCTGCGCGCCCAGCTCGGTTGGCAAACGCCGGTGCCTTATACCCTGGCGGACATGGCGGCGGACGCGACGCATCTGCTCGATCACCTGCGTATCCCACAGGCCCACGTCTTGGGCGCCTCGATGGGCGGCATGATCGCGCAGGTGCTGGCCGCCGACTATCCGCAGCGCGTCGCCTCGTTGTGCATTTTGTTCTCCAGCACCAATCAGCCGCTGTTGCCGCCGCCGGCACCTTCGCTGCTGTGGCTGTTGGTGCGCCGGCCTGCGGCCGATCTGACGCTGCAGCAGCGCCGCGAGGGGATGAAAGCCTTCCTGCGCGCGCTCGGCACCCGGTTTTACCCACCGGAGGAGGCGGAGCTGGATGCGTTGGTGCATCGGCTGTTAAAGCGGGGCGTGGATCCGGAAGGCATGCAGCGGCAACTTTCCGCGTTGCTCGGCAGCGGCGATCTGCGTCGCTACAGCCGGCGCATTGCCGCGCCGACGCTGGTCATTCACGGCGATCGCGATCGGCTGGTGCGCAAGGCGGGCGGGGTGGCGATCGCCCGCGCGGTCGCCAACGCCAGATTACATATTATGCCGGGCATGGGGCATGACCTGCCGTCCCCGTTGAGGCCGCAGCTGGCGGCGATGATCGCCCATCATGCGCTGGGATGAGAGGCCGGAACGCCGGCGTTTTTTGCTATTTTAGTTACAACATACAAATGGAGGGAGGCCACCCGCCACTCTGTAGCCAAGGCGATGTCGGCACAGAACGTGCGTTATGAAGCATTATCCGGTCTTGCAGGCGAGAAAAGGGCGCGGCAGGGCCGCGCCAGCGGAGATTACAGGTAGCGGTTTTCCAAATGCTGACGGAAATAGCGTGGGTTGAGCGCTTCGCCGGTTGCGTTGGCGATCAGCGTCTCGGTCGGGAAACGGCTGCCGTGGCGCCAGATGTTGTGCTGCAACCAGTGGAACAGCGGCTGCAGGTTGCCGGCGGCGATGTCCTCGCCGAGAGAAGGCAGGGCCTGACGCACGCTGTGGAACAGCTGCGCGGCGTACATCGCGCCGAGCGTGTACGTCGGGAAGTAGCCGAAAGCGCCGTCGGTCCAGTGAATATCCTGCATGCAGCCGTTGCGGTAGTTGCCGATGGTGTCGAGGCCGAGGTAAGCATGCATCTTCTCATTCCACAGTGCCGGAATGTCTTCCACTTCGATATCGCCTTCGATCAGCGCTTTTTCAATTTCGTAGCGCAAGATGACGTGGGCAGGATAGCTCACCTCGTCGGCGTCGACGCGGATCAGGCCCGGTTTAACGCGCTGGTTGAGGCGAATGAAGTTGGCTTCTTCCAGCGCCGGCTGTTCGCCAAATTGCGCGGTAACCAGCGGACGCAAAATTTTCAGGAATTCGTTGCCGCGCGCCAGCTGCATTTCGAACAGCAGGCTCTGCGATTCATGGATAGCGGTGGAACGGGCCAGGGCGACCGGCTGGCCGAGCAGATCGCGCGGCAGATTCTGCTCGTAGCGGGCGTGGCCGGTTTCATGCACGATGCCGAGCAGCGCGGTCAGAAACTCTTTCTCGTTGTAACGGGTGGTGATGCGCACATCTTCCGGCACGCCGCCGCAGAACGGGTGGGCGCTGACGTCGACGCGGCCGTTGTCGAAGTTGAAACCGAGCAGTTTCATCACGCTGAGGCTCAGCTGGCGCTGGGTGTCCACATTGAACGGGCCCTGCGGCGTCTGGCAAGGCTCATTGGCCTGTTTGGCCACCACGCGCTGCAGCAGATCCGGCAGCCAGGTTTTCAGATCGCCGAAGATACGGTCGAGATCGCTGCTGCGCATGCCCGGTTCATACAGGTTGAGCAGGGCGTCGTAACGGCTGGTGCCGGCTGCCTGTGCGCGGATCTGCGCCTCTTCCCGACTGAGTTTGACCACCTCGCGCAGATTCTCGACGAAACCGTCCCAATCGTTGGCCGGGCGCTGGGCGCGCCAGGCGTGTTCGCAACGCGCGCCGGCGAGCGACTTGGCTTCGACCAGCGACGCCGGCAGCAGCACGGCGTCTTCATATTGGCGGCGCATTTCGCGCAGGTTGGCGCGATCGAGTTCGTCCAGCGTCTCTTGCTGTGCGCGATCCAACAGCTCGCCGGTGCTTTGTGCCGTTAAAATTTGGTGCTGCAGCACGCTCAGCTCGGCCAGCGCTTCGGAGCGCGCCTTGCTGCCGCCAGGCGGCATCATGGTTTGCATGTCCCAACCGGCGATGGCGGACAGGTGGCCGAAACGCGACAGCCGGCTGAACAGGGCGCGCAGGTGATCGTAAGCAGACGTGTTGGAATGTGCAGATGTCATTATTATTCGGCTCCAATGAGAAGGTCCGGCGGTATTACGCCAGATCGGCTTTTAAACTGAATGTCGGCTTCACCGGCCAGCAGAAACGGAAGCTGGCGCCGCCGAGCGAACTGCCTTCGACGAACACCTGTCCCTGGTAGGCGACGGCGATGGAATGGACGATGGCCAGCCCCAACCCGCAGCCGCCGGTAGCGCGATCGCGGCTGGGGTCGAGACGGACGAAAGGTTCAAACACCCGTTCGCGCTCTTCCGGCGGGATGCCCGGCCCGTCATCCTCGACCTGCAAGCAGGCGAGGTCGCCGTCAAACCACAGCCCCACGCGCAGACGCTGTTCGGAATAGCGCAGCGCGTTGTTGACCAGGTTGTCGAGCACGCGCTCCATCAGGCGCAGATCGACGCCGCCGAAGTCGCCGACGTGCGGGATATCGAGCTGGATGTCGCGTTCCTGATGAATAAGACGGATATCATCGACCTTGTCCTCGAGCCACTTTGGCAGATCGATGGGTTCAATGTTTAACGCAACCTGCGGACGGTCCAGACGGGCATAGGTCAGCAGCTCGTCGATCAGCGACTCCAGCTGGCCGATATCGCGGTTCAGCGCCTGCTGTTCGCTTTCGGACAGGTTATCGCTCATTTCGAGCCGGTAACGCAGGCGCACCAGCGGCGTGCGCAGCTCGTGGGCGATGCCGTCGATCAGCTGTTTCTTGCTGGCAATCAGGGTGTTGACGTTGTCGGCCATCTGGTTGAACGCCACGCCGAGCCGGCTCAGGCTGGAGGTGGGATCGAAGTGGGTACGTTCATCCAGATGCCCGGCGCCGAGCCGCTGGGCGGCGTTTTCCAGCTTGAGCAGGTCTTGCCAGTGCGGCCGCATCCACAGAAACACCGGCAGCGCCAGCGACATGCCGATAAACACCAGCAACACCAGATCCAGCAGGCGCATCTGATGCAGATAGAACAGATAAGGAATGGGGCCGACCACCAACACGTAGTGGCTGCGCGGAATGCGCTGCATAAAGGTGTACTGATCGTCGAGGGCGATGATTTCCCCCAGCCGCAGCCGTTTTTTCAGATCCTCGCTCAGCGCCTGTTTGCCGAGCGGCTCGATATGCAGCTTGAACGACAGGTTGAGATCCAGCGTAGCGATGGTCTTGTTCCAGTCCTTCAGCGGGATTTCGCGCAGCTCGCTGCGCATCAGATACAGCGAACTTTTCATCAGATCGTCCATCGACTGGCGGCCGGCGCGCTCGGCGGTCACTTTGTACACCAGGCCGACCAGCATCGCCATCACCAGAAAACAGACGAACAGCAACAGGAAGAACTGGACGAAAAGTTTTCTCATTGTTGCACCGATGCCCAGGCGTTAGGGGCGAACAGATAACCTTTATTGCGCACGGTCTTGATACGGAACGGTTCCAGCGCATTGTCGTACAGCTTGCGGCGCAGGCGGGAGATCGCCACGTCGATGCTGCGGTCCATACCGTCATAGCTCACGCCGCGAAGGTTTTGCAGCAGCGCCTCGCGATCCATGATCTGCCCGGCGTGGGTCGCCAGTTCCCACAGCAAATCGAAATCCGAGGTGGACAGGGTGACGGTTTCTTCGCCCAGTGTGACCTGCCGGTTGACCGGATCGATGCACAACAGCCCGAAATGCAGCGCGTTGTGCTGGGTGAGCGGCTGAACCGACTCTTCTTTCGGCTGCTGGCTGTGTTGGCGCAGGTGCAAACGCAGGCGCGCCAGCAACACCGCCGGCGGCGTGGTTTTCAGGATATAGTCGTTGGCGCCCATCTCCAGTGACAGGATATGGTTCATGTCGCTGTCGAGCGAGGTGAGCAGCACGATCGGGCCGGGGAAGGTGGGGCGCAGATCGCGGCACAGCGTCATGCCGTCTTTGCCGGGCAGCATGATGTCCAGCAGCACCAAATCGGGTTGCTCGCGCTCGATGCGCGCCTGCGCGCTGTCGCCGCGCGGCTCGATCAGCACCTCGATGTCGTGTTTGCCCAGATAGGCGGCGATCAGTTTGCCGACTTCAGGATCGTCTTCCACAAAAACAATTTTATGCATATGCCCGTGTTTTAATAAGAAAAGCGGATTTCAGCATAGCGCGGCCCGCGAGGATGCGCCATGCGGATCTTTGCATCAGCGTAGCGGCCGCCCGCCGTCGACGCCGTGGGTGCGGCCGGTCACGTAGCGACTCTCCAGCAGGTAGTTCACCAGGTTGACCACTTCGCTCTCGCCCGGCGCGACCTTCATCAGCGACTTCGCCAACGCCTGCTGGCGATAGGCTTCATCGTCGCCCGCATTGAAGATGATCAGCGCTGGCGCGATGGCGTTGACCTTGACCTCCGGCGCCAGCTTGCGGGCAAATGAACGGGTCATATTGTCCAGCGCGGCCTTGCTGGCGGCATAGGCGATGTGTTTGTCGCTGCCTTTTTCCACCACGTAGTCGGTCAGATGGATGATGTCGGCACCGGCCTGGCCCTGGCCGGTCAGGCAGGATTCGAGCAGCTGATTGAGCAAATAGGGCGTATAGACGTGAATCTGCAGCATCGCCGCCATTACCTGCTCCGGCGGCACCTCCGGCGACTCGGCCTGCCAGGCGCTGGCGTTGTGGATCACCGCGCGCAGTTTAGGCGCCACCTGCCGCACCCGGTCGGCGAAAAGGTAGATGCCTTCGTGCGTGGAAAAGTCGCCCTGAATGCAGCAGGCGCCCAAGGTTTTCAACTCGGCCATCGCCGGATATTCGCTGCGATAGGCGATGATGACGGGAACGCCGCGCTCGAGAAACGCTTTGGCGAGCGCCAGCCCGATGCGCCGCGCGCCGCCGGTAATCAGCACCGGGGCAGAGTTGGGGTGTTCCATTGATTAAAGCTCCTGGACAGACTGGCAAACAATAGGGGAATTATGCCATTATACGGCGGAAAGTCGTTAAAGCTTCGCATGATTATCCATTTCTGGATGTAAGATCCCCAATGCATTTCAGGTTGTCGCCCGGCGGCGGCTTGAAAGACCACGGGTTAACACTGGCCATGAGAGGAATGAGGGGATGAACAGCAATCACCTTGCATCCATCGCGCGCAGTGAGAAAATCTGTTTCGACTACATGGATTTTCTGTCCGCATCGTGCAGGAAGCACTGGCGCTTTGTTGATGCTATTTATGGTGTGATGCCGATCTTCGGCATGGTGTTGAAATCGCGCGTGACCACGTCACAAACGCGCAAAGAGCAGTTGAAAGAGCTGGCGCTGCAGGTGGTGTCAACGCAGGTCAGCGATGAAACCAATATCGTGCGCCTGATTGACCTGGCGCAGCAGCAGGGCCTGACGGTGTTTGATATTCAGCTTCCCTATGCGCTGGAGACTCAACAGCTGGCGGCCATTCAGAAAGAGTGCGCGGAAGGCATCGCGATTGCCCTGGTGGGTGAGCGTATGACCGTCACCATTCCCCCTAAAAGCTGACCGGTTGCATCGACCGGCCGCCCGTTCATGGTTAGGCAATTGACTGACCGCGATGGCCTAACCATGAACGTGAAATTCCGCGCTGCGTAGCGGCCTGCCTTTAAAGCCGGGTCCCGGCATTGGGGCCGGAGCGCAGGGTATAAATACTGTCTATATGAATGAGCACCGCGTATTTCGGCGGCTTCATTCCATTTTTTTCTGCAAATGCCAACGCGTCGTCAAACGGCTTGCCCGCCAGGAACAGTTCCGGGGTGCCGACGAAGCGGTAACCGTCCAGCGCCTCGCGGTCGATGACCACGACGGCCATTTTCGATCCCTCCCTGATATTTTGCAGCGTCTGGCCACCGGTATTTTCGTTGTAAATCAGCGTACGGTCATCATAGAGGCGCAGAGAACGTTTGGGGCCGATATCGGGCACGCCGTTCGGGCTGCTGGTTGCCTGTACAGGCAGCTGTTTGGCCAGCATTTTCTTCATGTCGTCATTCAATTCATTCATTGGCAGATTACCCCTCAGGTCGTGGTGTCGTTGTTAATGCACGGTGGCGGAATGGTTTACCGTGGGTGCGCAGACGCTGGTTTCCGGCAGCCGGTGTTCGCGCAGCACCTGCAGCGTCTCTATTCGGAAACGCAGCAGGTGCCGTTCGGCGACCTGCTGCATCTGTTCGCACAGCGAGGTATCGTCCATCACCTGCTCGATGGCGAGCCGGGCCTGATGCACGTGCGGCTCAACGCCGCGCAGGGGCTTTTGCCGCAGGCGCAGATGGGTCATGTTGTTGAACGTGACGATCAGCGCGGCAAGGGCTGACTCGAAAATATTCAGCGCTTCAAATCTGGCGGTATAGTCCGCATTTAACCAGGGTTTCTCGGCGAGGATCGCCTGAGCGACTTCCAGCGCCTGTTGATAGTGCGTCATTGCCAGGCGATCGCGTTGCTGATTGAACGCCGTGTTGCCTTCGGCGATCAGCGCTTCCCAGGCGGCAAACAGGGGGAGTGCGTGCAGCAGTTTTTCAGCCATGAAATGCCTTCCATTTTCAGCCTGTCTTAACAAGACCTCCTGATGTTTGCCATCGGGGGCCTCACCTGTGTCCTGCCGGTGATGCTATAAATGATAATGATAATTAATTGCATTTAAGATCGCAAGCATGGCAATTGACCGATCAACAACGGGGAGAGAGGTAAAAAAGAGGGAAGCGGCGAAACGAAATGCGGCTGCAGGGCAGCCGCATTGGCAGACGATGTTAGTGCAACATAAACCAGCCGGCAGGCAGCGTGGCCACCAGCAGCAAGAAGATGCTGCTCTTTTCCAGGCGATTCAGTAGATTGATATCCCGGTGGCCGCGGCGGGCATACATGAACACCAACAGCCCTGGCGCATACAGCAGCACCGACATCAGCAGGTGCATCAGCCCGGACGCGTACAGCAGCCACAGGCCATAGACGCAGGCGCCGGTCGCGGCGAAGATCAGGCGCTTGTCGCGGCGGCGGTAAGCCACCTTGAACAGAAACGCGCCGACCAGGAAGTAAGGCACCAGGATCATTTCTGAAGCGATGGTCAACAGCGAGTTGTAGTTGCTGCCGGTCAGCCAGATCAGCACCAGCGCCAGCTGCACTGCAATGTTGGTCAGCCACAGCGAAGAGGACGGGGCGTGATGGCGGTTCTGCTTGCCGAACACGCGCGGAAACGCGCCGTGCTGCGCGGCCAGCAGCGGCACTTCGGCCGCCATGATGGTCCAGCTCAGGTAGGCGCCGCACACGGAAATGATCAGGCCGGCGGCGATAAGCACGTCTCCCCACGGGCCGATCAGTTCCACCATCAGCACCGCCATCGACGGGTTGCGCATTTCGGCCAGTTCGCTGCGCGGCACCACGCCCAGCGACAGCAACGTGACCATCAGATACACCGCCAGCGCCGACAGCACCGCCAGCATGGTGGCGCGGCCCACGTCTTTCTTATTGCGGGCGCGGGCGGAAACCACCACGGCGCCTTCCACGCCGATAAACACCCACAGGGTGATCAGCATGGTGTCCTTGACCTGTTCCCACACCGGCTTGCCGAGGGCGATGCCTTTGAAATCCAGCGTGAACACGTCCATTTTAAAGGCGATCGCCGCCAGAACGGCGAACATCCCCAGCGGCAGCAGCTTGGCCAGGGTGGCCGCCAGATTGATGCTGGCCGCGGTTTGCACGCCGCGCAGCACCAGCGCATGCACGATCCACAGCAGGGCGGATTCGGCGATCAGCGCCTGCCAGGTATTGCCGTCACCGAGAATGACGCTGCCGCCGCGATCGGTGAAGATACTCAGCGCCGCGAACACGATCACCAGATACGAGACGTTGGCGATCACGGCGCACAGCCAGTAACCCCAGGCGGAGCAGAAGCCCACCAGCTCGCCGAACCCTTCCTTGGCGTAGGTGAAGATGCCGCCGTCCAGATCCGGACGCAAACGCGTAAGCAGCAGCATGGCGAAGGCCAAAAACAGAATGCCGACGCCGGTGATCCCCCAGCCCAGCAGCAGCGCGGCGGGGCTGGCGACCTGCGCCATGTTTTGCGGCAGACTGAACACGCCGGCGCCCAGCATCGAGCTGAGCACCAAAGCGGTTAGCGCGGTAAGACCGAGTTTTTTTTCCAATGACGGATCCTGAACGCAGAATAAACAACTGGAAGGGAACTGCTTGGCGGCAACAATGTATTAACAACCACTGCGCGAATAGACAATAGCCCTAAAAATTGGCGCAAATTTTACGGAGGGATGATTAGAGATGCAATGATTGAATATGCGGAATTTACAAAAAACTATTCAACGTGCGATGAAAAAAGCGGCAATAAAAACGGGCAGCTCAAGGGCTGCCCGATGGTAAACCGAAAAGCGGGTTTTATTTGAACAGATCGGCGCTGACGGTCAGGTTGCCGCCGCTCTTGTTCTGCCACTGGCGGGTGACGTGGTAGTACTTGGCGCCTTTCTCGGCCGCGCGTTTCGCCACTTCGGTGGAGACATCGGTCATGCTGTTGAAGTGGCCGGTGAAGGTGACGGAATCGAACGGTACCATCTGCGCGGCGGTCACGTTGTTCACTTCCTGGATCTTGGTGCCGTTAGGCAGCGTGACGGTATAGCGCTGGCCGGTAGAGGACTGGGTTTCGAAGAAACGGCCCACGTCGCGGCTTGGCGAACCGGAAGACGCGACGCCAGGAATTTCGACTTTCGCGGCAGCGGCGCCACCGGCGGCCAGCGCGGCGCGGCCGGCGTCAGAATCGGCCGGAATGGCATCCGGGCTCTGCACGCGGCGTTTTGGCGCATCGGCCTTATAGATGTAGGCGGTGACGAACTGGTTACCGCCGGAGTTGGCGTCAACCTGGCGCACGATGAAGAAGGATGCAGCGCCTTTTTTCTTCGCTTCTTTGGAGATGGCGTCGTTGATGTCCGGCTGGCTGCGGTAGAAACCGCTGACGCTCACGGTATCGTAAGGCTCCAGCAGATAGGCTTCATCTTTAGGCAGTTCGTTCACGCCGTTAAATACGCGGTATTTTGGTGTTTTGCTCACTTCTGGCGCATCTTTATGATAAAGGTCTGCGGTGACGCGCCAGTTGCCGCCGTTGTTGCTGTTGTTGCTGTCCTGGATATAGAAGGAATCGGCACCCAGTTTGTCTGCACGGCGGGATACGGCGTCGACGGCTTCATTGATGGCATTGAAGCGGCCGGTAATCGTGATGCGATCAAACGGCTTCAGCGCCGCTGCTTTCTCAGGAGTTAACTCTTGCGCCGCATGAGCAGACAGCGCGGTGAGTGATAACAAGGCTGACGCGATGATCGTGTTCTTCAGCTTCATAAAAAATCCTTTCGCCTAGCGCATTAACGTTTATAACGTACTGAACTGTTTAAGTGTAATTCAGCCGTCGATTATTACATGTAATTCTGAAAACTGTCTCAGCATTTTATGTTATCCCGTGCGACAAATCGCCGACGTTGACGCGGGCCGCACGGATGGCGCCATCGTCATAAGTTTCCATAATAAAGGCTCTGGTGTCATTAATGTTAATTATTCACAAAATGATAACTTTTATGCTTTTTCGCCGCGCGTGGCCATAAATCGTTACGCCGAGCGTAAACCTCTTGTCACGCAGAATGCGCTGTTCTGTATGGGTTTTTTCACGGTAAATTGCGATTTGTCATATCACGCGCGGCGTTTTTATGTAAAAACAGAGCTGAATGCGTAAGCAATTATGGATCATCGACCTTATTTTCAGTAGGTTATAGTTGGCGTCTGAAATCAGTGCGGGCAAGTTAACGCCTCGCTCGCCGCTGGCGTCATGCTATGGGCAGGAAAATAATAAACATCATCCAAGACAGGTGAGAAGGGAACATTATGCGTATTGGTGTACCAAGAGAGCGGTTGGCCAATGAAGCCCGGGTCGCAGCCACGCCGAAAACGGTGGAACAACTGCTGAAGCTGGGTTTTACCGTCGCGATTGAACGCGGGGCGGGCAAACTGGCCAGTTTTGAGGACGTCGCCTACGAAGCCGCCGGTGCGGCGCTGGTCGACGAAAGCGAAGTGTGGCAGTCGGATCTGATCCTGAAAGTCAACGCGCCGAAAGACGACGAGATCGCCTTGATGCGCGAAGGCAGCACGCTGGTCAGCTTTATCTGGCCGGCGCAAAACCCCGAATTGATGGCCAAGCTGGCGGCGCGCAACGTCACCGCGCTGGCGATGGACTCGGTACCGCGCATCTCGCGCGCCCAGTCGATGGATGCGCTGAGCTCGATGGCCAACATCGCCGGCTACCGCGCGATCGTCGAAGCGGCGCATGAGTTCGGCCGCTTCTTCACCGGCCAGATCACCGCCGCCGGCAAAGTGCCGCCGGCCAAGGTGATGATCATCGGTGCCGGCGTGGCCGGCCTGGCGGCGATCGGCGCCGCGGGCAGCCTCGGCGCCATCGTGCGCGCCTTCGACACCCGCCCGGAAGTGAAAGAGCAGGTGCAGAGCATGGGCGCGGAATTCCTCGAGCTGGATTTTGAAGAGGAAGCGGGCAGCGGCGACGGCTACGCCAAAGTGATGTCCGAAGCCTTTATCAAGGCCGAGATGGCGCTGTTCGCCGCGCAGGCCGCGGAGGTCGATATCATCGTCACTACCGCGTTGATCCCGGGCAAACCGGCGCCGAAGCTGATCACCAAAGAGATGGTGGCGTCGATGAAACCGGGCAGCGTGATCGTCGATCTGGCGGCGCAAACCGGCGGCAACTGCGAACTGACGGTGGCCGACACCATTACCGTGACCGACAACGGCGTGAAAATCATCGGCTATACCGACCTGCCGAGCCGCTTGCCGACGCAATCTTCGCAGCTTTACGGCACCAACCTGGTCAACCTGCTGAAGCTGCTGTCGAAGGAGAAAAACGGCGAGATTGACATCGATTTCGACGATACGGTGATCCGCGGCGTTACCGTGGTGCGCAGCGGTGAAATCACCTGGCCGGCGCCGCCGATTCAGGTCTCCGCCCAGCCGAAAGCGGCACCCGCCGCCGCACCGGTGGCCAAACCCGAAGCCAAACCGACCTCGCCGTGGCTGAAGTACGGCCTGATGGCCCTGGCGATCCTGCTGTTCGGCTGGCTGGCGGATGCGGCGCCGAAAGAGTTCCTGTCGCACTTTACCGTGTTCGCGCTGGCCTGCGTGGTCGGTTACTACGTGGTCTGGAACGTCAGCCATGCGCTGCATACCCCGTTGATGTCGGTCACCAACGCGATCTCAGGAATTATCGTGGTCGGTGCGCTGTTGCAGATCGGCCATGGCGGCTGGGTGAGTTTCCTCTCCTTTATCGCCGTGCTGATCGCCAGCATCAATATTTTCGGTGGGTTCACCGTCACTCAGCGCATGCTGAAGATGTTCCGCAAGAACTAAGGGGTAACAAATGTCTGGAGGATTGGTTACAGCTGCATACATTGTTGCCGCTATTTTGTTTATTTTCAGCCTGGCGGGCCTGTCGCGCCATGAAACGTCGAAGCAGGGCAACCTGTTCGGCGTCGCCGGTATGGCGATCGCGCTGATCGCCACCATTCTGGGGCCGGATTCCGGCAACGTCGGCTGGATCATCATCGCCATGATCATCGGCGGCTCGATCGGCGTCTATCTGGCCAAAAAGGTCGAGATGACCGAAATGCCGGAGCTGGTGGCGGTGCTGCATAGCTTCGTTGGCCTGGCAGCGGTGCTGGTCGGTTTCAACAGCTACCTGGATCACGGCGCGCCGATGGAGCCGGTGATGGCGAATATCCATCTGACCGAAGTGTTCCTCGGCATCTTTATCGGCGCGGTAACCTTCACCGGTTCGATCGTCGCCTTCGGCAAGCTGCGCGGCATCATCTCTTCCAAACCGCTGATGCTGCCGAACCGCCACAAGCTGAATCTGGCGGCGTTGGTGATCTCGTTCCTGCTGCTGGTGGCGTTCGTGCGTACCGACAGCGTGGGCTGGCAGGTGGTGACGCTGCTGCTGATGACGGCGATCGCACTGGCGTTCGGCTGGCATCTGGTGGCCTCGATCGGCGGCGCCGACATGCCGGTGGTGGTGTCGATGCTCAACTCCTACTCGGGGTGGGCGGCGGCCGCGGCGGGCTTCATGCTGAGCAACGATCTGCTGATCGTCACCGGTGCGCTGGTGGGCTCCTCGGGTGCAATCCTGTCTTACATCATGTGCAAGGCGATGAACCGCTCGTTTATCAGCGTGATCGCCGGCGGTTTCGGCAGTGACGGTTCGTCCACCGGCGACGCCGAAGAGATGGGCGAATACCGTGAAACCACGGCGGAAGAGGTGGCCGAGCAGTTGAAGAACTCCACCTCGGTGATCATCACGCCGGGTTACGGCATGGCGGTGGCGCAGGCGCAATATCCGGTGGCGGAAATCACCGAGAAACTGCGGGCACGCGGCGTGAAGGTGCGTTTCGGCATTCACCCGGTCGCGGGGCGTTTGCCGGGCCACATGAACGTGCTGTTGGCGGAGGCGAAGGTACCGTACGACGTGGTGCTGGAGATGGATGAAATCAACGAAGACTTCCCGGATACCGACACCGTGCTGGTGATTGGCGCCAACGACACGGTGAACCCGGCGGCGCTGGAAGATCCGCGCAGCCCGATCGCCGGCATGCCGGTATTGGAAGTGTGGAAAGCGCAGAACGTGATCGCGTTTAAACGCTCGATGAACACCGGCTACGCCGGCGTGCAGAACCCGCTGTTCTTCAAGGAGAACACCCAAATGCTGTTCGGCGATGCCAAAGACAGCGTGGAAGCGATTCTGCGGGCATTGCAGAAGTAGTTGAGCAACCAAAAAAACGGGCCGCTTATTAGCGGCCCATTTTTTTATGCGTGAAGGCTAATCTTCGTCGTCGTGCTCATCGTCTTCATCCGCCTCGATCGGGCAGTTGAAGTTCTCCGGCTTAATCACCAGCAGATCGCATTTCAGATGGTCGATCACATGTTCCGCGGTGTTGCCGATAAAGGCCGCCGAAATGCCGGTGCGGCCCAGGGTGCCCAGAACCACCACGCCGGCCTGCAGGTGTTCGGCCAGATCGGGGATCACCTCTTCCGGCAGGCCTTTTTCCACGTGGGTGAACTCTTCCTTAATGCAGAATTTCTGCCGCAGCGCCTTCATGGCGATCAGGTGCTGGCCGCGAATGGCGTCGTTGTAGACGCTCGGATCGAAGTCGGGCAGCTCGATGGCGATGTTGATCGGGGTAACGGGATAGGCGCCGACCAGGTGAACCTCGGTCTGGTTGACGTTCTGCGCCAGTTCGACGGTTTCTTGCACCAGTTTGATATTGAGCGGGTCGTGATAGGGTTCTTCGCTGGCCAGGTTGACCGCCACCAGCGCTTTGCCGTCTTCTGGCCAGGGTTGGTCTTTTACCATCCACACCGGGCAAGGGCATTTGCGCAGCAGGTGCCAGTCGGTGGGGGTGAAGATCACCGACTCCAGCCGGTCGTGCTGGTGCGCCATTTTCAGCAGCAGATCATGCTGGCCGGAAAGCACTTCCTGAATGATGGCTTCGAAGGGGCGGTTATGCCAGACCACTTTGATTTCGATCGGCACGCCGTCGTTGAGATAGAAGCGGCACTGCTCGTTGATCCAGGCGGCGCGTTGGCTGATCACACCTTGCCGCATCGCCGTTCTTTCGTCCGGGGAGAGCAGGGTCGTCATTTCGTAAGAGAAGTCATAAATGGGCAGGAAGGCTTTGATGCGCCCGCCGTTCCGTTTTACCAGGTACACAGCGCGGCGCAATGCCGGCTGGTCGTCCTGATTGGGGTCAATAGCCACCAGAAGATTCTGATACTTCGCCATAGGGCCTCCTTACAGCTGAAATCAACAGTCTGTTAATTTACAGAGTAACCCAACATTGAAAAACAGAACAACAACAGAAGCGTGCCGGATCAACAATTTCGGTGAAATGTTGATCCGGCAGGGGAATCAGGCGTTGACGGTCACGTTGATGCGTGGCGTACCGGCCAGCACCGACAGGGCGTCGGCGTTTTCGATGGTGATGTATTTGCCTTTCACGCTGAGGATTTCGCTTTTCTGGAAGCGGCCCAGCAGGCGGCTGATGGTTTCCACCGTCAGGCCGAGGTAGTTGCCGATGTCGCCGCGGGTCATGGTCAACCGGAACTCGCGCGGCGAGAAGCCACGCTCCGCGAAGCGGCGCGACAGGTTGTAAACGAACGCCGCCAGGCGCTCTTCGGCATTTTTCTTCGACAGCAGCAGGATCATGTCCTGGTCGCCTTTGATCTCGCCGCTCATCAGTCGCATGATCTGCTGACGCAGATTAGGCATTTTGCCGGACAGATCGTCGAGGGTTTCGAATGGGATCTCGCACACCATCGAGGTTTCCAGCGCCTGAGCGAAGCTTGGGTGCTTCAGACCGCCGATGGCGTCGAAGCCCACCAGGTCACCCGCCAGGTGGAAACCGGTGATCTGCTCGTCGCCTTGCTCGGTGATGGTGTAGCTTTTGATGGTCCCGGAACGGATCGCGTACAGCGATTTCAGCTCGTCGCCGGCCTTGAACAGGGTCTGGCCTTTCTGGATGGGCTTTTTCCTCTCGATAATGTTGTCGAGCTGGTCCAGCTCGTGGGCATTAAGGGTGAAAGGAATGCACAGCTGGCTGATGCTGCAGTCCTGGCAATGGATCGCACAACCACCAGACTGGATACGACGAATCACGCGTTTTTCCGGGATCATAGATTACGCTCATTCAATAATTGATATGAGTCAATTTTAACATCTTTTGCTGCAGCTGATAAGGGTGGCATTAGCATGAATAGGGGTATTGTGTGCGAATTTTGCGCACACATGCCGCCGATTATTCTGTATCGCGCTGAAGTCGCTAGATTTATTTGGCACTTATGCGCAACGTGCGGTCGCCATTCCGGCGGCATAAGGCAGGGCAATCGGCGCGGGTGGTCTGCGCGGCTCGCATTGACAGGTTTTAGCGGCGTGAATCAATCATCCTTTGACACATTTACTGGCGAAAGCTTGTCGCATTCATCCGAATCCTCACCGCAAAGCCGCGCCGCATCGGCGTTAAGCTGAAGGTCAGAAAGGCAGGTGAACGATCCTGTTCGGGAGTGGATGATGAAAAAGCGCATACTGTTGATGGCGGCCGCCGCGGTGTTGATGACGGCCAGCGCCGCCGCCTTCGCCCACGGCTATTACGGCCACGGCTACTACCGGCACGGCTATTATTACGGCGGGCCGCGCGTGGTGATCGGCGTGCCCTGGGGGCCGCCGCCGCTCTATTACCCGCCGCCGCCGGTGGTGTATGTCACGCCGCCGCCGCCGCAGACCTATATCGAAAAGCCGCCGAGCTATGCCTACTACTGCCGCCGCCCGGCGGGCTATTACCCCCAGGTGCCGCGTTGTCCTGACGGTTGGATGAAAGTGGTGCCAGACGGTCCGTTCTCCCGGTGATTAAAGGCGGTGCGTGATGAGACACTCTTTTGCTTTCCCGATAGTGGCGCTGGCCGGGCTGTTGGCCGGCTGCGTCTCTGCGCCTTCCGGGCCCGGGGTCACCGCGCTGCCCGGCACGGGGAAAAGTTACGAACAATTCAATCGCGATGAGGTCATGTGCCGCGGCTATGCGCAAAACAGCCTTGGCAGCGGCGCGCAAACGGCGGCCAATTCGGCGACGGGAACGGCGGTGGCGGGAACGGCCGTCGGCGCGGCGGCAGGGGCGTTGATTGGCGCCGCATCCGGTCATGCCGGCCCCGGCGCGCTGATCGGCGCGGGCGGCGGGTTGCTGGTCGGCAGCGCGATGGCCAATAACTCGGCCTGGCGCAGCAGCGATGACCTGCAAGACCGCTACGATACCGTGTATACGCAGTGCATGTACGCCAAAGGTAACAAGGTGCCGGTGGCCTACGGTTATGGTGAGGCCACCTCATCGCCGGTGCCGCCGGACTACTATCCCGCCGCCCCGGCGGAGGGCGTCCCGCCGGACTATGTGCCGCGCTAGCGCGAGAGCAGATCCTGCGGCAGGTACCCTTCGTGCTGCAGCAGCCACTGCTTGCGCTGCACGCCGCCGGCATAGCCGGTCAGCGCGCCCTGCGAACCGATCACCCGGTGGCAGGGCACCACGATGCTGATCGGATTCGAACCGTTGGCCATGCCGACCGCGCGTGAGGCGGTCGGGCGGCCGATACGTTGCGCCAGTTGGCCGTAGGTCAGGATCTCGCCGCAGGGGATTTGGCGCAGCTGTTGCCACACGGTGCGTTGGAACTCGGTGCCGGCGGTCATCACCGGCAGCCGATCGATAATGCCCAGTTCCCCGGCGAAATAGCGTTGCATCGCGTCGGTCAGCCCGCTGGGATCGCGCTGCTCACGCAGGGTGAAGCGATCGGCGCGGTAGTGGGTATTCAGCAGCTTCATCAGGCGCGCTTCGTGATCGGTCCAGTCAATCGCCCGCAGGCGCCCCTGTTCATCGGCAATCAGCACCAGTTCTCCCACCGGCGTGGCGGTACGATCAATCAAAAAAGTCTGCATCTGGATCACTCCTCGGTTTGGTATGGCGATTATCGCATGAAAGCGGAGGAAGCGATGGCGGATTTCGGACATGCTGATGGGCAACCGCAGGGTTGCCCAAATAGCCGGCTCAGGGTAAGCCGGGGAGTCATTGCACGTTAAATTTATAAAATAAATTTATAAGTCATCAAGACAAGTTGTGTCTTGTTTATTATTTCATCAGACATTAACGCGTTGGCGTTACTTATAGCTGATGGTCACGCGCTTTAAATGGGGATCGTTATTCACCATTTCGCTGGTGACGGCAGAGACTAATTCTTTTGGCATTTCTTTTAACGAAGAGGAAATATACCCGTTCTGATATTCCGTCACTTTACCGAAGCAGTTGGAGATAAGCTGTTCATCCTGATGTGTGATGGTGCAGGCCGGGGTGGTAATGGCGCCGGTGAAGCGCACGACGCCGGAGGCGACCGGGCTGCCGGAAAGCGGTTTTGCTTGCAGAGCGAAGGGCAGAATGACCAATGCGCTTAATACGGCTAAGTAATGGTTCATACGCTGTTCCTCTCAGAGTAAAAATGCTGCCAATTAAAAAACAAGCACGCTTGTTTTCATCAAATAAGCTATTTCGCCTGGCGAAATAAAAACGAATGAGCAAAAATCCTACTGCCTGCATCCAATGAATTTGATAATAGGGAGGTAGGGTGAGTAAAACCATGATTTGGATCATAGTGAAGACCGGTTAATGGTTTCCGGCGCGGGCAGGGTAAAAGGCTGTGATCGTTCTCTCAGGAAAGCGGGAAATGGCGGGATGTTTTCGCCCCCGTGGTGCAGCCACGAAACCGGGGGCGAGCGCGGGGTTACAGCATGCCGCTGCTGCCGCAGATGCGGATCTTTTCCGCCACCACTTCTTTCATCGCCAGCTTGCCGGGGACGATATATTTGCGCGGGTCGTTGGCATCCGGGTGCTGTGAAAAGTAGCTTTTCACCGCATCGGCGAAGGCGATTTTCAGTTCGGTGGCGACGTTGACCTTGCAGACGCCGAGCGAGATCGCGCGTTTGACCATCGCCTCCGGAATGCCGGAGGCGCCGTGCAGCACCAGGGGCACGTCCACCTGTTCGCGGATCAGCGCCAGGCGCTCGAAGTCCAGCTTCGGCTCGCCGTGATACAGGCCGTGGGCGGAACCTATCGCCACCGCCAGCGAATCGATGCCGGTGGCGGCGACGAACTCGCGTGCCGCCACCGGGTCGGTATAGAAACTGTCCACCGTATCGACGATCAGATCGTCTTCCTGCCCGCCCAGGCGGCCCAGTTCCGCTTCCACGCTGGCGCCATAGCGGTGGCACAAGGTGACCGCAGCAGCCACTTTGGCGATGTTCTGCTCGAACGGCAGATGGGAACCGTCGATCATCACCGAACGGATGCCGCTTTTCACCTTGTGCTCGATGTCGTCCAGCTCTTCGTGATGATCCAGATGCAGCGCCAGCGGCAAATCGTAGCGGTGCGCGGCCGATTGGCAAATGCCGATCAGGTAGTCGGTGCCGGCGTAGCTGAAGGTGCCGGGCGTGCCGGCCATGATCACCGGCGAGCGCAGCTCGGCGGCGGTTTCCGCCACCACCTGCACGGTTTCCAGATTGTGAACGTTAAACGCCGGGACGGCGTAACCCTGGCGCTGCGCCTTGAGCAGCATTTCTCGGTTGGCTATCAGATACATGGGATCTCCTTACTGCACGGGGGAAGGGAAACGGTAAATCGTCACGCCTTTCACCACCCGGTTAACCTCGCCGGTTGGGCAAGGGTTGTCTGGGGTCAGCCCCAGCGCCAGCGAACTCTCGAAGGCCAGCATCTGGGTGAACAGCAGATACGGGAACAGCAGCCAGATATCGTCCGTGGCCTGATGCATAGGCAGCAGGGCATCGGGCGGTGTCCGGGGCTGGCCGGTCAAACCGACCAATTGCATCGCCAACCCGTCGCGCTGCAGCTCGTTCCACAGATCGCGGTCATACTGGCGGGCGTAGTCGTCGTGGGAGAACATCACCACCACCAATGTTTGGCCGTCGACCATAAATTTCGGGCCGTGGCGCAGGCCGAGCGGCGAGTCGTAGCGCGTCACGATGCGCCCGGCGGTCAGCTCCAGCATCTTGAGCGAGGCCTCTTCCGCCAGGCCGGTAAAGCAGCTGCCGCCGAGAGTGATATAACGGCGGAAACCGCTGGCGGCCAGCGCCTTTACCTGTGGCTGCAGCGTTTCGCGCAGTGCACGGCAGCGCTGCACCATGGCGTTCAGCGGCGCCTGGGCGGCCTCGAGCGAAAGCGGGCCGAGCAGCAGCGCGGCGCTCAGCATCATGCAGCTGAAGCTGGAGGTCATGGCGAAGCTCTGATCGTTGGAGCCTTGCGGCATCACCAGCGAACAGACGTTGTCGCGCCGATGCGCATACTGCGCCAGCTTGCTGTCCGGGTTGCAGACCAGCATCAGGTGGTAGCTTTCCGGCAGCAGTTGGTCGGCCAGCTCCACCGTCGCCACGCTTTCCGGGCTGTTGCCCGAGCGGGCGAAGGAGACCAGCAGCGTCGGCCGCTCAGGATCGAGATACTGCCGCGGGTTGGCGACGATATCGGTGGTGCCGTAGGCCGCCACGTCGCGGCCGGTTCGTTCGCGCAGCCAGGGCGCCAGGGCGCGGCCGGCGAACGCCGAGCTGCCGGCGCCGCACAGCACGATTTGCAGCCGAGGATTGGCCAACAGCGGCGCCAGGAACGGCTGCCACTGCGCCTGTTGCTCCTGCAGTTGCCGATGCAGCGCCGCCCACAGATCCGGCTGCTGCCAAATCTCTGCGGCGGTGTGCCAGGCGTTGCGCTGCTTCAGCCAATCCGCCTCGTAAGAGAAATACGCGTTCATGATGACAACTCCTTAAAAGCCTCGGTTAACGGTCGGCGATAATCACGTCGATCCCTAAATGGTGCAGCGCCTGCAGATAGTGTTCCGGAATGCGGCCGTCGGTGACCAGGCGGTGGATCTGGCCGATTTCGCGGATCATGCAAAAGCTGGTGCGGCCGAATTTGCTGGCGTCGGCGATGGCGATCACTTCGCGCGCCACCTCGCACATCACGCGGTTCAGCTGCGCTTCGCCCGGATCCGGCGTGGTGATGCCGCCCGCCAGATCGAAACCGTCGACGCCGAGAAACAGCTTGTCGAACCGGTACTGGCGCAGCTGCTGTTCGGCGGCGGGGCCGTACAGCGACCAGGCCTTGCGGCGCACGCTGCCGCCGACCACCATCAGATCGATCTGCTCGTTGTTGGCCAGCTCGAAGGCGATGTTCAGCGCGTTGGTCATCACCACCAGATCCTTTTTCCCCGCCAGCTGCGGCGCCATCTGACTGGTGGTGGAGCCGGAGTCGAGGATGACGGCGTCGCCGTCTTCAATCAGCGCCGCCGCCGCGCAGGCGATGGCGTGTTTTACGTCGCGGTTGATGCGGCCCTTGTCCTGCAGCGGGCGATCGAAGGCGAACTGTTTGTTCAACATGGCGCCGCCGTAAGCGCGCACCGCGCAGCCGTGTTTTTCCAGCTGGCGCAGATCGCTGCGGATGGTGACGCTGGACACCGAAAACTGCTGGCTGAGCTGTTCCACGCGCACCGAGCCTTCGCGGCACAGCTGGTCGATAATTAATTCCCGGCGTTTTGCGGTATTGATCATTAACGCAGACTCCTGATTTACCTGTAGCCGTGCCCGACCGCGGCTTAATAAGCCGCAGCGATACCGACCGGAGCGCTTTCAGTTGTTCGTGGCGAATTACAGCAAACGAAACACTGAAATGCAATCGATTAATTTTAAAATATCTATATCTATCAGTTGGTTATATTTAATTTTGCTTTCGGTTTAGCGGTAACCGAAAGCGGTATTAACACAAAGTGAAAACGGCAAATTCGTTATTTTTCAGTCGACAATTCTCGCGATGGCTTTATTCGGCCCTGCGACGGCGAAAGCCGCAGCGATCATTCGACAGCCGCCGGGCTTTCACTGTTTTTTTATGCCGCCGCCTGTAATAGCGCTGCGCCACGCACGCCGCTGCTGTCACCGTGCACCGGTGGGAATACCGCTGCCGGTTCCACGCCCGGCAGCAGCCAGTGCCGCATCGCCGCCGGCAGCAGCCGATACAGCTCGCCGACGTTCGACAACCCACCGCCCAACACGAAGGCATCGACGTCCAGCAGCAGCTGCAAACCGGCCAGCGCGCTGGCCAGAATGTCGACGTAGACGGTCATCAGCCACTGTGCGAGCGTATCCCCCGCGCGATAGCTGGCGACCAGCGCCGGCACGTCGGCGGCCGGATGGGCAAAGTGGCGGCTCAGCGCCAGCAGCCCGCTGCCGGAGACGTAGCGTTCAAAGCAGCCGGTCAGCCCGCAGTTGCAGCCGAACAGCGGCAGATCGTAGCGCTGCGCCAGCTGGGCGGAGATCGGCATATGGCCCCATTCGCCCGCCAGCCCGTTGCGCCCCTTGTGCAATTGCCGGTTCACCACTAGGCCACCGCCGGCACCGGTGCCGATGATGGCGCCGAACACCAGCGGCAGATGGGCGGTTTGCGGCGTGCTGGCTTCCGACAGCGCGAAACAGCGGCAGTCGTTCTCGATGGCGATTGGCCGCGCCAGCGCCTGCGTCAAATCATCCGCCAGGCAATGCCCGGTCAGGCAGGGCACGTTGACCGCCAGCTGGCGGCGGCTGACGGGGTCGGTGATCCCCGGCAGGCCGATGCCGATGCTGCCGCGTGTATGCAGCTCGCGGTCCGCCTGCTCGACCAGCCCGGCGATGCAGGCCACGAACTCGCCATAATCGCCGGTTGGGGTGCGCACGCGCTGAAGCAGCACCTGATTGAGCTGGCGATCGTAAGCGGCCATTTCGATCTTGGTGCCGCCGATGTCGAAGCCGTAACGCATCTCTCTCGTGCTCATGGTCAGGCTCCGTTCAGGGCGATCACCGCCGCTTCGCGGCGCGCGCGTTCGGCGGCGAACACCATCAGGTGGCTCTCCAGCGCTTCCGCCGGGCCGGCCAACACCTGGCTCGGATCGTTGGTGCGAATGGCCGCGATAAAGTGCTGCATCAGGTAGTAGTCGCCGCCGCCGTGGCCGGCCATGGCGTGCAGATCCTGGCCGGCGTCGGTGTCGTAATGCGCTTCGCCGTCGTCGAGGAACGAGGTGATGCGGATATGGCGGCCGTCGCCTTCCAGGCAGCCGCGGCTGCCGAAGATGCGGGTGTGGCGATCTTCGTGGCGGGTAAAGGCCGTCATGGTGAACGACGCGGTGCGGCCGCCGGCGAACTGCATGTTGACCACCTGATGATCGACCACGTTATTGTCGCAGCGGTAAACGCAGCGGCCGTAGGGCCCGTCGCGCAGCGCCGCCCGCAGCGTTGTCTGGTCGGGTTCTGGCGTCAACACGCGCAGAAAGCCGGGCGTGGCCTTGTGGTCGTCGCCCAGATAGATGCGTTTGGCGGAATAGGGGCAGGACGCCTCCACCGCGCAATCCAGGCAGTTGTCCGCCGCGCCGGCCGGTTGGTTTTCCTGGCGGAAATGGCGCAGGTTGCCGAAGGAGCTGACCTGTTCGCAGGGCTGCTCCATCACGTAGCGGATCCAATCGATGTCGTGGCAGGATTTCTGCAGCAGCATAAAGGCGGCCTGCCGATCGTTGCGCCAGTTGCCGCGCACGAAGGAGTGCGCCTGATGCCAGTAGCCGACCGGCTCCAGGTGTTGCAGGCTGACGATGTCGCCGATCGCGCCGTCGCGCAGCAGCTGTTTGAGCTTTTGGGTATAGCGGGTGTAGCGCAGCACGTGGCCGACCGAGAAGATCAGCTTTTGGCGCACCACCTCGGCGACGATGGCGCGGCACTCGTCGGCGTCCGGCGACAGCGGCTTTTCCAGCAGCATGGCGTAGCCCTGGCGGGCGAAGGCCAGCGCCGGTTCCAGGTGCATCTGATCCTGAGTGCAGATCAGCACCGCGTCGGCCAGCTTGCCGGCATCGGCGGCCTGGCGCCAGTCGGTGAAGACGTTTTCCGACGCGATGGCGTGCTGTGCCACGAACTGTTCGCGGTAGGCGTCGCGCGGTTCCGCCACCGCCACCACCTGCATCAAATCGGGGTGCGCCAGCGCATAGCGCGAGTAGATTTCACCGCGCGCGCCGGCGCCGACCACCAGCACCTGCACCGGGCGCTGGGCAACGTTGTTGGGTTGTGTTGACGACATTGCTGATACTCCGCTGTTGTTATTTGAGGTTTTGGCCGCTGAGCTCGTCGAACAAATGCGCGCGCGTCAGATCGAATGCCAGATGAACGCTTTCGCCGAGGCGCGGCTCCCAGTCCGGCAGCGACGCCATGCGCAGCACGAAGCGCAGGTCGGCCAGTTCACAGTGCAGCAGCTCTTCGTTGCCCATGCGCTCGATGGTGACGATCTGCGCCGGGAAGCAGTTGGCGCTGCCGGGCGCGCACAGCCGCAGGGACTCCGGCCGGATACCGAGGCACACCCGCGCATGCGGATAGTCCATCAACTGCCGTTGCAGCGCCGGCGGCAGCTCGAGCGGGTGCTGCAGGCCGATGCGCAGCCGCACCGTTTGGCCGTCGCGCACGATCGCCAGATCGTGCAGGTTCATCGACGGGCTGCCGATAAACTCGGCGACGAAACGGTTGGCGGGGTGGTGGTACAGGTTGATCGGTTTATCCACCTGCATGATGGCGCCGCGGTTCATCACGCAAATGCGATCGCCCATGGTCATCGCTTCGACCTGATCGTGGGTGACGTACACCATGGTGGCGGCGGCGCCTTCCTGCTTCAGCTGATTGTGCAGTTCGATCAGCTGCACGCGCATCGACACCCGCAGCTTGGCGTCGAGGTTGGACAGCGGCTCATCGAACAGGAACACTTTGGGCTTGCGCACGATGGCGCGGCCGACCGCCACCCGCTGGCACTGGCCGCCCGAGAGCTGGCCCGGCTTGCGCTGCAGCAGGTTGGTGATCTCCAGCTTTTCCGCCGCGTCGCGCACCCGGCGGTCGATCTCGGCCTTGCTCTCTTTGCCGATCAGGCCGAACGCCATGTTCTTGTACACCGTCATATGCGGGTACAGCGCATAGTTCTGGAACACCATGGCGACGCCGCGATCCTTCGGCATGCTGTCGTTGACGCAGCGATCGTGGATCAGGATCTGCCCCTCGCTGACGCTCTCCAGCCCGGCGATCATCCGCAGCAGGGTGGATTTGGCGCAGCCGGACGGGCCGACGAACACCATAAATTCCCCGTCCTCAATGTCCAGATTGACGCCGTGCAGCGCGTGGAAACCGTTGGGGTAGACTTTTTTAACGCTGTTTAACTGAATTCCGGCCATGTCATTTACCTTGTCTGCGCGTTAGCCTTTCACCCCGGCGCTGGCGATGCCCTGGATGAAATAGCGTTGGAAAATAATGAACAGCATCAGCATCGGGATCACCGCCATCAGCGCCCCGGCCATCAGCAACGGGTATTCCACCCCGGCGCGGCTGGAGAGCGAGGCGAGGCCAACCGGCAGCGTCAGCTTCTCGGTGGTGGTATTGACGATCAGCGGCCACATCAGGTTGTTCCAGCTCCACAGGCCGTTGATGATGACGCAGGCGATAATGCCCGGCCGGATCAGCGGCAGCATGATGCGCCAGAAGATGGCGAAGTAGCTGTAGCCGTCGATCAAGGCCGCTTCTTCCATCTCCTTCGGCACCGCCAGAAAGAACTGGCGCAGCAGGAAGGTGGCGTAGACGCTGAAAATGCCCGGCAGCACCAGCCCGGTGATGCTGTTGACCAGCCCCAACTTCTGTACCACCAGAAATTGCGGGATCAGAAACGCCTGGCCGGGCACCATCAGGATCGACACGCACACCAGGAACACCGCGTCGCGGCCGCGAAAATGCAGGCGCGAGAAGCCATAGGCGGCCAGGGTGGCGATCGCCATCTGCAGGGTGACGGTGAAGAAGGTCGCCAGCAGCGAGTTGAGATAAAAACCGGCGAACGGGATTTCGTGCATCACCCGGCCGTAGGCCTGCAGGCTGGGGTGCGCCGGCAGCAGCGTCAGCGGGATCTGGATGCTCTCGGCCTGGGTTTTCAACGAGGTCACCAGCATCCAGATAAAGGGCACGACCGAGGCCAGCGCCGCCAGCCCCATAAACAGGTACACCAGCGTTTTCTTGCTTGCGTTCATGTGCAGCTCCTCAGCTGACTTTCAGGCGCTTGCCGATCGCCATTTGAATCAGGGTGATCACCAGCGTGACGGCGAACAGCACCACGGTGATGGCGGAGGCGTAGCCTTTTTCCTGCAGGTAAAACGCGTACTTGTAGAACAGGTTGGTGACGGTCATCACGTCGTTTTCCACCAGCGCGCGGTCGAACATCAGGAACACCACGTCGAAGATTTGCAGGATCTCGATAAAGCTCATCACCGACACGAAGAACAGCGTCGGCACCATCATCGGCAGCGTGATGCAGAAGAAGCGCCGCAGGGTGCCGATGCCGTCGATATCCGCGGCCTCGTACAGCTGGCGCGGAATACTCTGCAGCCCGGCCAGCAAAATGATGATCTTCAGCGCCAGCGACGACCAGATGATGATGATGGACACGCTGATGCGCACCACGTCCGGATCGGACAGCCAGGCGACCGGCGCAATGTGCAGCAGGCCCAGCGCCTGGTTGATCAGGCCGAAATCCTTGTTGAACAGCCATTGCCACACCATGGCCACCGCCGCGGGCATGGTGACCGCCGGCAGGAACAGCAGGGTGCGCAGCAGGCCTTTGCCGCGGATGTTCTGGTTGAGGCCGATCGCCAACAGCAGCGACAGGCTCAGGCTGATCGGTACGCACACCACCACGTAGAACAGGGTGTTGGCGGCGGCGGTGTAGAAGTCGTCGTCTTCGAACAGGTTGAGATAGTTATCGACGCTGATGCTGCTCCAGCGCATGAACTGGTTCAGATCGGTAAAGCTGTAAAAAATGTTCTGCAAAAAGGGGATTAGGTAAAACACCGTGACCCCCAACAGCAGCGGCAGGATCATCACCCAGCCCCAGAAGCGTTCGGCGCGTTCGAGCCGATTGAGCGCGGGGCGGGCGGTGCGCCGGGATGATTTCAGGGTGACCGTAGCCGTTTCTGCCAGCGACATGTTGCCATTCCTCACCTATCACTTTCAGCGTGGGTCCACCGCGGCGCACACTCGGGGTAGCGCGCCGCGGCGGGGCGATTACTGCTCCATGACGCGCGCGATCTTCTTGACCGACTTGTCCATTTCCTGCTTGGCGTCCGCGCCCATAAAGATTTTCTTCAGGCTGGCGATCCACATGTTCTGCCATTTCGGCGTATTGGTGCCGGCGGTGGGGTAAGCCTGGGTCACTTCAAGGGTCTGGATATAAGGCGAGACGTCGACTTTCTGGATCTGCTGCGCCCAGACCTTGGCCGCCGTCTTGTTGGCCGGGATCACCACCTTGGCCAACTCCGCCTGCGAGGCTTCGCTGCTCATGAAGGCGATATATTTCCAGGCGGCCTGTTTGTGGGCGCTTTTGGCCGACATGGCGAAGGCCAGGCTGTGCGCTACGCCGGACTGGCGTTCAATTTTCGGCATCATTACCACGCCGATGTGATCGTTGATCAGCGGGTTGTTGGCGAACGGCGCCGCCAGCCAGGAACCGGCATAGACCATCGCGGCGCGGTTGGACTGGAAGATGTTCTCGGTTTTGACTTCGCTCATTTGCTGGGCGCTCGGCATCAGGCCGTCTTTCATCATGCCCTGCAGCTGCTGGTAGACCCAGATGGATTTGTCGTTGGCGATGTCGGTGGGTTGGCCGTCTTTCGGTACGATGTGATTGCCGTTTTGGAACAGCAGGTTCATATAGCTGTCCTGGCCGTCGATGCTGAGATCCATCACCAGCGGGAAGGCGGCGCCTTTCAGCCCGCTTTTCAGGGCGGTGGCTTTGTTTTTCAGATCGTCCCAGCTCCAGTCGCTGGTGGGGTAGCTGACGCCGGCCTGATCGAACAGTTTTTTGTTGTACCACACGGCGATGGAGTCGACGTCGCGCGGAATGGCCATCTGTTGGCCGTCGTACTGGTAGGCTTTTACCGAACTGGCGACCACGTCGTCCAGCTGAAGGCCGCTGTCCTTAATATAAGGCGCCAGCGGTTCCATAATGCCGTTTTTGGCATATTGCACAAAATAAGGCATATTGATCCAGAATATATCCGGCGCCACGCCGCCGGCGGCAGCGGAATCCAATTTAACGAAATATTGCGCAGAGGGCGTTAATTCTATTTCTATTTTTATATCCGGATTGGCCTGTTCAAAACGTTTGGCGATCTCCTGTTCGGCAGGTAATTGGTTTCTGTCCCAAACGGCATAGCGCAATGTTATTTTATCTGCGGCGTGGATCAGGGTGGGTAATAATAATGCGCTGGCAAGAATAGAGTGCGCCAGCAGGCGTCCGGTATTTTTTATCGGTGACATTGCTTTCCCCTCGGTGAGCGACGAATAACGTTTTTCGCAACGTAAATTCTTTCTATCCCTTAACTTTCAATGTGTCAATACACCCCCGAACGCCCAAAAATGGGGCGAGAATGTTTCACTGTTGTTAAAATCGAAAGGCTTTCACGGCCAAGTGAAAGGTAGTCTTGTTCACATTTCGTTAACCTGTTGATGGGTTTTCTCCCTGCTATTGCGGCATTTAGCGGCCCTCGCAGGCATAGGAATAACTGATAACCCTTGCACCATAATGGGGATTAAAAACATTTTTATTGTGCAAGCATCAGCTTCTTTCATTTTTGTGATGCAAATAAACAAAAAAATCGGGTCGCGGCAGTCAAAGAAGGGCGTGGGAACGATTTTTATTACCGGCTATTGTCTGTGGCGATAAAAGGCGCTAGCCTGAATTTCACCGTGTTTATTCATTAAAAATAAAGAGGGCCGAACATCATGCGCCTGTCTCTGGTATTTACTCATTGCCTGGAGAAAGTATTTCATCGCCACAGCGTGCCGCCTATTTCCGTGGAGGAAAGGCTGAGCGGGTTAAATAACGAGGTGCTTTCCTGGCAGGCGGTGTATTGTTTGCAAACGCCCGGCAACGAAACCCGCCATGAGCTGTGTTATCAACTCGACGGGCAGCTGGCGGAGTATATCAGCGTGCGCCAGGTGCAATCGGTGCCGAGCGGTTTTCCCTGTTATCGCGAGACCGACGAGAATTACCTGACGACCGAGCCGGGCTTATTTCCCGATCCGCTGATGCCGCTGCCGCAACGGCGTTTTTTCGCCGCCTGCCGCTATTATGGCAGCCTGTGGCTGACCCTGACGCCGCCGGCCGACGCGAAACTGGCCGGCGACTTTCCGTTGACCCTGCGGCTGCTGGATGCCCAGAGCGGCGAGGCGCTGGCCGAGGCCACGCTGACGCTGCATCTGGTGCCGGCGGCGTTGCCACCGCAAACGCTGTTGCACACCGAGTGGTTGCACACCGACTGCCTGGCGGATTACTACCGTCTGGCGGTGTTCAGCCCGGATTACTGGCGCGCAGTGCGCCACTTTGTGCGCTGTGCGGTGCGCGCCGGGGTCAATATGCTGCTGACGCCGCTGTTTACGCCGCCGCTGGATACCGCCGTCGGCGGCGAACGCACCACGGTGCAGCTGGTGAGGGTGACGCGTTCGGCGCAGGGGTATGGCTTCGATTTCAGCCGCCTGGCGCAGTGGGTGGCGCTGGCGCAGGAAGAGGGCATCGAGCACTTCGAAATCGCGCCGCTGTTTACCCAATGGGGCGCGGCGCATGCGCCGAAGATCGTGGTGGAGGAGCAGGGCGAGGCGCGACCGCTTTTCGGCTGGCACACCGATGCGCAGGGCGAACCGTATCAGCGTTTCCTGCAGGCGCTGCTGCCCGAATTGACCGCCTGGTTCCGCGAACGGGGGCTGGAACGGCAGGTGTGGTTCCATGTTTCCGATGAGCCGACGCTGGACAACCTGGCGGCCTACCGGCGCGCCGCCGCCGCGCTGCGGCCGCTGCTGGACGGCTTCCGCACCTTCGACGCGCTGTCGGATTTCGCTTTCTATCAGCAAGGCCTGGTGGAAACCCCGGTCGCCGCGACCGATCATATCGATCCCTTTATCGAACACCGGGTGCCCGGCCTGTGGGCCTATTACTGCTGCGTGCAGAAAACCGAGGTCGCCAATCGGTTCTTCGCCCAGCCTTCGGCGCGCAACCGCATATTGGGCGTGCAGCTGTATCTGTACCGCATTGCCGGCTTCCTGCATTGGGGATTCAACTTCTATAACAGCGCCCATTCGCGCGAGCGCATCAATCCGTACGCGGTGACCGACAGCGGCCATGCGTTTCCCTCCGGCGATCCGTTCGTGGTCTATCCGGGCGAGGATCTGCAGCCGGTGGAGTCGCTACGCCTGCGGGTGCTGCACCAGGGGCTGCAGGATATGCGCGCGCTGCAGCTGCTGGAGAGTTTGACCGACCGGGCGACGGTGGAGGCGCTGATCGAACGCGAGCTGGGCATGCGCATCACCTTCAAGCGTTATCCGCACCAGGCCGGGCCGCTGCTGCGCCTGCGAGAAGCGGTGAACCGCCGCATCGAAGCGTTGCTGGCGCCGATGTGAGGGGCAATGGGGGCGAAAATGCGTCTTTCGCTCCCAAATCGCCATTACTTTGCTATACCTGATAGTCGATGGATTCATTTTATTGTCATGTAACTGACACGTCAGAGTCACGGCTCTGGCTTAAGTTTGCAGCGACTACGTCAGGAGATAACGCGATGTTCAGCCTGGATTCTCTGTTGCAAGATGCATTTCCACACCGCAATACCCCTGCCTGGCAGCGCAGCCTGCTAAGAACCCTTCTCTTCGAAAAAGAATTCAAACAGTTCGCCGCCGACTATCCCCACCTGAAAGGGCTTGATCTGATCGAGCAGGTGGTGGACTACTTCAACCTCAGCTGCGAGCTGGTGGACGGCGATCTGGAAAACATTCCGAGCCAGGGGCCGGTGGTGCTCGTGGCCAATCACCCGATCGGTTCGCTCGACGGCCTGGTGCTGCTGCGCGCCGTCGCGGCGGTGCGCCCGGATGTGAAAGTGGTGGCCAGCCAGCTGCTGACCTACATCGAACCGCTGCGCAACCTGTTCGTGCCGGTGGATAACGTCGCTTATAAAACCAGCCGCAAGCAGATTGAAGGCATGCAGCAGCAGCTGGACAATCAGGGCGCGCTGATCCTGTTCCCGGCAGGCGAAGTGTCGCGTATGAGCCCGAAGGGCATCCGCGACGGCCACTGGCATACTGGCTTTCTGCGTCTGGCCGCCAAGGCGCGCGCGCCGATCGTGCCTATTCATATCAGCGCGCGCAACAGCAACCTGTTCTACTTTACCTCGCTGGTCTACCGGCCGCTGTCGACGCTGCTGCTGGTGCGCGAAATGTTCCAGCAGCGGGGCGGGCGCATCAAGATCCGCATCGGCGGCCGCGTGCCGTTCGCCAACTGGCATGACGGTCACACCAGCGCCAAGGATCTGGCGGAGCGTTTTCGCCGCCATGTGTATCGCCTGGGCCAGGGCAAGCCGGGGCTGTTCGCCAGCGAATCGCCGATCGCGCTGCCGGAAGAGCGTTTGGAGCTGAAAAAAGCGCTGGCGAACTGCGAACGCTTGGGGGTGACGCCGGACGGTAAAACCATCTACCTCTACCGCCGCCACGACGAAGCGCGCACGCCGATCCTGCGCGAACTGGGTCGCCTGCGCGAGATCGCCTTCCGTGCGGTAGGGGAAGGCTCCGGCCGCCGCCGCGATCTGGACAGCTACGACGACGACTATTATCACCTGGTGCTGTGGGATGAGGAGGAGCTGGAGATCGTCGGCGCCTATCGCTTTATCCCTACCGCCGAACAAATCGAACGCAAAGGGCTGGAAAGCATCTACAGCAACAGCCTGTTCCACTACGACCGCGATATGGAACCGATCCTGGCGCAGGGCATCGAGCTGGGGCGCAGCTTCATTCAGCCCGCCTATTGGGGCAAACGCGGGCTGGACTATTTGTGGCTGGGCATCGGCGCCTACCTGTCGAAATACCCGCAGTACCGTTATCTGTTCGGCCCGGTGTCGATCTCCGGCGGCATGCCGCTGGCGGCGCGCGATCTGCTGATCGCCTTCTATCGGCTCTACTTCTCGCCGGATCATGCCTTCGCGCAGTCGCGCCGGCCTTATCCGGCGTCGCTGCCGCAGGTGCTGGCGCAGTTTGCCGGGGACAACTACCAGGAAGATCTGGTGCGGCTGAAGAGCCTGCTCAGCAACATCGGCTGTTCGATCCCGACGCTGTACAAACAGTACACCGAGCTGTGCGAGCCGGGCGGGGTGCAGTTTATCGACTTCGGCACCGATCCGGCGTTCAACAACTGCATCGATGGGCTGGTGCTGGTGGACACCACGCGGCTCAAGCCGTCGCGCTATCAGCGTTATATTGCAGTGCATCAGCCACAGCCAGCCGAGACGGCATGATTGTAGTCTGACTCATGCCTTTTTGATCTAAGCACGACCTTGGGGCCGGCGACGGGATAGCGCTACGATAAACGTTTCGCTTTCAACCGCCGGAGCCTTGCATGCCTCACTCGTTTATCCCGCCGTTATTGTCCGCCGATGAACCCTCTGCCGCCGCCGTTGAAATCCCGCATGGCAAAGCGCCATTTTTGCTGCTGTGCGATCACGCCGGCAAGGCGATACCGCAAGCCCTCGGCGATCTCGGCTTACCGCCCGGGGAGATCGAACGCCACATCGGCTGGGATATCGGCGCGCTGAGCGTGTCGCGCCATCTAAGCCGCCAGCTGGACGCAACGCTGATCCATCAGCGCTATTCGCGGTTGGTGATCGACTGCAACCGGGCGCCCGGCATCGCCAGCTCGATCCCGCACTTGTCCGAGCTGACGCCGATCCCCGGCAATATCGGTATCGACGCCGAACACGCGCTGGCGCGCGAGCGCGAGGTGTTTTTGCCGTATCACCACGCCATTGACGATCATTTAGGGCAACGTCAACTGCGTGAACTGCCGACGGCGGTGATCGCCATGCACAGCTTTACGCCAGTATTCAAGGGGGAATCGCGCCCCTGGCAGGTGGGGCTGTTGTTTAACCGCTACCCGGAGTTTGCCCATCTGCTGGCCGAGCTACTGCGTGAAGAGGGGGATTTGCAGGTGGGCATCAACGAACCTTATGCGATGACGGACGCCACCGACTATACGTTGCCGGTTCATGCGGAACGCCGCGGTTTGCCTTATGTCGGCATCGAAATTCGCCAGGATCTGATCGCCGACGAACGCGGGCAGCAGGCGTGGGCGAAACGTTTCGCGCGCCTGTTGCCGCAGGCCTGGCAACGCTGGCAAATTTGACTTTAGGAATATTCCCAGAGATGATAACCGTAAGGAATACGTAAGACGTCATTAGAAAAAAAGTCAGGAGAGACGTGTGGAGCACAGCGATAACGGACTGTTTATCAAACGGGAGCGTTTTGAAGTTCTGGCGATTCTGCGTGAAATTTGCAAACAACGCACGCCGCTGCGCGTAGAAAATCAGCAGCACCGGTTTCAAAGTCTGTTATTGAGCGTCGGGCCGGACAATATCGTGTTTAGCGGTGAGGAAGCCGCGAGCGCCATCGACGGCGCCTGCACCATCGTGATTGAAAGCAACGACGCCAAAATCGAGTTTTCCGTCGGCCAGGCGGAGCTGACCGAACATCAGGGCGTCCAGGCCTGCTCGACCCGTCTGCCGCAGGAGCTGGTTTACATTCAGCGCCGTCGCCAGTTCCGCATCACCACGCCGCACTGGCGTCAATTCTTCTGCACCGGCGAATACCCGGACGGTACGCCTTATGAGCTGCGGATCCACGATCTGTCCGCCGGCGGCGTCGGTTTGCGCTTCGACGGCCCGCTGCCGGAATTCTTCCAGCCGGGTTTGCAGTTCAAGAAAGCGCTGCTGGATCTGGGCAGCTACGGCAGCTTCAAGGTCAACATGGAGCTGGTGGTGGTCAACGACGATCAGGAAACTGACGACAACGATCAGGTGGTACACTTCTCGCGCCTGTCATGCCGCTTCCTCAAGCTGGGGCTGGCGATGGAGCGCAAAATCCAGAGCGCGGTGTTCGCCTTCGAGCTGGATTTCAACAAAAAGAAAAAACGCTGATCCTCTGTTCCGGCGCGTCGGGCTGGATGCCGCCCGGCCGCGCCGCCATTCTCTCCCCGTTCAGGGGACGTAAATAATCTCGAAGCTGGACGTATTGTCGTAGGAGGACTTTTTGCCGCCGTCGACGTAGATAATCTGCAAATCGTAGTGATACACCAGCTTCTTGTCCGGATGCAGGATCAGTTCCAGCACGGAAATCTTCACGTTAACCGATTGAACGGGGTGCTCCTTGTCCAGCTCAATGGTCTGATTGTCGATGCTGACCAGCATGCGCTTGATCGGCCGCGGCCCGGCGGGATCGTAGGCGCCGGCATCGCTGCGGAATTCCACGGTCTTATTGATGTCCGCCGGTGCGGATTGCTTGATGAAATCGGGCAGCCTGTTCTGGTATTTGGCGTCCAGCGCCAGCGCCACGGGCAGATTATCCGGGTTGAAGCCGGTGAATTGCACCGCCAGATACCCCTTGAGCAGCAGGTTTTGCGGCGACCGATCGAAGAAGGCATCCCAAATTAATCCAAATTGGCTGGCGGGCAGCGTGAATGAATCCACGATACCGCTCTGCAGATTGATCAGCGCGTTTTTTTCCTCCGTTTTGCCGTCCGGCAGCCCCAGCAGCAGCGTCAGGGTGTCCGCGTTGGCGAACGGTGCCAGCTTGCCGTCCGGCTGCATCTGCGTGAACTGTGCGGTGGCGTCGCCGATGCGCGCCTGATTGACCTTGGGTGACAGGAAATAGTCGAACGTCACCTCGACATCATTGAGCGAGGTCGCGTGCGGCGCTGCAGAAAACGAGATAGACAGCATCGGTTTGTCGTCGTCGGCGGCGTTGGTCGCCAGCAGGAAAGTATCCGGCAGGTAATAAAGATAGTTTTTTCGTACATAGTCCTGATAGTAGTTGTACCACAGCTGCCCGAAGGCCAGCGGCGTGAGGATCAGCTGCAGGCGCGGTGGCGGCGGCAGGATGCCCTGATAGATATAGGGATAGTAGTTCTCGGCGAAGTAGAAGACTTTCGGCGAGGTGATGGTGTTGAGGAGCCCGTTATCGGTGACGATGGCGACCACCAGCGTGGTTTGCGAGTCATAATCCGACAGCGCTCGCAGCAGCGCGTCACGCTGTTCCAGGCGGTCCAGGTCGAGCTGGGCGCGGTAGCGGGTCGGCGGGACGTCCAGCAAAACCTGTTCGAAGATCATTTCTTCAACCTTGCCGAAAGTGCTGAAGGTCAGCACCACGTAGGGCACCTGCTGAACGGCGCGGCTGAGCGCGAAATCCACCGTCATATGCCAGCGCGTACCGTCACTGCTGGTGGCGATGCGATAGCGCGTCTCTCCCGAGACGACTTCGGTACAAACATCGGCCTGCAGTTCGTCGGCCACCGGCGCGGGCGCGGCGCGGTAGCGCAGACGGGGGGCTTCGGCGTCGGGAAACTGTTCGCGCGCGTTGTCCAAAATGACCTTGTTCAGCGTCACCAGATCATTGAGAAAGATGTTCATAGCGATCCTCCAGGGAAGAAAGGCGTGCCAGATGTCTGAACTGGTTCAGGCAGGCGGAAGTCCAAAGAAAATGACCGTCGTGACGGCGATAGAGCGGGCTTTCGTCGTTGGTCGCCGGCAAGCGCCAGGCGGCCAGCGCATCGATCGCCGGTGCAAGCTGCGGCACCCCTTGCCGCCTGGCGTATTCCAGCGTACTTAGCCACTCATGCGGGTGGGCATAATAGGGCGTTAACGCGTTGAGGCGGTTGTAATCGCCGTCGCTCCAGCTCACCGCCTGATTCAGCATTTGGATAATGCGCGGATAGGCCGGCGGCGGGCTGCCGTGAGCGGCGGTCAACGTATGGATTAAAATCAGCGCGTTGGTATTCACGCAGCAGTCCAGTTGCGTGATGTCGCCGTCGTCTTTCATCCAGGTGTGAAAGGCGTAACACTCGGCCCAGGGATAGGGCGTCGTCTTCAGCCGCCGTTCGACGCGCTGTACCTGATAAGCCTGCATCTGCGCCAGCGTCTGTCTGGCTTGCGCCAACGAGCGCCGATGAAATCGATACAAGAGCTCAGTGATAATGGCGGTATCGTCGATGTCAGCGTCGATCCGCTGGCCCGCCATCCAGGCGGGGTGCTTGCCGGCAGGCCAAAAATGGAAGTGGTGCGGGCGGCTCTCGCAACCGAGCAAAAAGTCGAGCGCCAGCTCGATATGGGGCGCGGTCTGGGCGGTATAATCCAGCGTGCGCAGCACCTGGGCGGTGACAAAAGCATTTTCATCCTTGTGCCAGCGGCCATCCGGCGTTCTGACATGAGAGGGAAAGGCGCCGCTGGCACACTGCTGCGCCAACAGCTCCGCCAACGGCAATGGCACAAGCGGTGCCGTTTCGCGCGCTTTGCATGGCAGGATTTCGAAATGCGCGTTTTGCGGGCTGAACGTGCAGCTGACGCTGTGATTGCCCTGGCGATCGCAGGAAAAGCCGACGACGTTGTACTGCAACGGAACCTGTTCGCTCACCGCGCGGTTAAGCAGCGGCATGGCTTGGCCATCGGGCGCCAGCAGCGCGGTGATGCCGTCGAAAACGCGGCGGTTGTCGCCGAAAAAACTTGCCGCCATGGCGAACAGCGTAAAACTCTCCAGATTGCCGTCCGGCGCGTATCCCAGACTGAATCCGTAGGTGGTCGGGGGGAAGTCCCGCCTGTCCTGCTGCCGCAGCGCGCGGTCCAGCAGCGGCATCAGGGCGGAAAAACGGCTTTCTCCCTCGAACAGCCGCATGACGGCGAGGATATCGTCACGCGTGATCCGCGCACTGTGCCACTGGTAGTAATATTCGCGCGGAGAGTCGGCAGATTCCGGGTAATACCCCACCATCAGCAGCGTCAATCCCGCCGCGCGGCGGGCCTCGGCGGTGAGCGGCCCTTGCAAGCCATCGGGTGCGGCCGCCATGTCCGCGGGGGTTTCAACGTAGACCTTGGTTTTGATCGCGTCCGGGGCGTATTTTCGCCCCAGCCAGGCACCGAAACGCAGCGGCTGAACGCTTGCACATTGCATACGTCGCACCGCCTCCAGGCTGTTGGCGGGATCGGCGAGCGGGGCCGCGGTGAGCGCCTCACAGTGTCGGGCAAAGGCGCCGGCGCTGCGGCGCTGCGCATAGCGCGGTAAAAAGGGATCCAGCGTGCAGGCGAGCCCCTGCGGTTTGGCCGACGACACGGTGAACTCCAGCGGGCTGCCGTTATAACCGAGCAGGCTGGTGGTAAACGCGACGGACAAACCGCCGGGCGTCGCCTTCGTCCGGCTGAAGCGGGCGACGTCCGGGGCCAGCGTGTTTTGCAAATGGGGCGCTTCCTTGCACAGGGCGTTGACCAGGGCGTTCCATGCCGCGGGTAACACTGCGTTGCGATCGATCATGGTGCTCACCTAAACCAGGTTGGGGATGACGATCGCCGGCGGGTTTTCGCTGCCGCTGCGTTCGACGGTTTCCCCGCCAACCAGGAAGTAGATCAGTGTGTAATTGACCGCCCAGGGCTTCTCCGTCAGACAGCGGTATTTGAACGTTTGGCTCTCGTGCGCGCCTTGCGTAAAGGTATATTTCTTGGTCTTGCGGCTTCCTTTGTCGTCCTGATAGCTCAGCTCCACCATGACCTGGTTACAGTTTTCCCACGAGAATTTGCGGTCGAGGAAGATACTGATCTCGTTGAAAGACAGCACCGAGCCGGGATCCATGTTCAACAGGGTCGAGGCCGATTTGGACTGCGGCTGATAGCTGCTGCTGCCTTCCCAGCCCGAGGAGGCTGCGGATTTGAACGCGAATTCGCTGGTGATATGGAACAGCTCGTTCTTATCGCTGCTGCGGGCAATGCGTTTGGTCCATGTCCCGTCATCGTTGGTGAAAGGCGCGCCGGTATAAACCTGGTTGTTGTAACGGATGTTGAAGGTGGCGGCCTTGATACCGTACTCCTCGAAGCTGTCCGGCCCGAGCACGGTCAAATCCAGCTGTTGGAAGAACGGATCGTTGACGTTGACCTGAATAAAGTAGGGCGCGGTTTTCTGGGCGTGCAGGATATCGCTGCCGATGAAGTTTTGCGGCACGGCGGACTGGCTGAGGGCTTTCGACGAGGTGTAGTTGAAGTTCAGGCTTTTGGTTTCCTCGATCCGCACCAGCTTGATCTCCAGCGAAGCGCTGGGGAACAGGCCGCCTTTGCCGGCTTCTTCGCCTTCTTTCTTGTCGCTGGCGATCAGCGAATCCAGAATGGCGTCGCTGGCGGATTTCGCCTGCGGGTTGCTGTCGTCGTTAGGTTTGAGCGTGGCGCTGAAAAAGCTTTTCAAGATCTCTTCCTTGACGAACTGCAGTGCCCACTCTTTCTCTTTGGCCTCTTCGTCGCCCGGCATGCTTTCGGTGACCTTGATCACCAGTTTCTGATCCTGCTGCAGTTTTTTGATGACGCTGTCGAAGCCCAGCCAGAAGCTGGCCGGCGTCTCAACCGGAATGGGAATGTTGGCGCCGAATTTCAGATCGAATTCTTTGTAGATGCTTTCGAACTGTGCGGTCACTTCGACCTTCAGCGCCGGCGTGATGCCGGTGAAGCTGAGGTTATAGGCGACGGCGGCCGGCGCCTTGGCCTGGGTGAACGCGGCTTCGAGGATCACCGCCTGGGACGGCGTCAGCTTGGCGCTGAAAATGGCGCTGTTGTTGCCGAACAGGCTGGGGCAAGGGGCGCTGATCAGCTCACCGTTGGTGGCGCCCGCGTCGAGCACGAAGAAGTTCACCGTGCCTTTATCATACGGCACCTGGGCCTTGCGGGCATTCTTGGGATCAACGTTCAGTTTGCGCAGATAGTCGTTGAAGGCACGGTTCAACACCGCTTCGTCGATCGCCGTATTGACCTCGAAGTTGATGTATCCCCCTTGCGGATCGCTGGCGTCGCCGGTGTATTTGATCAGCGAAAACACCGGTTCGCCCGACTTCTGCGCAATGTGGATATCACCGGGCAGATACCAGAACTGGTTATCGTCTGAATCGTCGGCGAAGAAGGTGATGTTGTTGATGGTGGCGGTTTTGGCTCTGAGTAATAACATGGCGTTTCCTTAGTTAACTGAGGGTGGCGAGATCGAGAGCGTTGGCGTCGGTCGAGCACTGCACGTTTTCGGGCCGATCGCCGCCTTCGCCGGGTTGATAGGTAAACCAGATATCCAGATCGACGCTCATCTGCTCCGGATCAAGCTGATCGGCGCTGAAACAGCGCGGGGCGGCATCGGATTCGGTAAATTGAAACACCTGCTGCAGCGTTTCCGCCGGCGTGCAGGCGTAGCTGGCGGAAACGATGACCATTTCCACCCGGCGCCAGTCCATGTCGGCCGACAGCGTCAGCACGCGCTGGCGATACAGGGTCGAGAACAGGTAGACGTCCTGACCGGTCGGTTCTTGCAACTCGGCGGAAATATGCGGTGAGTTGACGGCGGCGCTGTAGGTTTTGTCGACGTCGAATTGGTATTCGTCCGGCTCCGGCAGCATGACCGGGTAGTGGGCTCGCGGGCTGGTCTGGTCAAGTTGGAAGCTGCGCGACACGCTGCTGTTCGGCTGTTGCCGGTGGCGATAGCGCAGCGTGACCAGCACGGATTGATAGCGCTGCCAGTCAAACTGTTGCGCCGCTTCGATCGCGAAATCATAGCGGCCGTAGAGCGACTCGACGTCCAGAAAGACCTCGCTCATCTCCGTTTGCAGGCTGCCGGAGCTGACCGAAGTCACGCCGCCTATCGACTGGTTGAAGTACACGGTGAAGTCATACTCGACCGGCCACAGCATTTTTCCCGTTTTCGGGTCGATCAGGCTGGGTTCCTTAAACGGTTTGGGCCCGAAGTCGTCGCGGGTAAATTTCAGCTGTCGGCTGTTTGAGCCATAGCGCAACCGGGCCGTCACCAGCAGGATATTGGCGTCAAGCGCATCCGACAGTAGGCTGACCCGCACCTCGCGATAGGCGAAAAAGTCATCCTGCAGATCGCGTTTAACGATCGCGCGATCGGCCTGATAGTCCGTGCCGTTGACCAACTGGGCGAACAGGGCCTGCGGATAGAGCGAACGCTGCACGACGGTGGTTTCGCTGATCTTGCCGCTCAGGCGGCGTTGATCGATGTTTTCAACCGAGACCTGTTGTAGATAAAAGCCGGCTTTGGGGCTTGTCTGCTGCGGTTCGTTGGCGATAACCGGCGTGAAGAACTGGCTGGTGAGGATCTGCGTCAGTTCGGCGGCCGCCTGCGCCATATGGCCGTCGGGATCGGTGTCCCTGACTTTGACGGTGACGATTTTCTCGCTGATCAACTGGGCGGATGTCTGCTCGATACCGACGCTAAAGATCAGCAGGTTAAAGCCTATCGAGCGCTGCAGGTAACGGTAAACCTGGTCCCAGTTGGCTTCCAGCTCGAAGGTGGCCGGCGGCAGTTGCTGCAGGTAGTCGATTTTGTAACTGACGGCGATCGGCGTCGAGGCCGGCGTGCGCATCAGGCTTGCCAGCAGCAGGATATCGTCGTCGTCGTCCAGTTTGGCGGACAGGTAGCAATATTGCTGGTCGCTCAGCGAGGTTTTGCTGGTCTGCCCGGGGATAAGATCGGGGATATTCAGCGTCGCGCTGCAGGCGATCGCCTGCAGCGGCAATAAGATCGCATCGCGCGGTATATCCGGGCTGGCGTCGGCGGCGCGTTGCGCCGCGTCGGGCGAACTGGCCAACTGGGTCTGCAACGATAGCGTGGCGTAGTAAAGATCGTCCGGTTGGTTGAGGTTTCTGAAAATTTGCAGTTGGACATCGGGTTGATTGCCTGCGGTGACCTGCACGCTCGGCGCGGCGGCACAGTAGTAATACACGGGCCGATCCGGGTCCGCTCGAATAAAACAGATGTCTTGCATGATTACCTGATCGCGCATAGCGGCAACCTCACGTCATCGGAGAGGGAGCCGGAGCAAGGCGTGCTTGCTCCGGCGGAGACCGGCCGTCAGAAGGTCACGACCACGATGGTGCTGGTGCCCGTGATCGGCTTGGTGACGGTTTTCTCCTGGTTATCGCCGTAATAGACCGTGGCGGTGTAGCTGATCTGCGGCTCGTTGCCTTTCTCTTGCTGCATCAGGTTGAATGTCAGGTACTGCGTGAGTGACTTGGTGTCGAACTCGGTTAACGCAATGGGCTGCGTTTGCGAGAAGTCCCATTTCGGGTAGTTCACCGTCATCTCGAAGGTGATCAGCGAAACGTCTTTTTGCGACGGTTTGAAGATGATGGTGTATTTCTGCTGCTTCGGCAGGGCGTTGGCGATCAGGATCTGATTGCCGCGCGTTTCGCCATAGCCGGGCAGCTGCGGGTTGCTTTCCACGCCCGGCGGGAGGTAGGTCAGGCTGTCGCCGTCCAGCGCATAGTAGTCGGCCGAATAATAAAGCGGCTTTTCCACGTTGGTGCCGATCGGATAAATAAACGGCACCGGCGGGTTCTTGTCGCTGATCACCTGGGTGTATTGCTTGAGCGGCACGCTGTGCTCTTTGTCTTCGTACTGGGTCTTGACCACGACCTGGCTGAAGACCTCCCAGCCCAGCGGGTTGAGCAGGGTGGAGATATCTGCGTAGACGATGCCGCTTTGCGCCGCGTTGATGGTGACCACCAGATCGTCTTTGACCTGGATGTCCCCAGACAGGTAAGGCCTGGCCTGCATGCCGGTGAAGTTGACGGTGTAATGATAACGGTAGGCGCGGCCGAGCTCGGGTTTGATAAACCACTTGTCGGTTTTCTTCGGCCCCGGATCCTTCGGCGTAAAGGTCAGCGTGCTCTTGAGATCGTCGTCGTACACCGCGGTGACCACGATATTGGCGATGTTATACTTGGCCATGTCTTCGGTGACGAAGAACTCCGGCTGGATGTACTGATAGAACGGGTCGTGGAGATCGTACTCTTTGAAGTACTGATCCAAATCGGCTTCGCCGACGATTGAGCGTATCGACGGCAGCTGAGTTTGCGGGTAAATGGTGGAGGACACCACGGCGTTCTCTTCATATTCGCGGGTGAAGCTCAGAGTTTGCGAGATTTTGGACTGGAATTTTTCGAAGCTGCCGGCGTCGTTCAGCAAATTGAGACTCATGTCGATGCCGGTTTGGCTGCTCAGGATCTGCTCGACCTGCTGTTGCCCCCAGTTCCGCAGACTTTCCTTCCATTTATCATAGGCGGCGGGTTCCATGCCCATTTCTTGCGCCGTCAACCCGATCCGCACGTCCACCTTGATCGCTTCCTTGGCGTAAAACTCCTGCTCGATCTTTTTCTCGTCGGCCGACCAGGTGTGGTAGTTGATGGTTTGCGCTACGAACTTGGCCTGCTCGCTGTTGTAGGTGACGATCACTTTGGCCGCCGACATGGAGGCATCCAGGGAGAGGTCGAAGCGCACGCCGACGCTGGCGTTTTTATCGGTGCCTTTCAGCACCTGTTCAAACAGCGTGGCGCCTTCCCCGGTCAGCGACAGGCTGAACACGGTATTGTTGTCGCCGAGGCCGGAGGGGGACAGCGGCGTTGGGATCTGGCGATAGAACTTATCGTTGCCGTCGAGGATCAGCATGGCCTGCGCCGAGGTGTAGCGCGGCTGCATCAGTTCGATTTTCGCAGCGTCCGCCGGCATCAGTTCGCTGAGGAATTGATCGTCGCCCTTGTTGCCGTCGTAGAGCGCGACAAACCGGTTAAGCTGTTCATCGCTCAGGCCGGTATTCTTCTGCGCCTGGTCCATCGCGGTCTTCTTGGTGTTGTTTTCCGGGTCCGCTTCATAGGCCTGTTTTGCCTTGATGTAGTCGACAATGAGCTTGGATTTTTTATCCAGCGGGCCGTCTTTTCTGCCAAGGCCGTTATACAGCTGCAGGCGGATGCGGTCTTTCATTTCCGCATTCGGCTGCGGCAGCTGCACGGTGAATTGCGCGTAGCCGCCTTGCGTATCTTCGCTGCGGTATTTGTAAAACATGAAGCTCGGCGTATTGGTATCCCGTTTGGCAAACACCGGGATCTCCGGCACCACATAGAAGATATCCTTGCTGTCGCTGTCGCCGTAGCAGGTATACGCGTATTCCTTGACGCCCAAATACTCGGTGACGTCGATTTTTATCGATTGCTGCAAAGCGGTGGTTAACATAGGGCGGTCCTCTTGTTTATGTCACTTGTGGTATTGCAGTTTGATGGGGCCGGTGGTGGCCTGCAGGGGGCCGGAGTCGTAATTTTTGGGGAATAGCGCCGCCGTTTTCCCTTGCCAGCGATAGTCCACCCGGCCGTTGAGGCCGGCGGCATGGGCGTTGATCCACCAGATGGCTTGCCACTGCGCGGCGGAAAAGGCGAAGGTGAAGTTTTGTTTCTTGCCCTGGCCCGCCGGGAGATAGCTGGCGCTGCCGGAGATCGTTTTGAATTCGGACTTCAGAGACTCGGCGTCGAACAGCAGGCTATAGAAACCCACATCCTGCGGCGTCAGCGCGATGGCGTTCTGCCACGCCAGCCGGCTCTCGAAGCTGGTGTAATCGGCGAAGGTCACCTTGAGTGCGATATCGCTCACCGCCGCTGTCGTTTCCAGCGTCACTGGCGGGAAGCTGGGCCACGCCATCGGCGTTTGTTGATCTGCCCAGCGCAGCTCTATCGCCATGATATTGAAGCCTTTCGGATCAAATCCCAGGCTGACGGTGCAGCGTTGAGGCTCGATCGGCTTATCCGGCCTGCTGGGTTCCGGCAGGGGCGTAGCGGTAAAGGAGATGATGCCGTCGGCCGGCAGCCGATTCAGCAGTTCGGCAATGTCGCGTTGCTGCTCCAGCAGATAGCGCTGGGGCACGGTGTCGTCGTATTCGATCTGGTAATTCAGCTTGTTGGGGATTTGTTCTGGCGACGAGATATTGCGTAGCGTGTTGGCGATCAGCAGTGAGGCGGTGTTTACCAACGCCTGGCGAACGCGAGCTTGCGTCTGTTCTGAAGGCGTATTGTCGAACTGCGCTTGCACAATGACGACGCCGGCGTCGATTTGTTGGTTCAGCAGCCTGGCGATCGCTTCCGGTTGCCGCGCCTGCTCGTTGAAGGCCAGGGTGACAAACGCGACCCAATCGGCCTGCAAACGGGCATTGACGCGGCTGTCGACGCTGAATCGGCTGCGAGTGAGAAAATAGACCTGGTCTTTTGTTCCCTGGATCGCGCCCGCCAGCCGGCCAGACTCCTCATGGGTCAACGCCATTTTGGACTGTTCAAATTCGACGCTGTAGGCGGCAGCAGCCGGCCGCTGCGCGAAGTGCAGCCACAGCGATTGCTGGATCTCCTCCTGCTCCAGGGTGATGGTTTCCGGAGCGGGGACGAAATGGCGGCGGATATAGTCCTCGATCGCAGCCCTGTCGACCGGCAGCTTCGGTGCGATGAAGGTCGCCAGGCCGCCGCCGGGGCTGGTCAGCAAATGCAGCGAGCTGATCTTGCCGGCCGGCGTTTCCTGCACCACCTGCGGCGTATAGCTGCCGTAGGTGTAACAGCCGCTGGGGCGCGTTTGGTCGTGAAACGCCAGCGCGCGGTCAAGAAGAAAGAAGTTTTGCAACGTACGTTGCGGATCCAATTCGTCGGTCATGGTGTATCACCCTTGATATCGATCGTTTGGTCGCCGGTGACATAAGGCGACCAGGGGCCAGTGGGAGTCTTGTAGCGGAAGCCGGCGGCGAAAATGGAGGTGACGTTCCATTTGTAGACGAAGCTCGGCTGCGAATGCGTAAAAGTGCGGTCGCTGGTGCGCTCGCTGTCCTGCGGCTGAAAACTCAGTACGGCGCTGAGCGACTGCGGCGGCAGCCGAACGGTGATCGTCGCCTGCTGTGCGCCGAACTGCGGAAAACTGTAGGCGCCGATGGTGGCGTTTTGCACGATCGGGGCGGGTAACGGGACGGCGCCGTCGCCGGAAAGCGAATAGGCGGTCGCCTCGGCAAAAGTCGGGTCGCCCAGGATCGGTGCGCTGAAATAGGGCGCCGATGCGCTGAGCGCCCACGTTTGGCGCCAGTCGGCGGAGTAATAGGGGCCGCCAAGTCGGCTTTGCTGGGCGAACGTTGGGTCGAGATAAAGGGTCAGGAAGCGGCAAGGCAGCGCGGCGTAATCCAGTACCAGGTTATCCTCGTCGCAGCGACGTTGTTCGCCGGGCAACGTGCGGTAAACGCCGTCTTGCGGGTAATTCACGCGGATCTGGTAGAAAAACGGCTGTGCATCCAGCGCGCTGTTGTGAAACTTGAAGGTTAACCAGGTGCGGTCGGGGCGCAGCGCCAGCGTTTGCGTTTGCTCGATCGGGTAGATATTGCCGGGCGGTACGGTCAGCTGAATATCGATCGTAACGCCGGATTGCAGCCCCAGCGGGTAGGCGTAAAAGACGTTGATCTCTCGCTCTCCCGCCGGCAGCGGCGGTGCGGTGGTACGATGGATAATGGTATCGGGCGAAACTTTGGCGATCTGCTGCGCGGCGGCGAACGGATCCAACGTGAAGCAAAGTGGCCGCTGAGTCAGCGCGACATTGGCCAGATCGCACCGGGTCCGGCCGGTATGCGGGGGCGGCGTCAGAAGGATCTGCGCCACATTGCCGGCGGCGGGGCCGGCAGACGGCGCACCGTACAGGTTGTATAGCCGATCGAGCAAAGCCTGGCTGAGCAACAGATCCCCGGCCGGATCGTTAGCCGGTGGCGGTGGGTCGATGTCGAGCGGCAAGTGGGTGAGGTTGCGGCTGAGGTAGAGGGTCAGCCCGTCGTAGGGAAAGACAATCCCGGTATCGCCCACGGCATGGGCACCTTCCACGCCGGCGGCCAGGGCCAGGATCAGCGCACGGGCATCAAATTCCACCCGGTAGGCCAGACGCGGCGATACGCCTTCGACGAAACCGTCCAGACGCGCGTTGAAGCCTATCGTCTCATCGAGCAGGGTGCGCTCGATCAACTGAGTGCTTGCCGCATTGAGCAGAATGATGAATTGACTGCACTGTGCCGAATACCAGGTGGTGTCGTAGTGCCGGCCGTACAGTTCGCTGTGGTAGTCGATGGGCACGTCGAATCCCAGGCTGCCCGGCAAGACCGGCAGCGCCTTCACCGCACAATCCGGATACTGTTGCTTGAATACCTGCAGGCTTTGTTCACCGGCGAACTGCAATTGCGTGGTGAAATTCAGCCAGCCGTAGAGGCTTTCGGTACTGTAGCTGCGCACGATATCCAGCGAGAAAGCCAACGGGTCGGCCGCCAGAATGCTGAGCGCCTGAGGATATAAATAATAGGCGTCGTTTTGCCGATACGCGGCGACGAAACGTTGAGCATCGCAGATAATAATGCGCTGGAAGTCGGGGTAGCCTTCATACATGATATTATTCTTCCGCTGCATTGATCATATTGTGGTAATCCTGGTGCCACTCGGCAGGCAGCGTTTTCAGCACGTTTTTAGGGCGTTGGTGATATTCGTCTTCATAGAGGTGTTGAACCAGCGCGTCACCGACCAGCACGCCGTTAGCATAAAAAGTACTGAGGGCGCATTGCGTTTTTTGCAGCGGAGAGTCAGCGCTGAGTTGCAGGTTATAGACGGTTAACTCACCGGACTGGAGAGAGAGGGCGGTAATTTCGCACTCACCGTGCCGAGTTTTAAGACGCATGCCTGAGGTCAATTCACGGGCAAGACAAATACCGTTTGCGGTGACGAAAGGGTGCCCCAGGCTGGCTTTTATGCGATATTCACGTGCCGCCTGGTCGCGGGCGGTAATATCAATGTAATGCTGCTCCTGCCCCGTGGTGATATTCTCAATGCGTCTGGGGTGGTTATTGCCGCAAATAACGAATTCATCTGCCGTGAGGGCATTGATCGGCTTTTCTGTCCCATCCTGCATTAAAATCAACGTATCCTCTGCCAGGCAGCCATAAATAATCTGCATCGGTTTGATTTGTACGGTATTGAGCAGGCGGCGATCCGGATCGCTTTCTTTGGGCGCGTTAGTAATAAAGGCGGCGATGCTGCGGCCTTCGACATCAAGCGTAATTTTAAAAACGTAATAAACCATCTCACCGGATTCAAAATCGACGCGGTTGAATTTCAGCCAGTCAAGATCCCAGGTGATGTTATTTCCGCTGATTCGGGTTGCGGCAGAATTAAAAATATTATAGCCGCCGTAAGGGGTGATCGGATCGCCGCCGGCGCGGGTGCGGATAAGATAAATGGTATTGCTGGCGTTGACCGGCTTGCCATTGCTGAGATCAATATTGCCAAAATAGGTGATGTTGCCTTTTATCGGCACTTTAACCGTGCCGTCCTGATCGTAGCCGGTGCGATAATCACAGTCGCCATCGTCACGCGTCAGGCAAATCTTGATCATGCGCTGGTTATACAGATTCCTCGGGGAATCGTTGATCATTTCTTTCGGGTAGCTTTGCGTCGTGACGATTTCGGCGCCGTAAACGGTTTGCTGGCCGACCGTTTGCGCGAAGGTATAGATCACCGTAACCGGAAAGCTGCCGCCGGTCTGGCTTTGCGGATAGTCACCGCTGGCACCGATGGTGCAGTCCGCCGTGTAAACGTAGTCGCTTTTGTATTCCACCTTGCCGACGTTATCGGCGCCGCCGTCGAACAGGCCGAGGGTTTGCGTCACATTGGTCGCCTGAACCGGCAGAGAGCCGATGGCGTCGGTTTGATAACGCTTACCGTCGGTGGAATCCAGCCTGACGATGCTGTACACCGGCTGAGCGCCGCTGGTGTTGGCCTCGCTCATCCGGCCTGCGACCCGTTTGACGCGTTTCGTCTGCTGCCAGAGCTGGGTGAATTGCGGTGCGGCGGCGGCGGTGACGCCGGCCAGTTTTAATTGAATATCATAAAATTCGGTTAAAACCGGATCGCCTGGCTCGATAAGAAATACGCCGCTGTTCTCGTATCGGTCGATAACGTTTTTTACGATGCGTTTCTCATCTGACGTATAATCTTTTGCGAGCATAATATCGGCACCAATAAATTAATGGCATTGCCAGAGATGCACGCCATCATCATGGCGTGCCCATCGTTTTTAACAGGCGTTATTTGCAGGTTTCTTTACAGTAAGCGTAAATGGCGCTCAGGCAATCTGAAGATAAATACTGTTCGAATTCCGCATCGGTGGGTTCAATATCGACATCCAGCGTCATTGCATAAAGTTCTTGAGCAAACATGTCTTTAGTGGCAGCGGGTTTGTTTTTAAAATAGGTTTTTATTTTGCCTTTGCTCACTTTCCGAATCCAGGCAAACTCACCGCCAATGGCCACTTTCCCGGTGAAAGTGAAGTCTTTACTGGTATAAACGCTGATGTCATTGGGGTAAACCTGATATCTTACCACCTGTTCCACGCCGATATTTTGATTGGTTTCTTCCCAAGTTTCTCTTTTTATTACATTCAACGCAAAGTTTTTTCCATCGACCGGGCCATCTTTAGCATCGGCGGTGCCGCCAAATAACATCGGGCAACCTCTGGCAAAACCTTCGTTCTTTAACCCTAATAGAATAAAATCGGAATTGCCGACAGCTTTGGGCGCGCTATCAAGAATGACATACTTTTTAATAGGCATAGTCAGATCCTTATACGCAGGATGGTATAAAAAGGAGGTGGTGAATCGCTTTGTCGCCGCGTTTTACTCACATTCAACAATAGCAATGGCGCTTGAAAAAGCAATACATACATAAAAATAAATTAAGTGTTTATTCTTGCATAACAGATAATCAATAAAATCACGGCGTTGTAAAAGAGGAGAAATAGTTTAAGAAATCAAAAAAACAGAATGTTTTTTGCGGTTTTTATTTTTTTATTGGCTTTAATTTTAATAAATCAATGTGTTGAGTGTGGTTATGATTTTAAATGGTTCTAATCATTAGTTGTTTAATCTTTTATATATAGTGAATTAATTTATCATTACTGTGCGCATCATTGACGGAGTAATAAATAAAATTCGCAGCGGAATGATTGCCACGGTGAGCAATCAAAACGGATGAGGCGGGGCAGCAGGCTGCCCCAGGTCAGGGTTTAGGTTAACGCCCGCAGGCTGCCGATCTCTTCCCAACCGAAATGCGCCGCTTCGGCCAGCACGTCGCACACTTCGCCGCCGGCGGCAACCACTGCTGCGTCGAGCGCGGTGTCGTGCAGCAGATGGCTCACCAGCAGTGCGGTGAACAGATCGCCGGTGCCTTTGACCGCCGATTTGACCTTCGGATGGGTAAAGCACTGCGCTTCCTGCCGGGTGACCAGCATTAAACCCACTTCGTCTTCGTGCTGTGCCACGCCCGGCGCGCTGGTGACCAGCACCCATTCGGTGGTGTCGTTCAACAGCGCCTGCGCGGCGTGTTGCGTCTGCTCCCGGCTGCTCAAAGAGCGGCCGCACAGCTGCTCCAGTTCGAAACCGTTCGGCGTCAGGCCGTTGGCCAGCCGCAGGAACGGCGAGCGATAGCAGTTGACGATGCGCTCATCCACGTAGATCCCTTCGCCGTAATCGCCCATCACCGGATCGATATAGATCTTTATCTGCGGATTGAGGGCGCGCACCCGCTGCAGCCAGTTGGCCAGAATATGGCACTGCATCACGTCGCCCAGATACCCGACGATCACCGCCCGGGTGCGTTTCATCACGCCGCGGGCGATCAGATCGTCGAGAAAGCCGCCGAACCACTCGCCGGAGATGACGCCACCGTGCGGTTTGCCGTAATAGGGTGGGCAGCCGAACAGCACGCTGGGCACCTGCAGCGCTTCCAGCCCCTTTTTCAGCAGGGCGCGGTAGGCGATACCGTTGCCGACGCTGCCGTAGACCACCTGAGATTGAATGCTGATCACGTCGATGGACGGTGACCGTAAGGGTGAAGTCTGTTGCATGAGTTACATCCTTGGTTCGTTATTATCCAGCCAGCGGGCGAACACCTGCCGCGCACGCTGTTCCAGCTGTGTGCCGTGGCGCGCCGCCTGTTCGCGCAGGCTTTGGGGCGCAACGCCGGCCAGTTCCAGCTCGCAGGCATGGCCAATCAGCCAGCGTTCGATATCGCGATGATCCGCCTCCAGATGGAACTGCAGGCCGAGCGCAAACCCCTGATAGTCGAAGGCCTGATGCGGGCAAACCGCCGTACCGGCCAGGCAGCGGGCGCCCTCCGGGATCGTGAACATATCGCCGTGCCAATGCAGCACCGGCGTATCGGCCAGCGGCGCCAGCGGCGAGTCGTCTTCCGCCGCTAGCGTGGTCAGCGGGGCGAAGCCGATCTCTTTGACGCCGAGCGAGATCACGTCGGCGCCCAGCGCCTGGGCGATCACCTGAGCGCCGAGACACACCCCGAGGGTCGGCCGCCGCTGCGCCAGGCGCTGTTTGACCAGCGCCAATTCATGGTCGAGAAAATCATAGCGCAGCGCGCCGGAAAAGTGCTGGGCAGCGCTGATCGGCCCGCCGAGCACCACCAACAGATCGGTCTCTTCATTATTGATAGCACGAATATCATCGCGGCCGGCATCGTAATAGTCGATCTGATAGCCACGCAGCGAGAGCAGGGAACCGAGGATGCCCAGGTTTTCAAAATTGACGTGTCGAATGGCGACGGCTTTTTTCATTGTTTAACCTCGAGAGCGTGGGTGAACGGCGTCAGCGCCAGCGACTCGCCCAGCACGGTGATGCCTTGCGCGCCGCTCTGGTAGACGATACGGCGTTCGCTGACCTGGCTGAGTTGCACCTGATAACCCTGCGCAGCCGGGAACAGCGCGCAGGCCTGCTCCAGCTGATCGGCGGCCCAGGGGGTGAACATCTCCAGGCGGGCAAAGGCTTTTCCTGCATACTGAATGTCGAGCACGTAATGTTTATCCATGGAACCCCTTACTTTTGGCCGCGGAAGCTGCTAATCTTGTTTGAACTAGTACAAAAGGATTTATGTATGGCTTCATTGTATGCAAAAGGCGGCGGCGCTGTCCAGATTGCCGAGCAGATCGCCGCACGCATCAAAGGCGGCACGCTGCGGCCGGGTGAGCTGCTGCCACCGGTACGCCAGCTGGCGGCGGAGCTGGAGGTCAATGCGAATACCGTCGCCAGCGCATACGGCCGATTGCGCGATGCCGGTCTGGTGGCGACGCGTGGGCGGGCGGGAACGGTGGTGCTGGAACCGCCGCTGGCGGCGGTGAGTGCGGCCTATACGCCGCGCCAGGTGCCGGCGGGAATGTGCGATCTGGCCAGCGGCAATCTGGATGCCGCCCTGTTGCCGGCGTTGGCGCTGGGCGCAGCGGAGGGATTCCCGCAACAAAACGGCTATGACATCAGCGGCGATCTCCCGGTACTGACCGGCCTGGGGCGCGAGTGGCTCGGCCGCCAGGGCGTTAGCCTGGGGGAGCCTGCGGTATTCTCTGGCGCGCTGGACGCGATGGAAAAGGCGCTGCGCTGCCATATGCAGCCGGGCGCGGCGGTGTGGGTGGAAGACCCCTGCTGGCCGCCGCTATTGACGCTGCTGCGCCACCTGCGTTTGCGGCCGCTGCCGCTGGCGATGGATGAGCAGGGATGCCGGTTGCCGGAAAGCGGAGCGGCGGGCGCGGTGATCCTGACGCCGCGCGCCCACAATCCGACCGGCGCCTCGCTCTCTGCGCAACGCGCGCAGCAGTGGCGGCGTTTTCTCAGCGCTAATCCGCAGTGTCTGGCGATCGTCGACGACTTCTGGGGGCCGCTGTCGCAGCAGCCGCTGCATCTGCCGTTCGACGGCGATCGCGGCCTGTACGTGCTGTCGCTGAGCAAGTTTCTCAGCCCGGATCTGCGCATCGCGCTGGCCTGCGGTAACCCGACGTTGCTGCAGGCGATGCGCGCCGATCAGTACATCAGCGAACGCTGGGTCAGCCATATCTTGCAGCAGATTGCCGCCAGACTGTGGGGGCAGGCCTTGCGGGAGGGGCAGCTGCAGCGGGCGCAACAGGCGTATCAAGCCAGAAGGGATGAGCTGGTGCGGCGTCTCAACGCGCTGAATCACACGGCGCTGGCGGTGGGTGAAGGGCTGCATCTGTGGTTGCCGGTGCGGTCGGAAACCGCCGCCGCGCAGCTGATGGCCCAGCGGGGGTGGCTGGTGCAGGGCGGCGAACCTTTCCGCCTGAAGGGTGACCCTGCGATCCGCGTCAGCCTGGCCAACGTCGTGCCGGCGCAGCTGGCGCCGCTGGCGCAGGATCTGGCCGACGCCATGCGGGCCAGCGCGGCGATCAACTAGGCCGGTGTCAGGCTCTCCTCCGCCAGCAACTGCAGTGAGGTGAGCCGGGCGCTCGGTTCGCCGATCGGCGTGTCGATGATGAACTCGTCCACGCCGTAGCGCTGCTGCAGCTGCGCCAGTTGCTGATGCACCTGCGGCGCAGTGCCGAGCAGGATATGGCTTTCTCGGGGTTCGATGCGGTAGTCGGTGGCGCCGGCCTGCTGCACGAAACTCTCCGCCTGGGCCAGGCTGCCGACGGTCACGCTCTGCTCACCGGCGACGTGCACGCGGTATTGCTGAATATCCGCCGCCAGCGCCGCGGCCTGTTCCGCGTTTGGCGCCGCGATCGCCGCCACCGCCAGCAGCGCCTTGCGGCCACCGCTCAGTGCGGTGTAGTGCGCCAGCGCCTCGCGGATATCCTGCGGATTGCCGTTCAGATGCGCGGCGAACACGAAGGCCCAGCCGGATTCGGCCGCCAGCGTCGCGCTCTCTTTGCTGGCACCGAGCAGAAAGCGCTGGGCGGCGTGCGGCGGCAGCGGTGTGGCGCTCAGTCCCGGCTCGGCGTCGTCGTTCAGATAGGCGGTCAGCTGCGACAGCTGCTGCGGGAAAGCCGGTTTGTTTTGGCGGTCATGAGCGGCCTGCAGCGCCTGGGTGGCGAGCGGCAGCCCGCCGGGCGCTTTGCCCACCCCGAGATCGACGCGCCCCGGTGCCAGCGCCGCCAGCAGGTTAAAGTTTTCGGCCACCTTGTAGGCGCTGTAGTGTTGCAGCATTACGCCGCCGGAGCCGATGCGAATGCGCGACGTCTGGCCGAGCAGGTAGCCGATCAGCACTTCCGGCGACGGGCAGGCGAGCTGCGGCGTGTTGTGGTGCTCCGCCAGCCAGAAACGCCGATAGCCCCAGCGTTCCGCCTGTTGCGCCAGATGCAGCGTGCGCGCCAGCGCCTGAGCGGCGCTTTCCCCGTCGGCGATCGGACTCTTTTCCAATATGCTCAAGGCATAAGCCATTTTCCCGCTCCTTTCCTCATCAGATATGCCTGACAAATACCATGCGGGCGGCGCGTGCCTTAATACTGATTGGCGATAGGATATTCCATTGATCCAAAACGGATTTGGATATGCGCAGAACGGTAAAGCGCCGCGATGTTATCCCTCGAGCCAGGCCTTCAGACGAATGGCGTCACGGTAGTGGCCGTAGCGCGGCTGCGCGCCGAGCAGGATCATCACCACCGGTTGTCCTTTGATGGTGGTGCGCATCACCAGGCAGTGGCCGGCCTCGTCGGTAAAGCCGGTTTTCTGCAGCTGAATCTGCCAGGCCGGGTTATTGATCAGGCCGTTGGAGCTGCGGTAGACCAGTTGGCCGCGGCCAGGGCGCACGATCTGCTGCTTGTCGGTGCTGAAGCGGCGAATCGACTGATAGCGATAGGCGTGATTGACCATCTTCAGCAGATCGTTGGCGGTCGCTACATTGCGCGGCGTCAGCCCGGTCGGATCGTAGAAGCGGGCGCGTTTCATGCCGATGGCGCGCGCTTTCTGGTTCATTTTCGCCACGAAGGCTTTGCGCCCGCCGGGATAGCTGCGGCTCAGCGCCGCAGCGGCGCGGTTCTCCGAAGACATCAGGGCGATGTGCAGCATGTCGCGGCGGCTGAGCACCGAGCCGATGGTCAGGCGCGAGTGGGTTTTCTTCAGCAGATCGCGATCGGCGGCGGTGACTTTGAGCGGGCTGCTCATCGGGCGTTTGCTGTCCAGGGCGACCATGGCGGTCATCAGTTTGGTGAGCGAGGCGATCGGCAGCACGCGGTTCGGCTGCTTTTGATAGAGCGTCTTTCCGGTGCGTTGATTGACGACCAGCACCGACTTGGCATTCAGTACCCGCGGCGGCGTGGCGGCATGCACGGGCGCCAAAACGAACAGCAGGCTGAACAGGAGGGCGGCGCCGAAGCGCCGGACGGGCAGACGGAGAAAAGCGAGAGATAAAAGCATAACGACGGCAATAATGACCCTAAGTGATTAAAAAATATCAAAAGAGTCTGCCCGGCAAATGTGAAGGAAATAGGGTGATATTCGCTCAAACTGTTACAGCAGCCCGCGTTGCCGCAGCGTGAAGCGGGTGGCCTCGTTCAGATCGTACTCCGCCAAGCGCTCGCGCGGCACCCAGGCGTAGTCGTCAAACTCGTCGTTGATCGTCACGTCGCGGTTGGCGGCATGGCAGTCGAAAATCAGGTAAATCATATAGATTTGCTCGCGGCTGCCGTCGGCGAAGGTTTTGATGCGCACGTCGTCGCGGAAGGTCCAGGGCGTGATACTGTCGAGGATCAGCGCGGCGCCCAGCTCTTCGCGCACTTCGCGCCGCAGCGCCTGTTCAATCTGCTCACCCGGCTCGACGCCGCCGCCGGACAGTGCCCACTGGCCGGGGAATACGCCCTTGTGGGCGGCCATCTTGCACAGCAGGAAGGCGTTATCGTTTTCAATCAGCGGGCAGACAATGATGCGTTGGCGCATGGAAGACTCCTGTCAAAAAACAAACCCGCAGGGTAGCAGATTTGGTGGAGCGGGGCAGCGAGGAAGGTCGCGTTCTACGCGGCGGCGGGAAATCCGATTGGCGCTTGCTATACCACCGGCTTTGTCTTCTTCAACGGGAAATCAATCGCCGATGTTAATAAGTATCAATTAGTATGATTTCTCTTCAGGATAAAGAACGGACTTTAACCTGTCACGGAGTGGATAACGCATGCTTAATGGAATAAAACCGCTGTGCCTGACTCTCTTGCTGTTGCTGTCGGCCTGCCACAGCGAGCCGGTCAGACCGCCACCTCACGACGCCACGGCGTCTGCTCCTATCGATCCAACCAAGTCGCTTTTTCCGTTGGACAATTATTCGCAGTCTGTCGATAAATGGCTGCCTCCCGGCCCGCAGCGGCAGGTTGCCGTGCTGGATCTCGCCGCCCAGCAACGTCATTTTTCTGCCCTCAAATCCCACTATTTTGGCATGGGGCCGAATGAGGAGTCCCCCTGGAATCCGCATTACATCGCTTCCGTCTTGAGCCGCGAAGCGGAAAGCCACCGTGATGCCGCAATGGAAAAATATCTTGGAAATGACAGCGTTTCCTGGGGGGAAAACTTCAGGGCTCACGCTGAGCGCTGGAAACAGCAAGTCAGGAATAATGCGTCTGTCGGCATTGACAAGGCTTATCATTCTTCGGCCAGAGGTATTGCGATTAGGGAAACGCTGGTCAGGATGTTGCCGACAGACGATCCGGCTTATGACGATCCGCGTCTGGCAGGGCAAGGTTATCCCTTTGATAATTTGCAGGACTCTTCTATCCGCCCCGGTACACCGGTATACGTTGTGGCGGAAAGCCGCGATAAACGCTGGAAATACGTCATATCGCCTACGGTGATCGGCTGGGTGCATAGCGAAGATATCGCGGCGGCGGATCGGCGGTTTGTCAGCGAATGGCTGGTGCTGGCAGGGAAAAATTTGGGGGCATTCATTCAGCAGCCGGTGTCGGTACAAGAGGGGGAGCTGTTTTATTTTACGGCGCGTCATGGCACGGTTCTGCCATTTTACCGCCATCGGCAGGGCGTTTTTAGCGTCGCCGTGCCGGTACGCCGGGAGGATGGTCGCGCGCAAATTCGCCGGATCGATTTAAAGGAGGGGGAGTTTGCCGCCATGCCGTGGCGAATGACGCCAGACCATCTTGCCACGCTGATGCGTTCGATGAGCGGCAGGCCCTACGGCTGGGGGAATGATAACTTCAATAATGACTGCTCTTCTGAACTGCGCAGCCTGTTGATGCCTTTCGGGGTGTTTCTTCCCAGGAATTCCGCCGCGCAGATAGAGGCGGCAAGCCGAGTGGTCGATCTCAGTCAGGCGAACACGGATGAGCGGCTGCGCTATCTCAAGGAGCATGGCAAGCCGTTCACCACGCTGGTCTACATTCCGGGCCATATCATGCTGTATATCGGCAATGCGGCGATTAACGGCCGGAGTGTCCCGATGACGTACCAAAATATCTGGGGCCTGCGCCCGGCAGATTCAAAAAGCCGCAGCATTATCGGCGGCGCAGTCTTTTTCCCGCTTCTGGCTACCTACCCGGAGGATCCTGAGCTGACCTCGCTGGCGGGCAAGGCGCAGTTCAAACTGGGTTTTATTGAGTAACGTCTGAATGCCTATCAAGTGGCCGCCTTGACGGTCTCTTGATAGGCGAGGGCAAGCGGGGCGTGTTAATTGCCTAGCCGGTTTTTGATGATTTTATTATGTTCATCCGTCAGGTTGGCGTAATTCCAAATAAACAATCCGCCAAGATTAAAATCCAGAACCTGATCGATAAAGTAATTTAAATTCCAGTCGGTCAATCCCCGGGTCGTCAGGGCCAGAATGCATTTTTTATTCTCGGCGCCGTTGACCAACGATTGTTTTAATGCCGGGATGACATTGGCGAGAATATCGTCATCGCTCCACATCGCTGCGGCATAGCAGTAATGAATAAAGCGATCGCACTGGCTTGACAGGATGATTTTTCTGACTTTCTCGTTGAGCTTTTTACCATTTTCCGTATTGGGATGATTGTAGGAATAGCCGGCAATAAAACCCAGGCTGGTCTCTTTTCGGGCCTCTTTTAGCCGTTTCATGGCTTCGATGACCCGTTCGGTGTTCATATTGCATTCGTCATCAAAATCGACGCCGTCCCAGCCCCGGTCTACCGTGGCTTCGACGATCCTCAACACTTCATCCTCATTTGCCGGCTTTTGCTGTGGGGAGCATCCGCCGCCGCCATAAACCCAGAGCGTCTTTCCTTTAAAACCGGGGAGAGTATCGGGTTTGTTTTGCTTTTCCGGGCTCCATCCTGGATGCGCTGATGTGCCCGTGGTCAATCCATCAAGGTTGGTGACCATGCCATACATCATGACATCGAACTCTTTGAGAGGTTGGCCAGTCAGAGACTGGCTCCATCCGCCTGTAATAAACGTATTCATTGTCGTTATCTCCTTATTGGTCGTGTTCCTTAAATAAATATGTCTTGCGTGATGGAGGGTACCAGTCTCTATATTCATGTTGCCATTGTGCGGTCGCTGAGCGGGCAAGGGATGAAAACGATGTTGAATGGCGATGACGTATTTATGACGAAAATATTAATCATCGGGAACGCTGAAAATCATTAACGCCGATAGATAAAGATTGCTATAACAGCGGGGACGATCTGGGTTAACGGCGAGAGGCAGGATAAGGCGTTATGGTGCAACGGTTAGCGGAAAAGATGCACAAGCTTGATTTCGATGATGAAGTGACCGGGCTGATCTACGGCCATGCGTTTCGTTCCGGTGAGCCACCGGCGCGCCTGAACTCGCAGCAGGTTTGCCAGGCCTACCAGGCGTTGCCGCCCGGCGACGGTTTTATCTGGCTGCACCTCAATCTCAACCACGCGGCGGCGGAGAAGTGGCTGAAAAATCATTTCGCCATTTCCGATTTTTTCTTTCACGAGATTCGTCACGGTTCCCATACCACGCGCATCGAGCGCCAGGGCGACGATCTGTTCGCCGTGCTCAACGACGTGATTTTCCACCCCGAGGACAGTAACCCGGAGACGGCGACGCTGTGGCTCTATTGCTGCCGTGGGCTGGTGGTCACCGTGCGTCACAAACCGGTGCGACTCATTGAACGGCTGCTCGGCCGCCTGACGGCGCTGCAGCTGGCCTCGTCCACTGAACTGCTGGCGCACCTGCTGGAAGAGCAGGAGGACGTGCTGGAACAGGTGGTGCGGCAGGCCAACCAGTATGTCGATACCATTGAGGATCGTCTGCTGACCCGCCGCGTCAAACGCAACCGCGCCGAGCTGGGACGTATGCGCCGCATGTTATTACGCTTTCAGCGCCTGTTGGCGCCCGAGCCGGCCGCGCTGTTTCGCCCGTTGAACCGGCCGCCGACCTGGCTGAGCCGCGAAGTGGTGCAGGATCTGCGGCAGTTTACCGAAGAGTTCACCGTGGTGTTGAACGATCTCGCCAGCCTGACCGAACGGATCCGGCTGCTGCAGGAGGAGCTGGGCGCCAAGCTGATGGAGCAGAACAACCGCACGCTCTACACGCTGACGGTGATTACCGTGCTGGCATTGCCGATCAATATCGTCGCCGGTTTCTTCGGCATGAACGTGGGGGGGATCCCGCTGGCCAGCAATCACCACGGTTTTATCCTACTGGTGTTGCTGGTCGGCAGTTTTACGCTGATCGCCGGTTATCTGGCGTTCAGGCGCAGGGACGAGACGTAATTACAGGCGGGCGCGGTACTCTTCTTCCAGCCGGGCATGGGTGCTCCAGAACGGCTGCGGCGCCCGATCGTGCAGGCGATCCAGCAGGATATCCAGATGGGTGTGCCAGCCGCCGGCGACGCTGAGCATCTCGTCGCGGTTGGCCAAGCGCCGGTGGGTGACCGTCAGCAGCACGGCGCTTCCCTGTTCCGTCAGTTCGAAAGTCACCTCGGAAGGACGGCCCTGATCCTGTTCGTCCCAGGTAAAGCTCAGCAGGCGCGGCGGAAACAGGCAGGTGATGTGGCCGCGGTTGCTGACGCAGCCGCCGTGCTGTTTGTACTTGGCCGGCGGTGGTTCGTGCTCGCCCGCCAAATCGGAGTTGCGAAACTCCAGCTCCAGCGGCGCGCCGTTTTCCAACTTCATGGCGCCGGCCGCCAGCCAGGTGGCGCGCTTGTCGGATTCGGTCAGGTAAGCCCACACCCGCTCGATGGGGCCGGGCAGCAGCCGCTGGATGCGCAGCGTGCCGGGTTCGATAATCATGCCGTAATCATTCATGGTTCACTCCTTGGGAGGAAGCTGTTCGGGCTGCAGCAGCGCCTGTTCGAGCGCATCCAGCCGTTCAGTCCAGAAATGTTCATAGGTTTGCAGCCAGTGCATGGCCTGCGCCATAGGCTCGGGTTCGAGCCGGCAGATATGGTTTCTTCCTTGCACGGTGCGTTGCACCAGGCCCGCATGTTCCAGTGCTTTCACGTGCTTGGAGGCGCCGGCGAACGACATTTGCAGCGGCGCGGCCAGTTCGCCGATGCTGCGTTCACCGCCGGCCAGCGCGCGTAACATCGAGCGGCGGGTCGGATCGGCCAGCGCATGAAAAATGGCGTCCAGCTGTGAGGAAGATAATTCAACCATATGGTTGAATATAGAACAGGCAGGCTAATATTCAACCGTTTTGTTGAATATTTTTTGCCCCGGCGAAAAACCGGGGCGAGGTTCAGGCGTCGGCGTGTGCCAGCAGCGCGTTCAGCAAGACGTCGGCACCGGCGGCGGCCCAGGCGGGGGTGATGTCTTCCCGTTCGTTGTGGCTGATGCCATCCACGCAGGGAATGAAAATCATGGCGGTCGGCGCGACGCGATTAAGGTAACAGGCATCGTGGCCGGCGCCGGAAATCATGTCGCGATGGCGATAGCCCAAGGCTTGTGCGGCGTGGCGTACGCTGTCGATGCAGCCCCGATCGAAAGCGATCGGAGGATACTGAAAGATGCGCTCGGCGCGAGCGGTCAGGCCGCCTCCGTTGACGTGGTTTACCGCCGCCAGCAGGCGCTGCTCCATCTGCTCCAGGGTTGCCTCCTCTGGATGACGGAATTCGACGCTGAAAAAGACCCGGCCCGGCACCACGTTGCGTGAATTGGGGGTGATTTGCGCCATGCCCACCGTGGCGCGCGCATCGGGCGCGAAATCCCAGCCGATACCGTTGACCGCCGTCACCAGCTCGGTGAAGCCCAGCAGGGCGTCGCGGCGGCGATCCATCGGCGTGGTGCCGGCATGGGCGCTGAAGCCGACGACTTCCAGTTCGTACCAGCGCTGCCCTTGTGCGGCGGTCACGACGCCGATGTCGAGGTGTTCCGCTTCCAGAATCGGCCCCTGTTCGATGTGCAGCTCGAAGGCGGCGTGGATCGGCATGCCGCCCACCGGGTGTTCGCCGGCGTAGCCGATGCGTTCCAGCGCCTCGCCGAGGCTGACGCCATGCTCGTCGCGGCGCGACAGGCCGTACTCGAGATCGAATACCCCGGCGAACACCCCGGAGGCGATCATCGCCGGCGCGAAGCGCGCGCCTTCTTCGTTGGTCCAGTTGATCACTTCAATCGCGCGTTCGGTGACGATCTGCCGATCGTTAAGGCTGCGAATAACCTCCAACCCGGCCAGCACGCCGTAGATGCCGTCGAAACGGCCACCCTGGGGCTGCGAGTCGCCGTGAGAACCGGTGACCACCGGCGCCAGCTCGGGCCGCGAACCTTCACGGCGCAGGAACATGTTGCCCATTCGATCGACGCGCACGCTGCAACCGGCCTCCAGCGCCCAGAGACGCAGCTGGTCGCGCGCCTGCCGGTCCTCTTCGCTGAGCGCCAGGCGGGTGACGCCGTTGTCGGCGATGGCGCCGAACTGCGCCATCGCGTGCAGGCTTTGCCACAGGCGCTCGCCGTTGACCCGATACGTCATTGTTCTTCTCCCGGCGTTTTGGCGGTGTAGCGGAAATCGCAGCAGGGGGCGCCGGACATAATGGTTTGGCTGCGCTGCAGCTCGACTTCCGGGGCATAGCCGACGATAAACTGGCTGTCGCGCGCGCAGGAGAGCAGGTGGCCGATTTCCCCCAGCCCCATCTCGTGATACATCTCGGCATAGCGGCAGCGGGTGACGTTATAGTCGAAGTGCTGTTCGTCCTGGTTGATCACCTCGACGCGCAGCGCATCGTCTTTTTCCCACAGGTACTGCAAGGCGGCGAAGCTGCGCAGATCCGCGCCGTTCGGCTCCTGTGCGGCGAACTGCTTGCCTGCCGCGATGGCGGCATTCTCGATGGCTTCGCCGATCACCGCCTGAGCGCGCACCTTGCCGATTTCACGCACCAGAATCTGGTAGATCGGTTTGATGATCTCCGCTTCGATCTTTCTGCGGGCCAAAATGCCCAATTCGTTGTTTGCACAGCTCATCGCCTTGCTCCTCTTGATTTATTGTGGTTTGGCGCCGCCCAACACGGTTTGCGGCTGCCATTTGCCGTCCACGACCCGGTACAGGGTGAAGCTCGGCTGTTGCAGGTTGCCCTGCGCATCGAAGGCAATGGCGCCGGTCACGCCCTGGTAATGTATGGCGCGCAGTTTCGGCAGGTAATCGGCCGGATTGGCCGAGCCGGCCTGTTCGATGGCGGCGATCAGCACCCGGGTGGCGTCGTAGGCGAAGGGCGCATGCAGTTCGATGTGGGTGTGGTAACGATCGCGGTAGGCTTGTTCAAACGCCTTGCCGCCCGGCATCTGTTCCAGCGGCAGCCCGGGCTCCAGTGCCACCACGCCTTCGCCTTCCCGCTGCGCCAGCGTCAGGAAGGTCTGGCTGACAAAGCCGCCGGCGCCCATCAGCTGCGCGTTCATGCCCAGCTGTTTCAGTTTGCGCGCCAGCGGCGCCGCCTGGGAGTCCACGCCGCCGAAGAAGATCAGATCGGCGTTTTTGCTGCGCACGGTGGTCAGCACGGCGCTGAAATCGACGGTCTTGTCGTCGACGTACTCGCGGGTGACCGGCTGCACGCCCTGGGCCTGCAGCGATTTGATGAACTCGTCCGCCAGGCCCTGGCCGAAGGCGGTGCGATCGTCGATCACCGCGATGCGCTGGGCTTTCAGCGTTTTCACCGCATACTGCCCGGCATAGTTGCCGCCGTCGTCGTCGTGGCCCATCACGCGGAAGCTGGTGTCAAAGCCTTGTTGCGTGTAGCCGTGGCCGGTGGCGACCGGCGCCACCTGGGCGATGCCGGCGTCGTGGTAGATGCGCGCCGCCGGGATGCTGGTGCCGGTGTTCCAGTGGCCGACCACGCCGGCGACGCCCTCGTCGACCAAACGCTGCGCGACGGCCACGGCGGTGCGCGGATCGGACTGATCGTCCTCGGACAGCAATTTGAAGGTGACCGGTTTGCCGTTCAGCGTCGGCTTTTGCGCGTTGGCGTCGGCGATCGCGAGGCGCGCGCCGTTTTCGAGATCTTTGCCGATGCGCGCGGAAGGGCCGGTCAGCGGCCCGGCCAGGCCGATCAACACGGTGTCGTCCGCCAGCGCCGGAAGGCTCAGGATCATCGTTACGCCGGCCAGCGCCAACGGCTTGATGCGAAAGTTCTGCTGCATGTCATACTCCTGGTGCGGTTAAAGGTAACAACGGTTATTCACCCAAATAGATCTGTTTGATTTTTTCATCGTCCAGCATCGCGGCGGAGCGGCCGCTGTGGCTCAGGCTGCCGCTGTCCAACACATAGGCGCGGTCGGTAGACTCCAGCGCCAGGCGGGCGTTTTGCTCGACCAGCAATAGCGTGACGCCGTCACGAGCCAACTGTTTGATGACCGAAAAAATGGCCTCCACCACAATCGGCGCCAGCCCCATCGACGGTTCGTCCAATATCAACAGGCGCGGGCGGCTGAGCAGCGCGCGGCCCATCGCCACCATCTGCTGCTCGCCGCCCGAAAGCAGCCCGGCCGGTTGATGCAGGCGTTCGTTCAGGCGTGGGAAGGTGGCGCATACCCGTTCGAAATCGTGCCGCACCGCCGGTTTGTCACGGCGCGCATAGGCGCCCAGCTGCAGGTTTTCTCGCACCGTCAGGCGGGTGAAAATGCCACGACCTTCCGGCACCATCACCAGCCCCTGTTGCAGCAAGCGGTGCGGCGGCACGCCGCGAATCGAACGGCCGTCGAACAGGATGTCGCCCTCGAACGGCTGCAGCCCGGTCAGCGCCCGCAGGCTGGAGGTCTTGCCCGCGCCATTGGCGCCGATCAGCGTGACCTGTTCGCCGGCGTTGACCATAAAATCGATGCCTTTGACCGCGTGAATGCCGCCATAAGACACTTTGAGTCGTTTAACGCTCAGCAGGGCTTCAGACATGCGCGCCGCCTCCCAGATAGGCCTGAATGACCGCCGGTTCACGCCGAACCTGCGCCGGTTCGCCTTCGGCAATCGCTTTGCCGTAATCCAGCACCGTCAGGCGATCGCACAAACCCATCACCAGCTTGACGTCGTGTTCGATCAACAGCAGCGTTTTGCCGCTGTCGCGAATGCGCAGCAGCAGCTCGCGCAGCGCCACTTTTTCTCCGGCGTTCATGCCGGCCGCCGGTTCGTCCAGCGCCAGCAGCCGGGGCTCGGTCGCCAGCGCGCGGGCGATCTCCAGACGGCGCTGGTGGCCGTAGGCGAGATCCCCGGCGCGGTAATGGGCAAATTGGCCGATGCCGACATACTCCAGCAGCGCATGGGATTTATCGCGTACCGCCTGTTCTTCCTCCCTGGCACGGCGGTGGCGGGCGATCGCCGCCCACAGGCCGTTGCGGGTGCGTACGTGGCAGCCGACCATCACGTTTTCCAGCACGCTCATTTCGTTGAACAGCCGCAGGTTCTGGAAGGTGCGGGCGATGCCGGCCTGCGCCACTTTATCGATCGCCTGGGGCTTATAGCGCTGGCCCTGCAGGCGAAATTCGCCCTCGTCGGCACGGTACAGGCCGGTGATCAGATTGAAGCAGGTGGTTTTACCGGCGCCGTTTGGCCCGATCAGGCCATAGATTTCCCCCTGGCGGATGCTCATGCTGACGTCATCCATCGCCGTCAGGCCGCCGAAGCGTTTGCTGACGTGGTGTAAAGCGAGCAAAGGCGTCATGCGGCATTCCCTCTTAGGTGGCGGGCCGGCCACAGGCCCGCCGGGCGATACAGCATCACCAGGATCAGCGCCAGGCCGTAAAACAGTTGGCGGATAATTTCCGGGTCGATCAGCACCTGGCCGAACAGCGCCTGCTGCAGCGGCCCCATGCTGCTACGCAGCAGCTCCGGCAGGGCGGCCAGCAGTAGCGCACCCAGGATCACGCCGGGGATGTGCCCCATGCCGCCGAGCACCACCATCGCCAGTACGGCGATCGACTCTTGCAGGGTGAACGATTCCGGCGACACGAAGCCCTGAAACGCGGCGAACAGCGCGCCGGCCACGCCGCCGAAGGTGGCGCCGATGGCAAAGGCCAGCAGCTTGAAGTTGCGGGTGTTGATGCCCATCGCCCGCGCGGCGTCCTCGTCTTCGCGGATCGCCGTCCACGCGCGGCCAATGCGCGAGTTTTGCAGCCGCAGGCTGATAAACAGGATCGCCAGCAGCAGCGCGGCGAACAGGTAGTAATAGAGGTACAGGCCGGAGAAACGCACGCCGAACCACTCATGCATGCCGGAAAACTTCAGCCCGAACAGGCTGACCGGGTCGATGCCGGAAATGCCTTTGGGGCCGTTGGTGAGGTTGACCGGGCGGTCGAGGTTGCGCATCAAAATACGCACGATCTCGCCGAAACCGAGCGTGACGATCGCCAGGTAGTCGCCGCGCAGCCGCAGCGTCGGCGCGCCGAGCAGAATGCCGCACGCCGCCGCCAGCAGCGCCGCCAGCGGGATCAGCCACAGCATCGACAGGTGCAGCCCATCGGGGAACCACTGCAGCAGCAGCGGGAACTGCTGTGTCAGATGCGGTGACGACAGCAGCGCGGCCAGATAGGCGCCAACGGCGTAAAAAGCGATAAAGCCCATGTCCAGCAATCCGGTCATGCCCACCACGATGTTCAGCCCGAGCGCCAGCATCAGGTACAGCAGCGCGAAGTCGACGACGCGCACCCAGTAGTTGCCGCCGGCGGCGCCCGCCACCCAGGGCGCCAGCAGCAGGGCGAGAATGAACAGCGTCAGCCCCAGCCTGGCGCGCCGAGGCGTGGCCAGAGGAAGCGAGGAAGTTAAAACGGTCATCGTGATGTCCTTATGCGCGCGTGGCGATGCGTTCGCCCAACAGCCCGGAGGGGCGGAAGACCAGCACGGCGATCAGCACCAGAAACGCGAATACGTCCTGGTAGTTGCTGCCGAATACGCCGCCGGTCAGCTCGCCGAGATAGCCGGTACCCAGCGATTCGAACAGCCCCAGCAGCAAACCGCCGAGCATCGCGCCGCGCAGGTTGCCGATGCCGCCGAGCACGGCGGCGGTAAAGGCTTTGATGCCGGGCAAAAAGCCCATCGAGAAACCGGCGTTGCCGTAGTTGCTGGCCATCATGATGCCGGCTACCGCCGCCAGCGCGCCGCCGAGCGCGAAGGTCAGAACGATGATGCGGTCAGGACTGATGCCCATCAGGCCGGCGACCTGCGGGTTTTCCGCCGTGGCGCGCATGGCGCGGCCGAAACGGCTGTGTTCGACCAGCAGCCAGAGGCCGGCCATGACCGCCACGGCCACCGCCAGCGTGACGATCGCGGTGCCGGTGATTACCGCCGGCGCATGTTCGGCGCTGCCTGCGGTCAGGGCGATAGGCGTCATCGGCAACAGCTGCGGAAACATCAGGGGATTGCGTGACCAGATCAGCATCGCCAGGGTTTGCAACAGCAGCGAGACGCCGATGCCGCTGATCAGCGGGGCCAGGCGCGGTGCATTGCGCAACCGGCGATAGGCCAGACGTTCGATCGCCATCGAGGTGATGGCGCAGACGGCCATGGCGAACAGGGCCGCCAGCAGCAGCGTGGCGTAGGGCGGTAAGGCGGGTAAATGATGCTGCAACACGCCGATCGCCGACAGCGCGCTGAGCGCCCCGACCATCAGCACGTCGCCATGCGCGAAGTTGATGATGCGCAGGATGCCGTACACCATGGTGTAGCCGAGCGCGATCAGCGCATAGATGCTGCCGAGCATCAAACCGTTGACGGTCTGCTGTACCAGCGTATCCATAGGGAGAGTCCGGAGATAATGAGTCAGGAGGCTCACAGTAGAGAATTTAAAAAAATTGTAAAATACGGAAAAATACTTTCTTATACAAAAAACGAGTGATTTTAATGCTTTGATTTTTATGTATATTAAATAGAACCTTCTCCCGGACTTTCCATAAAACAATCGATATATGAAAAAAACAGAACAGTACGATGAGCCGTTGCCGATGTTGCCGAACGATCCGCCGTTGCGCGCCGTGCGGGCGTTCGAGGCCATCGCGCGCCTGGGCAGCATCAGCGCGGCGGCGAAGGAGCTGATGATTTCGCCTTCGGCGGTCAGCCATCAGCTGAAAACGCTGGAGGCATTCTTGCAGATGCCGTTGACCGAAAGGCAGGGGCGCCATCTGGTGCTGCGCGGCGAGGGGCGGGAATATTACCGCTCGATCCGCTCGGCGTTTAACGTGCTGCGCCAGGCGACCGAACACGTGCGCGAGCAGTCCGCGTCGCGGCAGGTCACCATCAGCCTGATCCCGCTGTTCGGCATGGGCTGGTTCATTCCGCGGCTGCGCGGCTTTCTGCGGGAAAATCCGAATATCGACATCAATGTGGTTTACGCCAACCACCGCAATTACCTGAGCGACGCCGCCGATCTGTCGATCCGCTTCGGGGTTGGGCAGTGGACCGGCTATCGCAGCGAAAAGCTGATGTCCGGCCAAATGGTGCCGGTGTGCAGCCGGGCATTCAGTAAACTGCACGGTTTGCTCGATACGCCGGATCAGCTGGCGGCGCTGCCGCTGCTGCATGACGAGGAGCGTAATACCTGGATGCAATGGTTTCAGCTGGCCGGCGTTAAACGCCCGCTGCGCAGCATCGGGCCGATGTTCGAAGACGGGTTGCTGACGCTGGCGGCGGTGCAGGCGGGATTGGGGTGTGCATTGATGCGCGAGCCGTTAATCGCCCAGTACCTTGAAAGCGGCGAGTTGATCAAAATGTTCGATCTGCCGATCGACGACGGTCGGGATTATTACCTGTGCGCTCGCCTGGATAGCGAACTGTCGCAGGAGGGTGAAAACCTGCGGCAGTGGCTGCGCCGCGAAGCCGATGAGCGCCGGCTCGCTTAAAACTCGACGTCCTCCAGGCTGAAAAACGCCGTTTGATCGTTGTAGGAGAAGATTTCGCCGTAACGGCCCCAGTTGATCACCGTATCCAGCGTCTCTTTGGCGGCGCTGTCCGACAGCGAATCCTCCAGCTCCTGCTCGAAACGCACGCGCGGCGCGCGGTGCCCCGGCCGCTCGTCCAACACGTTTTTGATCAGCGCGGCCAGCGGCACATAGCGCAGCAGATGCTCCGCGAACAGCACTTTGCGCGCCTGAACGTCGCCGTCGGCGAAGGCGCGCGCCGGCGGCGTCAGGAAGATGTCGCCTTCACGCACGTCGGCGAAGCCCAGCGACTGCAGCACTTCGGCGATGGGGAACAGCTCATCGACCTCCAGATGCAGCGAGAGGGCGATCTCCGGCATGTCGGCACGGCCGAAATAGGGCGCGGCGGCCAGGGTTTCGATCAGGCCGGCGATCAGGTTGGTGGACACGTGCGGCAGCCGGGTGCCGAGCTTCAGCCCTTTCTTGACGTTGCCGTCGGTCGGGCGGGCGGTCATCTTGGCGTACACATCGTCCACCAGGTGGCGGAACTGCGGATCCAGCCGGTTGCGCGGGTGGCTGAACGGCACCTTGATTTCGGCGATCACCCGGCCGGGGTTGGAAGAGAGCAGCAGAATGCGATCGCACATGAAGACCGCTTCCTCGATGTTGTGCGTGACGATCAGCACCGATTTGATCGGCATTCGCCCCTCGGTCCACAGATCCAGCAGGTCGGTACGCAGCGTTTCGGCGGTCAACACATCCAGCGCCGAAAACGGCTCATCCATCAGCAGCAGCGTCGGATCCACCACCAGCGCGCGCGCAAAGCCTACGCGCTGGCGCATGCCGCCGGATAGCTCGCGCGGGTAGGCGTTTTCAAAGCCGTCCAGGCCGATAAGATCGATGGCCGCCAATGCCCGCTCGCGCCGTTCGGTAGGGGCGACGCCCAGCGCCTCGAGGCCGGCCTCAACGTTTTGCAGCACCGTCAGCCAGGGGAACAGCGCGAAGGTTTGAAACACCATGGCGACGCCTTTGGCGGGGCCGTTCAGCGGCTGCCCCAGGTAGTTCACCGTCCCGGCGGTGGGGGTAACCAGACCGGCGATGATGCGCAGCAGCGTCGATTTGCCCGAGCCGGAGCGGCCCAGCAACCCGACGATCTCGCCCGCCCGCAGCGACAGATTGACCCCGTCGAGGATCAGCAGCTCGCCATGTGCCTTGTCATAGCCATGGCTGACCGCGTTGACCGCTAAAATTTCCTCGCCGGGCGAGTGCGTCGCCTGCGTTGGGTGAAGGTCTGACATCTGAACGGCTCCTTAATCGATGCGGAAGCGGGATTCGGCGTAGGCGTAAAGCGGCCGCCACAGCAGACGGTTGAACAGCGTAACGAACAGTGACATCACGGCGATGCCCAAAATGATCTTGGGGAAATCGCCGGCGGCGGTGGTTTCGGCGATGTAGGCACCCAGCCCATGTGCCTTCACCTGGGTGCTGCCCCATTGCACGAACTCCGCCACGATGCTGGCGTTCCAGGCGCCGCCCGACGCGGTGATGGCGCCGGTGATGTAATAGGGGAAGATGCCCGGCAGCATCACCTGGCGCCACCATTGCCAACCGCGAATGTGAAAATTGGCGGCGGCCTCGCGGTAGTCGTTGGGCAACGCGGTGGCGCCGGCCACCACGTTGAACAGAATGTACCACTGGGTGCCCAACACGATCAGCGGCGACAGCCAGATATCGGGGTTCAGCCGGAAGTGGACGATGGTGATGACGAACACCGGGAACAGCAGGTTAGCCGGAAACGCGGCCAGTAACTGGGCGATCGGCTGGATCTTTCCGGCCAGCGTCGGGCGCAAGCCGATCAGCACGCCGAGCGGCACCCAGATCAGCGACGACAGGGCGATCAGCACCGCCACGCGCAGCAGCGTGATCAGCCCCAGCACCATCACATGGCCCACGTCATTGAGCGTCACGCCGGTCTGCACATAGAGAATGACGCGCCAGGCGATCGCCAGCGTCAGCAGGATGACGATGGCGCTCCAACACCGATCGATCGTGCGCGAACGCCGCTGCCGTTGGGCGCTATTGCCGCGGCGCAACGGCCGGGCGGGCAGGCTCAGTTTCAGGCGCGCGGTTTTGGCCAGCAGCGCGCCCAGCGGCGTCAGCAGCAGGTGGATCAGGCGCGTGCGGCGCATCAGGTTCAACAGCCAGGAAGTGGGGGCGCTCGCCGAGCGGGTAGTTTCCATGCGGAATTTGTCCGCCCATGCCACCAATGGCCGGAACAGCAGCTGATCGTAGGCCAGGATCACCACCGTCATGGTGAGCAGCACCCAACCTATCGCGGGCAGATCCTTGCTGAGGATGGCCTGCGCGAGATACGCGCCGATGCCCGGCAGCGTAAAGGTGTTGTTGCCGACGGTGATCGCTTCCGACGCCACGATAAAGAACCAGCCGCCGGACATCGACATCATCATGTTCCAGATCAGCCCCGGCATGGCGAACGGCGCGTCCAGCTTCCAGAAACGTTGCCACGGACTCAGATGGAAGCCGCGCGCCACTTCTTGCAGATCGCGCGGCACGGTGCGCAGCGACTGGTAGAAGCTGAAGGTCATATTCCACGCCTGGCTGGTGAAGATGGCGAACATCGCCGCCAGCTCGACCCCCAGCACCCGGCCGGGGAACAGCGCGATGAAAAAGGTGACGGTGAAAGAGATGTAGCCGAGTACCGGCACCGACTGCAGGATATCGAGGATCGGCACCAGCACCTTTTCGGCGCGCCGGCTCTTGGCCGCCAGAGTGCCGTAGACCAGCGAGAACGCCAGCGCGGCCACCATCGCCACCAGCATGCGCAGCGTGGTGCGCAGGGCGTATTCCGGCAGGTTGGCGGGATCGAGCGATATCGCCTGCGTTTTCAGCGTGACGATCGGTTGCAGGGTTTGATGCAGGCCGATGGCCATCATGGCGATCAGGCCGATGATCAGCGGAAAGGCGATGACGTCCCAGCCATTGGGCAGCAGGCGCCGGGCGGAAACATGGGTGTTGAGCCGGACGTTCATTTCACTTCTCCCACGGCGGGCGCAAACAAGAAAGTGACAATCGCATAAGGACTATAGACCATCCGGCTCGGCCGATTCTAAACCGTTGCTCACCGGCGGCGGTTTCTGTGCCGCAAACGGGCGATACTGTAACCCGTGAAGATGACGGTTAAGTTATGCTTATCGCTGCCGAGCGAGTGGCGCGGCGGCAATAAAGTGACAATAATTCCAACTCACTGTGCAAGGCTAAGGAGCAAGCAGATGTCTGTCGGCAATGATACGGAAACCTCGAACAAGACCGGCCTGGCGCCGTTGGCGCTGGGCGCTTTGGGCGTGGTGTTCGGCGATATCGGCACCAGCCCGTTGTACACCCTGAAAACCGTGCTGTTTCTCTCCGGCGATGCGCCGTCGGCGCCGGTGATCCTTGGCCTGCTGTCGCTGATTTTCTGGACGCTGGTGATCGTCACCTCGCTCAAATACGCCATGTTCGCCATGCGCATCGGCAACCGCGGCGAGGGCGGCATCATGGCGCTGATGTCGCTGCTGGTCAGCAGGCGGAAATCCCGGCCGCTGGTGCTGTTCGCCGGCCTGTTCGGCGCGGCGTTGATCTACGGCGACGGCGCCATCACGCCGGCCATCTCGGTGCTCTCCGCCCTAGAGGGGCTGAATATCGTGCTGCCGGCGTCGCAGCCCTACATTCTGCCGGCGGCGGTGGTGATTTTGCTCAGCCTGTTCGCCATTCAGCCGCTGGGTACCGCACGTATCGGCCGCGTGTTCGGGCCGATCATGGCGCTGTGGTTTCTGTCGATCGCCGCGCTGGGCGTGTGGGGCATCACCCAGCACCCGGCGGTGCTACTGGCGCTGAACCCGATGTACGGCATTCATTTCCTGTTCTCCAACGGGCTGACCAGTTTCCTGGTGCTGGGCGGCGTGTTTCTGTGCGTCACCGGCGCCGAAGCGCTGTACGCCGACATGGGGCACTTCGGCAAACGGCCGATTTGGCTGGCCTGGTTCGGCATCGTTTTTCCCAGCCTGTTGCTCAACTACGCCGGCCAGGCCGCGCTGATTTTGGCCGGCGCCGACGTCACGCAGAACATCTTCTTCCGCCTGTGCCCGCCTGCGCTGCTGATCCCGCTGGTGATCCTGGCCACGCTGGCGACGATCATCGCCAGCCAGGCGATCATCAGCGGCGCGTTTTCGATGACCCGCCAGGCAATCCAGCTGGGGTGGCTGCCGCGGCTGCGGGTTAAACAAACCACCGAGGAAAGCTACGGGCAGATCTACATCGGCGCCATCAACTGGCTGCTGATGGTGGTGACGCTGTTCCTGACGGTGTTCTTCAAATCCTCGGACAATCTGGCCGCCGCCTACGGCATCGCCGTTTCGTTGACCATGATCATGACCACCGGCTTGCTGTTCGTGGCGATGCGCGAGGTGTGGCGCTGGGGGCTGGCCGCCAGCCTGTTAGTGGCGGGGTGTTTCTTCGTGGTCGATCTGAGCTTCCTGACGGCCAACCTGACCAAGGTGTTGCAGGGCGGTTATATCCCGCTGCTGCTGGCCGCCGCGGTCTATACCGTGATGCTGATCTGGCATCGCGGGGTGCTGGCGGCCGTGCGCACCCTCGGTGAGACGACGGTGCCGATCGCGGATTTCCTGGCGAAAATCCAGCGTGAATCCGTGCCGCGGGTGCCGGGCACCGCGGTCTTTCTCACCCGCAGCCTGCAGGGCACGCCGCCGGTAATGAAATGGCACGTCAAACGCAACGGCTCGCTGCACGCCAACGTGCTGGCGCTGACCATTGCCATCGTCAATGAACCGCGGGTATCGAATGCCGAACGCCTGGTGATGCGCGAACTGGTGCCGGGGTTTTGGTGCGGCGTGGCCAGCTACGGCTTTATGGAGCGGCCGAACATCCCGCAGCTGCTGCAGCACGTCGAAGCGCAAAAATGCGGCCTGAACTTCGACGAGGCGACTTACTATCTCGGCCATGAAACCGTGGTGCGCCGCGAGGCGAGCGACCGGATGCCGTCCTGGCAGCGCAACCTGTTCGCGCTGATGGTGCGCAACGGCATGCACGTCACGGATTATTATTACCTGCCCAGCGATCAGGTGGTGGAGATCAGCCGCCGGGTGCCGGTATAGGCCGGGCGGGCATAAGCTACAACCCGGGATTCTTTCCACGCCGGCCGCAGTCGGCGTAGAGTGCCGCTACGTTCGATAACCACAGGGGGTACCGATGCTGTTCGATTTAAACCTGCAGGCGGCCGAACTGCCTGAGGCCTGGCGTTCTACCGTGCTGGGCCGCGTCGGTGCGGCCAATATCAAAGTGCTGCGCATGGATGAGCGCAGCATTGCGGATGAAGTGCATGATTACAGCGAAGGGCTGCTGGTGATCCGCGGGCAGCTGCGGCTGCAGGTGGCGGGGGAAACGATTGTGGTGCAGGCCGGCCAGCTGTATCAGGCCGCGGCCGGCGTGCCGCACCGCGTGTTGCCGGGCAGCGAAGGCACGCTGGTGATTTTCGATCTGCCCGAAGATTAAGCGTCGTTTTTGGGCTGCGGCGGCGTCAGAAATCTGACAACACCCTGCAGAAAGCGTTGTCTGCCGGCATTATCTCTATCGAGATGGACAAAATGTGTCGCTTCAGGAATGAGCAACTTTTCGGCTGAAGGGGCATTTTTCATGATGGCGTCTACATCTTCAGGCCGGCTCCAGAAATCCCGTCCTGAGCGAATAACCAACACGGGAACGGTGGTTAAGGCCGTTGCCGACCACTGTTTTCGGCCAATCGCCAGCTCAAAACTGTCAGCCATTGCGCCTGTCGGCGCTCTGAAACTGGGCGGCGTTCTGCGCTGCGAGGTGCTGTCCGATGCCAGTGCGGCATCAGCGTAAGCGCGTTTAACGGTTTCATCTCGCCACTGTGTTTTATCCGCCACGGGAATGCTGTTATCCCAGGCGACAAACAGACTGTCTCGCGTATTCAGGCTCCAGCCGCCAAATTTGGCGGCGTTGAAGTGTCCGTAGTTTTGAGGATCGTCCAGTGGCGACCCCCGTCCCAGCAGCGGGTGATGGACGGTTCCGCCATAAAGCGTGTTATAGAGCACCAGGCGCTCCACATTCTGCGGGTATTGGGCCGCGTAAGCTCCCGCCCAGTGTCCTCCCGTCGCCCATCCCAGGAGATTAACGCGATGGGCGCCGCTCCACGCCTGAATAGCCTGCACGGCGTGAGCGATATCGGTTACGGCATCCGCCGTGCGAATCAACGGCGCCGACTGGTTAGGGGGGTTATCCATCGCGGTCGGCCGGCTTGATAACCCATATCCCCGCAGATCGAGGATATACACCCGAAAGCCGGCTAATGCGAGATCTGCAGCCAATGAGCCGCCTTTGACGGGCAGATCAAAAGAGGCGAGGCCGGGAACCCGGGCACCGTGAATCAGCAGCACAGGCGGTTGCGGTATCTTACCCTCAGTTTTTAGGCTGACTTCCCTGATGTGGAGTTGCTCTCCGCCGGCAAGCAGAAAGCAGAATGTACCTGTCAGTTCGATTTATCGGCGCGGGGATTTCATTTTCTTCTGATGCCGCCAGTGAGGATGATGCCGATATCACAAGGAGGGCCAGCAACATATTGAGGCTTCGGTAAGTCAGTGATAACGATCTGAGTATGTTCATTGTTATTTCTGCTCCGCGAATATATACAGGAAGCATCTTCAGGTAGCCTTACGAGTGTGTCTAATACTATCGAGGGGCTTTCTTAATACGTTTAAGGTATCGCGATATGCTCACCCTGCGTCAGCTCCGCCAATTTCTTGTGGTTGCAGAAACAATGAATATCCGCAAAGCGGCCGAGCGTTTGCACATGGCTCAACCCCCTCTCACAAAAGCGATCCGTCAAATGGAAGAGGCTTTGGGCACCCGGCTTTTTGAGCGGAGCAATCGAATAACGGCATTGACCCCCGCAGGGAAAGTGTTGCAGACGGAAGCGGTTACGACGCTCATGCAGATGGAAAGGGCGATGTTGCTGACCCGACGTGCGGGTCAGGGAATGACAGGGACTTTGAGGATCGGTTTTGTAGCGACGGCCGTCCGACATTTGCTGCCCGAAATGATCGCCCGTTTTCACTTTTCTTTTCCGCAGGTGGTTCTTGAATTGAAAGAAATGACGACCGCGCGGCAGGTTGAGAGCCTTTTGGATGACTCGCTTGACGTTGGCATTGCGGTTTTACCTGTTCCTGAATACGCAATACAGAAACTGTCCTACCATCGATTTTTTAGCTGCCCGTTGATTGCCGTTTTGCCGAACAAACACCCTGCCGCCGCAAGCGGCGCGCTGTCGCTCTCTGCCCTGGCCGGGGAGCCGTGGATATTATTCCCGGAGCAGGAAGGGCCGGGTCTTTATCGTTCTATTATTGAGGCCTGCGAAAAGGAAGGATTTATTCCTGAGGTTGTTCAGCGAGCCGTGCAAATGGAAACGATCGTCGGCCTGGTTGCTTCGGGATTAGGGGTCAGTCTGGTCCCTGAATTTATGAGAAAAAGCGGCTGGGCAAATGTTTCTTTTTGCTCGCTGAGTGGGGAACAACTCCCGTATCAGGTTGCCCTGATCCACAAGCCGGAAAATACCAATCCTCACGTCGCGGATTTTGTCAGAAACGCAGTTCCTCCGCAGTCATACATTTCCACATAGAAAGCGAGACCGGGCAGAACCGCGTTAAAGTGGGCGCCAATGATGGCAGCGAAGGTGGCTGACTTGTGACTAAGCGCTTCCGCCCAGGGCGGTGAGGGCCACCTTTACCGCCGCCAACAGTCGCGCTTCAGTGACGCCGTCACGCGCCTGAATCGACAGGCCGTGCAGGAAGACGGCGAAAAAGTCCCCCAGGCTGTCGGCGTCGGTGCCGGCCGGCAGTTCGCCGGCTTGCACCGCCTGCCGCAGCCGTTCGACGATCTGCTGGGTGCGCTGCAACCGATGCTCAGCCAGCCAGGTTTTGAGCCCGTCGTTCTCCGCACTGACGCTGGCTGCGGAGGAGACCACCATGCAACCCTGCGGCAGATCCGGCCGGCTGTAGAGCCGCACGGCATCTTCCAACATACGTTGGATCGCCGGGCGAATGCCGCTTTCCTGCGCGAAGGCGCGATCGGCGAAGCCGCCTTCCTCGGTTTCATAACTGGCGATCGCCTCGCGGAACAGCTGCTCTTTGGAGCCGAACGCCTTGTAGATGCGCGCGGAAGCAATGCCCAATTCCGCCACCAGATCCGACATCGAGGTGCCTTCGTAGCCCTGTCGCCAGAATAAGTTTCGCGCCTTCAAGAGCGCCTGTTCGCGGTCGAACTCGCGCGGTCTGCCTGCCATTCGCTGCTCCAATTTACCTGTCATTCAGCGACATAGGATCGCTTAAATCGGCGGGAATACCAATGTCTTTATAAATTTCGCTTGCGGTCATCGCGCTTTGCTCCTATTTTTTTGTCAATCGACAACCAATAGGAGTTTACGATGAAAACCCTCAAAGGTCCAAGCCTGCATCTTGCGCAGTTCAGCGATGAGACAGCGCCGTTCAATAGCCTGCCCGCCATCGCCGAATGGGCGGCGCAGACCGGCTTTAGTGCGCTGCAGATCCCGGCCTGGGATCGGCGTTTATTCGACGTGGCCACCGCCGCGGAAAGCCAAACCTACTGCGATGATTTGACCGGCATGTTGGCGGAACAGGGGTTGGTGGTCAGCGAATTGACCAGCCATATCTTCGGCCAGCTGATGGCGGTACACCCGGCTTACGATGCGCTGTTTGACAGCTTCGCGCCGCCGGCGCTACAGGGCAATCCGCAGGCGCGCGGCGAGTGGGCGCGGCAGCAAATGCTGTTGGCGGTGAAGGCGTCGGCGCGGCTCGGGCTCAGCGAACTGGGCACCTTTTCCGGTTCGCTGGCCTGGCCCTATCTGTTTCCGTTCCCACAGCGTCCGAAAGGACTGATCGATACCGCGTTCGACGAACTCGCCAGGCGCTGGCTGCCGGTGCTTAACGCCTGCGACGAGCAGGGGATCAACCTGTGTTACGAAATTCACCCGAGCGAGGATCTGCACGACGGCGTGACGTTCGAGATGTTTCATGAGCGCGTCGGCCACCATCCGCGCTGCCGGGTGCTGTTCGATCCGAGCCATATGGTGCTGCAGCAGCTCAACTATCTGGAGTTTATCGATATCTATAAAGAGGTTATCGGCATGTTCCACGTCAAGGACGCCGAGTTCAATCCGACCGGTCGGCAGGGTATTTACGGCGGCTATCAATCCTGGATCGATCGCGCCGGCCGCTTTCGCTCGCTGGGCGACGGCCAGGTCGATTTCAACGGCATCTTTTCACGCCTGACGCAGTACGGTTATTCGGGCTGGGCGGCGCTGGAGTGGGAATGTTGCCTGAAAAACCCGCAGGAGGGCGCACGCGAAGGCGCAGCCTTCATTCGCGATCGCATTATCCACGTCACCGACAAAGTGTTCGACGACTTCGCCGGCGCGCCGGTCAACCCACAGCAGATCAATGCCTTGCTCGGCATTCGCTGAGCCTAATCCTTCAGGGAGTCACCCCATGCAATACCGACAGAACGAGGTCACGTTGGCGGATCTCGCGGCGGAACACGTCTATCTCCAGGTCAACGGCCGGCGCCTTCACTGCGTGGTGGCCGGTGAAGGGCGGCCGGTGCTGCTGATCCCCGGCTGGCCGCAAACCTGGTACACCTGGCGCCATGTGATGCAAGCGCTGGCGGCGGCCGGTTTTCAGGCGATCGCCGTCGACCCGCCGGGCATCGGCGATTCTGACAAGCCCGCTGGCGGCTACGACACCGGCAGCGTCGGTGCGACGTTGCACGCGATGATGGCGCAGCTGGGCCATGAACGTTACCAACTGGTTGGCCACGACATCGGCATGTGGATCGGTTACGCCATGGCGAGCGATTTCCCGCAGGCGGTGGAACGTCTGGTGCTGACGGAGGCGGTGATACCCGGGCTGGCGCCGCCGCCGCCGATCTTCGTCGCGCCGGAGGAGAACATCTTCCTGTGGCACTTCATGTTCAACCAACTGGCTGATTTGCCGGAGACCCTGACCCAGGGGCGTGAGCAGGAGTATCTTGGCTATATCTTTAACCGTTGGTCCTATCGGCGCGATCGGGTGGCGGCGCAGGTGTATATCACCGCCTATTCGGCGCCGGGCGGCCTGCGCGCCGGATTCGACTATTACCGGGCAATCCCGGAGACCGTGCGGCAGAACCGGCTGCGCGCCGCCACGCCCCTGATGATGCCGGTGTTGACGGTAGGGGCGGAGCACGCCACCGGTGATGCGCCGCTGACGACGCTGCGGGGCAATGCGCACGATCTGCGGGGCGAAACGGTCGCCGGCTGCGGGCATTTCATTACCGAGGAGTGCCATGAGGAATTTATTGCCCTGATTACGCCGTTCCTGGCAGGAGAACCCCATGCCGCTCGATGAACGCATCGCTGCCTTTTTGACGGCGTCGGCCGATGCGCCGCCCCCCGCGTCGCTGGCGGAAATGCGCGCGGCCACGGAAACCGGTTTACGCCGGCTGCAGGGCGAGGCGGAACCGAGCGGCGGCGTCAGGGACTATACGGTGGTCGCCGCCGATGGACACAGGATTGCGCTGCGTACTTATTTACCGGCAGGGGAAAACCGCGCAAACGCGCAGCCGGCGATGCTGTTCGCCCACGGCGGCGGCTGGTGCCTCGGTTCGCTGGCGCTGTACGATCGGCCTTGTCAGGCGCTGGCCAACGCCACCGGCCGGGTGATCCTGTCGGTCGACTACCGTCTGGCGCCGGAATACCCGTTTCCGCAGCCGCTGGAAGATGTGTACCAGGCGCTCTGCTGGGTGGCGCAACAGGCGCCGCAGTTGGGGATCGACGCGCAGCGCCTGGCGGTGGGCGGCGACAGCGCCGGGGGCAACCTGGCGGCCGCCGTCGCGCTGCTGGCGCGGGATCGCGGCGGCCCGCACATCGAGCGCCAGCTGCTGCTGTACCCGGCGCTCAGCCGCGAGATGACGACGACGAGCTATCGCGAGTTTGCCGAGGGGCACTTTCTGACGCGCGACGCGATGGTATTTTGTTGGCAGCAGTATCTGGCCCAGCGGCGCGATCCCGGCGCCGAGCCGCTGCACGCCGCCACGCTGCGCGGGTTACCGCCGGCCACCATCCTGAGCTGCGAATATGATCCGCTGCGCGATGAGGCCGAGCAGTATGCGCAGCGGCTGCGCGAGGCGGGCGTGCCGGTGCGCTGCGAACGGTTGCCGGGCATGGTGCATGCCTGCATTCACATGCTGGGGCTGACCCCGGCGGCGCGGCGGTTGTTCGAACTGGCTCGCGAGTAAAAAAAAGCCCCGCACTGCGGGGCTTTTGGCTATTCATCCGACGCGCGATTAACGGCCGGCGACGGTGACGAAGCGGGTTTCCAGGTAGGACTCGATCGCTTCGCTGCCGCCTTCGGTGCCGTGACCGGAGTCTTTCACGCCGCCAAACGGCGTTTCCGGCAGGCCGAAACCGATGTGGTTGATGCTCAGCATGCCGCTCTCCACGTCGCGCCCCAGCGCATTGACGGTGGCGATGTTGCGGCTGTAAGCGTAGGCGGCCAGCCCGTACGGCAGGCGGTTGGCTTCGGCGATCGCCTCGTCATAGGTGGCGAACGGGCGCAGCAGGGCGACCGGGCCAAACGGCTCTTCTGACATGGCGCGCGCGCTCAGCGGCACGTCGCGCAGCACCGTCGGCTCGAAGAAGTTGCCTTTGCCCGCCACGCGCTTGCCGCCGGTGCTGGCTTTTGCCCCGTGGGCGACGGCATCCTGCACCAGCGCCTCGATATTGTCGACGCTGCGGCCCAGCACCATCGGCCCCATGGTCACGCCGTCTTCCAGCCCGTTGCCGAGCTTGAGCTCACGCACGGCGGCGGTGAATTTCTCCACGAAGGCTTCATAAACGCCTTGCTGGATCAGGAAGCGGGTCGGAGCGATACAGACCTGGCCGGCGTTGCGGAACTTGGACTGCGCCAGCTCTTTGGCCGCCGCGTCGAGATCGGCGTCGTCGAAGATCAACACCGGCGCGTGGCCGCCCAGCTCCATGGTGGCCTTTTTCATATGCTGGCCGGCCAGCGCCGCCAGATGCTTGCCCACGCGGGTGGAGCCGGTGAAGGAGATCTTGCGAATGGTCGGATGCGGGATCAGGTATTCCGAGATTTCCGCCGGGGTGCCGTACACCAGCGCGATCACCCCGGCCGGGATCCCGGCGTCGGCGAAGGCTTTGATCAGCTCAGCCGGCGAGGCCGGCGTTTCTTCCGGGCCTTTGACGATGATGGAACACCCCGCCGCCAGCGCGGCGGACAGCTTGCGCACGATCTGGTTGATCGGGAAGTTCCACGGCGTGAAGGCGGCCACCGGGCCGACCGGCAGCTTGAGGGTTTGCTGTTGTACGTCGCGGGCGCGGGACGGAATGATCTGCCCGTAGGTGCGGGTGGCTTCGCCGGCGAACCAGTCGATGACGTCGGCGGCGTTGAGAATTTCGACTTTGGCCTGCGCCACCGGTTTGCCCTGTTCCTGCGTCATGACGGCGGCGATGGCGTTAGCGCGTTCGCGCAGCAGCGCCGCCGCTTTGCGCATCAGGTTGGCGCGCTGGTGCGCGGCGGTGTCGCGCCAGACGTTAAATCCGCGCTCGGTGGCGGCCAGCGCCAGATCGAGATCCTCTGTGGCGGCGTGCGCCACTTGACCGATTATCTCGTCGGTGGCGGGGTTGGTGACCGGCAGGGTTTTCCCGGCCAGCGCGTTGCGCCATTGTCCATCGATATACAGTTGAGTATCCGGATACATTGTTGCCTCTTGTTTGCGGAGTGTCAGGGGCCGATGAGCTTCGCGATGCGGCGCGCCTGAAAGGGACAGGGACCTTAACCCTACGCCGAATGGCGGCGATCGTCCAGGCGAGGGGCACGAAAGCGCCAGGGCGGCTACTCAACCGGCGATGTTTTGGCTATGCTGAGCAGATTGTCAGCACGGACGAGGAGGTCGGGTGCAAGGGGTACCACAACAGTTTCCGTTCGAGAAGGATTGCGCGCAGTTCCGGCATTTGTCGCATCTGCCGGGCGTCGAACTTTATCAGGCGCATATCGAACGCTATGCCTTCGAGCCGCATACCCACGACGCCTTCGCTATCGGCACCGTAGACACCGGAGCGGAGCGTTTCCGCTATCGCGGCGCGCAGCATCTGGCGGCGCCGGGCGCGCTGGTGCTGATGAACCCCGATGAGCTGCATACCGGCGAAGCCGAAACGCCGGGCGGCTGGTGTTACCGTATGCTCTATCTGGCGCCCGAGGCGCTGGAGCAGCTGTCCGGCGATAGGAGCCAGTGGTTCACCGATGCGGTGCGCCACGATCCGCGGGCGGCGCAGCGCCTGTCCACCATTCTCGCCACGCTGTGGCAAACCGACGATCCGCTCACGCTGGACGGCCTGCTGTTGGAGGCGGTCGAGCTGTTGCACCCGCACATTCGCACCGGGCAGCGGGAAAAAGCCGAGGCGGCGCACCGTTTCGAGGTGGTGAAAAGCTACCTGCACGACAACTTCGCCGAGGCGGTGACCCTCAATCAGCTGGCCGAGCTGGTGTCGCTCAGCCCGTACCATTTTCTGCGCAAGTTCAAGGCCGAATACCACGTTTCGCCGCAGCAGATGCTGATGGCGATCCGGCTGTCGCAGGCCAAACGCATGCTGGAGCGCGGCATGCCCGCCGCACAGGTGGCGGCGGCGGCGGGGCTGACCGATCAGGCACACCTGACGCGCGCCTTCGCCAATCGTTACGGCGTCACGCCAGTGCGTTTCCAGAAACAGGTGAAATTGGGCTAAAACAGCAACCTGCTACAATAATTCCTTCCCGCGTTTTCGCTACTCTGCCGCTGTCTTGTCGGGCGGGTTGGCCGCACCGGCCGTTTGTCGGAGTCGTTATGTTCATTGGCGTTGTGTTTGCCCTGGCCGCCGGGCTGATGTGGGGATTGATCTTCGTCGGCCCGCTGCTGGTGCCAGATTATCCCGCCGCGCTGCAGTCCACCGGGCGCTATCTGGCCTTCGGGCTGATCACCTTGCCGCTGGCGTGGTTCGATCGCCGCCGCCTGCGCAAGCTGCGGCGCCAGGATTGGCTGGAGGCGCTCAAGCTGACGGCCATCGGTAACCTGCTGTACTACCTGTGCCTGGCCAGCGCCATTCAGCGTACCGGCGCACCGGTATCGACCATGATCATCGGCACCTTGCCGGTGGTGATCGCCATCTGCGCCAATCTGTTTTACGGCCGCCACGACGGGCGGCTGGCCTGGGGCAAGCTGGCGCCGGCACTGCTGCTGATCGTCTGCGGGTTAGCGTGCGTGAACGTCGCCGAGCTGCGCGGCAACGCGCTGCCGATCGACGGCTGGCGTTATCTCAGCGGCCTGGGGCTGGCCGTGTTGGCGGTGGCGTGCTGGACCTGGTTCCCACTGCGCAACTCGCGCTGGCTGCGGGAGAACCCGACGCAGCGGCCGGCTACCTGGGCCACGGCGCAAGGGCTGGTGACGCTGCCGCTGGCGCTGCTGGGCTATCTGGCGGTCTGCGGCCAATTGGCGCTGAGCGAACCGGCGTTCGCCTTGCCGTTCGGCCCGCGCCCTGAGGTGTTTATCCCGCTGATGCTGGTCATCGGCGTGTTCTGCTCCTGGCTGGGGGCGCTATGCTGGAACGAAGCCAGCCAGCGCCTGCCGACGGTATTGGTGGGGCCGCTCATCGTGTTCGAAATTCTGGCGGGGTTGGCCTATACCTTTCTGCTGCGCCAGGCCTGGCCGCCGCTGCTGACGCTGGCCGGCATCGTCTGCCTGATCGCCGGCGTGGTGTACGCCATGCGCATCAAGCCGCAGCCGGTGGTGGTGGCGCTGGAGGACAAGCAGGGGTGACGCCCGCCGCGAAGGCGGGCGCGAGGGTTAACGCTTGCTGTGGTGAATGATCTCTTCGGCCACGTTGCGCGGCGCTTCGGCGTAGTGGCTGAATTCCATGGTGTAGGTGGCGCGGCCCTGCGACATCGAACGCAGGGTCGTCGAGTAGCCGAACATCTCGGACAGCGGCACCTTGGCACGAATTTCCTTGCCGCCGCCGCCCGGTATCTCTTCCATGCCCTGCACCAGGCCGCGGCGTGAGGAGAGGTCGCCCATCACGTTGCCGGCATAATCTTCCGGTGTTTCCACCTCCACCGACATGATCGGCTCAAGGATCACCGGATCCGCCAGGCGGCAGGCTTCCTTGAAGCCGAAAATCGCCGCCATGCGGAACGCCTGCTCCGACGAGTCGACGTCATGGTAAGAACCGAAGGTCAGGTGCACCTTGACGTCCACCACCTGATAACCGGCCAGCACGCCGTTGTTCAGCGCCTCGAGCACGCCTTTTTTCACCGCCGGGATAAATTCGCCGGGAATGACGCCGCCCTTGATCTCATCGAAGAATTCGAAGCCTTTGCCGGGTTCGTTGGGTTCGACGGTCAGCACCACGTGGCCGTATTGCCCTTTACCGCCGGACTGGCGCACGAACTTGCCTTCCACGTCGGTTACCCGTTTGCGGATGGTTTCGCGGTACGACACCTGCGGCTTGCCGGTGGTGGTCTCCACCCCGAACTCGCGGCGCATGCGATCGACGATGATCTCCAGGTGCAGCTCGCCCATGCCGTAGATGATGGTTTGGCCGGATTCTTCATCGGTGCGCACGCGGAACGACGGATCTTCCGAAGAGAGGCGCTGCAGCGCGATGCCCATTTTCTCCTGGTCGCCCTTGGTCTTCGGCTCGATCGCCTGGGCGATCACCGGCTCGGGGAAGGTCATGCGTTCCAGCGTGATGATGGCGCCGGGGTCGCACAGCGTATCGCCCGTGGTGACGTCCTTCAGGCCGACGCAGGCGGCGATGTCGCCGGCGTGCAGCTCGTCGATGTCCTTACGATCGTTGGCGTGCATCTGCACGATGCGGCCGATGCGTTCCTTTTTGCCCTTGATCGGATTGTAAACGCTGCTGCCTTTGGCCAGCACCCCGGAGTAGACGCGCACGAAGGTCAGCTGGCCGACGAACGGGTCGGTCATCAGCTTGAACGCCAGCGCCGAGAATTTTTCGTTGTCGTCGGCTTTGCGGGTGATGATTTCATCGTGTTCGCCGTGGCCCTCCATCGGCGGCACGTCAAGCGGCGAGGGCATCAGCTCGATCACCGCATCCAGCATGCGCTGCACCCCTTTGTTGCGGAACGCCGAGCCGCACAGCATCGGCTGGATTTCGCCGGCGACGGTGCGCACCCGCAGCCCGTGGACGATCTCCTCTTCGCTCAGCGGCACCTGGTTGAGGTATTTCTCCATCAGCTCTTCCGAGGCTTCGGCGGCGGCTTCAATCATGTTTTCACGCCACTCCTGCGCCGAATCGCGCAGCTCGGCCGGGATCTCTTCGAAACTGAAGTTCATGCCCTGCGAGGCCTCGTCCCACAGGATGGCCTTCATCCGCACCAGATCCACCACGCCGCTGAAGTGGTCTTCGGCGCCGATCGGAATGACGATCGGCACCGGGTTGGCTTTCAGGCGCTCGATCATCATTTTGCGCACGCGGAAAAAGTCCGCGCCGATGCGGTCCATTTTGTTGACGAACGCCAGCCGCGGCACCTTGTATTTGTTGGCCTGGCGCCAGACGGTTTCCGATTGCGGCTGCACGCCGCCCACCGAGTCATAGACCATCACGGCACCGTCCAGCACGCGCATCGAACGCTCCACCTCAATGGTGAAATCGACGTGCCCGGGGGTGTCGATGATATTGATGCGGTGCTGCGGATAATTATGCTGCATGCCGTTCCAAAAGCAGGTGGTGGCCGCCGAGGTGATGGTGATGCCGCGCTCCTGTTCCTGCGCCATCCAGTCCATGGTCGCCGCGCCGTCATGCACTTCACCCAGCTTGTGGCTGACCCCGGTGTAAAACAGAATCCGCTCGGTGGTGGTGGTCTTGCCGGCATCGATATGCGCGGAGATGCCGATGTTGCGGTAACGTTCGATAGGGGTGGTGCGAGCCATAATCAACCTTTCTTAGCCGCGTGAAGGAGAGCGGCTTAAACAGCATGGATAATGGTGATAATCCTCATAGGGTTATCTGCCGGATCGCAGAGCCTCGCTCTGGTCACAAACTAATCGTAGTTGAAGGCGTTGGTTTTTATAAGCGATGGCTGTGATAGATGAAAGTTTGCGCGCAGGGGGAGAAAAGGGCGAAAAAAAAGGCCCGTAACGGGCCTGTTGTCGAGCGGCGCGTTCGCCGCTTATTTGCGTCCCAGCAAGAAGCCGAAAACGATGCCGACCGCCGCCGCAACCGCCACGCCGGCCAGCGGGTTGGCTTCCACCTGGGTTCTTACGCTGTCCGCTGCGTCTCGGGCGGCATAGCTGGCCTGGGAGGCGTATTTGCGCGCCGCGCCGCGCACCTGATGCTCCGGTGAATCCACGGCTTTGCCGAACGCTTCTTCTACCGCGCCTGCGGCTTCATTGGCTTTGTCTTCCGCTTTACCAAACATGCTGCTCTCCTGATCCTTGTGGGTTAACGAATCCTAAGCCTAGCAGGTAGACGCCGTTTTTTGCAGCATTCTGTGCGTTATAAGAGCAATCCGAGCAGAGAAAAATCTTGCCGGGCGCGCGGTGACGGCTTCACCCGCGCGGCTTTTTGTGTTCTATTGGCTAGCTGTTTAACCGGGTATCGTTAACCTTTGACCGATTCGTTGAGTTGAAAGGACTCCCCATGTCAGTACTGCGTATTCTGGCGCTGCTCGCCGCGACCGCCGCCGCGTTGCCCGCCCAGGCCAAGCCTGTGCTCCACGGTGCCGCGACCGAGAACGGCATTCGTTGGCAATCATGTCTCAACAGCGGTTTTCAGCGCTGGTTCGATGAGCCGCCACCGCCGGGGCTGCGCTGCGGTTACCTTGAGGTGCCGTTAGCCTACGCCACGCCGCCCGCTCATGCGGCGCAGGCGGGCGAACAGACCGTGCGTTTGGCGCTGACCCTGCTGCCCGCAACCGGGCCGAAAAAGGGCAGCGTGGTGATGATCAGCGGCGGGCCGGGCCTGCCGGGCATCAATCCTTATTTGGGCAATGATGGTCACGTCGCCAGGCTGCGTAAATCCTACGATATCATCGGTTACGATCCGCGCGGCGTCGGCCAATCGACGCCGAAAATCTCCTGTCAGGTGGCCGAAGGCGACGAAACCCCGTCACCGGACGACAACGACGTGGCCGGTGCGGAGAACCAGACGCGCACCCTGATTGCCGCCTGCATCAAACAGACCGGCGCGGACGTGCTGCAACATATCGGCACCGACGAAGCGGTCAACGATCTGAACGCGATCCGCCACGCGCTGGGCGAACCGGGGCTGACGGCGGTGGCGTACTCTTACGGCACCAAGGTGGCGGCGCTGTATGCCGAACGTTTTCCGAAGAAAACGCGCGCGCTGGTGCTCGACGGGGTGGTGGATCTGGCGGAAGACGATTTCACCCAGCGGCTGAACCAGGAGCGGGGCTTCCAGCAAAGCTTCCTGCGCTTCGCCGCCTACTGCGGCAAAACCGACAGTTGCCAGCTGGGCGGCGGCGCCAATCAGGCGCTGCAGCGTTATCATGCCTTGCTGCGCAAGCTGCATGAGCAGCCGTTCGTCACCGCGGCGGGGTATGAAATCTCCGCCGATGACGTGCTGACGGTCACGCGTTCGCTGCTGCTGTGGCCGGAGCGCTGGCACGAGCTGGCGACCGTGCTGCGCCAGCTCGATGCCGGGATCGCCGGGCAGCAGGTTTCCGATCTGATCGACGAAAGCTATTCGCCGGATGCCGATGACGCGCTGAACGTCATCACCTGCGCCGACGTCGCCAACCCGACGGCCGATCCGCAGCTGTTGCGCCGGCAGCGGCAGGAGATCAATACCGCCGCTATGTATGCCCACTATCTGCCGCTGCACGAATACCCGCTGGAAATGTGCGATCTGTGGCCGTACCGCGGCAAAGATCGGCCGCACACGCCCGTGGCGTCTGCCGCGTTGCCGCCGCTGCTGTTCGTCGCGCAGCGCTACGATCCGACCACGCCGTACCGTAACGCGCAGGTGATGGCCGCCGCCTTTAAAAGCCCGCTGATCACCCGCGAACGCGACGGGCATACGCTGGTGCTGAACGGCATCGACAGCTGCGTTGACGAAAGCGTGGTGGATTATCTGCTGGCGCCGAAAAAGCCGCGCCACGACAAGACTTGCCGTTGAGGAGGCCGGGCGGAAGCCCGGCCTGACAGCCAAGTCGCCCGCGTTTTAGAATTTCACCTCTTCCGCCAATGCCAGCGTCACGAATGGCCCCGACAGGGTCTGGTTATGGTGACGGATAATGGCTTCGGCACCGAGTTCCGCCGTGTCTGAACAGCTATGGGCGTCGGCGGCCAACACCATGTCAAATCCCAACTCTGCGCCGCGCCGACACGCGGTGTCTACGCAGTATTGCGTTTTCATTCCCGAAATCACCAACCGACCGATGCCGGCTTGCTTAAGCCGCTCAGCCAGGCCAGTCTGGTAAAAACAGCTGGGATGGGTTTTATCGATGAACCAGTCGGTTTACGCATCGGTGTCGAGATCGGGGTGAACTTGCCATCGCGGACTGTTTGCGGCGATAGGCGAACCTGTCGGGCCGGTGTGGCGAATAAACACTACGAGCGCATTTGCCACGCGTGCGGCGCGAATCAACGCATTGGTCTTCGCCAGAAGGGTTTCGGCGGCGAACGGCGGATCGTCCGTCGAGGCGAACAGGCCGACTTGCATGTCGATAATCAGCAGGGCGCTGCGCGGTGCGGGGATAGTTGGCATAGGTCTTCTCCGTAATGAAATTGCCGGCGGGCACGGAGAAATAAAAAACCCCGGCCATGGCTGGCGGGGCTTGGATACGTCGTTAGCTGATGCGCACCCGTGCAGCCCGCCATTGCGTGGCGGTTGCGGTGGTGGTGAGGACGTGCGCGAAGCGTTTCATAGCGTTGATAATGCGCGGTGGTGAGGGGGACGTCAAGAGGCTCCCCCGAAATGTCAACCGGCGAAAATATGCGCCTGGCCCATCACGTTGAGAGTGACCTGAGAACCGGGCTGCAGGCCTTCGCGGCTGACGGTTTTGATCTCGATTTGCGCGCCGCCGGCGGCCATTTGCAGGTTGAGCGTAGAGACGAAGCCGGCGAAATCGATGCCGGTAATCACCGCCTGGCCGTGCTGCGCCGGATCTGACAAACCGATTTGAATCTGCTCCGGGCGCAGCATGATGCGCGCCGGGCCGCTGCGTTGCCGATCGTCGACGGCGATGCGCCCCAATGCGCAGTCGGCCCAACCGTGCGCCAGTTCGGCGGTCAACACCAGCGTTTCGCCAAGGAAGCTGGCGGTCGGCTCATCGACCGGCCGCAGATAGAGATCTTGCGGCGCGCCCACCTGCGCCAGCCGGCCGTTGCGCATCACCGCTACCTGATCGGCGAACGACAGCGCTTCGCTCTGATCGTGGGTGACCAGAATCGACGCCACCTTGGCCTCCGTCAGCAGTTCGGCGACCGCTTTGCGGGTGGCGGCGCGCAGGCCGGTATCCAGCGCCGAGAACGGTTCGTCCAGCAGCATCAGCCGGGGTTGCTGCGACAGGGCACGCGCCAGCGCGACCCGTTGCTGCTGCCCGCCGGACAACTCGTGCGGCCACAGCGCGGCCAGACGGCGATCCAGCGCCACCATCTCCATCAGCGCCTCGATGCGCCGCTGTTTCTCACGCTTGCTGCCTTTAAGGCCAAAACCGATGTTGCCGGCGACGGTAAAGTGCGGGAACAGCGCGCCATCCTGCGGGACGAAGCCGATGCCGCGCAGATGCGCCGGCACCCAGCCGCCGCCGTTGCCCATGGCTTGCCCCTGCAGCAGGATCTGGCCGCCGTCAGGAATTTCAAAGCCGGCGATGATGCGCAGCAGGGTGGTTTTGCCGGAGCCGGAAGGGCCGACGATCGCCGTGCGGCTGCCGGCGGCAACCTGCAGGTCGATGTGTTCCAGCACCCTGATGGCGTTATAAGATTTTTCGATACCGTGCAGTTCGAGCGTGCTCATAGTCCCGCCGTGCGTTTAGATTGAGAATAAAGAAGCCAGGTGAGCGGCAATGACAGCGCCACCATAATCAGCGCATAAGGCGCGGCGGCGACGTAGTCTATCTCGCTGGTCAGCGCCCAAAATCCGGTGGCCAGCGTACGGGTGCCGTTCGGCGCCAGCAACAGCGTGGCGGTCAGTTCATTGGCGATCGCCAGGAACACCAGCGCCGCGCCCGCCGCGGCACCCGGCGCCGCCAGCCGCAGCGTAGTGCTCCACAGCGCCTGCGCCGGCGATTTGCCGAGGCTACGCGCCACGTTTTCCAATTCCACCGGCGCCTGTGCGATGCCGGCGCGCAGGTTGATCAGCGCCCGCGGCATAAACATCAGCAAATACGCCAGCAACAGGGTGATTTCGGTTTGGTAAATCGGCCGGAAGCTGTGAATGGTGATGGTCACCAGGGCCAGCGCCACCACGATGCCGGGCAGCGAGCTGGTCACGTAGTTACAGCCTTCCAGTACGCGGTACAGCCGGGCCGGATAGCGTACCGACAGCCAGGCCATCGGAATGGCGCACAGCGTGATCAGCAACGCGCCGACGGCGGACAGCGACAGCGTTTGCCACAGCGCAGGCCACAGCTCGGCGTTGCGCCACACCTCGAATCCCCCCAGGCACAGCCAGCGGGCCAGGGTAATGAAAGGCACGCCCAGCGCCAGCGCGGTCAGCGAAATCGGCAGCAGCAGCGCCAGCGCGGCGAGCGGCAGCGAAAGGCGACGCGGCGTTTGGCTGCGGGCGCTGCCGGAACCGACGCGGGCATAGCGCGCGCGGCCGCGGCTGAGAGCCTCAAGCAGCAGTAACCCGAGGCAGCACAATACCAATACGCCGGCCAGCATGTTGGCCGCCGGGCCGTTGAAGGTCGACTGGAACTGATCGAAGATCGCGGTGGTGAAGGTATCGAAGCGTATCATGGCATACAGGCCATACTCCGCCAGCAGGTGCAATGCGATCAGCAGGGAACCGCCCCAGACCGCCAGCTTCAGCTGCGGCAGCACCACGCGGAAAAAGACCGCCAGCGGCCGGGAACCGAGCGAGGTGGCGACGTCTTCGATACCGGGATCCAGACGGCGCAGCACGGCGGCGGCCGGTAGGTAAATAAACGGGAAATAGGCGAGCACCGAGATGAAGACCCCGGCGCCCAGGCCGTGCATCGACGGCACCAGGCTGATCCAGGCATAGCTTTGCACAAAGGCCGGCACCGCCAGCGGCGCGGTGGCCAGTACCGCCCAGAGACGGCGGCCCGGCAGCGTGGTGCGCTCGGTCAACCAGGCCAGGGCCACGCCCAGCACGGCGCAGATCGGCAGCGTCAGCACCACCAACAGCAGGGTGTTCAACAGCAGTTCCGCCACGCGCGGGCGGAAAACCAGAGCGTTGACCGTTTGCCAGCCGGCTTCAAACGCCACGCCGATAACGAATCCCAGCGGCAACAGCGCCAGCAGCGACAGCAGCACGGCGCTGGCCACTACGATCGCCCCCGGCCGCTGATGACGGGGGACAACAGAATAACGCCGCGCGGTCTGCGCGGCGTGGGTACTCAGGTTTGACATAACGATCAAAAACTCTCGGTTTGCCGGCGGGCCTTACAGCAGGCCGGCTTCGGTCATCAGTTCGACCACTTTTTTACTGTTCAGCTGCGCGGCATCTACTTTCGGTGCGTCCAGATCTTTCAGCGGCACCAGTTTCGGGTTGGAGGCTGCGCCGACGCCGACGGCGTATTCGAAGGCGTTGTTGGTGCGCAGGATCTCCTGGCCCTGTTTGCCGGTGATCCACTTGATGAACGCCTGCGCCTGCTGCTGATGCTTGCTGGAAGCCAGCACGCCGCCGCCGGAGATGCTGACGAACGCGCCCGGATCCTGATGTTTGAAGTAGTACAGCTTGATGTTGTTGCTGTTCTCGCCGGTTTTAGCGCCATCCACGAACGGGTAGTAGTGATAGATCACGCCGCTGTCGACCTGGCCGGCATTGACCGCTTTCATCACCGTGCTGTTGCCCTTATAGGCGGTGAAATTGGTTTTCATCGCTTTCAGCCACTCCAGCGTCGCTTTCTCGCCTTTCAGCGCCAGCAGCGCGCTGACGATCGCCTGGAAATCGGCGCCCGACGGCGAGGCGGCCCAGCGGCCTTTCCATTCCGGCTTGGCCAGGTCCAGCAGCGACTTCGGCAGCTGTGCTTCGGTCAGTTTGGCCGGGTTGTAGACGAACACGGTAGAGCGGGCGGCGATGCCGGTCCAGCGGCCGTGGCTTGGGCGATACTGCGGTTCCACCTGGGCCAGCGTCGCGGCGTCCAGCGGGGCGAACAGCTTGGCGTTATCCACCAACACCATCGCCGGGGAGTTTTCCGTCAGGAACACGTCGGCAGGCGAGGCGCTGCCTTCCTGCACCAGCTGATTGCCCAGCTCGCTGTCGCCGCCGTTGCGCAGCGTGACCTTGATGCCGGTGTCTTTGGTAAACCCGTCGACCCAGGATTTGACCAGGTTTTCATGTTGGGCGTTGTAAATGACGATGCCCTGATCGGCCGAGGCCGCCTGAGCGCCGAAGGCCAGCATCATCGAGGAGGCGAGCAGGGCGACGGGGCCGAGAGATGAAATACGCAGCTTCATGCAGTTATCCTTTTAGCGTTCGAATGAGGAAAACGAATATCGCCTGGCAAGCGCAAGCAGGCCGATTTTAGCCAAGAACATCAATAATGATAGTGAAAACGATTCGTATTAAATTATTTTTGACGATCGCTCACAAAATGAATTGCCCTAAGGATAAGTTAAGTTTCGGCTGGAATAATCTGTTTTGATTGTCTGAATAGAATTGGGGCGCGTTACCTCACAGTGAGCGGCCACCTGCCATCGCAGGCAGCCGCCCGTCAGGCTTGCTTCTTGTCACGCCAGCACAAACTCACCGTTGCCAACGCCGAAGAACTGCCCGTTGATGCTGCTCGCCCACTGCGGCGGATGAACCAAAGAGGCCAGCACCCGGCCATTCTCCAGCAGCGTCAGGACGATCGAACCGGGGTTGATGGCCAATTGTAGGGTTAACGGAACGCCGATCAGATTTTCGGCATCGGGTACGGTGCCTTGCAAATAAATCGTCGGGATGTTGATGTTACCGTCTGAGCCAGTGCCGGTGGCCTGGCCGACAAAACGCACCGATGTACCGTTTGATGGGGCATTGGGACCAATATTGGCAGGCTGCGCGGAAATTTGCACGGTCTCCGCATGTGGCGCGCAGCCACACCCACAGCCACAGCCCTGGAAGCTGAAGTAGCCGCAGATATTTTGTTGGCACCCGCATCCACACAAGGATTGCGGATGCACTTGCTGGTTGAACGCCGGTTTCAATTGCGGATGTTGGTTGAGCAGCGCCTGACGGCTCTGCACTTCCGCGTTATAAGCGTCACGTGATTGTTTATTCAATGCGTTAGCCTGTTCAGGCGTAATATCTTGCAGTGAAGGCATATGTAAACCCCTATGATTTTTGCTGAGTTAGTCTGAAATGCATATCACGCTGAATCCGGTTAGCCACCAGACAGGTAATTGCATCTGAATGAAAATAGTTATTGCCGTCGGCAGAAAAACGGTATGGCAACCAAACCGTTACATCCTATCCTTTCGGCACGCGTTTATATATTTGGATTTGTCTTCTGGTAATTATCTCTTATTAAATCATTCGCCAGTTATTGGTTTGATAACCAACGGCGGCCTCGTGTTAGTCTCGAAGCCATTTAAAGGTAGTTAGGTGTCACAGAGATATCAAGTGGGTTTCCTACTGTTATTTTTACATTGAAAAGCAACTTATTTAGCATGTCCATTATTTTGATTTTAACCTTTTTCGTAACCGATTAATTAATATGGGGTAAGTGAGGGTGTTTTTTAATTAATTGATTTTTATGAAATTAAGTTGTAGTTATCTTTTTTTTGTGAATATTCTTAATATATTCATTGAGGTAACGGGTAAACGCGGGTTTGCATTTGACTTATATCAGTTCTTTGTCGAATCTGTAATGGTTATTAACCTGTTTCAATATTGACGGCTTGTTATCGACTGGCGATCTTTTTCTTCAGTCTTTTCATGTCGTTCTTCAGCGTTTCGCACAGGCATTAATAATACGGGCTGCCAACGCGAATTAAGAATTATATTCACCAAAAAATAGTGAGAGAGGTGTCTATGTCTAATGGACCGTTTTATACCAATCCGATCGTGGTTATCGATGTAGCTAATGATTGCGTGCATGTGGAGATGGCGATCGATGGAGGACTATACGAAAACGTATTTCCGTTATCGGTAGCGGCTAATGAACCCTATCCGAAATTGCTGGTGAATCTGGCGATCCAGGCGCAAGCGAGCGGTAAATCATTAATGGTGTGGGGGGAGCCCGGCCCAGAACCGGTTAAAGGCCTGCCGCTGTTTGGTATCACGACCGTGAACATCAAGTAGGGGACGGCAACGCGCATTGTGTTGAAAGCGGGAAGCGCGGTGAGGGATATTCCTTTGATAATGAAAGAAATTCAACACCGCTTTTGGTTATGACTCATAGCGATTAATGATTTAATTTATTCCACTGCCACATTGCATATTGAACGCGATAAAACACTAATCAGGGATATCGACGTGAAATATTCATTTAATGGCAAGAAATTGGCTGGTTTAATCCTCCTGGCTTTTAACGCGACGGCAGCTCAGGCTGCCGACGTACCGGCGGGCGCTAAACTGGCGCCGGTACAGGAATTGGTGCGCGCCAACGGGTATGAACCGGCGACGCTGGATCCGAACCTGGCCGAGAGCAATGTGGAGTTCTACATCTTCAACGATTTGTTCGAAGGTTTGCTGCGCGTCGGGAAAGACGGCGAAGCGATCCCGGCGCTGGCGCAGAAATGGGAGCATCAGGGCAACGTCTGGACCTTCCATCTGCGGCCGCAGGCCAAATGGTCGAACGGCGATCCGGTGACCGCCGACGATTTCGTCTACAGCTGGCGGCGCCTCACCGATCCGAAAACCGCGTCGCCGTACGGCAGCTATCTGGCTTCGGCCTACGTGCTGAATGCGGCGGCGATCAACGCCGGCAGCAAACCGCCGAGCGAGCTGGGCGTCAAGGCGCTGGACGCGCATACCCTGCAGGTGACGCTGTCGGAGCCCAACTCCTACCTGCTCAAGCAGCTGGTGCATTTCCCGGTCTTGCCGGTTAACCGCAAGGTGGTGGAACAGTACGGCAAGAACTGGACTCAACCGGCGCATTTTGTCGGCAACGGCGCATTCCGTCTCAGCCAGTGGGTGGTGAACGAAAAGGTGGTGGTGGAGCGTAACCCGCAGTATTGGGACAACGCCAACACCGTGCTCAACAAGGTGACGTTCTTGCCGATACAGGGCTTCCCGGAAGTGGCGCGTTTTCGCGCCGGCGAGGTTGAGTTGGGGTATACCACGCCGCCGGAGCTGTATCAGCAGCTGAAAAAAACGCTCGGCGAGCAACAGCTGGTGACCTATCCGCTGCTCTCCACCAGTTATTTCGCCTTCAACAACCGCCTGGCGCCGTTTAACGACCTGCGGGTGCGCCAGGCCCTGAATCTGGCGCTGGACAAAGAGATTATCGCCGGCAAGGTGCTGGGATACGGCCAACAGCCGGCCTGGACCTTTACCCCAACGGGGACGGGCGGCTATAGCCTGCAGCCCGGCGCGGCGGCCGGCTGGACGCCGGAACAACGGCACGCCCAGGCGAAGCAACTGCTGGCGCAGGCCGGTTTCAACGCCGAGAACCCGCTGCGGTTTACCGTGCTGTACAGCAATGACGCCACCATCAAGAAGATCGTCATCGCCGCCGCCGCCATGTGGAAAAAGAACCTAGGGGTAGAGGCCAGCTTGCAAAGCCAGGAGCGTAAAGTGACGCTGGATAATATCAACCGCGGGCAGTACGGCGTGGCCTTTACCCGCTGGCTGGCCGATTACAACGATCCATCCACCTTCCTGAACGTGTTCCGTTCCGACAGCAGCGAGAACAGCCCCAAATACCATAACCCGGACTATGACCGCATTCTGCATCAGGCGACGGCGGCGCAGACGCCGCAGCAGGTGCAGCAATATTTCCAGCAGGCCGAGGCGGTGCTGGCGGCCGATACGCCGGTGGCACCGGTGTACTACGAAGCCAATGCCACGCTCATTAAACCCTACGTGAAGGGGATCGATTTTACCCCTCAAGGTGCCTTGTACGATAAAAACGTCTATCTTCTCGAGCACTGAGAAATAAAAAACGGCTGATTTATATCAGCCGTTTTTATAGATTCGTGTTTAATAACATTATCCTAAATACTCCATAAACGACGGGCAATCTTTTCTTCCCGCTGAAGAAAACACCGCCTATACTGCGCCGGTAGTTTATATGCAGTATCTCGTTTGGCGAGGCTCCTATACAAACACAGGTTACTGATCTGACGACATCGAGAGATGCCCAAGGTTAAGACAGGCTTTATCGGATTAAGGTTCAGCCCAAAGTAACTTCCGAATAACAGTTCGGATACGTTGTATAGTGCTAAAACCTGGACGCGGAGATAGGCAGTCTGCACTCCCTCTGTGGTTACGCCCCTATGCGATTCGCTGTTGAAGTTCAAAACAGAAATAGGGACTGACAATGATCAAGTCACATCAACATTATTCTTCTCCGGCGCTGAGCGCGACTGAAACTCTCGACGAGACCTCGGTCGCCGGCTATATGAACGCCGATTTTATTACTGTTCCCGCGACGATGACGGTCAATCATGCCCGGGAATATTTACTTTCACAGCTAAAAACGGACGAAATTCCCACCCGAGTATTTATTACCGCGGACGATTATCATCTGCGCGGCACGCTGTCGGTGAAAAAACTGCTGCAGTGCGACGAGCAGGATAAAGCGGTCGGCGTGATGATGGACCACAGCTATTTTCAGGTTTCGCCCGACGACGATCGCAACGATGTGGCGCATCTGCTCGGCAAGGGCGGCCTGGACGTGGTGCCGGTCGTGGCGAACAACACGCTGGTCGGCGTGCTGGGGGAGCGAGAGATCGCTCGCCTGGTCGAGGATGAAAACACCGAAGACGCGCAGCGCCAGGGCGCGAGCCTGCCGCTGGACAAGCCTTATCTGGAGACCAGCCCGTGGGCGCTGTGGCGTAAACGTTCGGTGTGGCTACTGATGCTGTTCGTCGCCGAAGCTTACACCGGCAACGTGCTGAAGGCGTTTGAAGATCAGCTCGAAGCGGCGATCGCGTTGGCGTTCTTCATCCCGCTGCTGATCGGCACCGGCGGCAACAGCGGCACCCAGATCACCTCGACGCTGGTGCGCGCCATGGCGCTGGGTGAAGTCAGCCTGCGCAACCTGGGCGCAGTGATCCGCAAGGAAGTGACGACCTCGCTGCTGATCGCCGTCACCATTGGCCTGGCGGCCTGGGTACGCGCCTGGATCATGGGCGTCGGCATGGAGGTGACGTTGGTGGTCAGCCTGTCGCTGGTGGCAATCACCGTGTGGAGCGCGATTGTCTCGTCGATCATTCCGATGCTGTTGAAACGTCTCGGCATCGATCCGGCGGTGGTATCGGCGCCGTTTATCGCTACCTTTATCGACGGCACCGGCCTGATTATTTATTTCAAAATTGCCCAGCAGGTATTGGGTATTTAACCGCGCTCCGCCCGATGTTGCGGGCGGAGATGTAAAGCCTTAATGAGGAGGACGTTAAAAAACATGGATACCGACCAACCCCGATATTTAACGCAAGGGGCTTTTATCGATAACATTTAACCTGAGGACAAAATAATGGGAAACATGACTATTTTTATGGGATTCCTGGCAATGATCAGCTCACTGGGCCTGTTAGCGGCCTATATGAGCACCAAATGGGATGATTGATGAACGCAAAAGATCCGCCTAGATGCATCCTCCCCGTAACCGCTATTTATTATGGGGAGGATTTTTAGCGGCGCGCCGAACGCGCGGCCTGATACGGGAGTTGATAATAATGACGATTCTTATTCTGGGATTGCTCTACGCCATTTTAATGATCTCGGTGGGCGTTAATGAGATTTATTTTTATTCCACCGGAAAATCCAATTTTCTTACTAGCCTCATGCTGACATTTTCTGGCAGTATGCTGCTGATCGCCTTTGTCTGGCAATTATCCTCTAAAGTAAAAAAATAAATCACCGTCCGAATGTGAGCAGCATAATGCAGAATGAAAAACAGGCCGTGGCCAGAAACTCGATGATCGCCAGCGGGTTACTGGCTACGGGCAAGTTCGTCGCCGGTATTTTTACCGGCAGTATTGGCCTGATATCCGAAGGGATCCACTCTTTTACCGATTTTATCGCCACCAGCATCACCTGGCTGGCGGTGCGCATCAGCGATAAGCCCGCCGATGACGATCATCACTTCGGCCACGGCAAGGTGGAAAACCTGGCGGCGCTGTTCGAGGTGCTGCTGTTGCTGGGCGCCGCCGGCTGGATCGTTTATGAGGCCGGCAGCAGCCTGCTCGGGCAACCGCATGAGATCGTCGCCGCGCCGGTGGTGATTGCGGTGCTGCTCATTTCCATCTGCGTCGATTTCTTCCGCGTGCGGGCGCTCAACCGCGTCGCCAAAGCGACCGACAGCGCGGCGCTGGAAGCGGATGCGCTGCATTTCTTCTCCGATATGCTTTCGTCCGGCGTGGTGCTGCTGGGCATGGTGTTTGTGCTGCTGGGCTTTGGCCGCGCGGACGCCATCGCCGCGCTGATCGTCGCCGGCTTTATCTTTGTCGCCGCGATCAAACTGGGCAAACGCTCCTTCGACTCGTTGATGGATGCCGCGCCGGCCGGGGCTACTGAGGCGATCCGCGCCACGCTGGCAAGTTTTCCGGCGGTGCTGGCCTGCGACAGCGTGCGCATTCGCAACGCCGGTGCGGTGCTGTTCGTCGAAATCACGGTGGCGGTGTGCCGCACCTTGCCGCTGGAACGCATCGACGCGCTGAAGCGAGAGATCGTTGAGCGGCTGCGGGAGCAGTACGCCAGCGCGGAATTTACCGTCATCGCGGTGCCGCAGACCCGCAGCGATGAAGACATGGCGACGCGCATTCGGGCGATCGCCGCCAACCACGGTGCGCAGGTGCAGAATGTGACCTTGCAGCAGCTGCCGACGCGCATGGCGATCGGCATGGATTTGGCTGTGCCGGCCAACGCCAGCGTGGCGCAGGCGCATGACATTGCCACGGAAATCGAGGGGATCCTGCGCCAGGCGATCGGTGAAGACACCGAGATAGAGACGCACCTGGAGCCGCAGACGCCACATTGGCTGACCAGCGAGGATGTCGATGCGACGGAGCTGGCCGATATTCGCCGCATCCTGCAGTCGGCGCTGGAGCAGGGAGAGAGCGTGCAAGACGTACACAACGTCCGCGCGCGCAAGACCGACGGGGGCATCATCGTCAACTTCCACTGCCGGGTGTCGCCGGCGGTCACCATCGCCGCCGCGCACGATGCGGTCGATCGGGTCGAGCGCCGGCTGCGCTCGCTTTATCCTGCCATCACGCGCGCGATAGGGCACGTCGAGCCGATCAAGCCCGGCATTTGAATCAGCTCGACCAACTGCGGGTAGAGCGCCGCGTTGGCCAGCAGCAGCGGGTTGCCGCGCCGCAACCCGTCGTTGTGCATAAAGTCATTCGCCACGCCGCCGGCTTCGCGCGTCAGCACCCAGCCAGGCAGGCTGTCCCAGGCATTCATGTGCGGTTCGTAATAGCCCAGCAGCCGACCGGCGGCCACCTGGGCGGTCATCAACGCGCCGGAGCCGCTGCGCACAAACATCCCTCCCGCCTGCAGCAGGCGACAGAGAAAACCGCTGAATTCCGCCGCTGAAGCGCGCGGTGAAATCCCGACGCCCATCACGCCATCCGCGACGCTGCGCCCGGCATGCACGCCGATCGGTTCCCCGTTGAGAAAGGCGCCGTGGCCGCGACAGGCGCGGAACATCTCGCGGTGGTTGGGATCGTAGACCACGCCTATCGTCGGCTCGCCGTCGATCACCACGCCTATCGCGATACACCAGGTATGCAATCCGTTCAGGAAGCAGGCGGTGCCGTCAATCGGATCGACGACCCAAACGCAGGCGGCGTTTTCGCCGGTGCTGCCGCTTTCCTCGCCGAGAAACCCGTCCTGAGGAAAGCGGCGGCTGATCATGCGGCGGATCAGCGCTTCGACGCGGCGATCGGCCTCGCTGACCACGTCCTGCAGCCCCTGTTTGAAGTCGACAGCCAGAGTTTGCCGCCGTTGATAAAAGCTGAAAGCGAGATCGGCGGCGGCGCGGGCGATCTCACGCGCAAAGCGGTAGCGCGCCTCGATGTCCCGTGGGGAAAGTGAAGTCATGGCAGGCTCGATAGCAAAGAACGAATCGGGTTACCCTGCCATAAAAGGATGAAGGTAATGTGTCGCTCAGCGCGGCGGGGATGAAAAACGCAGCTGCATTATGGCATCGGGGGCCGATAGCGGTTCGGTCGTGGCCCCGGCCGGTATTACCGCGCGCCAAAACGCCAGCCCGCGCGGATTATCCGGGCTGACCGACAGCGACCAGCCGCCGGGATGTTGCGCGAACAAGGCGTGGGCGGCCCGTTGCCCCAGCCCGGTGCGCCGCCACTCGGGCTTGACGTAGAACTCCGCCATTTCGACGGTGGCGCTGTCCAGGCGCCGGACTAACGCGAAACCGGCCGTTTGCCGATCGCTCAAAATCAAATAGGGGTAGCGGCCGACCTCGCGCCAGTAGAGCGGCAGATAGGGGTAATCGCCATCGGCGCCCAGCTCGCGAAGGCAATCGGACAGCATGACCGCCAGCAGTGGCCGCTGCGCGTGTGTAGCCTGCTCAAGGGAAAATGCCATGTCGCACTCCGTCAAAAAACAGGCCGCCGGAGGGCGGCCTGTCAGGGTTAGCCCAGATTCAACCGGGCGGTAATGTCGGCAATCTCGCGGCGCCAGCGCGCCTGAAGCGCCGGTTTCTGGTGCTTCGGCTTGCGCGCCAGGTCATCCTCCAGTTTGCTTTCGAGGGCAAACAGGGCGGTCAGCAGCGCTTCTTCGCCTTCCAAGCGCTCATCTGGCATCGGGGCGTCTGCATCGGCCTTGCCCGCTGTCGGCAGTGCCGGCGCTTCGCCCGCCAGGCGCTGATACACCGGCGCCAGATCGTGCCACTCCTCCAGTTTTTGCTGGTCGATCAGCCAAAAGCGGTTGCAGCTCTGTTCGATCAGCATCCGGTCATGGGTGACCAATATGACGGCGCCGGCGAACTGGCGCAGCGTTTCCGCCAGCTCTTCTTTGCCTGCCATGTCCAGGTGGTTGGTGGGCTCGTCCAGCAGCAGCAGCGAATGGTTGGCCAGCGTCAGGCCGACGAACAGCAGCCGCGAACGCTCGCCGCCGCTCAGCGAACGGATCTGCTGATGGTGGCGCAGGTAAGGGAAACCGGCGCCGATCAGCGCCATTTTCCGCTGTTCCTCGGTCAGCGGCGCAAACTGCGCCAGCGCTTCGCTCAACGTGTCTTCATCGCGCAGCTGTTGCAGGCTCTGATCGTAATAGCCGATGCGCACGCGCGGGTGGAAGATCGCCGGGCGTTCCGCGGGGTGCTGATACGCCTGCCACAGCAAGCGCAGCAGCGACGATTTCCCGCAGCCGTTGCGCCCGACGATGGCGATGCGATCGCCGCTTTTGACGCGCAGATGCTCCAGGCTGAACAGCACCGGCGCATCCGGCGCCGGGCGCACGGTCCATTGCGGCAGCGCCAGCAGGCGATCGGCGTCCAGCGCCTCTCCCTGTAATCGCAGCCGCCACGGGCTACCGGCGGTCAGGGTGGTCTGTTCTTCCTTCAACCGATCGACGCGCTTTTCCATTTGCTTGGCTTTGCGCGCCAGATCTTCGTTGTCATAGACCTTGCCCCAGGTCGCCAGGCGTTTGGCGCTTTTTTCCACCCGGTCTATCTCTTTTTGCTCGGCCTGGCGCCGATGCTCGTCCGCAGCGTCCTGTTCCGCCAGTGCGGCGCGCGCAGCGGAGCAGGGCAAACGGAAGAACTGCAGCGTTTTATCGCGCAGGATCCAGGTACAGTTGGTCACCTGATCGAGCAGATAGCGATCGTGCGATACCAGCACGAAGCTGCCGCTCCAGCTGCGCAAGAACTGCTCCAGCCACAGCAGCGTGGGCAGATCCAGGTGGTTGCTGGGTTCGTCGAGCAGCAGCAGATCGGGCTGGCGGATCAGCGCGCGCGCCAGCAGCAGGCGGGTGTGCTGGCCGCCGCTGAGGGTGCCGGCGGTCAACGTCCAGCTCGTCGGTTCAAACCCCAGCTCGGCAAGCAGCGCTTCACAGCGCCAGCGTTCGCTGAGGTGTTGGCCCGCGGGCAATTGCGCCAGTACCGCATCCAGCAGGGTGCTGGCGTGCAGCTCAGGCGGCAGGTGTTGTTCGATGCGCGCCATCAGGCATTGGTGTGACAATGTCACCGTTCCGCTGTGGATGGGCAGGGCACCGCTGAGCAGTTGCAGCAGGGTGCTTTTGCCGCAGCCGTTGTCGCCGATCAAACCGATGCGATCGCCTTTTTTCAGGCTGAAGGAAATCTCGCTCAGCAGGACGCCGAACGCGTTGTCGTAACCGACAGATTGTGCAGACAGTAGTGTGCTCATTGCTTACTCAAGAGTTACAGGCATGACAATGCCTATCGTCAAACATCGCTGACGACAACCCGGTAAGCCGGAGGGAAGATCCTGGATTTTAGTAAGCTTCGCTCAAGCTGGGTTATCGCAGCACGATACCGGTAATGCTTGAGCGGCGACGATTACCAAAGAAGTGTGAGTGAAAAAACAATTCACACGTCAGCATAGTAAGTCTCCTTTTAGTGGTTGCAGGTTAATCGGTGGCAGGAGTATAGAGCGCTTTACGCTGCGCCGCCAGTGTAAAAGCGCCTGAATAATCAGCAGGCTAAGTCCGGTGGGCGCGCGTGGCACACAATGGGAATAATTACTGTATTTCGGCCGACATTAAGCAGCTATTATAATTAGCGTTTATGGTTAAGCGACGGTTCATCCGCCGCCTGTTCGTCTGTCTATCAGATAATGATGCTGAGCACTGAATTTATGTTAAAGCCTCGCCCGTTCCTGCTGTTGTTGTTATTGCTGTTGGGTTTGCAGCTGACGCCGCTCGCCGCCGTCGCCGCTACCCAGGATGATCCCGCCGCCGAAAGCGCGCCCGATCCCGCCACGCAGCTGAAAGCCGCGCAAAAGCAGTTGGACAGCATGAAGCAGCTGGTTTCCAAAGCGACCACCGATACCCAGCTCAGCAAACTGCGGCTGGCGACTGACGATCTGGTCGCCGGCATGGAAAGACTTGCCACCGATCTGCAGCCCGAGCAGGACAAACTGAAAGCGCAGCTGGACGTCCTGGGGCCGGCCCCGGCGGCCGGTGCACTGCCGGAAACCCCGGCGGTGGCCCAGCAGCGCAACGCGCTGAACAACAGCAAAAAGCAGCTGGATGACGCGGTGAAACGCGCGCAGGCCATCAAGAGCAGCGCCTTCGATCTGGGGCAGCAGATTGGCGATCTGCGCCGGGTGGCGTTTAAAACCCAGCTGGCGCTGAATACCGGCAGCATTTTGGGTATCAAATTCTGGGCGCCGGTGCTGCAGCCGTCAGAGGATGACGTACAGCGGCTGGATCAGTTCAACGCCGAGATGAAAGCGGCCTGGGACGCCAGTTGGCAGGACGAATGGCGGTACGGCACGCTGGCGTTGCTGGCGCTGGCAGTGATTGTCTGGTCCTGGGGGCGCTATTTCTCCGAGCGTTTCCTCGCCTGGGTCAGCATCCGTTTTCTGCCGGACGGGCGACTGCGCCGCAGCTTTATGGCGATCGTTACCGTGGCGGTGACGGTGATCACCACCTCCATCGCGCTGAACCTGCTGTATTACGTCTTTGTCCGCGTGCAGCCGCTGCCGGTGACGCTGGAGGATTTCGCGGAAGGTTTCAACCGTCTGGGGATTTTCTGCGCGCTGATCGCCGGGCTGGGGCGTGCGGCGTTGTCTCTGAATCGCCCGTCGTGGCGTCTGGCGTCCATGGATAACGACGTGGCCGCCGGGCTGCGTTACTTCTCGCCGCTGCTGGCCGGCCTGGCGCTGGCGTTCGGCACCGTGGAGCTGATCAACAACGTCGTCAGCGCTTCATTGGCCACCACCATTTTCGGCAACGGCCTGGTGGCGGGGTTGATCGGCATGGTACTGCTGGCGGCGCCGCTGCGCGGCCAGCGCATTCGTCGCCGTCTGGAACAGCAGGGCGCGCACCTGGAAAAACGCACGCTGGTCGGCGGGCTGGTGCACCTCGTCACCCTGGTCTGTTCGATGGTGATCCTGTTTTCCCTGCTTATCGGCTACATCGCCTTCGCCCGCTTCCTGACCTACCAGCTGATCTGGGTGGTGCTGGTGTTGATGGCGTTCTACTTTATGGTGCTGTTCGCCACCGATTTGTGCGCCGCGCTGTTTTCGCCGCAGACCGTCAGCGGCAAGATGCTGAAGAAAACGCTCAGCTTCAAGGATCGCCATCTGGAGCAGATGTCGATCATCACCACCGCGCTGGCCAAATGTTCCCTGTTGCTGTTGATGATCGTCGCGCTGTTCAACGGCTCATTCGGCAGCACCACGCCGGGCTCGCTGATGGAGAAAATCGTCTCCATCCTGACCGGTGAAGGGTTGCAGCGTTTCAACATCGTGCCCGGCAACCTGCTCAACGCCGTGATCTGTCTGGCGATCGGCATCTATATTTTGCGCGCGGTGCGGCGCTGGCTGGGGTCTGAACTGCTGCCGAAAACCATCTCGGACGTCGGCATTCGCGCCTCGCTGGTGACGCTGTTCAGCAATATCGGCTATGTGCTGGTGATTCTGATCACCTTGGCGGCGCTGGGCATCCAGTGGAGCAACCTGGCGTGGATCGTCAGCGCCCTGTCGGTTGGTATTGGTTTCGGTTTGCAGGAGATCGTGAAGAACTTTATTTCCGGCCTGATCCTGCTGACCGAACGCCCGGTGAAGGTGGGGGATATGATCGGCATCGGCGGCGTGGAAGGCGACGTGCGGCGCATCAACGTGCGCGCCACCGAAATCCAGCTCAGCGACCGTTCCACCATGATCGTACCGAACTCGCAGCTGATCTCGCAGAACGTGCGCAACGCCACCATGGGCAACGCGCAAGGGGTGGTGACTATCGCGCTGACGTTCCCGACCTCCATCGATCCGGAGCAGGTGCGCAATATCTTGCTTAGCGCCTATAACGAGTACGAAACCATTCTGGAAACGCCGGCGCCTTACGTGCGCTTCAGCCAGCTGGGGCCGGACGGCATTATCCTGAGCGTGACCGGCTACGTGCCGAGCCCGCGCATGGTCGGCGCCACCAAGAGCGAACTGCTGTTCAATATCCTCAAGCTGCTGCGCGCGCAGGAAGTGAGCCTGTCCAGCCCGCAGGAAGTGGTGTTTATGAAGCAGCAGGCGACGCGATATCAGGCCAACGAAGAGGAGCACTCCTCCTAGTCCCCCTAAGGCGGGCCTCTACGCGACGGCCCGCCGAACGCGGCTAATACATCGACGGCTCCACCGATTGCGAGCAGTCGCTGTTGGCGCTGGATTTGGTGCAGGTATAAGGCTCATTCGGCGATGCCGACGGCGCATTCGACGGGCCGCCGCCGCCGCCGATACACCCGCTCAGCATCAGCATCAAAAACACGAGAATTATTTTCTTCATCTCACCGTCCTCCATTGCGATTCCTCCCTTAAGTATATGTCGGGAAAGCGAACGGCACCGCTCACCGGGGCGATCTATACTCCTTTGATGCCTTGTTGGCGCACAACGTCGGCGAATGAGGAGGAAAAGATGCAAACCGACGACGAGTTGACCCGCTTTGCCGCGCAGGGCGCGCCGCCGTTGCCGCCCACGTCCAGGCAGGGGTTTGTCGAACATGACGGGGCGCGCATCTGGTATGCCGCCTATGGCGTGGCGCCGACGGTGATCCTGCTGCACGGCGGCCTGGGCCACAGCGGCAACTGGGGGTATCAGCTGCCGGCGCTGCTGGCCGCCGGGTATGGCGTGCTGGTCATCGACAGCCGCGGGCACGGGCGCAGCACGCACGACGCCCGGCCTTACCGTTACGATCGCATGGCCGATGATCTGTTGGCGGTGATGGACGCGTTGCGGATCCCGCACGCCGCGCTGGCGGGCTGGAGCGACGGCGCCTGCGTCGCGCTTATCGCCGCCCATCGGGCGCCGCAGCGGGTGGACGGCGTCTTTTTCTTCGGCTGCAATATGGATCCCAGCGGTGTTAAACCGCCGGCCGCCAACCCGATCGTCGAGCGCTGCTTCGCCCGCCACGTGCAGGACTATGCCGCGCTGTCGCCGACGCCGCAGGAGTTCGATGAATTTGTCGCCGCCGTGAGCCTGATGATGAGCAGCCAGCCGAACTACACCGCGCAGGAATTGGCGGCCATTCGTGTGCCGGTGACGATCGTTCACAGCGAACACGATGAGTTTATCCGCGCCGAGCATGCTGCCTACCTGAGCGGCAGCATTCCCGGCGCCCGTCTGGTGACGCTGCCGGGCGTCAGCCACTTCGCGCCGCTGCAGCGGCCGGCGGTGTTCAACCGCGCGCTGCTGGATTTTCTCGCCGATGTGATGCCGCCGCCTGCGCGCTGACGCTTACTGCTCTATGCTGGAGGCGGGGCATTTTGACATCATCGAAGAGGACATCATGAGCGAAAGCATCGTGGTCAGGCCGCTGGAAGCGCGGGATTACGCCGCCTGGCTGGCGCTGTGGCAAGGGTATAACGCATTTTACGGCCGTGAGGGGGCAACGGCGCTGCCGGACGAGGTGACGCAGACCACCTGGCGGCGTTTTTTCGACGCCTACGAACCGATGTTTGCGCTGGTCGCGGAGCATCAGGGCCAGGTGGTCGGGTTGACGCACTACCTCCTGCACCGCAGCACCACCCAGCTGCAGCCTAACTGTTATCTGCAGGATCTGTTCACTGCGGAGACGGTGCGCGGCAAAGGCGTAGCGAGAGCGCTGATCGCGGCGGTCTACGAGCGTGCGCAGCAGCTGGGGTTGCCGCGGGTTTATTGGAATACCCACGAAACCAACCAGACCGCCATGCGGCTGTATGACAAGGTGGCGGAGCGCCCCGGTTTCGTGATGTACCGCAAGGCGCTTTGACGCCGGGCGAAAAGAAAACGGGCGCCAAACGGCGCCCGGAGATGGGGGGTTAGAAATCGACCGTCGCCTGCAGGCTGAGGCTGCGCGGTTCGCCTTCAATCACGCGCAGGTTACCGGCGCTGGAGGCGTAGTATTCGCGGTTAAACAGGTTTTTCACATTCAGTTTCAGCTGAGTATGTTTGCCAAGCAGCTTGCTGTCCCAGGCGACAAAGGCATCCGCCACGGTGTAGGCCGGCATGGTGAAGCTGTTCTCCGGATCGCCGGCGCGGCGGCCGACATAGCGCGCACCGCCGCCCACGCGCACCTCGCCGGGCACCACCGGCAGCGTCATGCGGTGGCTGAGATACAGGCCGCCCATGTTGGTCGGGGCGTTGACCAGCCGGTTGCCGACGTTGGCCGGATTGAGGTTGTCTTCGACGATCTCGGTTTTGTCGTAGCTGTAGTTGGCGGTGAGATCCCAGTTGGGCGCCACTTCGCCGTTCAACTCCAGTTCGGCACCGGTGGATCGCGCCTTGGGAATGCTGCGGGTCACGCCGTTGATAAAGATCGACATATTGCTTTCATCAATACGATAGAGCGCCAGCGTGGCGTCGAACGCCGGGGCGATCTGCCATTTGCCGCCCACCTCATAGGTGGTGCCGGTTTCCGGCGTGGCGACGTTGCCGTTATCGTCGATGGCGGTGGACGGCGTGAAGGAACGGCTGTAGTTACCGTACAGAGACAGGTTCGGCGTCAGCTTATACACCAGCCCCGCCTGCGGCAAAAACTGATCGTCTTTGTCATTGAGCGTATTTTTCGGCTTCTGGAAACCGTTGCTGTTGTTCTGGTAATACGACTGATAGCGTGCGCCGAGCACCGCAATCCACCGGTCGGAGAGATGAATGCTGTCCTTGGCGTACAGGGAGCGGCTGAACAGCGTCGTGCGCAGGTTGCTCAATGCGTCGTTGTAGGTGGTGCTGTCGGTGACGGGCGCTTCGCCATACGCCGGATCGTACATGTTGAACGTCTTCGACACTTTGCCGCGATAGGAGTAGGCCTTGTAAGTCTGGTTCTTTTCGTAGTCCACGCCCAGCAGTAGGTCGTGTTGCATGCCGAACACCTCCGGCGAACCGGTCACATCCCAGGAATAATAATCGGTCTGGTGATTGAAGCCGCGGTTGGCGTCGGCGCGGCGCGAAACGATGCCGGTCGCGGTGTCGATCGCGGTGGCGCGCACTTCGTTGCTGTCGTAACGGCGTTGCAGCCAGGCGTAGTTGAGGCGGGTGGTCCAGATCGGATCCAGCGCATATTCATAATGGGCGTTCAGGCGTTTGTTCTTGCCCCAGGCGCGGTTGGCGTAGTCATCCAGCCGGCGGTTATAGGGCACATCGACCGGTTTGCCGTCGATAAACGCGGTGCCGCGATCGTAAGGAATGTCGTATTTGTACTCGCTGTAGGCGATGTTAAAGGAAGCCTGGTCGCCGAACCAGCTGAGTGAAGGAGCGATCAGCGTGTGTTCGTCGCTGCCGAAGTTACGCCAGTAATCCTCGTGCTGTCGCTCGGCGATCAGGCGGAAGGCGAAGCCGCCGCCCAGCGGGCCGGTCACATCGACGCTGCCGCTGCCGCCGCCGAAGCTGTTGGTGGCGCCGCTAATGCGGGTGTTCCAGTCATACTGCGGTTTTTTGCTGATCAGGTTGATGACGCCGCCGGGGCTGAGGATGCCATACAGCAGCGAAGCGGAACCTTTCAGCACCTCGACGCGATCGGTGGTGGCGTCCATGCTCAGCCCTTGGTTGCTGCGCACGCCGTCGATGAACACCGAACCGTCGGAGTTAACCCCAAAGCCGCGTTTGACGAAGCCATCCTCGGTGCCGCCGAGCGTGTTGCCCTGGGTGACGCCGCTGACGAATTTCATCGCGTCATTGACGCTTTTGACCTGGAAGTCGTCAATCACCTGTGAGGTGACGACGCTGACCGATTGCGGCAGTTCACCGATTGGCGTGGCGGTTTTGCTGCCGGTTGAGGCGGTATCGGCGCTATAGCTGCCGGCAGGCAGGGCGGTGGCGGTCACCGTGATGGCGTCTTCCTTTTTTGCGTCGGGCGCGGCGGCGATCGTCAGGGCGGGAAACAGGCCGGCGATCAGGGGCAGCGAGCGGAAAACGTGATTTTTTTTGTTTTTGTTGGGGCGGCGAAGAACTGACTGGTGCATATCATTCCATGGTAAATAATAAATAATAACGATTATCATTATAATTATCGTTTAATGGGTTTGGATAGAGGGCAAAGGAGAGATCCGCGCATTGCCCGATTTTATTTTGTCATCAAGGAAAAAGACGGCGGTTTTACCGGTAAAAATCCGACGAATTGACCATAATGATCAAGACGGCCGGGATGCCTTGGCAGTTTCTGCGCCAGATAGGCGAGTGTCGTCAATATATTGATACACAAATATATTTTTCCTTGATGAATAAACAGGTGTCCGGACCGGCAAAACTGGCAATAATAGGCGGGTCGGCCGTTTATCTTCTCCTCATCGTCGACGGTTGTGACACGCAAAGACTGTCACCTTACGCTAGCGGAAGTCTCTGGATCCAAGATGCAAACCACCTCGTTGTCCGATACCCGGAAAATCTGGCCCGCGCTCAGCATTTTTTTGCTGGTGTTCGCGCTGTGTCTGCTGGGCATCGTGAGCCGGCCCGGCAGTTTTCTGGCGATATTCTGGCCGGCTAACGCCGTGCTGCTGGCCGTTTTGGTGCGCCGCCCGCAGTGGGCGACGCGCGCCGGCTGGGGGATGGCGGTGCTGGGCTACCTGGCGGCGGATCTGTTGACCGGCAGTGCGTTGGAGAAAGCGCTGCTGCTGAACGCCGCCAATCTGGCCGGCGTGGTGGTGGGCTATCTGCTGTTCATGCGGCTGTCGCCGCCGGCGCGCATGTTGCAACGCGGCGCGTCCAGCATGTATCTGTTCGGTATCTGCCTGGCCGCCGCCGCCGCTACCGGCTTGGTGGGGGCCGTTGCCTCGCAGTGGTTGTTCGGCAGGCCCTATTTGACCTCCCTGGCGCTGTGGTTCTCATCTGAATTCACCAACTACGTCACGCTGATGCCGTTCATTCTGGTGTTTCCCGCCGATTGGCGACATCGCCTGCGCGCGGCCTGCGCCATGTTGATACAGCGCAGCCAATGGCCGCAGGCGGGGGGGAAACTGGCGGTGTTGGCGCTGCTGGCGCTGGCGGCGGTCTGCAGCGTGCTGATCGGCGGCCCCGGCGCGGTGATCTTCCCGATGCCGGTGCTGCTGTGGCTGGCGATGTCCTTTTCGTTGTTCAGCACCATGATCGCGGTGCTGGTTTACGTGCTGTGGTGCCATCTGGCGATCGATTTCGGGTTGCTTAGCACCACGCTCGACATGAAGGTGCTGCAGAACGCGGTATCCATGCGCCTGGGCATCGCGCTGCTGGCGTTGGGGCCGATCGCCGTCGCCAGCATGAACTATGCGCGCAACGCGTTGTTACGCACGCTGGAGCACGTGGCGAATCACGATGCGTTGACCCACGTGCTGACGCGCAATGCGTTTATGCAGCGCGGCGAGCGGGTGATCGATCAGAAAGGGGAGCTGGTGTGCGTCATGATGCTCGACATCGACTATTTCAAATCGATCAATGACCGTTTCGGCCACGCCGGTGGCGATCAGGCGCTGATGGCGTTTACCCGTGCGATCGCCGCCGATCTGAACGTCAACGATCTGTTCGGCCGCATGGGCGGCGAAGAGTTCGCCATCGTCTCGACGCTCGGCCAGCCGCAGCAGGGGTTGCAGCTGGCCGAACGGCTGCGGCAACGCATTGAGGCGGAATCGATCACCATGCCGGCCGGCTATCCGCTGCAGATCACCGTCAGCATCGGCATGGTGACCTGCCCTGGCGGTTCCGGCCATAGCCTGGCCGACCTGCTCAAACTGGCGGATCTGGCGGTATACAAAGCGAAAAATGCCGGCCGTAACCGGGTCGCCACGCCGGAATCTTACCCGCCGAACGATCCTGGCCGCTGAACTTCCGATCCGGGCCGCGCGCCCGCCGTCTAAACTGGTAGGGGGCACGGGCAACGTCGCCCGTGCTGAACCGACTGTCCTTAATCAGACAAGAGGATACCAGGATGAAATACGTAGACGGGTTTGTGGTGGCGGTGCCGGCCGCCAACAAGGAGGCTTATCACCGGCTGGCGGCCGCTGCGGCGCCGCTGTTCAAAGAGTTTGGCGCCACGCGCATCGTGGAGTGTTGGGGCGATGACGTGCCCGACGGCAAACTCACCGACTTTCGCGGCGCGGTAAAGGCGCAGGAGGGCGAAGTGGTGGTGTTCAGTTGGATAGAGTACCCCTCCAAGGCGGTGCGCGACGCCGCCAACCAGAAAATGATGAACGATCCGCGCATGAAGGCGCTGGGCGAGATGCCGTTTGACGGCAAACGCATGATCTTTGGCGGGTTCGCGCCGATCCTCGATGCCTGAAGGAGGCGCCGATGGCCAGAATTACGCAACATCTGTGGTTTGAAAAAGACATGGAGGCGGCGCTGAATTGCTACGTCGCGCTGATCCCCGGTTCGTCCGTGAACTGGTTTTCCGATCTGCCGGCGGATACGCCGAGCGGCCCGGCCGGCAGCGTGAAGCTGGCCTCCTTCACCCTGGGTGACCAGCGCTATGCGGCGATCGAGGCCGGGCCGTTGGATCCGTTCAATCACAGCTTTTCCGTGATGGTAGAATGCGACGATCAGGCGGAGGTTGACCGGCTGTGGGATGCGTTGAGCGAGGGCGGCGAGGCTGAGCAGTGCGGCTGGCTGCGCGATCGCTGGGGGCTGTGCTGGCAGATCGTGCCGCGGCGCCTGACCGAGTTGATGAACGACCCCGACGCCGCGCGCGTGCGGCGGGTCACGGAAGCGATGCTGCTGATGGGCAAAATCGACATCGCCGGCCTGGAAGCGGCGGCGCGGGACTAGCGGAAAGAGAACGTGGGAGAGAAAGGATGCATCGAGAGCGGCACAGTATTGAACGCATCGGCTGGCTGCGGGCGGCGGTGCTCGGCGCCAACGACGGCATCGTCTCAACGGCCAGCCTGCTGCTGGGCGTAGCGGCGGCCAGCGCCTCGCATTCCGCACTGATGATCGCCGGCGTCGCCGGGTGGGTGGCGGGCGCGATGTCGATGGCCACCGGCGAGTACGTGTCGGTGTCGTCGCAGGCGGACACCGAGAAGGCCGCGCTGGCCGAGGAACAGGCGGAGCTGCTCGAAGACTATCCGGGGGAGTTCCGCGAACTGACGTCTATCTACGTGCATCGCGGGCTGGACCCGGCGCTGGCCCGGCAGGTGGCGGAAAAGCTGATGGCGCATGATGCGCTGGAGGCCCACGCGCGCGACGAACTGGGCATTTCCGCCGCCACGCGCGCCCGGCCGCTGCAGGCCGCGTTGGCATCGGCCCTCAGTTTCTCTCTCGGCGCGCTGTTGCCGCTGCTGGTGGCGCTGTGGGTGCCGGTTGCCTGGACGCGGCCGGCGCTGGTGGCATCGGCGCTGATTTCCCTTGGCATTCTCGGCGGTATCGCCGCGAAAACCGGGGGTGCGCCGATCTTGCCGGGCGTAGCGCGTATCCTGATCTGGAGCGCCCTGGCGATGGCGGTTTCCTCCGGCGTCGGCATGCTGTTTGGCGTCGCGGCCGGCTAGCGCCGCGCTTGCATCAATCTGTTGCACCTCAAGTTCAGTATTTATCATTTGTCAGCCGCCGGCGTTCGCGGCATGGTGACGGCAACGCCAAATCAGTCAGGGACATTTATGCAAAAATCACAGATTCAACCGTGGGTTGCGCAGCATCCGCTGTTGCAACGACTGGTCGCCCTCGAGCCTATCACCTGGTTCAATCCGCGTGCGACAACGCTGGCCGCAGGCTTGCCCCATGTCGGCCTGACCGCCGCCGACGTCGCCGCAGCGGAGCAGCGCCTGGCGCGCTTCGCGCCTTATCTCGCCGCGGCCTTTCCCGAAACCCAGCCCACTGGGGGGATCATCGAATCCGAGCTGGTGGCGATCCCCGCCATGCAGCAGGCGTTGAATCGGCGCTATGGGCTGCGGCTTGGCGGGAAGCTGCTGCTGAAAAAGGACAGCCATCTGCCGATCTCCGGCTCAATCAAGGCGCGCGGCGGCATCTACGAGGTGCTGACGCACGCGGAGACGCTGGCGCTGGAGGCGGGGCTGCTGCAGACCGGCGACGACTACGCCCGGCTGTTTTCCGACGAGTTTCGTCAGTTCTTCAGCCAGTACCGCATCGCCGTCGGATCGACCGGCAATCTGGGATTATCCATCGGCATCATCAGCGCCCGGCTGGGGTTTGACGTCAGCGTGCACATGTCGGCGGATGCGCGGGCGTGGAAGAAGCAAAAGCTGCGCGATAACGGCGTCACGGTGGTGGAGTACGCCGAAGATTACGGCGTGGCGGTCGAGCAGGGGCGCAAGCAGGCGGCGAACGATCCGCGTTGTTTCTTTATCGACGATGAAAACTCGCAAACTCTGTTCCTCGGCTACGCGGTGGCCGGCGGCCGCCTGAAGCGGCAGTTCGCCGAACAGGGCATCGTGGTGGACGCGCAGCACCCGCTGTTCGTGTATCTGCCGTGCGGCGTCGGCGGCGGGCCGGGCGGCGTGGCGTTTGGCCTCAAGCTGGCGTTCGGCGATCACGTTCACTGTATTTTCGCCGAACCGACCCATTCGCCCTGCATGCTGCTCGGCGTCTACAGCGGGCTGCATGACGGCATTGCGGTGCAAGATCTCGGCATCGACAACCGCACCGCGGCGGACGGGCTGGCGGTGGGGCGCGCCTCCGGTTTTGTCGGCCGGGCGATGGAGCGCCTGCTGAGCGCGTTTTACACCCTGAGCGACGAAGAGATGTTTGCGCTGCTCGGGCTGTTGGACAAGCACGAGCATCTTCAGCTGGAGCCGTCCGCGCTGGCCGGCATGGCCGGGCCGTGGCGCGTTGCAGCCCATGCGAAGGCGCTCAGCGAGCAAGGCATCAGCGCCGAGAGTCTGGCGCAGGCGACGCACCTGGTATGGGCGACCGGTGGCGGCATGGTGCCGCCGGCGGAAATGGCGAAGTATCTCGCCGCCGGGCAGGCGGCGGAATAAGGCGCAGTAAAAAGGGGCGAAAATCGCCCCTGATTGCCTGCCGTGCGGTTACAGCTGTTCGCCGTTGCTGGCGATCACCCGGCGGTACCAGTCGAAGCTCTTCTTGCGCGAACGCTCGAGCGTGCCGGTGCCGTCGTCATGCTTGTCGACGTAGATGAAGCCGTAGCGTTTGCTGTACTCGCCGGTGGTGAACGACACGCAGTCGATGCAGCCCCACGGCGTATAGCCGATCAGGTCTACGCCGTCTTCAATCACCGCTTTCTTCATCTCTTCGATATGGGCACGCAGATAGTCGATGCGATAGTCATCGTTGATCCGGCCGTCCGCTTCCACTTTGTCGAAGGCACCGAAGCCGTTCTCCACGATAAACAGCGGCTTCTGGTAGCGTTCATACAGCACGTTCAGCGAATAGCGCAGCCCGACCGGATCGATCTGCCAGCCCCAGTCGGAGGCTTTGACGTGCGGGTTGGGCACGTTGCCCGGGAAGCCGAACATGCCGTCGCTGCCGTCCACCGCGTTAGCCTGCAGGGCGTTGCTCATGTAATAGCTGAAGCCGATGTAGTCGGTGCAGCCCTCGCGCAGGATCTGCGCGTCCTGCGGCTGCATCTCGATTTTCAGCCCTTTGCGTTCCCAGTCGCGCAGCAGGTAGCTTGGGTAGTAGCCGCGCATCTGCACGTCGGTATACAGATAGCGTTGGTGCATCGCCTCGACGGCGTACATCACGTCGTCCGGCTTGCAGGAATACGGGTAGAACGGCACGCAGGCCAGCATGCAGCCGATCTTGAATTCCGGGTTGATCTGATGGCCGAGTTTGACCACCTGCGCGCTGGCGACGAACTGGTGGTGCAACACCTGGTACAGCGCCTGTTCCGGGTTGTCTTCCTGGGTGTAATCCACGCCGGAGCAGCAGTAGCCGAACAGCGGATAGCGGTAGTTGCTCTGGTTATTGATCTCGTTGAAGGTCATCCAGTACTTCACTTTTTCGCGGTAGCGGCGCATCACCACCTCGCTGAAGCGCACGAAGAACTCCACCACCCGGCGATTTTTCCAGCCGCCGTAGGCCTTCACCAGATGGTAAGGCATTTCGAAGTGGGACAGGGTGATCACCGGCTGGATGCCGTATTTCAGCAGTTCGTCGAACAGGTCGTCGTAAAACTGCAGGCCGGCCTCGTTCGGCGTCGCCTCATCGCCGTTCGGGAAGATGCGCGTCCAGGCGATCGAGGTGCGGAAGCATTTGAAGCCCATCTCGGCGAACAGCGCCACGTCCTGCTTATAGCGGCCGTAGAAATCCACCGCTTCGTGGTTAGGGTAGCGATAGCCCTCGAGCACGCCGTCGGTCATCACGCGATCCACGCCGTGCGAGCCGCCGGACAGCACGTCTGCAATGCTGGGCCCTTTGCCGCCCCGATCCCAACCGCCTTCAACCTGGTGCGCGGCAACCGCGCCCCCCCACAGAAAATCCTTCGGCAACTGTTTCATCGTCAATGTCTCATCGGTTTATTTAATGAAGGGTAATAACGCTGCGTTGAGAATAGAGTAGCAAGACCGAAAGAAATGTCACGATATAACAAATCACCGTGGAAAGTGATTTGTCACAATAAAAAAACAGCCTGTTTTATTTTGCCGAATTAATATGCCCGAGCCGTTTACCGATGGTTTCAATAATGTAAAGTACGGGGATCTGCGTGGTGATATTGTGATGCCCGCCGATCAAATGCTGCGGAACGTGGTAGGAGAGGTTGAAGTCCGCCAGCCTCGCCAGCGAAGAGGTTTCGTTGTTGGTGATGCTGATGATCTTGCAGTGATGCAGGCTGAACTGGCTGGCCAGCCGCAGGATCTCTTCGGTTTCGCCGGTGACCGACAGCATGATCGCCACCGCGTTTTTATACATGTCGCTGTTGACGGGATAATAAGGATCGTCGATGTGGGTGCTGAATTTCCCGACGTTGGAAAAGAAACGCGCGCCATATTTCCCCAACGCGCCTGAGGTGCTGATACCGACGAAAATAATCCGCTCGGCGGCGGCGATATGGTGCACCGCCTGATCGATCAGCTGATTAAACTCTTCGTTGCTGACGCTTTTAAAAAAGCTGAGGATTTCGCCGATGCCGGAATCGGCCGGCGGCGCATCGGTTTGTTCCAGGTACAGCTTGAAACGGATGCGAAATTCCGAATAGCCGTCACAGCCCATTTTCTTGCAAAACCGCAGCACGGTGGTGGTGGACACGCCGGCGGCCTCGGCCAGCTCGCGGATGGTCATGTACATCACTTGATTCTTGTGTTTGCTGACGTAGGTATAAACCATCAGCTCCAGGGCGTTGAGCTCGGCGATTGCTTTATGGGTAAACATGAGTCGGTCCGGCGGCTGAAAACGGGAAGCTTATCTGCGGGTTAACATAGCAAAATTCACCGCCGCTGGCACTGCCGGGCAAAAAGAAAAGCCGCACCAGTCAGGCGCGGCCCAGGGTTCACGACGAACAAATAAAGCAAAACGTTCCGGAAGACATGCCATGAAAACGGGTTTCATCACACCGGTTTAGCATAGGTCAGCGGATCCCGGCGGCAAAATGCCGGTTTCTGCTTTCTAAAGTTAAAGAACGGCAAAGTTATGGCGCCGCATCCCTGGCGCGTGAGCGTGCCAGCAGCGGCGGCACCACCAGGTACAGGGCGGCGGCCAACGCCCACACCAGCCCAGGCCAGACATCGCGCGTGGCGGCATACAGCGCCGTCGCCACCAGCGGCCCCGCGACGCCGATCAGGCTGCCCATGCTGGCGAGCGTTCCTTGCAGCTCGCCCTGATGATCGTCGTCCACCTTGTGCGCCATCAGCGCCTGCAGTGCGGGCAACGCCATGCCGCCCGCGGCGAAGAACGGCGCCCAGCCGCGCGTGGCGACAGACAACAGCGCCAGGCCCACGGCGTCGGCGGCCAGGCCGATCAGCAGCGCCTTGCGCTCGCCGAGCCGCGCGACCAGCGGGCCGATGGCAAAGGCCTGCGACAGCGCGTGGCAGGCGCCGTAGCCGGCCAGCGACAGGCCCGCCACCATCATGCTCCAGCCGAAACGATCCTGACCGTATAAAATCCACAGCGTGGCCGGCGCCTGCGAAACCAGCGCCATAACCAGATAAATGCCGGCCAGCGGCAGCAGGCCAGGCTTGCCGTGCAGCCGGCGCAATGACGAGAAGGGATTAAGGCGCATTTTCTCGGCGGCGCGGGGGCGGGATTTACGCGATTCGGGCAGCAGGAAAAACGCCATCACCAGGTTGAGGGCATTCATCATCGCCGCCGCCAGGAAGGGCGCATGCAGATGCCATTCGCCCAGCGATCCGCCGAGCAGCGGGCCGACGATAAAGCCGACGCCGAACACCGCGCCCACCAGGCCGAAACGCCGAGCGCGCTGGCCGGCGGGGGTAATATCGGTGACGTAAGCGGTGGCGACCGCCATGTTGGCGCCGGTGATGCCCGCCAGCAACCGCCCCAGATAGAGCCAGGCCAGCGTCGGCGCGAACGCCATCAGCAGGTAGTCGGCCGCCGCGCCGGCAAGCGAAATCAACAGCACCGGCCGCCGCCCGAAACGATCGCTCAGCGCGCCGAGGATCGGCGAAAACAGGAATTGCATCAACGCATAGGCCGCCAGCAGGGCGCCGTAATGCACGCTGCCGGCATCGAGACCGCCCAGCGAGCGCAACAGCGCCGGTAGAATAGGCATGATCAGACCGATGCCCACCGCATCCAGCAACACCGTCAACAAAATAACCAGCATGGTTTTTTTCAAAATTGTGACTCTAACAGTGATAGAGTATGGAGTATTCCACAGTTACCCTATCAGTGATAGAGAGATGAGCGAAAAAAATACTGCGGCGCGTTTAACGCGTGAAACGGTCCTGCGCGGGGCGCTGGCGTTACTGGATGACATCGGCATCGATGCCCTGAGCACCCGCCGCCTGGCGCAGCATCTGGGCGTGCAATCCCCCACGCTCTATTGGCACTTCAAAAACAAGGCCGAGCTGCTGAAGGCGATGGCGGAAACCATCATGTTGGACCACCGCGAAGAGGTGCCCGCCGACATGCCCTGGCAGGCCTGGGTGACCGCCAATGCGATCAATTTCCGCCGCGCGTTGCTGGCTTACCGCGACGGGGCGCGCCTGCACGCCGGCACCCGGCCGCAGGAACCGCAATTCGCCATCATCGAGGCCAAGGTGGCGCTGCTGTGCCGGGCGGGCTTTACGCCGGAACACGCCGTTAATCTGCTGTTCGCCGTCGGGCGTTTTGTGGTGGGTTGGGTGCTGGAAGAGCAGCAACTGCAGCCCGATGATGCGCTGAACGAAGCCGATCGCCGGCGCTACCCGCTGCTGTGTGGAGGCTGGGAAAAGCTGCAGGACAAGGGGGCAGACGCGCTGTTCGAAGCCGGCCTCCGGCTGTTGGTCGACGGCGCCGAGGCCGCGTTGGCGAACGCCAATAATCACGGCGCGCAATCATAAAACCAGGCTTATCTATAGGAAATTTATAGAAAATACCCACTTTTCGTTAAAGCCATGGCGGCTACATTCCCTTAACATTATCAAGTCTTTTGATGATAATTATTAGCACGCTGCACAATTATTCATCGCAGTGATGTTACGGATTAAATCCGTTTGCTTAAGGGATAGTTTCACCATGGAAATCAACGTTAACGGCCGGGTGGTTCCACTCGGCGATATCTCGCCCGACACCCCGCTGCTGTACGTTTTACGCAACGATCTGCAATTGAACGGCCCCAAATACGGCTGCGGCCTGGGGGAGTGCGGCGCCTGCACGGTGCTGATCGACGGCGTCGCCGCACGCTCCTGCTCAATGCCGCTGTCCGCCGTAGGAAAAAAATCCGTCACCACGCTCGAAGGCCTGAGTACACCGGAGGCGCTGCATCCGGTGCAGCAGGGGTTTATCGATGAGCAGGCGGCGCAGTGCGGTTACTGCACCAACGGCATGATCATGACGCTGGTCGCGCTGTTCGAACGCGAGCCGGAGGCGGACGAACAAACCATCAAGAAAGAGCTGGCCTACAACCTGTGCCGCTGCGGCACGCATATCGAGATCCTGCATGCCGCCGAGCGCGCCCGCGATCTGCTGGCCGCGCGGAGGCAAGCATGAGCCGCCTCGAACTGACCCGCCGCCAGCTGCTGCAGGCCGGCGGTGTGGTAATGGTCAGCAGCCTGCTGCCCGCGTCGTTTAACGCCTTCGCCGCCGAGGCGGTTGCATCGCCCGCCGAGCTGCCGCTGGATCGGGTGGACAGCTTTATCAGCCTCACCGCCGACGGCCGGGTGACGGCGTTCAATGGCCACGTCGATCTGGGCACCGGCATTCGCACCGCGCTGGCGCAGATCGTCGCCGATGAAATTTGCGTGCCGTTCGAGCAAGTCACGATGATCCTTGGCGATACGCAACGCACGCCGGATCAGGGGCCGACCATCGCCAGCGCCACCCTTCAGGTGACGTCGGTGCCGCTGCGACAGGCGGCGGCGCAGGTGCGGCACCTGCTGACGGCGCTGGCGGCCAAAGCCTTCGAACTGCCGGCCGAACAGCTGACGGCGGCGGCGGGGCAGGTATTTGTGACCGGGAACCCAGGGCGATCGCTGAGCTATGCGCAGCTGGCGAGTGGGCAAAATCTGCACGTGATGCTGGATAAAAACGTGCAGCTGAACAGTGAACGGCAGAACCAGTATGTGGGCCGCGCCGTGCCCCGGGTCGATATTCCGGCCAAGGTCAGCGGTGGGCTGACCTACGTACACGACCTGCGCTTGCCCGGCATGCTGCATGGCCGCGTGGTGCGCCCGCCATACGTAGGCGCCGACAGCAGCGCGCCGTTGGGCAGTGGCCTGCTGTCGGTGGATAAAAGCTCGATCGCGCACCTGCCGGGCATCGTGAAACTGGTGGTGATCAACGATTTCATCGGCATCGTGGCCGAGCGCGAGGAACAGGCAATCGCCGCCATGCGCCAACTGAAAACCACCTGGCAATCCTGGGTCGGGTTGCCGGATCTGTCGCCGGAAGCGCTGCCCGCCGCGCTGGAGGCCAATCCGAAAACCGACCGCGTGCTGCGCGACGACGCGGGCACGGACGCCGCGTTGGCATTGCTGCATACCGAAGTGCAGGCCGACTATGTCTGGCCTTACCATCAGCACGCCTCGATCGGCCCTTCCTGCGCGGTGGCGGAGGTCAAAGACGGGCGGGCGCAGGTGTGGTCCGGCACGCAAAACCCACACGATCTGCGCAAAGATATCGCCAGGCTGCTCGAGCTGCCGCCTGGGCAGGTGCACATCACCCGCATGGAGGCTTCCGGCTGCTATGGCCGCAACTGCGCCGACGACGTCTCGGCGGACGCGGCGCTGCTGGCACGGGCCACCGGCCGACCGGTGCGCGTGCAGCTGATGCGCGAACAGGAATCCGGTTGGGAGCCGAAGGGCACCGGCCAGCTGATTCGGGTGCGCGGCGGCCTCGATGCGCAAAACCGGGTGGCGGCCTACGAATTGAAAACCAGCTATCCCTCCAACAATGCCGTGACCTTGCCGCTGGTGTTGACCGGCAAAGTGGCCAACCGGGCCGACGTGCAGCAGATGGGCGATCGCACCGCCATTCCGCAATACGAGTATCCGCACATGCGGGTGGTCTGCCAGGACGCCGCGCCGATCGTGCGGGCTTCGTGGATGCGCGGCGTTTCGGCGCTGCCCAACGTGTTCGCCCATGAGTCCTGGATCGACGAGCTGGCCTGGCGCGCCGGTGAGGATCCGATCGCGTTTCGTTTGCGCTATCTGAACGATCCGCGTGCGGTGGCCTTGATTGAAGCCCTGAAACGGCAGGCGAACTGGCAAGACGGCCCGGCGCACCGGGCGTGCGCCGCCGGCGCCGAAGTGGTGAGCGGCCGGGGCTTCGCCTACGCGCGCTATTTCCACAGCAAGTTCCCTGGCTTCGGCGCCGCCTGGGCGGCCTGGGTGTGCGATCTCAGCGTCAACCGCCGCTCCGGGCAGATCACGCTCGATAAAATCTTCGTGGCGCATGACTGCGGCCGCATGATCAACCCGGCCGGGGTGCGCCATCAGGTGCACGGCAACATTATCCAGTCCGCCAGCCGGGTGCTGAAAGAGTTTGTGACCTTCAACGAGACGGGGGTGACGTCATTGGACTGGGGCGGCTACCCGATCCTGCGCTTCGACGAACTGCCGCAGATCGATATCCAGCTGATCGACCGTCCGGAGGAAGCGCCGATGGGCGCCGGAGAATCCGCCTCGGTGCCGAGTGCCGCGGCGATCGGCAACGCGCTGTTTGACGCGCTCGGCGTGCGCCTGCGCGAGGTGCCGTTTACGCCGGCGCGGGTGCTCGCCGCGCTGCGCGCTCAGGCCGGCCATTAACCCCCCGTAACGAACAAGGACAGCAAAGATGAGTAAGATGAAAAAAATCTTCGGGTGGGGTGGCTTCACGGCGATCGCCGTTGTGGTGGCCGGCGTTGTCGCCAGCTGGCAACCGGAAATCGCGCCGCTCGCCGCCGATGCGACGCACAGTTTCAGCGAGGCGCAGATCGCGCGCGGCAAAACGCTGGCCGATCTCGGCGATTGCGCGGTGTGCCACACCCGTTCGGGCGGTGAGCGCAATGCCGGCGGGTTAGCGATGGAGATCCCCTTCGGCACCATTTACACCACCAACATCACGCCGGACGTGGAAACCGGCATCGGCAGCTGGAGCTACGCGGCGTTTGAACGTGCCATGCGCCACGGCGTCGATCGCCAGGGCCGCTACCTTTACCCGGCGTTTCCCTATACCGCTTTTACCCGCACCCGCGACGACGATCTGCAGGCGCTGTACGCCTACCTGATGTCGCAGCCGCCGGTCAACTCCCGGCCGCCGGCCACCGATCTGCACTTTCCGTTCAATATCCGCCAGGGCATCTTCGCCTGGAACCTGCTGTTCCTGACGCCGGGCGCGATGCAGGAAGACCCGGCCCAAAGCGCCGCCTGGAACCGCGGCGCTTATCTGGCCGAAGGGCTGGGGCACTGTAGCGCCTGCCACTCGCCGCGCAACGTGCTGTTCGGCGAGAAAACCGGTAGCGACCACCTGGCCGGCGGCGTGGCGGAAGGCTGGACGGCGCCGGCGTTGACCGGCCGCTCGCCTGCGCCGCTCGATTGGACGCAGCAGGATCTGGTCGATTTTATGCGTACCGGCTACTCGGCCAACCACGGCGTGGCCGCCGGCCCGATGGCGCCGGTGATCGAAGAAGGGTTGTCCCGCTTGCCGCAGGCCGATCTGCAGGCGATCGCCGTCTATCTGCGCAGCTATCATCCTGAAACGGCGGCGAGCGCGACGGCGGCCGCGTTGAATGCTCAGGCGGAACGGCAGGTGGAGCCCCTGAGCTCGCAAGGCGCGCGGCTGTTTTCCGGCGCCTGCATGGCTTGCCATGCGCAGGAAAAAGGCGCGCAGATGGCAGGAGTGCGGCCGTCTCTGGCGCTGAACACCAACCTGTTTGCCGAGGCGCCGGACAACGCCATTCGCGTGGTGCTGGATGGCATACAGCGGCCGGCGAACGCCGAACTGGGCTATATGCCGGGCTTCCGCCATAACCTGGATGACGTGCAGATCGCCATCCTGCTCAACTACCTGCGGCAGCACTACGCCGGTCAGGCGCCGTGGCCCGATCTGGCGGCGCAGGTCGGCCGCCTGCGCGCCGAAACCGCGCAGAAATAGCCGCCGAGGGCTGGACAGGCGCGCCGCGTTGGCGACAATAGGGCCTTTCACATGGACAGAGGCAGTAAAATGAATACGTTAGACGCAATCCGCCAGCGCCGCGCCACCAAGCAGTTCGATACGCAGCACGTGATGACGCTCGAAGAGAAAAAAGCGTTGCTGACTATCGCGCTGCAGGGCGCACCCAGCGCTTTTAACCTGCAGCACTGGCGCCCGCTGCTGATCGAAGATCGCGCTCAGCGCGAGAAAATTCGCGAGGCGGCGTGGGGGCAGGCGCAGGTGACCGACGCATCGATGCTGGTCGTGCTGTGCGGCGATCTGTCGAGCTGGGAGTCACAGGTAAAAAACGTTTGGGCCGAGGCGGCGGAGCCGGTACAGCAGTTCATGATCCCGGCCGTCGATCAGTATTATCGCGGTAAGCCACAGGTGCAGCGCGACGAAGTGATGCGCAGCAGCGGCATCTTCGCCCAGACGCTGATGCTGGCGGCCAAGGCGCAGGGCTACGACTCTTGCCCGATGGACGGGTTTGATTTCGACGCCGTGGGCGAAATCATCAACAAACCGGCGCACTATCAGATCGCGCTGATGGTCGCCATCGGTAAGGCGGCGGGGCAACCTTATCCGCGCATCGGCAAACTGCCGTTCGACGACGTGGTAAAAACCGACCGTTTCTGATCTGAACGGTGAATGACAAAAGGGAAGGCTTGCGCCTTCCCTTATTTTTTTGCGACGCACAGTTCGTTCCAGTAGCTGAAACGGATGCGCCGTTGCAGGCGGTGATGCCACATAGAACACTCCTTCTACCCTACACGGTTTAAATAAATAGCACCGCGCCGGGCGCAAGACGAATGCCTTATTGTGCATAGCTTGCCCGCCGGATGGGATTAGCGGTATTTATTGACGTTGGCCACGGCGGAATCTAAAGACGTTACCTTATATTTCCAATAGGTTATTTTATTGGCCTGCGCTGCGCCCACCGCACCGAAATAGGTTTGCCACGCCGTGGCGCTGGTCAACAAATCGCTAAACATCTGCCCCAGGTCGGTCACGCTCCAGACGGTACGGTAGCCTTTCACCGCAGAAGGCGCCGGCGGCGTATGCTGAACATAGCCGCCAACCGAATACCGGTTCTCGTAGGCCATAAATACGGTGTAAACCCGTCCGTGCGGCGCCGTATGCTGGTACCAGGGGATCACCACAAAATGGTGGACGGGCGGGCCAATCATGAAATGCCAAACGGCGGTTTCCGAGTTCGCCCCAGAGAACCCCAGCGCGATATTGATATTCTTTTGCATGTCACGGTTATTTTCGATCGTGGTTCCGGCCCCGCTATCGTCCTGCGTTTTGCCATAAACGGCCCGGCTCATTTGGGCGGGGACGCCAGGGCAATTATTTATTGCCATCAGAGAATTATTGCTGACGATGGCATTGATTAATGTCTCACCGGTATTGCTCATATTGATATTTCTCCACACGCAAGGTAAATATTCTAATTATTTTCATGCTTAATAATTAGAATGGATTAAATAGGCTGAGTGGCGGCATCGATAATAAGGTTAGACATAAAATGCCTTCGGCATTCGTTTATGCTCATTTATTTTTCTGTCTCACGACGGCAGGCTCGGCTGCTGTTGAGATTGAATGGCGTTTATAAAACATCATGCCCGCCGCGGCGCCCAGGATCGCCAGCGTGCCCAGCAGCTGCAGCAGGCTGAGGCGGTGGCCGAACACCGCCCAGTCCACCACGATCGCCACCGCCGGGTAGATGAACGACAGGGCGCCGACCAGGGCCGTGGGGATCTTCTGAATGGCGCCATATAGCAACGTGGACATCAAACCGGTATGCACCAGGCCGAGGGTCGCCAGCAGCAGCCAGTCGAGGGGGGCCGCAGGCGGCGTAGCCAGGCCGGCGAACGGCGCCAGCGCCAACGCGCCGACGGTCAGCTGAATCAACACGATCAGCTGCGGCGGCAGCGCGGCCAGCTGTTTGACGATCGCCGCCGCAATGGCGTACATCAGGGCTGCGCCCAGCGCCAGCGCCACGCCAAGCAGGTAGCCATCGCCGCTGCCGCCGTTTTGCCGGCCGGCGACGATCAACACCACCCCCGCGAACGCCAGCAGAAGCCAGCCCAGCCGATCGGCCGTCAGTTTTTCGCCGAACAGCAGCGCCCCCAGCGCCACCAACATGAACGGCTGAACGTGGTAGGTGACGGTGGCGACAGCGATCGAAGCATGCTGATAGGCGGCAAACAGCAGCGTCCAATTGAGCACCAGGGCGATCCCCCCCAGAATGGCGAAGGCCAGCTGGCGGCGGTTGATCGCGCCTTGTTTCAACTGACCGAGTGCGGCGCAGGTCGCCAGCATGGCCAGCGCGCCGAACGCGCAGCGCCAAAACACCACCGTCGCAGGCGGCTGCCCCAAAACGAGCACCGGCCACCCCACGGTGCCGGAGATGGTCATGGCGAGGATCATTTGCACTGCACCGCGCGTTTTCGTTTTCATGTTGTTTCCTTCGTTGCCTGGCCGTACTTGTGGTGAAGCGGCTTAATCATTAAAATGAACAATCGAACATTATGATGAACACGAACACGAGTGTTCGTCAAGCCGAACAAATGGATGGCATAGCGAACAATGAGTGACGATCGGATGCAGAACATCACGCCTATCGGCCTGCTGTCGGCGGCAATCCGCCGCGAGCGGGAGCGGTTGAACCTGTCGGTGACCGAACTGGCGAAGCGAGCGGGCATCGCCAAATCCACGCTGTCGCAGCTGGAAGCCGGCAGCGGCAATCCCAGCCTGGAAACGCTGTGGGCGCTGGCGATGGCGCTGGACGTGCCGGTCAGCCGGCTGATTTCACAGCCGAGCAGGCAGGTGCAAGTGATCCGCGCCCATGAAGGTACGCCGGCGCTGTCGGAGCAGGGCAACTACGCCGCCACGCTGCTGGCCACCTGCCCGCCGGGGGCGCAGCGCGACATTTACCGGCTGCGGGTGCAGCCCGGCGAAGCCAAACTTTCCCGGCCGCATCCCCCCGGCACCGTCGAGCATGTGATCATCAGCAGCGGGCGGGCGCGCCTCGGGCCGGCGGACCAGCCGCTGGAGCTGAGCGCCGGCGATTACATCAGCTACTCCGCCGATCGCGAGCACGTTTTCGAGGCGCTGGAGCCGGAGACCACCGCCGTGATGCTGATCGAACAGGGGTAGCCCCGGTGTTGAAGGTCCGTTTATTGAAAATGATTCTCAATTATATTAGTGTGCCCGCCTGTTTTGACGCCGGGACGGGCGCGTAGCCCGGCGTCGCCGTTTATTGCCCTTCAAGGACCGAAGATGAAAATCGCTATTCCTTCCCTGCTGTTATTCGCCGGTTTGACGGCAACGCACCCGGCCACCGTGTTGGCCGTTGCACCGCCCGCCGCGGCGGATCAGGGCCAGAACGACACGGCCAACAACGATTTCAGCTTCGTACGCTATCGCGCGGATTACCGCGTCAACGCCAACGCCACCAACGTGAAAACGGAAAGCTACGAAATGCTGCTGAAGACCAAGGCGGCGGTCGAGAAATTCAGCCAGATCCGCCTGAGCTACAGCGAAAAAATGGAAACGCTGGAGGTGGTCGCCGCCTACACGCTGACCGCCGACGGCCAGCGCCACGACGTGGCGCCCGATCGCATCTATACCCAGGAAAGCTACTCCAGCGCCACGGCGCCGCTGTATGCCGACCGCAAAGTGCGCGTCATCGTGTTCTCCAACCTGGCGCCGGGATCGCGCGTGGTGTATGAGCTGCGCCGCACGCAAAACACCCCATACTTCCCCGACTATTTCGGCCTGTGGGAGACGTTCAGCGTTTTCGATCAGTTCGACGACGCCGAAGTGACCCTGCAGGCGCCGGCCAGGCTGCCGATGCATATCTTCACGCGCGGCGTGGAAGGCGGGGACCAGCCGCAGATCCGCGACGGGCAGGCGCACTGGCGCTGGCATTATTCGCGCAGCACGCCGATGAAATCACAAAACTGGGCGGCGGACAGCTGGACCTTCAGCCCGACCATCATGGCCAGCACCTACCGCGAGTGGCCGCAGCTGGCCAAGGCCTACCAGCTGAAGGCCGGCGCGGCGGCGCAGGTGACGCCGGGCATTCAGGCGCTGGCGGACAACATCACCGCCGGCATCAGCGATCGGCGCGAGCAGGCGGAGGCCCTCTATCGCTGGGTGGCGCAAAACATTCGCTACGTGGCGGTGTACCTGGGCAACGGCGGGCTGGAGCCGAATTCGGCGCAGAGCATTCTCGACAACCACTACGGCGACTGTAAGGACCACGTGGTGATCCTGGAGGCGCTGCTCGCCGCCAAGGGCATTGCAAGCTCGCCGGTGCTGATCGGCATGGACGAAGGCCCGATACTGCCTAAGGTGCCGCTGCTCAGCCGCTTTAACCACGCCATCACCTACGTGCCGGAGTTCAAACTGTACCTGGACTCCACCAATCCGTGGGCGCGGTTCGGGCAACTGCCGGAAGGCGACCTGGGGGCACCGGTGCTGCTGACGCGCGACGCCAAACTGGCGCGCACGCCGGGCAGCGACGAGCAGCCGGTCAAGAGCGCGCTGAGCGTCGATTTCGTGTTCGACAAAGCGGGCAATCTGCACGGGCAAACCGAGCGTCGGCTGAGCGAAGTGGAAGAGATTGACCTGCGGGGCTACTTCTCGCAGATCAACCGGCAGAACCGGGCGCAGGCCGAAGCGTCGATCATGTCCGCCTCCGGCATCGACGGCAGCGGCGAGGTGGCGATGAACAGCGATCCGCTGGATCTCAAAAAACAGTTCGGTTACCGCTTCCGCTTCAAGGCGGACGACTACGTCGATTTCAGCGTAGTGGGCGGCATGACGCTGCCGAATCCGCCCGGCGGCAAATCGTTCCGCACGCTGTATACCACCACGCCGGCGCCGGACAACGAAACGCCGTTCTACTGCAGCGCGCAGCGCTACGACGAAACCTACCGTCTGCAGCTGCCGGCCAACGTGCCGATCATCGCCATTCCGCAAGACAGGCAGTTCCGCAATGCGGCGGGCGACTATCGCGTGGCATGGCGGCGCGACGGGCAGCAGGTGATCGTCAATCATCGGCTGCAGGTGAACGCCATTCGCGGCAAGGAAGCGCTGTGCCAGGCGCAGGATTATCCGGCGTTCCGCGAGCTGTTCCAGCAGGTGCGGCGCGGTTTCCGCGGCCAGGTGGTGTACGGCGAATTGGCCAACGGAAAATAAGCTGCAGCCCCGTCGCGCTAAGCGGCGGGGCGCACGCCTCAGTTGAACTCGCCCGCGACCTCGGACCACAGGCTGACGCGGCAGCCGCGCGCGGCGAAAGAGTCCATCTCGCGCTTGATGCCGCCGCTCTCTTGCCAACCCGGCAAATCGAGCACGATCAACTCATCCATCGCCGCCATGAACAGGGCGTCGATCGGCGCCCACAACTTGCCGATGGCGGTTTTGTCGAGCTCTTGCAAACACAGATTGATCGGATGCGACATGCTGACCTGGCTAAAAACGGCGCTGCCGGCGCGCACGATAGCGGCGGCGACGTCGTTGCACGCCATAAAGCGCTGCTGCACGACGTTGGCGTCGGCGTGGCTGTAGGGGCAGGCCAAAAATATCTTTCTCATTACCGTTTTCTCTCTCAATAACTAGAACGTGGGGGAAAAAAGGGCGCAGCTTCCCCGTGAGGCGGCGCCCCGTTTATTTTTTATGGTGCAGGGATAAATTCAGCGAGCGGCGGCGGCGATGGCCGTCGACTGCCTTTGCGTCTGTTCTTTTTCCAGCAATTCGGCTTCCGGCACCGAGATCTTGATGGCGATCAGCACGGCAATCATGCCGCCGAGAAATTTACCCATCATGATCGGCAGCACCAGCGAAGGTTGGAAGTTAGCGGTAAACGCCAGGTGATCGCCCAACGTCGCCTGCGCACAAATACCGAAGGCGACGCACAGCACCTTATCGCGTGCCCGCATACCTTTGAACAGGTGATAAACCGCGATGATATTGGCCAGCACCATAATAAAGCCCAGTGCGCCGGTATCCGACAGGCCGAGTTTTCTGCCGATGAAATGCATCGGCTTACGGCAATAGCGCTGGAACAAATAACAGATGGGGAATGTGCCCGCCAACATAATGCCGATGTAACCGGCAATCTCGATAGCGCGGAATAATTCGTCTTTGTCGGCGAATAACGGATCGAATACCCAGCCGCCGAAGACCTTTTTAAACACGCCGGTAAAATGCTCGATGATGCACAGCGCCAACACCAGTTTGATAAAGGCGTCCGCCGCCTTGCCGAAGATCAGGAACCCTTTCACCATGGCCGCCGGCCGCAGCTTCAGGCCCAGCGCCAGCAGGAAACACAGGGCAAACAGCGGCGACAGCAGCCGCAGCGCCTGCAGGAAATCCAGCTGCAGATAGTGCGCGGCGGGCGAGGTGGTGGAAATGATCTCCCTGACCGGCAGGTTGTTGAAGGTGATGGTCACCAGGGCGATCAGCACGGCGAACGGAATGCTGATCAGGCCCGCCATCGCGCCCAGCGCCAGATATTTATGGTCGTCGCGGTTCAGCATGATAAGCCCGACGGGGATCAGGTACACGATGCTGGCGCCGGAGGTGTAACCCACCAGCATGGCGACGATCCACATGTCGCGGTTGGCGGCGATGGCGTCGGCCAGCTGATAGCCGCCCATGTCCACGGCGATCACCGCCAGCGCGGCGATCGAGGCGTCGGAGCCCAGCGCCGAGAAGAAGGGGCCGATGCTGTACATGATCAGGTAAGAGATGATCGGGATCGCCGCCATGATGCCCGCCTGGGCGAGAAACACCGGGCCGATGGCGTGAATGCCGTTGACGAACTCGCGCCCCAGTTCACCTTCCGGTTTAACGATCGACGCCAGTGCACCGATCAGGGTGCCGGCCATGATGATATAGATGATGAAATTACCGAACTCAGCCATGGTGTTCCTCCTGCGATGAACGTAAGCCGCGCGAGCGGGCGATGATTTCCTGATAGCGGGCGAACCAGACCGCCATATCGACCTCGGCGGGCTCCGTCACTTCATAGCGGTTGAGCACCTTAAGCGGCTGTTCCACGCCCAGCCCTCTGCGCGCCAACTGCGCCACGCCCTGAGCGGTGATCTCTTTGTTGGCGGGCGTAACGATGCGCTTTTGGATCAGGTTGGCGAGGAACTGCGTGAAATAGCGGTTGGCGGACAGGCCGCCGTCCACCGAAATGCTGTCGCCGATCGGTTTCAACTTATCCATGGCGTTGATCACCTCGGCGGAACGCATGGCGATGCCTTCGAGGATCGACTGCAGCAGATCCTTGCGTTCGGTTTCCAGCGACAGGCCGGCCCACATCCCGGCGGCGGAGCGATCCCAATACGGGCAGGCCAGCCCGGAAAGCGCGGGCACAAAGGCCAGGCCGCGCGCGATGGCAGGCTGGGCCGGGAAATCGCCGAATTCATCGAAGTCGTTGAACAGGCCTATCTTTCTCGCCCAGTTAATGGCGGAGGCCGCGTTATAAACGCCGCCGTCCAGGCCATATACCGGCTCGCTGCCGGGCAGCTTCCAGCACAGCGTGGGTAACAGGCCGGACTCGCCGGCGTTGATCGGGCGCGGCCCGGTGATCGCCTGTAAAAAGGCGCCGGTACCGAAGGTGATCTTCATCTGCCCCGGTTGATGGCAGCCGTGGCCGTATGTGCCGGCAAACTGGTCGACGATGCAGGCCGTCAGCGGCACCGGTTTGCCGTTGAGCGCGACGTCGCCGAAGTGGCCGATGTTGTCTCTGACCTCGGGCAGGCTGTCGATCGGCACGCCGAACAAACGGCACAGCTCTTCATCCCACTGCAGGGTATGAATGTTGAACAACGAGGTGCGCGAGGCGGAGTTATAGTCGGTGAGATGCCGGCCGCACAGGTGGAACAGGAAGAAGGCGTCCATGGTGCCGAGCCGCAGGCGGCCGCGTTGCGCCAGCTGCCTGGCCCCCGGCGCGTTGTTCATCAGCCAGCCCATCTTGCTGGCGGAGAAGTAGGTATCGAGCGGCAGACCGGTTTTCGCCATCACCAGCGGCTCGACGCCTTCGCGTTTCAGGCGCTGGATCTCCGGCTCGGTGCGCTGATCTTGCCAAACGATGGCGTTGTACAGCGGCAGGCCGCTGTCGGCGTCCCAGGCCAGCAGGCTTTCGCCCTGATGCCCTAAACCGATGGCGTCCACCATGTCGCACTGGCTGAGACAGCGGCGGATATTCGCCAAAATCTCCAGGGCGTCGTGTTCCACCCAGCCCGGATTGGGGGTGATCTGCTTGTGCGGCATGCTGGCCGGCGAATGGTGCCTGCCGTCTTCGCCGAACACCACGACCCGGGTGCCGGTGGTTCCCTGATCAATCGCGGCATAACGTTGATTCATCATTGCTTCGCTCTCTTATAGGTTTTGTTTTTTATTGTGCCTGGTGTTGTTTGTGTGACTGTTTTAATAATCTATCTTCAATTTCACACATTAAAGCAACATAAATCACAAGATAAAATAACCCCGCGTGATCGACCTCATACTTTTTGCTTATCACCCCATTCTGCGGCTTTTTTTTGGGAGTTATGTTGTTTTTGTCATTTCAAATGCGGTTATTGTGTGGTTTTATTGTGGTTATCACATCAAAACGGGACATCAGCATGATGGAAGAACAAACGGGTTGGGACATTGTCGTGATTGGCGGCGGTGTGGTCGGGTGTGCGGTATTCCGCAAATTCTGCCTGATGGGCGCCCGTACGCTGCTGTTGGAAAAGGGGGGCGATATCCTGTCCGGCGCCAGCAAAGCCAACAGCGCGCTGCTGCATACCGGCTTCGATGCGCCCAGCGGCAGCCTGGAGCTGCGCTGCATGCAGGCCGGCTACCGGGAATTTATCGCCATTCGCGAACGAATGAATCTGCCGCTGCTGCCCACCGGCGCGCTGGTCGTGGCCTGGGACGAGCAGCAGTTGGCGGCGCTGCCCGCGATCGTGCAGCAGGCACATGACAACGGCGTGCCGGACGTGGCGCAGATCGACGCCGCCGAGCTGTATCGCCGTGAACCGCAGCTGGCGCCCGGCGCATTGGCGGCGGTAGAGGTGCCGGGCGAGAGCGTGATCGATCCCTGGAGCACGCCGCTGGCTTACCTGACGCAGGGCGTCAAACACGGCGGCGACTATCGCTTCAATACCGAGGTGACCGGCGCCGAACGCTTGCCGACCGGCTGGCGGCTAACCAGCAACCGGGGCGAGTTTCACGGCAAAATCGTCATCAACTGCGCCGGCAATCAGGGCGACCGGGTAGAAAGTTTCTGCCATCAGCCCGAGTTTGAAATCCGCCCGCGCAAAGGGCAGTTCCTGGTGTTCGACAAGGCCGCCGCCGGGCAGGTCAACGCCATCATCTTGCCGGTGCCGACGGCGATCACCAAAGGGGTGCTGCTGTCGAAAACCATCTTCGGCAATCTGTTGCTGGGGCCGACCGCCGAAGAACAGCAGGATCGCGAGACGGCGACGGTGGACGAAACCAAAATGCGCGAGCTGATCGAACAGGGCACCCGGCTGCTGCCCACGCTGGCAAATTACAGCGTGACCGCCAGCTATGCCGGATTGCGCCCGGCGACCGAACAGAAACACTACCGCATTCAGCCCTATCCCGAGCGGCAGTGGATCTGCGTGGCGGGCATTCGCTCCACCGGCCTGACGGCGGCGCTCGGCATCGCGCAATACGTGGAGCAGCTTTACCGCGACCATTTTACGCCGTGCTTCACGCCGACGGCGCCGCAGACCGTGCATTGGCCGCAGATGCCGATGCTCGCCGACTACGGGCTGCGCGATTACGCGCGCCCGGACAACGGCGGCATCGTTTGCCATTGCGAGCTGGTGACCCAGCGGGAAATCGAGGCGGCGTTCGATTCCGCCGTGCCGCCGGAGTGCATCGGCGGGCTGCGGCGCCGCACGCGCGTGATGATGGGGCGCTGCAACGGTTTTTATTGCAGCAGCCGGGTGGCGGAAATGGTAGGCGATCGTTTTGGCCAGACGCTGGCCGTAGGGAGCATTGATGAAAACTGAGTATCAGGTGGCGATTGTCGGCGCCGGGCCGGCCGGGATCGCGGCGGCGACCGCGCTGCGGCAGGCGGGGATCGAGGATGTGGTGCTCCTGGAACGGGAGCGGGAAGCGGGCGGCGTGCCGAGACACTGTCGGCACCCCACCTTCGGGCTGCAAACGTTTTACCGGCCGATGCTCGGCTCCACCTATGTCGATAAGATACTGGCGCGCACCGGGCAGGTGGAAATCCGCACCGGCGTGACGGTGTTCGTCATCAAGCCGGGCGGCGAGCTGAGCATCACGGATCGCCGCGGCGTCAGCACCTTGAAAGCGCAGCGGGTGATCCTGGCGACCGGCGTGCGAGAAACGCCGCGCCATCCGCGCCTGGTGAGCGGCCTGCGGCCGCAGGGCGTGCTGACCGCCGGCGCGCTGCAGCAGTTCGTCTATCTGCGCGGGCTGCAGCCGGGCAAGGCGCCGGTGGTGGTCGGCACCGAGCTGGTCAGTTTCTCCGCGCTGTGGACGCTGCGCAACGCCGGCGTGCGCGCCGTCGCCATGATTGAAAACGGCGACAGGCCCGTCGCCTGGCGTCTGAGCGCGCTCTATGCGCGCCTGATGGGGGTGCCGATCCATTACTCTTCGCGGGTGACCGATATTGCCGGCCGCGATCGGGTCGAATCCATCGAGGTGGAAAACCGCCGCGGGGAGAAACAGCGCATCGCCTGCGACAGCCTGATCTTCACCGGCCGCTTCACCGGGGAGTATACGCTGATCCGCCAGAGCCACCTGGCGCAGCGGCCGGACAGCGGCTGCCCGCTGACCGATCAGTTCGGCCGCTGTTCCGACACCGCCTATTTCGCCGTCGGCAACATGCTGCACCCGGCGGACATGGGCGACCAGTGTTATCAGGAAGGGCTGCGCGTTGGCGAAGCCGTTGCCCGTTCGCTGCAGCGCACGCTGCCGCCGGCGCGGCAAATTCTCCCGGTGCGACACGACGAGCGGATCCGCCTGACCGCCCCTGCCAACGTGGCGCTGATCGGCAAACCCACCCGAGTCACGATCAATATGCGGGTGGAACGGGCAGTGTCCGGTTCGGTGGTGGTGCGGCTGGGCGAGGAAGTGCTGTATCGCAAAACGCATCGCTGCCTGCCGGAACGGCGGATCCTGCTGCGCAACATCGCTTTGCCGGCCGACGGCGAGCGTGACGCGCTGCACATCAGCATCGAATCCGCCGGGTGAACGGCGGCAACGGCTTGCGTCTAACGCCCTGAAACCCGTAGTATTCCGTCAGTTGACGCCGCGAGTCTCGGCGCAAGCGGTCACTCTTACTTAAGGCAGCGAGTGTAATGTGAATGGATATCTCTAATTCCGTGGATAGGCGCAATGAAATACTGGCGCTGATCCAGGCCAACGGCCGGGTTTACGTGAATGAGCTGGCGGATAAATTCCAGGTTTCGCAGGAAACCATTCGGCGCGATCTCAACAAGCTGGAAGATTATCGGCTGATTAAGAAGATCCACGGCGGTGCGGTCAGCAGCCAGTTCAAATTCGAGCATGAATTCAACGAACGGGCCAAAATCGCCGAGGCCGAGAAGCGCGCCATCGCGGAGAAAGCGGTGACGCTGATCCAGCCGGGCGATACGGTGTTCGTGGATTTCGGCTCCACCACGCTGGAGTTCGCCCGCCAGTTGGCGACCGTCGATCAGCTGACGGTCATCACCAATTCGCCGCTGATCGCCAACGTCTGTCTGGAAAATGACTCCATCGACGTAGTGCTGATCGGCGGGCAGTTCATCGGCTCCAAAATGGAGTGCCTGGGGGCGATCGCGCTGAATAACATCGAGGCGTTTTTCGCCGATTACGCCATCATCGGCGCCGGCGCGGTCAATGTGCAGACCGGGGTGATGGATCAAAACGTCAATGAGGCGGCCATCGCGCGCAAAATGATTGCGCAAAGCCGCAAATGCATCGTATTGGCGGACGAAAACAAGCTGCGTGGGCATGCGATGACGTTGGTGGCCAAATGGCCAGAGATCGATTATCTGGTGACCTCCGACAGCGGCAACGCGTTGGAAGGGCTGGTTTTCCCGGCCAACGTCAATGTGTTGGTCGCACAGGTATAAAGGGTGATGAGAAGCCTTTCTCCGGGCCGAGCAACCCGGAGAAGGCCTCCAAACCGCTTTCCTCTACGCGATGTTGACCTCGCGCACCTCTTTGGATCTCAGCGTTACGCGGATCGGCACCGATTTGTACGAAGGAGTGCCGCTTTCCTCATCGATGTAATGCAGCGGCACCAGCACGTTGGCCTCCGGATAGTAGGCGCCGACCGAACCGGCTGAAATGTTGTAGGCGATCACCGTGATGCCTTCCAGGCGTTGAGTGCAGCCGGGCAGCGCCGTTTCCAGGTCGACCACGTCGCCATGCTCCAGCCCCAAACGTTGCAGATCGCTGTCATTCATGAACAAGACGTCGCGCCGGCCGAAAACCCCGCGGTAGCGATCATCCAGGGCATAGATGGTGGTGTTGTACTGATCGTGGCTGCGCAGCGTAATCAGCCGCAGCGTGTCTTGGTCTGCGATAGTCTCGTCTTCATGCAGCCCGCTGAACACGGAAAACATCGCTTTGCCCGTCGGCGTCGGCCACCGGCGCTCGGTTGGCGGCAACGGCATGCGGAAACCGCCCGGCTGGCGGATGCGCGCGTTGTAATCGTCGAAGCCCGGAATGGTTTTTTCGATCAGATCGCGGATCACATCGTAATCTTCAATCAGCTCATCCCAGGGCACCTTGCTGGCGGGCATCACCGCTTTGGCCATGCCGGCCACGATGGCGGGTTCCGAACGCAGCAGTTCCGACGCCGGTTTGAGTTTGCCGGACGAGGCATGCACCATCGACATCGAATCCTCCACCGTCACCGATTGCCGCCCGCCGGCCTGCAGATCCAGCTCGGTGCGCCCCAGGCAGGGCAGAATGAGGGTTTGTTTCGCCACCAACAGATGGCTGCGGTTGAGTTTGGTGCCGATATGCACGCTTAACTCCAGCGCTTTCATCGCCGGGAAACTCTGCTCGGGGTCCGGCAGCGCCACGGCGAAGTTGCCGCCCAGGCAGATCAACGCCTTCGAGGTGCCGTCGATCATCGCCTGCATGCATTTCACGGCATCATGGCCGTGGGCTTTGGGCGGCGTGAAGCCAAACACCGTTTCCAGCTTCGTCAGAAAATCGGCCGAGGGTTTTTCGGTGATGCCGACGGTACGGTTGCCCTGCACGTTGGAATGGCCGCGCAGCGGGCAGATGCCGGCGCCCGGTTTGCCGATGTTGCCACGCAGCAACAGCAGATCGGCGATCAGACGCACGTTGGCGGTGCCTTTATTGTGCTGCGTAATGCCCATGCCGTAGGTCACGATGGTGGCGTTGGATTTTGCGTAGGCGGCGGCGACCTGTTCCAGATCCCGGCGCGCCAGGCCGCTCTCCGCTTCGATAGCCTCCCAACGCGTAGCCGCCAGATCGGCGGCGAAAGCGGCAAATCCTTCCGTGTGCTCGGCAATAAAGGCATGATCCACGGCATTACCCTGTGTTTCATCCAGCTGCAGCAGCGCCTTGGCGATGCCTTTCAGCGCTGCGGCGTCGCCGCCGGCTTTGACCTGATAGTAGGTTGAAGCGATAGGGGTCGAACTGTAGGTCGCCATTTCGATGACGTTTTGCGGATCGGTGAAACGTTCGAGCGCCCGCTCGCGCAGCGGGTTGAACACGATGATCGGCACCTTTTTGCGCGCCAGTTCATGCAGCGTGCCCATCATGCGCGGATGATTGGTGCCCGGATTGTGCCCGATGGAGATAACCAGTTCCGCGCTGTCAAAGTCATCCAGCGACACGGTGCCTTTGCCGATGCCGATCGACTGCGGCAGGCCTACGCTGGTCGGCTCATGGCACATATTGGAACAGTCGGGGAAGTTATTGCTGCCAAATTCCCGCGCAAACAGCTGGAACAGATAGGCCGCCTCATTGGACGCCCGGCCGGAGGTGTAAAACTCCACCTGCTCCGGCGGCAGGGTTTGCAAGACGGCGGCGATGCGTTGAAACGCCTCGTCCCAGGCCAGCGGGCGCAGAGTATCCGTCCCGGCGTCATAGAACAAAGGGGTTGTCAGGCGGCCATAGTCTTCCAACTGATAATCGGTTTTCTGCAGCAGCGACGTTACGGTGTTTTGCGCCAGAAACTCGGGCGTCACGCGCTTGCTGGTCGCTTCCCAGGTCACGGCTTTGGCGCCGTTTTCACAGAACTGGAAGGTGGATCGATGTTCTTTATCCGGCCATGCGCATCCCGGGCAATCAAACCCGTCGGGCTGGTTGGTGCGCATCAGCGTCACCGGCGCTTCTAAGGTGTCCATTTGCGTGCGCACGGCGATGGCCGTCGCTTTCAGCGCGCCCCAACCGCCGGCGGGCCCATCGTAGGGATGAACCCCGGGTACTGCTCGTCTTTTCGCCATGTTGCTTGCCTCCGACACCGCTTACGATAAATGCAGGTGATTAATTTACTATGAATATTATCTTTATCGTTCAAGACGGACCGCAGGCGCCGTCGCCGTTAAGCGCGGGCCTGTCGATTCAGTATAGATGAGTGAAAAAGGGGGCAGCGGCAGTCTGTGCGGGGAGAGCGGCGGCCCGTTTAACCGGAGGCGGGCCGCCGGGGCGTTACTTTTTCACCACCAGGCCCACGCCGCGGCCGCGCGGATCGGACGCGGTTTCCGGTGTGCGGCCATCGATGCGGATAGCCTGAATGTCCCCCATGTTCCAGCCCTGATCCTCGAGGGTGTAGCCCATGGCTTTCAGCTCTTCCGCCGGTTTGCCGGTCAGTGGCGCAAAGCTGTCATAGTACAGGGTGTCCTTCGGCAACAGCTGATGGTGCACGCGCTGGGCGGCCACCGCCTGCGCCAGCGGCAGATGGTAATCGTAGAGGTTGTTGATCACCTGGAAGATCGACGTGAAGATGCGCGATCCGCCCGGCGTGCCGATCACCAGGCTGACCTCGCCATCGCGGGTGATGATGGTCGGGCTCATCGAGGAGAGCATGCGCTTGCCCGGCTCGATGGCGTTGGCGTCGCTGCCCACCACGCCGAAGGCATTGGCGACGCCGGGTTTGGCGCTGAAGTCGTCCATCTCGTCGTTGAGCAGGAAGCCGGCGCCTTTGACCACCACGCCGCTGCCGAAGTCCCAGTTGAGCGTATAGGTGTTGCTGACTGCGTTGCCGGCGGCATCGACAATCGAGAAGTGGGTGGTTTGGTGGGTTTCCAGCCCTGGCCGCACCTGTTCGGTCGGCGAGATCGCCGTCGGGTTGATTTCGGCGGCGCGTTTTTGCAGGTAGTCGGGGGCGATCAGCTGCGCTTCCGGCACCTTAGTGAAATCCGGGTCGCCGAGGTAGTCGGCGCGATCGGCGAACACGCGCTTTTCGATTTCCGCCAGCAGGTGGATATAGCGCGCCGAGTTCAGCGGCACGCCCTTGAAGTCGGCGGCGCGATCTTCTTTTATCCCCAGCAGCTGCGCCAGCGCAATGCCGCCGGAGCTGGGCAGCGGGGCGGTATATACGGTGTTGCCGCGCCAGCTGATGCGCATCGGCTCACGCCATTTCACCCGATAGTCGGCCAAATCCGCCGCGCCGATCAGCCCGTTGTCGCGCTGCATTTGCGCCACCAGCAGGCGGGCGGTTTCGCCGTGATAAAAATCGTCGGCGCCCGACTTGGCGATGCGCTCGAGGGTGGCGGCCAGCTCCGGCTGTTTGAACACCGTGCCGGGCTTCATGGCGCCGAAATAGTCGCCAAAGTTGGTTTTACCGGCGAACAGCTTGTTGGCGTCTTCACGGTACTGATACTGCTGATCCGCCACGGTGAAACCTTGCCGGGCGTAGCCGATCGCCGGCGTCAGCAGTTCGGCCCACGGCAGTTTGCCGAAGCGCTTGTGGGCTTCCCACAGCCCCAGCACGGTGCCCGGCACGCCGGCGGCGCGGCTGCCCACCAGGCTGAGATTTTCGATCACTTCACCTTTCTCGTTCAGGTATAGGGTTTTGCTGGCGGCCTTGGGGGCCACTTCGCGGTAGTCGAGGAAATAGGGTTTGCCGTCGATATACAGCGTCATAAAGCCGCCGCCGCCGATATTGCCGGCTTCAGGGTAGGTGACCGCCAGGGTAAAGGCGGTGGCGACCGCCGCGTCGACCGCGTTGCCGCCGGCCTGCAGAATGTGCGCGGCGACTTTTGCGCCATACTGATCCGGGGCGGCGACCGCGCCGGCGGTCAGATCGGCGGCAAAGGCGGTGGGAACGGTGCAGGCCAGGGCCACGCTCAGAGCTATCGTTTTCAATAAACCGGCAGACATAGAAGATCCTTTTAGCGATTTTCAGTTATCAGGTGAATTCAACTAATTATTTTGAAACAGCAGGTTAGCGCGTTTTCTTCGGGCTGTTGCGGCGCTTTATTGAAGGTAGCAGCGGTCAGGCGGGGCCGCCTGACCAGAGTAGCGAATCGTGACGTGGCGCGTTATGCGCCGGCGGGCAACGCCGACTGCAGCCATTGGCAGAAGTGCCGGGCGAGCGGGTTGTGTTCGCTGTCGCGGTGCAGCAGCCACGCCCAGTTGGCACCGCGCACGCGTTGCTCGGTTAACGGTTGCAGCAGCCCGGCGTCGCGCGCGTGCTGCGCCAGCAGTTGGCTGACCAACGCGATGCCGAGGCCATTGCAGGCGGCGTCCAGCAGCAGACCGGGATCGGAGAAGTTCAGCCCGCTATCGCGCTGGCCGACGTGCGCACCGCCCGCCACCGTCCAGTGGCTCCAGTCCATCTCCCGTTCGCCGTGCAGGGTCACGCGCTGCTCCGCCGCCAGCGCCAGCAGGCTGGGGTGGCAGGCGGGATAGAGCCGGTCGCTGCAGAGCACGTTAAAGGTGCAGTCCGCCTGCGCGCTGAGATCGTCGCGGATCGCCAGATCGATACTGTCCGTCGCCATATTCGGCGGTTCAAAGCTGGTGAACAGCCACAGGTCGACCTGCGGATGCTGCCGATTGAAGTCGCCCAGCCGCGGCATCAGCCAGTGCCGGGCGAAAGCCGGAGTGGTGTTGACGATCAGCTGATTGGGTTTGCGGTACTGATCCAAACGGCGAATGCCGACCGCCAGCTGTTGCAGCATCACCTGCGCGGTGCTGAACAGATCGTGGCCGGCGTCGGTCAGCGCCACGCTGCGGCCGGTGCGGAAGAACAGCGGCTGCTCCAGAAACGCTTCGAGGCTGCGGATCTGCTGGCTGATGGCCGATTGGGTAAGGTGCAGCTCTTCGGCAGCCTGATGAAAACTGCCCAGGCGCGCTGCCGCTTCGAAGCCGCGTAGCGCGCTCAAGGGGGGCCAGTGTTTTAACATTATCGATAAGCCTGTCTAATCAGATATCCACTAAATATATCGTTTGTTGCGGTGGCAGGGGAAGACTAGCATAAGATTCAACCGCATAATCGTGAATTATTCGGTTAACACTTTGAATTATAAATGATTAAAAGAGGTCTTTAATGTCAACTCGCCGCGTGTTTATTAAACAGCTTTCCGCCGTCGCCGGGGTCGGCCTGACGGCCTCGCTGGGTATTTCGTTACGCGGTCACGCAGAAGCTGCGCTTAATCCGGCCTGGCGGATGCCTGACGAAGGAGAACCGCAGCAGCGGGCATTTCTCGCCTTCGGCGCGCAGCGGGCCATCTGGGGCGAATTCACGGCGGATGTGCAGGCGGCGCAGGGCCGTATTGCCCGCGCCATCGCCGAGTTTCAGCCGGTGACGGTATTTTGCCGCGAGCGTGAACGGCAATTGGCCGAGGCCACCTGCGGCAGTCACAACGTTAGCTATGTCGTCACCGAGCTGGATGACATCTGGGTGCGCGATTTCGGCGCCAATTTCGTCGTCAACGGCGCCGGCGAACTCGGGGCGGTGGATTTCAACTTCAACGGCTGGGGCAATAAACAGCGGCATGCCAAGGATGCGCGCCTGGCGGCGTTTGCCGCCAACCGCTACGGTGCCGCCCAACTGCGCCGCAGCGCACTGATAGGCGAAGGCGGCGGTATCGAAGTGGATGGGCACGGCACCGGCATCATGACCGAAAGCAGCTGGGTGAATGCGAACCGTAATCCGGGCTGGAGCCGGGACCGGGTGGAGCAGGAGCTGAAAGCGATGCTCGGCCTGCGCAAAATTATCTGGCTGCCGGGCATTAAAGGCCGGGACATCACCGACGCCCACGTCGATTTTTACGCCCGCTTCGTGCGGCCGGGCGTGGTGGTGGCCAATCTGGACACCGATCCGGCCTCTTATGACCATGCGGTTACCCAGCAACATCTGGCGATCCTCAAGGCGGCGACCGACGCCGACGGCCGCAGGCTGCAGGTGCATACGCTTTCGCCGCCGCTGGCGCCGCGCGACAGCCGATTCAGCCGCAACAACCCGGATTTTGCAGCGGGCTACATCAACTATTTCGTCATCAACGGCGCGGTGATCGCCCCGGAGTTTGGCGACCCGCAGGCGGACCGGGCGGCGCTTGAGCTGCTGACGGCGCTCTATCCGCAGCGCAAGGTGGTGCAGCTGGAGATCGACGCCATCGCGGCCGGCGGCGGCGGCATTCACTGCGCAACCAACCAACTGCCGGTGCATGGCAGGTCACGCTGAATAGGGCGCTTCGCGCCCGGTGGCTAACGCGCCGGGCCGATGCCGTAACGCAGCAGGGCGACGGCGTGGCGGGCGATATCTTCGGCGTTCAGCTGGCCTTTATCCCGTTCGCGCCGCCATTTCGGCGCGGTGGCCAGCGGCAGCAGCGTGATGCCGAACAGCGTGAAGAACAGCAGGGAAGGCTCGAGATCGGGGTTGAGTTTACCCTGCGCCTGCCAGCGCGCGATGGATTGTAGCGCGATTTGGCGGCGCTCATCGCCGAACCGTTCATCCATGCGCTGTTTCAGCACGCCGCTTTCACTCATGACCTCCCGCAGCCACAGCGGAGCGAACCAGGGGTGTTCCAACGCGATGTCGATAAAACGTTGCGCCAGCAGGGTGAAGGCGGTGACGGGATCGTCCGCGTTGGCGTCGAACACCTCGCCGGCCATTTTGCGCACCGGCAGAAAGCGCTCCTCGATCAGTACGTCCAGCAGCTGATCGCGGTTATGAAAGTAGTAGTGCAGCATGGCCGGGGTGACGTTTGCCTCGCGCGCAATGGCGTTCAACGAGGTGTCTACGATCCCCTGGCGGGCAAACAGGTTCAGCGCGGTATCAAGCAAATGCTCGCGTTTGTCAGCCCCTTTGGCGCCGCCGCTCGGCCGGCCGGGGCGGCGAGGCTTGGCGGGAGTTTGAACGTTTCGTGCTGTCATCGCGGTGAGATCCATTGACCGGAGAAAAGGATGACTCATATATTAATTATGCGATTAATTAATTACAAGTGAACTGACTCCGATGGAGATTGAAAACCCGACAACCCGGCCCGATCACGGCGGGGCGCCAGCCAAGGCGCCTTCGCTCACGTTGCTGTTTTCCGCGTTGCTGCTGGTGATGCTGCTGGCGGCGCTGGATCAAACCATTGTCTCCACCGCGCTGCCGACCATCGTCGGCGAGTTTGGTGGGCTTGAGAAACTGTCGTGGGTGGTGACGGCCTATCTGCTGTCTTCCACTATCGTAGTGCCGCTGTACGGCAAATTCGGCGATCTCTTCGGCCGCAAGATTGTGCTGCAAATCGCTATTGTACTGTTTTTGCTTGGGTCGGTACTGTGTGGGCTGGCGCAAAACATGACGCAGCTGATTCTGATGCGCGCGCTGCAAGGGTTGGGCGGCGGCGGGCTGTTGGTGGTCACCCTGGCGGTGGTCGGCGACGTGATCCCGCCGGCGGAACGCGGCCGTTATCAGGGGCTGTTCGGCGGGGTATTCGGCTTGGCCACGGTGGTGGGGCCGCTGATCGGCGGCCTGCTGGTGCAGCATTTTTCCTGGCGCTGGATTTTCTACATCAATCTGCCGCTGGGCCTGTTCGCCCTGCTGGTGATTGGCGCGGTGTTTCAGTCGCAGGTCAATCGAGTGCGGCATGAAATCGACTTCCTCGGCGCCGGTTATCTGGCGATGGCGCTCACCTGCATCATCCTGTTCACCAGCCAGGGCGGCACGGTCATGGCCTGGTCGGACGGCCAGCTGTGGTGCATTCTGGCCTTTGGCCTGGTGTCGCTGGGCGGCTTTATCTATGAGGAACGGCTGGCCGGTGAACCGATCATTCCCCTTGGGCTGTTTCGCAACCGCACCTTTGTGCTGTGCGGCCTGATCGGCTTTATCGTCGGCATGTCGCTGTTCGGCTCCGTGACTTTCCTGCCGCTGTATCTGCAGGTGGTGAAAGGCTCGACGCCATCGCAGGCCGGGATGCAGCTGCTGCCGTTGATGGGCGGCATTATGGTCAGCTCGATCATCAGCGGCCGGATCATCAGCAAACGCGGTAAATACCGGCTGTTTCCGATCGTCGGCACCCTGTGCGCATTAGGGGCGATGACGTTGCTCGGCACCCTGACCAATAACACGCCGGTGCAGCATCTGTACCTGTACATTTGCCTGCTGGGATTGGGGCTGGGCATGGTGATGCAAGTGATGATCCTGGCGGCGCAAAACAGCGTGGAGCCCCGGCATATGGGGGTCGCGACCTCGAGCGCCACGCTGTTCCGCTCTATCGGCGGTTCGATAGGCGTAGCGGTGTTCGGGGCGATTTTCACGCAGGTGCTGCACACCCGTTTGGCGGCGCTGTTGCCGGAAGGGGCGCAGCTGCCGCGCGCGCTCGGTGCAGAAGCGGTGCACCATTTGCCGGCGGCGCTGCAGCAGGATTACCTGCAGGCCTTCGGCGGGGCGATCCATTCGGTGTATCAAATTGCCGCCGGGGTGATGGCGTTGGCTTTTGCGCTGACCTGGCTCTTGAAAGACGTGCCGCTGCGGCACAAATAATCCCGACGCCGGCCGCTCCGGCCGGCGCTGCCCGACGAACTTTTACCGAATCCTTACGCAACCCTTTCAGAAGCGCATTCCGGCATTCGATATATTGAGAATAGTCATTCTCAACAGGATCGTATTGCAATGCAGAGGAAAACGCTTTTGGTGCTTGGGCTGTCGCTGTTGCTGGCCGCCTGCGATGGGCAAAACGCCGGTGCGCCAGCCGGCGCGGGCGCAGAACAGGAGGTCGGCGTGGTCACGCTGCGCGGCCAGTCAGTGACCCTGAGCAGCGAGCTGACCGGCCGGGTCAACGCCACCATGACCTCCGACGTGCGGCCACAGGTCGACGGCATCATCAAGCAGCGGTTATTTACCGAAGGCGCCGAGGTGAAAGCCGGGCAGGTATTGTACCAAATTGACCCCGCCAGTTATCAGGCCAGCTACGATCAGGCCGCCGCCCAGCTGAAAAACGCCCAGGCCATGGTGCAATCCACCCGGCTCAAATCGCAGCGCTATGCGGCGCTGGTGAAAGAGAACGGCGTTTCTCAACAGGATGCGGACGATGCCAAAGCCGCCTATCTGGCGGCCGTGGCGTCGGTGGCCCAGTATCAGGCGGCGCTGGAGACGGCGCGCATCAACCTCGCTTATACCCAGGTGCGGGCGCCGATCGCCGGGCGTATCGGCATCTCATCGGTGACGCCGGGCGCGTTGGTCACCGCCAGCCAGAGCGATGCGCTGGCCACCCTCCGCGCGCTCGACCCGATCTATGTCGATCTAACCCAGTCCAGCGCTCAGCTGCTTAAACTGCGGCGCCAGCAGGCGGCGTTACAGCGCGGCGCGGTCACGCCGGTCGCCATCAAGCTGGAGGACGGTACGCCTTATGCCCATGCAGGCAAGCTCGAGCTGACCGAAGTCGCGGTGGACGAAGCCACCGGTTCGGTCACGCTGCGCGCGGTGTTCCCCAACCCCGAACATGAGCTGCTGCCCGGCATGTATGTCCACGCCACGGTGGATAACGGCGTCGATCCCAAAGCGATTCTGGCGCCGCAGCAGGGCATAACCCGCAACGCCAAAGGGGAAGCCACCGCGTTGGTGGTGGACGAACAGAACAAAGTGGCGCAGCGCACCGTCAGCGCCGAACGGGTGGTGGGCAGCAATTGGCTGATCGGCAGCGGGCTGAACGAAGGCGATCGCCTGATCGTCGAAGGCACCAGCAAGGTCACGATCGGCGCCGCGGTGAAGCCGGTTGAGGTTTCGGTCGACAAAACCCAACGCGGGGAGCAGTGATATGGCGCAGTTCTTTATCCGGCGGCCGGTATTCGCCTGGGTGATCGCCATCATCATCATGCTGTGCGGCCTGATGTCGATCAATTCGTTGCCCGTTTCGCAGTACCCGGACGTCTCACCGCCGCAGATTTCCATCTCCGCCACCTACCCGGGCGCAGACGCGGAAACGCTGGAAAACAGCGTCACGCAGGTGATTGAGCAGCAGCTCACCGGCCTGGACGGCCTGCTGTATTTTTCTTCGACCAGCAGCTCCAGCGGCTCGGTCAGTATCAACGTCACCTTTGATCAGGGCACCGATCCGGATATCGCTCAGGTGCAGGTGCAAAACAAGGTGCAGCAGGCGGAAAGCCGTTTGCCGAGCGCGGTTACCGCGCAGGGCGTGACGGTCAAGAAATCCCAGAGCAGCTTCCTGCTGATCGTCGGGCTGTATGACGAAAGCGACAAGGCGACGATGGCCGATATCTCCGACTATCTGGTCAGCAACCTGCAGGATCCGCTGTCGCGCATCGAGGGCGTGGGGGACGTGCAGGTGTTCGGCTCGGAATATGCGATGCGTATCTGGCTGGATCCGACCAAGCTGGCGAGCTATGCGTTGATGCCTTCCGACGTGCAGACGGCGATCGAAGCGCAAAACACCCAGGTGTCCGCCGGCAAGGTAGGCGATCTGCCGGCCGCCGCCGATCAGCAGCTGACCGCCACTGTAAAGGCGCAGTCGCGGCTGCAAACGCCGGAACAGTTTCGCAATATCATCCTGAAAAGCGACAGCAGCGGCGCGCTGGTGCGGCTGGGCGACGTGGCGCGAATTGAGCTGGGCAACGAGGACTACTCCGCCAGCGCACACCTCAACGGCCACCCGGCGGCGGGGATCGCGGTCAAGCTGGCGGCGGGCGCCAACGCCCTCAACACCGCCAAGCTGGTGAAGGCCAAGGTGGCGGAATACCAAAGTGCGATGCCGCAGGGCTACAAGGTGGCCTACCCGAAAGACAGCACCGACTTTATCAATATCTCGATCGAGGAGGTGGTGAAAACGCTGTTCGAAGCGGTGGCGTTAGTGGTGGTGGTGATGTTCGTGTTCCTGCAAAACCTGCGCACCACGCTGATCCCGACCATCACCGTGCCGGTAGTGTTGCTGGGCACCTTCGGCGTGCTGGCGGCGTTCGGCTATTCAATCAATACCCTGACGCTGTTCGGCATGGTGTTGGCGATCGGGCTGTTGGTGGACGACGCCATCGTGGTGGTGGAAAACGTCGAACGCGTGATGCGGGAGGATAAGCTGCCGCCGCGCGAGGCGACGGAGAAATCGATGCGCGAAATCACCGGCGCATTGGTCGGCATCGCGCTGGTGCTGTCGGCGGTATTTCTGCCGATGGCGTTCTTCGGCGGCTCCACCGGGGTGATCTATCGCCAATTTTCGATCACCGTCGTCTCCTCGATGGTGCTGTCGGTGGTGCTGGCGTTGACGCTGGCGCCGGCATTGTGCGCCACGTTGCTGAAGCCCGCGCACGACGCGCAGATCGACAAGGGCTTGCTGGGCAAATTCAACCGCGGCTATGACCGGCTGCAGGAGAAGTACGCCGACAAGGTCGGTGGGGTAATCCACCGGCCGACGCGCTATCTGCTGCTGTACGGCCTGCTGTTGATCGCCGCGGCCGTGATGTACCTGCGCTTGCCGACCGGCTTTCTGCCCAACGAGGATCAGGGCACGGTGATGGTGCAGTACACCTTGCCGGCAGGCGCCACCAACGCGCGCACCTCGGCGGTGAGCGAGGCGGTGACCGCCTATTTCCTCGACCAGGAAAAGGCCAACGTCAGCACCATTTTCACCATCAACGGTTTCGGCTTCAGCGGCAGCGGGCAAAACGCCGGCATGGCGTTCGTCAGCCTCAAAGACTGGAGCCAGCGCAGCGGCAGCGCGAACACCGCCGACGCCATCGCCAAACGCGCCATGGCGCACTTCGCCTCGCTGCGCGACGCCCAGGTCTTCTCCATGAGCCCACCGGCGATCGACGGTTTCGGCCAGTCCGATGGCTTCACCTTCGAGCTGCAGGCCAAAGGGGCGACCACCCGCGCCGAGCTGCAGGCGATGCGCGACCAGATCGTTGCCGCCGCCGGCAACAACCCGGCACTGCTGGCGGTGCGCGCCAACACCTTGCCGGACACCCCGCAGCTGCAGGTGGAGATCGACAACGGCAAGCTGCAGGCGCTCGGCCTGAGCGCCGCCGACGTCAACAGCACCCTCAGCAGCGCGTTCGGCAGCACCTATATCAACGACTTTATCGATCGCAACCGGGTGAAAAAAGTCTATATGCAGGGCGATGTGCAGTACCGCGCCAAGCCGGAAGATCTCGACCGCTGGTTTGTGCGCGGCACCAACGCGTCGGGCGCCAGCAGCATGACGCCGTTCTCCGCCTTTGCGTCTTCGCACTGGATCTACGGGCCGGAAAATCTGTCGCGCTATAACGGGCTGTCGTCGTTCGAGATCACCGGGCAGGGCGCCGCTGGCGTCAGCTCCGGAACGGCGATGAGCGAGATGGAGAAACTGGCGGCAACATTCTCCGCCGGCAGCAGCTATTCCTGGAGCGGGCTGTCCTATCAGGAGCGGCTGACCAGCGGCCAGGCGTCGTCGCTGTACGCCATTTCGCTCATCGTGGTGTTCCTGTGCCTGGCGGCGCTGTATGAGAGCTGGTCGATTCCGTTCGCGGTGATGTTGGTGGTGCCGATGGGCGTGGTGGGATCGCTGCTGGCGATCACCCTGCGCGGGCTGGAAAACGACATCTACTTCCAGGTGGCGCTGCTCACCATCATCGGCCTGTCGGCGAAGAACGCCATTCTGATCGTCGAGTTCGCCGAGGAGATGCATCAGCGGGGTGAAACGCTGATTGCCGCGGCGGTCCACGCGGCGCGCATGCGCCTGCGGCCGATCCTGATGACCTCGCTGGCGTTTACCGCCGGGGTGCTGCCGCTGGCGGTATCCAGCGGCGCCGGCGCCAACAGCCGCATCGCCATCGGTACCGGCATCATCGGCGGCACCATCACCGCCACCGCATTGGCCATCTTTTTCGTCCCGCTGTTTTATGTGTTGGTGCGCCGCATGTTTACCCGTCGGCCCGCCAACCCGCCGTCACAGGCAGGAGAATAACGTGTTGCAACGAGTCATGATGTTAACTTTACCGCTGCTGCTGACCGGCTGTCTGTCGCTGGATCCGCACTACCAGCGCCCGGCGGCGCCGGTGCCCGCCAACCTGCCGCAGGGCGAGGCCGGCGGCAACCAGGCGCTGAGCTACCCGGACGTCGCCTGGCGTGACTATGTCCAGGACGCCCGGCTGCGCCAGGTGGTGGCGCTGGGGCTGAACAGCAGCCGCGATCTGCGCGAGGCGATCGCCAATATCGCGTCGGCGCGCGCCCTGTACGGCGAGCAGCGCTCGGCGCTGTTCCCGACAATCAATGCCACCGCCGACGGCAGCCGCGGGCGGGCGCTGACCGGCAGCGGCAACGCCACCGCGCTGAGCCAAAGCTACGAAGCCGCGGCCGGCGTCAGCGCATTCGAGTGGGATCTGTTCGGCAAGAACGCCAGCCTGTCGCGCGCGGCGTTCGAAACCTATCTGGCGAACTCGGAGGCGGCGAAAAGCACCCGTCTGACGCTGATCGCCGATATCGTCACCGACTGGGTGGCGGTGGCGGCCGAGCGCAGCAATCTGGCGGTGGCGCAGCAGACGATGGCGAGCGCCAAACGGTCGCTGGACGTCACGCGCAACAATCAGCAGCACGGGATTGCGTCGCTGGTTGACGTGGCGTCGGCGGAAACCGTCTATCAGCAGGCGCGATCGGACGCTGCCAGCTACGCCACCAGCGCCGCGCAGGCGAAAAACGCGCTGGATTTGGCGGTAGGGCAAAGCGTGCCGGAAAACCTGCTGCCGAGCGGCATCGAGGCGCTGGGCGGGATCATGCGCGATCTGCCGGCCGGCGTCTCTTCGCAAGTGTTGCTGAAGCGGCCGGACGTGCTGCAGGCCGAGCATAACCTGAAATCCGCCAACGCCAATATCGGCTCGGCGCGGGCGGCGTTCTTCCCGTCGATCAGCCTGACCGCCAGCGGCGGCGTGGGCAGCGGTGAACTCTCCTCGTTGTTCAGCCACGGCGCCGGCGTCTGGTCGTTCGCACCGAGCATCAGCCTGCCGATCTTCAGCGGCGGCTATAACACGGCTCAGCTCAACTACACCCAGGCGCAGAAAGACCTGTATGTCGCCACCTATGAGAAAGCGGTGCAGACGGCATTTCAGGAAACCGCCGACGCGCTGGCGCGCAAAGCCACGCTGCAGGAACAGCTGGCGGCGCAAACCGGCTATGTGGGGGCGGCGCAACAATATTATCGCCTGGCCGAGCTGCGTTACCGCCAGGGCGTGGACAGCTACCTGACGCTGCTGGACGCGCAGCGCACGCTGTACACGGCGCAACAGGCGCTGATCGCCGCGCAGCAGACCGCGTACGACAATCAGGCCACCCTGTATAAAGTGTTGGGCGGCGGCGTTACCGCCGAGCGGCAGGGGGATGGCGTCATCGCCGACCAGACGACGCTCAGCCGCTAACCGTCGACCGCGCGCGCCAGGCATTTGGCTACGCGCGGTTTTTTTATGGAAAGTGTAAAGAAACAGAAAACCCGGCCGGCGGCCAGAACTCGCCGCGGTGAGCAGAGTCAGACAGAGAACCGCATTCATCTTTTATTCATACCGGCTCGAGGTCGTCATGGCAGAAGACATTCAGCAACAGGTCATCGCGCTTATCGCCGCCTTCAACGCATCAGGGCGGCTGAAGAAGGGCGTGGCCATCACCCCGGAAACCGAGATCAACACCGCGCTCAACCTGTCGTTCAGCGATTCCAATACGCTGATGCGCCGCTACTTCGATACCTTCGGCGTCGACAGCGGCAACTACAACCACGAACTGTATTTCCAGCCGCCGACCAACACCGGGCGCTGGTTTTCCCCCTCCGCGTGCAAAGAGCATCCCCGGCCGCTGTGCGTGTCGATGCTGGTGCGTTCCGCGCGCGCCAAACGCTGGCTGTACGACATCCACTTCCTGATCGAACAGCTCCGCTAGCGCTGCGTTACTGCTCCAACACCTCGGCGAACTTCGCCAGCCACTGCGGATGCGCCGGCCAGGCCGGGGCGGTGACCAGATTGCCGTCGACGTGCGCCTGATCGATGCCGATCTCCGCATAATGCCCGCCGCCCAGCCGCACTTCCGGCGCGCAGGCCGGGTAGGCGCTGCAGGTGCGGCCTTTCAACACCCCGGCCGCCGCCAGCAGCTGCGGGCCGTGGCAAACGGCGGCGATCGGTTTTTTCGCGGCGTCAAACGCCTGCACCAGCGCGATCACGTCGGGGTTCAGACGCAGGTATTCCGGTGCCCGGCCACCGGGGATCAAGAGCGCATCGTAGTGCTCTTCTTTGGCGGCGGCGAAGTCGGCATTTAAGGTAAAACGGTGGCCGGGTTTCTCGCTGTAGGTCTGCGCCCCGTCAAAGTCGTGGATTGCGGTTTGGATGTAATCGCCGACGGCTTTGCCGGGGCACACGGCGTCCACCCAATGGCCGATCATCTGCAATGCCTGAAACGGCACCATGGTTTCGTAATCTTCGGCGTAGTCGCCGACCAGCATCAGGATCTTTTTCTTGCTCATGATCACAACTCCTGCGGGATAGGGATTGCCTAAGGTATAGCCCAGCGCCCCTGGGAATGCGAACCGCAAAGCGCCTATCTATACTCGTGATACTGCGGCGCTTTTCTCGCCGCTCAACCCCAGGGAGGATCCCCGATGCTGAATCTGGCTACCTTGCTTGAAGAGAGTGCGCGCACCTGGCCGGAGCGGCCGGCGGTGATACAGGACGACAACCCGCTCAGCTATCGGGCGCTTAACGACATGGCCAATCGGGTGGCGAATTTGTTGGCCGCGCGCGGCGTGCGGCCCGGTGAACGAGTGGCGCTGGCCTGCCCGAACCGGCCGGAGTTTCCGGCTATCTATTACGGCATTCTCAAAAGCGGCGCGGTGGTGGTGCCGCTGAATATTCTGCTTAAAAGCGCAGAGTTCGACTATTACCTGGCGGATTCGGCGGCGGTGGCGCTGTTTTGTTTCGAGGGCAGCAGCGGCCTGCCGCTGGGGGAGGAAGCGCTGCGGGCGGCGGCGAAGGCGGAGCAGTGCCGCGAGGTGTTTATCATCGGCGATCGGTTGCCGCTCGAGGGGGAACGTTTCAGCGCGGCGATAGCCGAGCAGGCTACCGAATTCGCTTCGGCGACGACGATCGAAAGCGACACCGCAGTAGTGCTGTATACCAGCGGCACCACCGGCCGCGCCAAAGGGGCGGAGTTGACTCACGCCAATCTGGTGCTCAACGCCTTGGGATCGGTGCGGCTGTTCGACGGTTCGGAGACGGCCCCCGATCGTCACCTGGTGACCTTGCCGCTATTCCACACTTTTGGTTCGACGGTGCAGATGAACGCCGGGTTCGCTTCCGCCGCCACTCTGGTGCTGGTCGAGCGCTTCGACGCCGCGCAGGCCATCGCGCTGATGCAACGGCACGGCATCACCTTCTTCGCCGGGGTGCCGACCATGTATTGGGCGCTGTTGAATGCGCTGGATGAGCACACGGATATCGAAAGCTTGCGCAGCACGCTGCGTATGGCGGTGTCCGGCGGCGCCAGCCTGCCGGTGCAGATCCTGGAGGATTTCTCGCGCCGCTTCGGCGTCAACATTCTCGAAGGGTATGGGCTGTCGGAGACCAGCCCGGTCGCCACCTTTAACCATCCCCATCGGGTAACCAAACCCGGCTCCATCGGCCAACCGATCTGGGGCGTGGAGGTGCGCCTGCTCGACGCCACCGGGCAGCCGGTCGACGGCATCGACCAGGTCGGGGAGATCGCGGTGCGCGGTTACAACATCATGAAAGGCTATCTGAACCGCCCTGAGGCGACGGCAGAGGTGCTGGAAAACGGCTGGTTCCGCACCGGTGACCTGGCGCGTCGCGACGCCGACGGCTTCTATTTCATCGTCGATCGGGCCAAGGACATGATCATCCGCGGCGGGTTCAACGTCTATCCGCGCGAGATTGAAGAGGCGCTGATTCGCCATCCGGCGGTGTCGTTGGTGGCGGTGATCGGCGTCGAGCATCCGTCGCTGGGCGAAGAGATCAAAGCGGTGGTGGTATTGAAAGAGACGGAAGAGCCGATCGAGGAAGAAACGCTGATTGCCTGGAGCCGGGAGCGGCTGGCGGCGTACAAGTATCCGCGTATCGTCGAGTTCGTCGAGCGTTTGCCGATGACCAGTACCGGTAAGGTGTTGAAGCGCTGTTTGCGCTGAGGAAAATCCGGCCTGCCGGGGCAGGCCGGGATACGGGCATCAACCTGGGTAGATGCCGCGCTCTTTACGTGCGGTCAGGATGCGCTCACAGGCCACGATGTAAGCCGCGGTGCGCAGGCTGCACTCTTTCTCGGCCGCCTTGTTCCAGACGTGGACCATGGCGTCGGTCATGATCTTGTCCATACGCTCGTTGATCTCGGACTCGCTCCAGAAGTAGCTCGCCATGTCCTGCACCCACTCGAAGTAACTGACCGTTACGCCGCCGGCGTTACAGATAACGTCCGGGACCACGGTGATGTTACGGGAACGCAGAATGTCGTCCGCTTCTGGGAAGGTTGGGCCGTTAGCGCCTTCCAGCACCAGCTTGGCGCTGAGGATTTCGGCGCGCTGACGGGTGATTTGGCCTTCCAGCGCCGCAGGGATCAGGATGTCCATGTCGACCGACCAGAACGCTTCGCTTTCGATCTCGCTGGCGCCAGGGAAGCCGGCGATCTGCTTGTGCTTGGCCTGGTATTCGGTCAGCGCGGTCAGGTCGATGCCGTTGGCGTTGAACAGGGTGGCGGAGTGGTCCTGGATGGTGACGACGCGCGCGCCGACGCCAACGAACAGGCGAGCCGCTTCGCTGCCCACGTTACCGAAGCCTTGTACCGCCACTTTGGCGCCTTCGATCTGCACGCCCAGACGCTTGGCCACTTCGCTGCCGGTGACGAACACGCCGCGGCCGGTCGCTTTCTCACGGCCCAGGGAGCCGCCGAGGTGGATTGGTTTGCCGGTGACCACGCCGGTGATGGTGGTGCCGTGGTTCATGGAGTAGGTGTCCATCATCCAGGCCATTACTTTGGCGTTGGTGCCGACGTCCGGCGCAGGAATGTCTTTCTGTGGCCCGATGATGAAGCCGATTTCGCTGGTGTAGCGGCGGGTCAGTCGCTCCAGTTCACCTTCAGACAGTTTGAACGGGTCGACGCGGATGCCGCCCTTGGCGCCGCCGTACGGCAGGTTGACCGCGGCACACTTGATGGTCATCCAGGCGGACAGGGCCATCACTTCGTTCAGATCGACGTCAGGGTGGAAGCGGATACCGCCTTTGCCCGGCCCACGCGACAGGTTGTGCTGTACGCGGAAACCTTCGAAGTGACGGATGGTGCCATCGTCCATCTGCAGCGGGATATCGACAATCAAAGCGCGCTTAGGGTGACGCAGCGTATCAACCCAGCGTGACAGCTCGCCGAGGTAAGGGGCGACGCGATCGATTTGTTGCAGATATGTAGCCCAAGCGGTGGTGCTGCTGTCTGAAGCGTAGGATAGCTTTTCCATAACCAACCTTTATATATTAGAGGTATTTATTTCGTTTAACCGTGGATTAGCAAGCGCATAACACTTTGCGACGCTAAATTTACCACTAATTATGCCGGTTGTTAGCCCCCCTCTCATCGGGCCAGCGGACGGTTTTTCGCCGCCTGCAGGGCGGCAAATGAATAGTTAATTACTTTTCATCGACGCTGAGCGTGTGCATGCATACTTTATGCATATAAAGCGCATAAAAACCCTTTTTATCTATTTTTCAGAAGCTTGAATGTGATCAAAAAGTTTCATTTTATTTAACTGCTATGTTGACAATGGCGTTTCCCCTCGGCAGCGTTAAAATCCTGTTAAAACGCCGTCTGCGGCCGTGTTTTTATCGTGCAAAGAGAAGCATAATCCGAGGCTGTTTTAATGTGTTGCGGCCGTCGAGGCAGGGTCTGATAAATGTGCTCACCTGAAACGGACGGGTGACCGCGAGCGGCCACCCGTTCAGGTTTTGCCAATCAGCGTTAAAGAAGACCGCGCCGCCGTGGCGTGGTCATCCGGCACGCATTACGCGCCGGTATGCTGATAGCGTTTTAATTCCACCGGCTCAGCGCCGATACTCGCCAGATATTCTTTGACGGACGCCGGCGCGGAAGCCCGCGTAAATTGGTAGATGTTTTCATCCGCATCCAACAGCGTCTCCCATTTTACAATGTTCACCCAGCGAGGTTCATTGTCTACGCTGATGCCTGAGTCACGCGAAATGAACCCGTTCTGGTTTGAGATAAATTCCTCTTCTACACGCTTGTCCAATACGGCAAACGCTTCAGGGCTGAGTGAGGCCGGCAGTTTAAAACTTGAAACTTCAATAATGTAGCCGTTGGCGGAACAGTCCGCCCTGGATTCATGGTTCATAGTAAAAGTCCTTTAAATTAAATTGCTTATACAACTCAAATTAAGCTGCATCCTTATTGCAGTACTGCAAGTTAAATTTATTCTCGATGCCAGAAGGAAATAGTTAGGAATAGTCCGAATTAGCTTTTTTATTTATGCAAAAGCTGATGATTTTAATGGGATTTTTCTTGGATAAAGGAGTCCGCTAATCAATTCGCGATCGGCATGAAGTGAATAATTCAATAAAGGGGGTGTGGATTAATGTCATTGGCAAAGGTGCGGCTTTTAAATAACAAAACGGCATGTGAATAAAGTGACTTTAAATATTTCCCTTTCCTCTTTCGCCTGGCGGGAGGTATTTTTCCGACGACCGGCAATGGCCAATTCTGATCCCGGGTGTGAACACTAAGGGCGTTTGCAGCGCCGCCGTCGGCGCAGGGGGCGCAAACGCCATCCGCTCGGCAAGCGGCGGCAACTGCGGTATGCTAAGCGGCTGAACAGCAAACCAAACCGGGCTATACGGAGACACCCCAGCGTGCCGAACTCTTCTTCTCAACTCGAACTTTTACGCTCGGTCGCCGACGGCATCGCGGCGCTGTTTTTCCCGAATGCGGAAGTGGTGATCCACGATCTGGCCACCAACAAGATTGCTTATCTGGCGAACAACCTGTCGAAGCGCAAACCGGGTGACGACGCCGGGCTGGACGACTTCGAGCTCGCTGGCGGCGCCGGCGTGACCGGCCCCTATGAGAAGCTGAACTGGGACGGCAAAAAGATGCGCTCGGTGAGCATCGCCGCGCGCGACGAGCAGGGCAAGCCCAGCTATCTGCTGTGCATCAACCTGAGCACCGCGATGTTCGAGGACGCCCGCAACGCGCTGGACATGTTCCTGTCGGTCACCCGGCTGCAGCCGCAGCCGCAAGCGCTGTTCAAAGATGACTGGCAGGAGAAGATCAACACCTTCCTACACGACTGGCTGCGGCGCGAAAACGCCGCGCTCGGTGCGCTGAGCCGCGAACAGAAACGGCGGCTGGTCAGCGATCTCTATCATCAGGGGGCGTTCAAGGCCAAAAGCGCCGCCGACTACATCGCCAACGTGCTGTCGATGGGGCGCGCCACGGTGTACAAGCATTTGCGAGAGCTGAAACAGGAGTAAAGGCGGCGGGAAAGGCGGAAGAAATGGGCGGCGCTGGCCGCCCATTTTTGTTACCAGCGGTAGTTGACCGAAGCGATGATGCTGCGGCCGCTGCCGTAGAAGCAGGCGTACTCGCCGCTGCAGGATGAAACGTATTTCTTGTCCGTCAGGTTCTGTACGTTGAGCTGGAGCGCCGCACCGCGCAGCGCCGACGAGGCCTGGCCGAGGTCATATTTCACCATGGCGTCGTACAGCGTGTAGTGCGGCACATCGTACTGGCCGATGGCGTCGGCCGGTGCATCGCCGATGTAACGCACGCCGCTGCCGACGGTCAGGCCGTTCAGCGCGCCGCTCAGGAAGCTGTAGCTGCCCCAGGCGGACGCCGCGTGGCGCGGGATGCCCGCCGGGCTGTGGCCGATTTCGTCCGCCGAGTTGGAGTCTTTGGTCACCACGTCGGTGTAGGTATAGGCGGCGGTCAGCTTGATCTCCGGCGTCGGCTGAGCGTGCACTTCCGCCTCAATCCCTTTGGATTTCACCTCGCCGATCTGCTCGTAGGCGGAGGTGAGGCGGTTATAGGACGCCACATTGCGCTGGGTAATGTCGAACCAGGAGAGGGTCAGCAGGGTGTTGCCGCCCGGGATCTGGTACTTCACGCCCACCTCGGTTTGTTTGCCGGTGGTCGGCTTGAGCGGACCGGCGCCCGGCGCGCTTGGGTACAGGTTAGGATCGAACGAGGTGCTGTAGCTGACATACGGTGAAATACCGTTGTCGAAGGCGTAAAGCAGGCCCGCGCGGCCGGTAAACTGGGCATCGTTGTAGGTCTGCTCTTTACCGCCGCTGGTGCGATCGCGAGTGTTGACCTGCGACCAGTCCTGACGGCCGGACAGCAGCAGGTTCCAGTTATTCCACTCCAGCTGGTCCTGCAGATACACCCCGACCTGATTCAGCGTCTTCAAGTCGCTGGAAGCCAGCGCCAGCGTGCTGCCATCGATGCTGGGGCGAACCGGGTTGGCCCAGTCGATCGGGTAGTCGTTGCCGCGATCGCGATACATCTTCGAATCGATATGGCTGTAGCGGTAATCCAGCCCGCCCAGCACCGTGTGCTTCACCTCGCCGGTGTCGAACAACCCCTTAAGCTGGTTATCCACGCCAAACTCGTTGGTCATCTGCGTTTCATGCTGCGCCATGCGGGTGACGGTGTGGTCGTTGACCTTCGAGTTTACGTTATAAACCAGATATTTATAGTCTTCATCGCGGTGGGTGAAGCGCAGGTTCTGGGTGAACGACAGCGCATCGCTGAAGTTATGCTCGAGGCTGTAGCCGATCGACGCCTGCTCGCGCCGCGACTTGTTGAAGCTGGGTTCGCTGATGTTGAAGTCGTAGGGCACATAGCCCGCGCTGGTCGGGAACAGCGTGCCGGCGCGCGGCAGGAAGTTGCGCGATCCGGCTTTCGGATCGTTCTGGTAGCTGGTCAGCAGCGTAAAGCTGGTGTCTTCGTTCGGCAGCCAGGTGAAGGCCGGCGCGATGGCCACCCGTTGCTGCTTGCTGTCTTTGACAAACTCATGTTCGGTTCTGGCGATGCCGTTCAGGCGGTAGAACAGGGTATTGTCGTCGTTGAGCTTGCCGCCGAAATCGAACGCCGTTTCCGCCAGATGGCGGTTGCCGGTGCTGAATTTGACTTCGTGAATGCTTTGGGCGGTGGGGCGCTTGCTGGTCATCACCACCACGCCGCCGGGGCTGACCTGGCCGTACAGCACGCCGGCCGGGCCGTGCACCATCTCCACGCGCTCCAGCAGCCAGGGATCGATCTGCCCGGCGCCGCCGTTTTGGCTCGAAAGGCCAAAGTGCAGGCCGTCGAGCAGCTTGGGCGCATAGCGGAAGCCGCGGCTGATCACTTCGTCATTGCGGTTGGAGTTGCCGCGGTAGGTGGTGATTACCCCGCTGGTGTAGTTCAGCGCGTCGGCGACCGACGCCGGCTCCTGGTCGTTCATCTGCTCGCGCGTGACCACTGAGATGGACTGCGGCGTTTTACGCAGAGAGGCGGCGGTCTTGGTGCCGGCGGCGCTCTCTTTGGCGACGATCCCCTTGACCGGGGCGGTCACGCTGTTTTGCGCGTCGGCGGTCACCAGAATCGTCTCGTCCGCGGCGGCGGACGCGTGTGGCGCGAAGGGCAGTAAGGCCAGCGCCGATCCCAGCAATAGACGCTTGGCGGACATCGCCTCTGCGTTCGCGTTTTCTATCCCTTTGTTTTTAATCTTCATTATCTCTCCTGCATACCTGCTTTCGTGTGTCATGCCACCCTGATAAACCCCGAAATGCCGACAAGCGTTCTTCACCCGTCGACGCGGAAACGCCGTGTGTGCACGACGGTAAAAATCCGACAAATAGTATTGAAAATGATAATGAGTATCAATACGATTGTCAGGTTTTGTAAAAATCACTCATGTTATGTAAGGGGCGCTATGGAGTTTTTGCCGGAAAAGAGGCCAGAAAACGGTCATGAGGGATTGGCGGCGCAATGGCTGCGTGAAGAGGCGGCAGGGCAGCCCGCGTGGTGGCAGAAGGTCGCCTCACACGGCACGCCCATCGTCGAGCCGCACGATGACCGCCACGTCAAAATGACCTGGCTGTGGCGCGATCCCGCCGGCGATGAACGGCACTCGCCGATATGCCGCGTTTACGCCGATATCAACGGCATTACCGATCATCACAGCACGTCCCCCAGCAGCCTGACCAGGCTCCCCGGCACCGACGTTTGGTACGGCGCCGCCGTTATCGATCGGCGCTGGCGCGGCAGCTACAGCCTGATCCCCATCACAGAGCGAGATCTTCCCCCCGTCTTCAGCGGCGACGAAGCGTTGCGCGATCGCCAGCAGCGCGCCTGGTGGGTATCGCTGTTCCCGCTGGCGACCGCCGATCCGCTGAATCGCCTTTCGCTGGGGCCTTCGCATCGCCCGCGCCCGGTTTCCCTGGCGCAAGGGCCGGATGCCGACGACCAAAGCGCCTGGCAGGCCGTCGATCGGCCATTGGATGAGGCGCGGCTACAGCTTTTTCAGTGGCGCAGCGAACGTCTGGATAACCAGCGGCGCGTTTGGCTGTATGCCAGCGGCGACGCGGCGGTGAAAGCGAACCGCCCGTTGGTGCTATTGATCGATGGCCAAAACTGGATCGAAAGGCACGCGCTGTTGCCGGTGATCGAGCACGAAACCGCAAAAGGGCGGCTGCCGCCCGCGTGCTGGCTGCTGATCGATGCGATCGACGGTGAACACCGGGAAAACGAGCTGCCCTGCAACGCCGCCTTCTGGCAGGCAATCATCGAAGAGCTGCTGCCGCAGGCGCAGAAGCGCGAAGCGTTCAGTGAGGAAGGGGCGCGCACCGTCGTCGCCGGCCAAAGCTACGGCGGGCTGGCGGCGTTATATGCCGGTGTGCACTGGCCGGAACGCTTCGGCCGCGTGCTGAGCCAGTCCGGCTCCTTCTGGTGGCCCACGGTGCAATTCGTTACCCAGTTCGAAAAACGCCACGAACTGGAGGAAGGCTGGCTGATACGCCAGGTTCGGCAACGCGACGCGGCGGCGCCCACGCTCACCGTGATTCAGCAAGCCGGCGATCGGGAGGCGGACATCGAATTCGTTAATCGCCAGATGCACCAGGCGCTGACGGCGGCGGGGCACCGCGCCGAATACCGCGTGTTTTCCGGCGGGCACGATGCGCTCTGCTGGCGCGGCGGCCTGGTGGACGGCGTGCGCCAGCTGCTTTCCGCGATGGAATAACCCACACATTTTGACAGACAGGTAATGCAAATGACTCAGGAACAACAAAACCCGTTCGATGACGAAAGCCTCCGTTTCACCGTTTTGGTCAACGCGCAGCAGCAGTATTCGCTGTGGCCGCAGTTTGCCGAGACGCCGCAGGGGTGGCGCGTGCTGATGGGGCCAGCGTCGCGCGGCGAATGCATCGACTACATCGAAACGCACTGGCAGGACATGCGGCCGGCGGCGCTGAAAGCGGCGGATGCGGCGCGTTAAGCGCCAGGCAGCCACATCGATACATTCCGTTTGAGGAAAAGGACAGACACCATGTCAGAAACGCTTTCTTTGCCGGATACTCAGGTCGAGTATCGGGAGTATCCGCTGGTTGCAGCGCAACCGGGGATCTGGATCGCCGACCAAATCGCGCTGCGCCGCAACGGCTTCGCCGTGGCGCACTACACCGAACTGCACGGCGCTATCGATCGTTCGTCGTTGGAGCGCGCCATCCGTCAAGGGCTGGCCGAAGCGGATACGGTTCAGGCGCGATTCTTTGAGGCGCAGGACGGCCAGCCGGTGCAGCGTTTGCCGCTGATAGCCGACCCCGCACGCGTGCAGGCGCCGGAGTGGCTCGATTTCAGCGCACGGCCGGACGCCGAACAGGCGGCGCTGGCGCTGATGAACGACGATCTGGCGCAGGATCTGCCGGCAGACGGCGAGCGGCCGCTTTATCGCCATATGGTGATCCGCGTCAGCGCCGATCGCTGGTTCTGGTACCAGCGCTTTCATCATCTGACCCTGGACGGCTTCAGCTTCGAAGCCATCACCCGCCGGATCGCCGATCTCTATCGCGCGCTGCGCCACGGGCTGGCGCCGGCGGCCTCGCCGTTTACCCCGTTCGGCAAGGTGGTGGAAGAGTTTCAGCAATGGCAAACGTCGCCCGCACGTGAGCGGGCGGCCGAATTCTGGCGCCAGCATCTGCGCGATTTGCCGTCGCCGCTGTCGTTATCGACGGAAAACCGGGAGGTTGAACCGGGCGCCCAGCCGCTCAAACAGGCGCTGGTGCTGCCTGAATCGCTGTTTGACGAAGCGCGGCGCGATGATGCGCTGCAGTCGCTGCAACCGGCCGATATCGTCACGGCTGCGCTGGCGATGTATCTGGCGCGCATGAGCGGCGAAACCCGCTTCTCAATCGGTTTTCCTTTCATGCGCCGGATGGGGTCGCAGGCGCTGGCGGCGGTCGGCCCGGTGGTCAACGTGCTGCCGCTGCTGCTTAACGTGACGCCGGATCTGTCGCTGGCGGACGTCTGCCAGGCCACCGTGGCGGAGATCAAGCAGGCGCGCCGCCATCAACGCTATGAGGCGGAGCAGATCAAACGCGATCTCGGCCTGGTCGGCGGCCATCAGGAACTGTATGGCCCGGTGGTCAACGTCAAGGTCTACCACGGCGCCTTGTCGTTCGACGGTCAGGCGGCCGTCACCCATACGCTGGCGATGGGGCCGGTCGACGATCTGGAGTTTGAGATCGGTTTTCGAAGCGGCGTGCTGACGCTGTCTTTGGTCGCCAACCCGGCCAAATACTCGCCGCGCACCTTGCATCATCACGCGGAGCGCATCGGCCATTGGCTGCAGCAGCTGGCGCGGCAGCCGCATCAACCGCACGGTCAACTGGCGTTGATCGGCGAAGGGGAGCTGCGTCAACTCGCGGCCTGGGGGCGTGGCGCAGAGCTGGCGCCGCCGGCGGGCATGGTCTCGATCATGGATGCGTTCCAGCGCCAGGTTGAGCGCCAGCCCGAGGCGTTGGCGGTGGCCTGCGGCGACGTGCGCCTCAGCTACCGGCAGCTTTCCGAACGGGTGATGCAGCTGGGGCGAGTGCTGATCGAAAGCGGCATCGGCGCCGAAGACGTGGTCGCCATCGGGATTCCGCGCTCGGTGGACACGCTGGTCGCGCTGTTCGGCGTGCTGGCCAGCGGCGCAGCCTATATGCCGCTCGATCTGGACTATCCGCGTGAACGTTTGGTGCTGATGTGCGACGACGCGCGGCCGGTGATGTTGCTGACCCACCGCGCCACGCGGGCCAACATGCCGGATCTGCCGCAGGTATTGTGCCTGGACGACGCCCCGTGCCTGGCGCGCTGCGCGGCCGCCGAGGGCACGCCGATAACGGATGCCGAGCGGCGCGTGCCGCTGAGCGAGGCGCATCTCGCCTACATGATTTACACCTCCGGCTCGACCGGCAAACCCAAGGGCGTCATGTCCACCCACCGCGGGCTGCTGAACCTGTTCCTGTCGCACCAGGCCTCTCTGTTCGGCCCGGCGATCGAAAAATTCCAGGCTCGCCACGCGCGCCGCTTGCGCGCCGGCCATACCGCCTCGTTTTCTTTCGACTCATCCTGGGAACCGCTGTTCTGCATGATGATGGGCAGCGAACTGGTTATCTTCGATGAGGAGCTGCGCCGCGACCCCTGGGCGCTGCTGGAACAAACCCAACAGACGCCGATCGATCTGCTGGACATCACGCCGTCGTTCTTCTCGCAACTGGTGGACTGCGGCCTGCTGAAGGGGCAGTTCCCGCTGCCGTCGTTCGTGATGATCGGCGGCGAGGCGGCGACGCCGACGCTGTGGAACCTGATGCAGCAGCATCCGGAGGTGGAGATCCACAACTATTATGGCCCGTCCGAATACACCGTCGATACCCTCGGCGCGCCGGTGACGGCCGCAGACCAGCCGGTGATCGGCCGTCCCCTCGCCAATACCTCAGTTTGGCTGCTCGACAGCCGCCTGCAGCCGGTGCCGATCGGCGCGGCGGGCGAGCTGTACATTTCCGGCAAAGGCATTGCACGCGGTTACCTGCGGCGCCCGGATCTGACGGCGGCGCGCTTTGTCGCCAACCCGTTCGCCGAAGGCGAGGTGATGTACCGCAGCGGCGATCTGATGCGCTGGAGCGCGGAGGGCCAGCTGGTGTTCATTGGCCGGACCGATCACCAAATCAAGGTGCGCGGCTTCCGCGTCGAGCTGGGTGAGGTGGAAAGCGCCTTGGCCGCCTTGCCGGACGTGGGGCGAGCGGTGGTGATCGCCGAGCCGATCGGCGCTACCTATCGCCTGATCGGCTACTGCTCGGTGCAGGATGACGCGCGCCGTGCCTCGCCGGTGCTGCAAAACGAGCTGCTGGAGCAGCTGGCGCAGCGTCTGCCGGATTATATGGTGCCGGCGATCCTGGTGGTGATGCCGGAGCTGCCGCTCAACGTCAACGGCAAGATTGACCGCCAGGCGCTGCCCAAACCGCAGGAGACGCTGGCGCAAAGCATTCGCGAACCGGCCACCGAGCAGGAAAGGCTGATTTGCTGCGCGATGGCCCACCTGTTGGGGATGGATCGCGTCGGCGCCGACGACGATTTCTTCGCGCTCGGCGGCGACAGCATCTCGGCGATGGGGCTGGGCACCGCCCTGCGGCGCAACGGCTATCTGCTGCGGCCGCGCGAGATCTTCGCGCTGCACACCCCCGCGCGCATGGCGCAGGCGATGCAGCCGCTGGTCGTAGACTCTCAGGCCTCACGCAGCGTGCAGCAAGGCCCGATCGACGGGCTGCCGATCCTGCACTGGTTCGCCGAAACGGGCGATATGCATCGCCGCTTTGCGCACGGCGTTTTCCTGCGCGTGCCTGCCGAGCTGCAGCCGGAACAGCTGCGTGATGCGTTGGACCAGCTGCGCGCGGCGCACCCGGCGCTGGGCGCCAGGATCCGCGATGGCCGGTTGGTGGTTGAAGAAGCCGCTAGCGCTGAGTTCATGCAGGTTCAGGCCGTATCCGGCGAACTGGAGCCGGCGGCGGAACAGGCTTTCGACGCCGCACTTGAGCATCTCGATCCGGCGGCCGGCGCCATGATGCAGGCGATCCTGTTGCAGCGCGACGGGCAGAGCCTGGGGCTGGTGCTGGCGATCCACCACCTGGTGGTCGACGGCGTTTCCTGGCGCATCCTGCTCGAGGAGCTGCGGCAAGTGGCCGACAGCGCCATGCAGGGGCGGCCGATCACGCTGCCGCCGGAAGAAACCTCGCTCTATGAGTGGTCCGCGCGTTTACGCGCCGACGTGGAACGCCGGGAAGCCGAGCTGCCGTTCTGGCGGCAAATGCTGGCGGACGGCGTGCCGCGTTTGGGCCGGCGCGCGCTGGAACCGCAGACCGATCGCATCGCCTCGGTGAGCGAGCGGCGCACGCTGCTCGACAGCCGGTTGACCGCCGCGCTGCTCGGCACATTGCCGCAGGATTATCGCGCCCAGGTTGAAGAGATCATGCTGTGCGCGCTGGCTCAGGCCTGCCGCCGCCGTTTCCAGGCCGCTTCGCTGCGTTTCTCTCTGGAGTCGCACGGCCGCGCCGAACTGGACGACGGCCTCGATCTGGCCCGCACCGTCGGCTGGCTGACGGCGGAGTATCCGCTGCGCATCGAACTGCATGACGCCGAGCACAATGAGGCCGTGCGCGCGGTGAAACGGGCGACGCGAGCGGTGGCCGATCGCGGCGTCGGTTACGGCCAGCTGCGTTATCTGCATCCGCAGCGTGACGATCTGGCGGCGCTGGCGCAGCGCAACGCCCCGGAGATTTTATTCAACTACCTCGGGCGCTTCAGCCAGGATGAGGGGCACTGGACGCCGCAGCGCAGCCAAACCCGCTTCCGCGACGCCTTCGCCGTGGCGCAGGATGCGCAGCAGGTGCTGTCTTACGGGCTGGAAGTGAACATCTTTGTCGAGGAACGGCGCGACGGCCCCTGCCTGGCGATCAACTGGAGCTGGCTGGAGGCGATTTTCAGCGAGAGCGACATTGCGCAGCTGCACAGCGGCATCGAGCAAGCGGTGCGCTCACTGTGCGAGTTTGCCGAACGGCATCCCGAACGCGCGGCGGCGACGTTGGTGGCGGCCGAGATCGCCCAGCCGGGCGCCGACGATGAGGCGGTGCGCGCCTGGGAGCGGGAGTGCGGGCCGTTAACCGCGGCGCTGCCGCTGTTGCCGCTGCAACACGGCCTGCTGTTCCATGCGCAGACGGCGCAGCAGGGCGGCAGCTATAACTCGCTGACGCGCCTGAGCCTCTGCGGCGAACTGGACGCGCATCAACTCCAGCAGGCGCTGGATGCGGTGATCCGCCGCCATCCGCAATTGGCCGCCCGATTCAACCGCGAGGGCGAGCCGCTGCAGCTGATACCGCAGCAAAGCCATTGGCCGCTGGACAGCCACGCGCTGCCGCCGCTGACGGAAGAACAAGAAGCGCAGGCACTGCACCGGCTGGAGCAGCAGGAACTGCAGCGCGATCTGTTCAAGCAGCCGGGCGCGATGCTGCATGCGCTGTGGGTCAAACACGGCGATAGCGAACGCTACACGCTGTTCCTTAACGCGCACCACCTGATCGTCGACGGCTGGTCGACGCCGGTGGTGCTCAACGATCTGATGCTGGCCCTGCGTGAAGGCGAGCAGGCGTTGCCGCCGCTGCGTTCGAACTATGCCGATATCGTGCGCCGCCTGACCGCGCGGGATGCCGAAGCCTCGCGCCGCCTGTGGCGCGAGACGCTGCAGGACGTGCGCCCGACGTTGCTGTTCGGTGAAACGCAGGACGAACGCGTGCATGAGCTGGAAATGACGCTGCCGCCGGCCGAGGAAAGGCGCTTGCTGACCCTGTGCCGCGAACGCGGGTTGACGCTCAATACCGTAATGCAGGGCATTTGGGCATTGCAGCTGGCCAGCTGTTGCGGCCAGCAGGACGTGGTGTTCGGCTCGCCGGTTTCCGGCCGTTTTGGCCAGATAGAAGGGATCGAGGAACACGTCGGCCTGTTCAGCAACACGCTGCCGGTGCGGGTTCGTCTGCAGCACGATCGTTCGTTGACGGAGCAGTTGACCGACCTGCAGCACCGGCAGATTGAACTGCTGGAGCACGACGATTTGGGGTTGGGGGAAATTCAGCACCTGGCCGGGGCGGGCACGCTGTTCGATACGCTGTTGGTGGTGGAGAACTACCCGGACAACGACGCTCTGCTGGGCGGCACAGGATCGCTGCGCTGCGACGCCATCCGCAACAAAGGCTATACCCACTATCCGCTGACGCTGCTGGTGCTGCCGGGCGAACGTCTGCGCCTGCTGATGGAGTACCGCGCCTCGGTGCCGCAGCCTGAGCGCTTCGCCGCGCGGCTGATGGCGCTGCTGCAACAGTGGATCGCCCAGCCGGATCTGCCGCTGCCGCGCTGGCAGTTGCAAACCCCGCAGGAGCAGGCGCTGATCGCGGCGGTCAACCGCACCGGGCAGGCGGTGGCGGACACCACCTTGCATCAGGCGATCGCCGATCAAGCGCGGCGCACGCCGGAACGCATCGCGCTGCAGGATGCCGGGCACAGTCTCAGCTACCGTGACATGCAGTGCCAGGCCGCGCTGCTGGCCGAGCGGCTGACGGCGGCCGGCATTCAGCCGGGGGATATCGTCGCGGTGGCGTTGCCGCGCTCCGTGCGCCTCAGCCTGGCGCTGACGGCGATTGTGCAGACCGGCGCCGCCTGGTTGCCGCTGGACACCGGCTACCCGGACGAGCGGCTGGCCTACATGGTGGAGGACGCCAAGCCGCGGCTGATTATCACCGAAAGCGCGTTGGACGCCCGCTTCGCCGCGCTGGCGCCGACGCTGCTGTTCGATGCGCTGGACGAGAGCGGGCGCGAACCGGCGCCGCGCCAACCGGCGGGGAACGGCGATTATCCCGCCTACGTGCTGTATACCTCCGGCTCTACCGGGCGGCCGAAAGGCGTGGTGGTGAACCACCGGGCGATCGTCAATCGCCTGTTCTGGATGCAGCACGAGTATGCGCTCGATGCGCAGGACGTGGTATTGCAAAAAACGCCGTGCAGCTTCGACGTTTCCGTCTGGGAATTCTTCTGGCCGCTGATGGTCGGCGCACGCCTGGTGATGGCGCCGCCGGAGGCGCACCGCGATCCGCAGGCGCTGACGACATTGATCGACAACTATGGCGTGACCACGCTGCATTTCGTTCCGTCCATGTTGGCTATCTGGGTGGAGGCGCTGAACGAACGGGCGCCACAGCGCGCCGCCGCCAGCTTGAAACGCGTGTTCTGCAGCGGCGAAGCGCTGTCGTGTGAACTGGCTTCCCGCTATCAGGCGTTGGTTACCGCGCCGCTGCACAACCTGTATGGCCCGACGGAGGCGGCGGTCGATGTCACCTACCAACCGGCGTCCGGCGCGGCATTGGCGGCGGTGAACGGCGCCGGCGTGCCGATCGGCAAACCGGTCTGGAACACCCAGTTGAGCATTCTCGACGCCATGCTGCGGCCGGTGCCCGTCGGCTGCGCCGGCGATCTCTACCTGCGCGGCATCCAGCTGGCCGATGGCTATCTGCATCGGCCGGGGCTGACGGCGCAGCGGTTTGTCGCCGATCCCGCCGGCAACGGCGCGCGCATGTATCGCACCGGCGATATCGCCCGCTGGCTGGAAGACGGCAGCGTCGAGTATTTGGGGCGCAGCGACGATCAGCTGAAGATCCGCGGCCAACGCATCGAGCTGGGCGAAATCGAGCAGGCGCTGCTGGCGCAGCCGGGGGTAGCGCAAGCGGCAGTGCACGCCATCGAGCTGGGCGAGGGCGCGACGGGGCTAGGCGGCGCCGATATGCGCCAGCTGGTCGCCTGGCTGATCGCCCAACCGAGCGTGACGCTGGATACCGCCGAGCTGCATCAGGCGCTGGAGCAGCGTTTGCCGGCGCACATGATGCCGGTCAGCTATGTCATGACCGACCGCTTCCCGCTCAGCGCCAGCGGCAAGCTGGATCGCAAGGCGTTGCCACGGCCGCAGCTGGCCCTGCAAGCCGGGCGTGCGCCGCAGGGCGACAGCGAACGCCTGCTGGCGGCGCTGTTCGGGGAACTGCTGGGGCGCGAGACGGTGTATGCCGACGACGACTTCTTCGTGCTGGGCGGCCATTCGCTGCTGGCGATGCGTCTGGCGGCGGAGTTGCGTCGCCGCGTGCCTCGGCCATTGAGCGTCGGGCAGATCATGTTCGCCCGCAGCCTGGAGAAGATGGCGCACCTGCTCGATGACGCGCAGGCGGCCAACTCGGCCGAGAGCCGCGGCGTCGGCGAATGCCTGCAGCTGCGGGCCGGCCAAGGCCCGGCGCTGTTCTGCCTGCATCCCGCTTCCGGTTTCGCCTGGCAGTACTCGGGGCTGAGCCGTTATCTGCCGGGGAGCTACCCCATCATCGGGCTGCAGTCGCCAAGACCGGACGGCGCCATCGCCACCTGCGAGGATATCGAGCAGATGGTCGATCGTCATCTCGCTAATCTGCGCCGCCTGCAGCCACAGGGGCCTTACTACCTGCTGGGCTATTCGCTCGGCGGCACGCTGGCGCATTCGATGGCCGCGCGCCTGCAGCAGCAGGGCGAAGAGGTGGCGTTCCTTGGGATGCTGGATACCTATCCGCCGGAAGGCCAGGATTGGACCGGCCCCAGCGAGGAGGAGGCGCAGAAAGAGGTGGCGCAGGAGCAGGCCGAGTTTATGGCGGAAGATCATGGCGATCCGGCGCTGATGGCGGAGAAGGCGGCGATGTTCGACAGCATCGTCGCCAACTACCGCGACGCGGTGCGCATTCTGTCCCAGGCGCGCAGCCGGCGTTTCCACGGCACGGCAACGCTGTTTGTCGCCGACCAGACGCTGCCGCCGGAGATGGATATCGACGCCGTGTGGGCGCCGTATCTGGATGGGCTGATCTGTCATCACCAGCGCTGCGAACACGCGGACATTCTGTCGCCGGCTTCGCTGGAGACGCTCGGCCCACTATTGCACCAGCTGCTGACGCGGCAATACGGGTTGGTATAACGCAACCGGGCCGGGGGGCGTGCGTCCCGGCCCGTACTAAAACATGATATGCAGGACACTATGGCCAGACCTTCTTTTTTTCTTGATTTCAGCTTGCTGAGAAGCAATGCGCATTTCCGCGCGATTTTCTGCGCCCGCATGCTGTCGGTGTTTTCCCTCGGCATGTTGGCGGTGGGGGTGCCGATCCAGATCCAGGCGATGACCGGCTCCACGTTGCAGGTGGGCGTGGCGGTGGCGCTGGACGGGGTGGGCATGTTTATCGGCCTGATGCTGGGCGGCGTGCTCGCCGATCGCTACGATCGCCGCAAGCTGATCCTGTTTGCGCGCGGCACCTGCGGGCTGGGCTTTGTCGCCCTGAGTCTGAACGCCTTCGCCCCGACGCCGTCGCTGTGGGCACTTTACCTGCTGGCGGCCTGGGACGGGTTCTTCGGCGCGCTGGGCATGACGGCGCTAATGGCGGTGATCCCGCTGCTGGTCGGGCGCGAAAACCTGGCGGCGGCGGGGGCCTTGAGTATGGTGACGGTGCGCATCGGCGCGATCCTGGCGCCGGCGCTGGGCGGGATTATCATCGTGTTCGGCGGCGTGGGGCTGGCGTTCGCCGTGGCCGCCGCCGGGACGCTGGGCACCCTGATCCCGCTGGTGCGCCTGCCGACGCTGTTGCCGCAGCAGCAGGAGCCGGAACACCCGCTGCGCGCGCTCGCCAGCGGCTTCCAGTTTGTCTGGCGCAATAAGGTGGTGGGGTCGGTGGTGTTGCTGGGGATGCTGATGAGCATCGTCGGCGCCGTCAGGGTGCTGTTCCCGGCGCTGGCGCAGGACGCTTACCACGTCGGCGCGTCCTCTATCGGCCTGATGTATTCCGCGGTGCCGCTCGGCGCGATGCTGGGCGCGCTGACCAGCGGCTGGGTGGGGCGATACGCTCGTCCCGGCGTACTGATCCTGGTCGCCGCCATCGTCGCGTTTACCGCTATCGCTTCGCTGGGGCTGTTCAGCCACCTGGCGCCGGCGCTGCTGGCGCTGGTGTGCTACGGCTACGCCAATGCCATCGCCTCGCTCCTGCAATTCATGCTGATCCAGAGCAACACACCGGATCATCTGCTGGGGCGGGTGAACAGCCTCGGCACCGCGCAGGACGTAACCGGCGATTCGATCGGCGCGCTGGGGCTCGGCGTACTGGGCAGGGTGTTTACTCCGTTGATGAGCGTGCTGTCGTTCGGCGCATTCGCCGCCGTGCTCGGCGTGCTGGTGGCCTTCAGCGTGCGCACGCTGCGCCAGTGCCGGCCGGCGGACGCGTTGGTCGAGCACGATGAGCCCGCTGCGGCAACCTCAGCGGCGGCAGACAACTAACCCCTCACGGCACCGGCTGTTCCGGCCGGTGCTGCTCCCCCCAGTTGCACATCATGTCGATCACCGGGATCAGCGAACGCCCGCGCTCGGACAGGCTGTACTCCACCTTGGGCGGGATCTGCGGATACTCCTTTCTCACCACCAGGCGATCTTTTTCCAGCTCTTTGAGCGTCGAACTCAGCGTTTTGTACGAAATGGTGCCGATGCAGCGCTGCAGCTCGTTGAACCGCAATACCGGCTTATACAACGCCAGCCAGTAGAGAATAATCATTTTATATTTGCCGTTGATCACCGACAACGTATAGCCATAGCCGGTGTCTTCGAGGCTGATGCCCGTTGGGCTGCAGTGGGATTCGGCGGTCATTAGGTACTTTCTCCAGGGTAAGTATGTGTCGCGAGTGTGCGTATTTTACATTGTTCCAGCATAACCTATGATGCGCCGATAGACACCTGACTGGAGAAATCGATATGAAAACCTTGGTGGTGGTGACCCATCCCGATATGGCGAACTCGGTGGTCAACAAACGCTGGCTGGAGGAGCTGCGGCGCTATCCGGAGCGGTATACCGTGCACGAACTGCATCAGGCCTATCCGGATTGGCAGATCGACGTCGCCCAAGAGCAGCGGCTGATTGAAGCCCATGACAACCTCGTGCTGCAGTTCCCGATTTTCTGGTTCAGCAGCCCGCCGCTGCTGAAAAAATGGCTGGACGACGTGCTCACCTACGGCTGGGCCTACGGTTCCCGCAGCGGCTACAAGATGCAAAACAAGAAGCTGGCGTTGGCGGTCACGGCGGGGGTGCGTGCAGAGGATTATGCGCGCGACGGGCGCTATCGTTATTCGCTGGAGGAAATCTTCCGGCCGTTTGAAGTCACCGCCGGCTACGTGCGGGCCGACTATGCCTCGTTCTTCGCCTTTTACGGCAAGGAGGCCGCGTCGGACGGGACGGTGGAGCCGCTGCAATCCCACGAATTGGATCGCAGCGCGCAAGGCTACCAGGCATTTCTCGCCGCCCTGAATTAACGCCGCGCCCCGGATGCGCCCGGGCGTGCGCATCCGGCTACTCGATGTGAACGCCGAAACCGTCTTGCCCCGGCGCGAGATGCGCTTTCAGCGTCAGCTGCGGGATCAGATAGTCACCGGCGTTCTGCCGCCGAAAGCGGATTGGCTCGGCGTTCCGCAGATTATCCAGCCGCTGCCCGAGCTGCTCGCACAGGGCGGCAAAGCGTTCTTCATCGGTTTTGCCGGCGCGGTAGGTGACGAACGGCGGCAGCACCTCGAACCCTGGGTAGTGCAGCATGCCGTGCTGGATCGGGAACAGGATATCGTCGATCGGCCCGTTGATGCCGCGCGGGGCGTAATGAGACTCCCAGCCGCCGGCGGTGACGATCAGCATCGCCCGTTTGCCCGCCAGCGTCCCCTCGCCGTAACGGTCACCCCAATGGGTGTCGGAATGCTCACCCACGCCGTAGGCAAAACCATAGGCATAGACACGCTCTACCCAGCCTTTGAGGATCGCCGGCATCGAGAACCACCACAGCGGAAACTGCAGCAGCACCGCGTCCGCCCAGCGCAATTTTTGCTGCTCCCGTTCGATATCGGCGCTCTGTATGCCGTTGGCGAACGCGCGCTGCGAATCCAGCGAAGGATCGAAACGAGCCGTTGCCGGGCCTTCCAGACTGTCGTCAGCGTCGAGCGCCGCTTTCCACTTCATGGCGTACAGGTCGGACACCTGTACCTGATGGCCGGCCTGCGTCAGGCGTTCAACGGCGAAGTTTTTCAGTGAGCCGGTCAGCGACAGCGGCTCCGGGTGGGCGTAAACAATCAGCACATTCATAACAGCTCTCCTTGGTGTGAGAGCTGCAGGTTAGGGCGTTAGTCGGTATATTAGAAATGAATTACCGTTATTCCAGGTATAACTATGAATAATTTAAGGCGGCTGGATCTCAACCTGCTGGTGACGCTCGACGCGCTGCTGGCGGAGCACAACGTCACGCGCGCGGCACAGCGGCTCAATTTCTCCCAGCCGGCGGTCAGTGTGCATCTCGCCAAACTGCGGGCGATCTTTGACGATCCGCTGCTGTTGCCCGGCCCGCGCGGCATGCGTCCGACCGCCAGAGCGGAACAGCTGCGGGAACCGTTACGTCAGGCATTGGCAGCGCTCGAGTTGGCGGTGACGCCGGCGACGCCGTTCGATCCCGCCGTGGCGACCGATACCTGGCGCGTGGCCGCCTTTGACTACGGCGAATCCACCATCGTGCTGCCGGCGCTGAACGGTTTACGCACGGCGGCGCCCGGCACCCGGCTGGCGGTGCTGGAGATCGCCCCGGCGCGCCTCGCCAAACGGGCGGAGCAAGGGGAAATCGACCTGGCATTTCATACCCGAGAAGGTGCGCCATCCGGCCTGCGGCAGCGCACGCTGTTTAGCGAACGCTATGTGCTGGTGGGCCGGGTCGGCCACCCCAAGCTGCATGCCAGGCTGACGCCGGCGCAATTTTGCCAATTGGAGCAGGTGATGGTCTCGCCGGACGGCGGCGGGTTCTATGGCATGACCGACAGGGCGTTGGCGGACGTGGGGCTGACGCGGCGGGTGGTGCTTTCCGTGCCACATTTTCTGTTCGTTATCTCGGTGCTGACGCAGTCCGATTTGGTGGCGATGCTGCCGGAGCGGCTGGTGCGCAACCAGCCTTTATTACAACGGCTCGAGCCGCCGCTGGCGGTGCCGGGCTTTGAAATGACCATGCTGTGGCACGAACGATCGCACCGGGATCCCGCTCACCGGTGGCTGCGCGAACATATCGTGCGTTCAGTGTGAGCGGGTTGGTGGGTTAAAGGGAGAAGCGTTTTTTGACTCTGTCGATCGGCGTGCCATCGCTGAGCGGCACCTGCGGCAAACGGTCGTAATCGCGAAAGCCCATTTTGTGATAGTAGGCGAGGCCACCGACGTTATCCGCCCGAATGGTGGCGTTGATGTGCTTGAAACCGTGCGACTTCGCCGCCGCTAATGTGGCAGGGAACAACGCACTGCCGACGCCGCGCACCTTCGGCGACAGGCGGGAGAAGGTGGCAATATCTGCGGTATCGGGCGGCAGGGCATCATCTGCGCTCAGCGCCTGGAAGCCCACCAACAGCCCATCCACCTCCGCGACCTGGCAGCTCAGCGCATTGCTGCCGCTGATGAACCATTCGCTGAATTCGGCGGGGGTGAGGGGTGTTTCTATCGCCGTCGTGCCGCCGGCGGCGATCACGTCATTCAATAACTGCGTCAGGGCTTCAGCGTCTTGCGGGGTTACCGTTCTGATCTTCATTGCGTTGCTATCTCCTATGATGAATCGGCTGGAACCATCGAAAGAAGATAGACGCAGGCGTCCGATAATGAAATATCGGAACGTGCCGGACCAAAAGACAGTGAGGGGAATTACATGAACAGGAAGCGGTCGGCCAGCGGAACCCCACGTTCGAGGCGCGGCGGCAACGCGTCGTCGCGATCGTCAGGCTGAGCAGCCTGCGGCGCGGCGTCTTCGGCTTTTTCAATCATCAGCTCGCCGAGCAGGGCCAGAAAACGAGTGAGCTTTTGCATATTCCCTCCGGATCCTTGATTAGATTGAGAGTGATACTAATCGCCGCTCAACCGAATGGGAAAAACTTAAAACTCATATCCTAAGAACCGGATCGCATATCGCCTGACCGGGCGACGGTTGCCCATCGCCCGGTGTACGGTTTAGAAGGTGACGTTAACCTTGGCCCACAGGGTGCGGCCCGGTTCATTCACCGCGCTATTGGCCGAATACCCGAAGGCGCTGTTGCCCGCCAGGTTGAGGTGTTCGCTGTAGGTCTTGTTCAGGATGTTATCCAGACCGGCGCTCAGCTTGACGTTCTTATTCACCTTGTAGGCGGCGTTGGCGGAAAGCACGCCGAAGCCGGCGCTTTCGGAAAAGTCTTTGCCTACCACGTTGCCTTCGTTGATCGCCACGCGGTGTTGGCTGCTGACCAAACGCCACAGGCCGGTGCCGCTCCAGTCGCCGTACTCATAGGTGAGCCCCAGACGCGCCTCCAGCGGCGGGATCTGCGGCAGCGGCCGGCCATCGCTGGTGTTTTTGCCCCAGGAGTAGGCCAGGCTGGCGTCGGTTTTCCAGTGCTCGCTCAGCTGGTAACCCATGCCCATTTCACCGCCCATGATGTTGGCGTTGACGTTATCGGCCTGGCTGAGACGCGCGTTGTGCGGATCGTATTTGAACAGGATGAAATCATCGACGCGGCCCACGTAAGCGGAAACCCAGCCGTTGAAGCGTTTGCCGTTGTACTGCGCGCCGATGTCGAGCTGCGTGGTTTTTTCGCTCTTGACGCTGGAGAACGGATCCTTGCTGCCGTTCGGGCCGAGCTTCGGCGAGAACAGCTCCCAATAATCCGGGAAGCGCTCGGTATAACCGACGCCGGCATACAGCATCAGCGGCAGGTCGGCCAACGTATGCTCAAGACGCATAAAGCCGCTCGGCAGGGTATCCGAACGTTCCCCGTCGCTGCCGCTGCGGAAATTCTCCACCAGGGTGCGGTCAAGACGCGCGCCGCCGATCAGTTTATCCTGTTCGCTGGTGGACCAGGTCAGTTCACTGAAGGCGCCGTAGCTGTTGAACTGGGCGTCTTTTTCCCAGCTGCCGCGGCTCATGCTGCGATGGGTGTTGGTTTGGGTGTCCAGGCCGCTTTCAAGCTTCACGTCCTGCCACTGCCAGGTGCCCATCACGCGGCCGCCGACGGTGCGGCGATCGAGCTGCATCGTCATGCCGGAGGACATCATGTGCCCGCCGTGGCCGCCCATGTTCATAGCGCCATGGCCCCCGTGGCCACCCATGCCGCCGCTGCCCGGCGAGCGCAGGGTAACGTTGTCCATCACGTGGTTGGCGTAGTTGTAGTAGACCTGCGCTTCCAGCTTATCCAGCACCTCGCCGATGTTGGATTTTTCCACTCGCATGCCCAGGCTTTCGCGCTTGAACTGCGAACCGTCCATGCTGCGGCCGGCATAGCGCGCTTCGCCGTTGCCGCGGCCCATGGTCACTTCCAGCAGCGTGTCGTTGCCCGGCGTCCAGCCGAGCGCCAGATCGCCATTCCACTTGTCCCAGCGTGACGGCACGCGCGTATTCGTTCCGTCCTGATAGTCGTTGGAGCGGGATTTGTTGGCCATCACCCGCAGGTAGCCTTGTTCGGCACCGAGGCTGGCGTCGATATTCTCGTCCCAGCGGCCGTTGGAGCCGGTCAGTACGCTGGCGCTGCCCTTGATGCCCGGCTTGTCGAAGCGCGGGCGCTCGCGCTCGAAACGCACCGTGCCCGCCGACGATCCCGGCCCCCACAGCACCGTCTGCGGCCCCTTGGTGATGGTCAACAGATCGAAGCTTTCCGGCGAGATGTAAGAGGTCGGCGCATCCATCCGCGATGGGCAGGCGCCCAGCATTTCCGAACCGTCGGTGAGGATCTTCAACCGCGAACCGAACATGCCGCGGAACACCGGATCGCCGTTGGTGCCGCCGTTGCGGATTTGCGAAAAGCCGGGGATGGTTTTCAGGTAGTCCGAACCGTCGCTGGCCGGCACCGGCTGGCGCGGGGTTTTCGGCGAGGTGACGATGGTCAACGGGGAGTAGAGCGGCGCGGTGACGGTGATCACGTCGCCATCATTAACCTGTGCGTCGGTAGGGTGCTGATGCGCCTGCGCCGCGTGGCCGGCCAGCAGGAACAGCGGCATGGCGGTGGTGATGGCGCGGGTAACGGCGTTCTTTTTATAAGTCGGTTTAAACATCATCTTTCCTTAAGCTAACTCTTTTCCGTTCTTGGCCGTGGGATTATTCAGGCGTGGGGCGGCCTGGCGAAAATCACCATCGGAAAATACGGGGTTAATTCCATCAACGTGGAAATAACCGGATTAATAATGTCGTCTCGGTGATTAACCGTTGGGCGAATTAATTCCGCCGGGTTGAAGCGATCAACGGCAATACAGAGAACGGCAATGGGCTTATTGTTAAATCAGAGGAAAGAGACGGGGGGCGCGCGCGGCTGTAATTCGGTGTGAACGATGTGGGCAAACAGGGGAACGAGATAGTGAATCGGCGGCGGGCGCGAAGCCAGCGACTGGGACCAGAACAGCGGGGCGTGGCTCACGTCCAGCAGCGGCGCGTGCAGCAACAGCACGCAGTAGCCGCAGGCGCTGTCGTCCATCATCATCGCCATGTTGTGATGGCCGCCGCCGTGCTGCATCAGCGGCTGTGCGGCTTTTTCAGGCTCAGGCGGCGGCGAGTGCATCCCGTGATGCATCGGCATCTCCATGCCGCAATCCGCCATGACGGTCGTCCCAGCACTTCCGGCGCGTACATGCTCCAGGGATCGCGAGACCACCGGCGCAATGAACAACATCAGAATGGCAAACATCCCTAACCAGGCGGCGGCCCGATGTCGCGATGCAGAGCGCTGAATTAACGACACAATCAACCTAAAAAAAGGGTTAACACAGGGTAGGGAATTGTACTGGTTTATGTCGAAATGTTAAAACCTTTTATTTCTGGTCAACGGTCTGTTGATGAATATATTATCGAATAAGCGCTTTAATTCTGACCAAAGGCTATTTTTTTTGCGCCAATCACGTGACGGGGACAATATTAATGACGGAAAAACTGGCGAGCACCATTATCCCACTTTATGACGAACATGCCGCCGCCTGGGAACGCCTCAGACCCACCACGCTGTTTGAACGGCCGTGGCTCGATCGCTTTTTGCAGCTCACCCCGGCCAATGCGCGGCTGCTGGATCTCGGCTGCGGCAATGGCGCGCCGATCGCCGCCTATTTTATCGAACAGGGGTATCGGGTCACCGGCGTCGACGGTGCGCAGGCGATGATCGCGCGCTGCCGGCAGCGTTTTCCTCAGCAGGAGTGGCGACAAATGGATATGCGCCAGCTGGATTTGGCGACGAAGTTCGACGGCCTGCTGGCCTGGGACAGCTTCTTTCATCTGGCGCGCAACGATCAGCGCCGCATGTTTCCGCTGTTCAGACGGCATGCCGGGCCGCACGCCGCACTGATGTTCACCAGCGGCCCAGCCGACGGCGTGGCGATCGGCAGCTTCGAAGGCCAGCCGCTGTTTCACGCCAGCCTGGCGCCGGAGGAGTACAGACGTTTATTGCAGGAGAACGGCTTCCGCGTGGTCGACCATGTGGTGGAAGATCCCGCCTGCGGGGGAAGAACGGTCTGGTTGGCGCAGGGTGTTGAGTGACAATGTCACGGGCAGATCCCCCAAGAACCTGCCCGTTAACGTTATTGAGCGCTGACGCGCCAAACGGTGTTGCCCACGTCATCCGCAATCAGCAGGGCGCCGGCCTTGTCGACCGTTAATCCTACCGGTGCGCCATAAAGTTTCTTCTCGTCGTCGGAGACAAAGCCGGTGACCACCGCTTTGAGTTTGCCGACCGGTTTGCCTTGCTCAAACGCCACGTAGCTGACCCGGTAGCCGTTCAGCGGCGAGCGATCCCAGCTGCCGTGCTCACTGACAAAGGCGCCGCCGCGATACTCGGCCGGCAGTACGTTCGCGGTATAGAACAGCAGCCCCAGCGGCGCGACGTGCGAGCTGAGGGCGTAGTCCGGCTTGATGGCTTTCGCCACCCGGTCCGGCCGCGCCGGCTGCACCCGCCGATCGACGTGCTGGCCGAAATAGCTGTAAGGCCAGCCGTAGAAGCCGCCGTCCTGCACCGAGGTCAGGTAGTCCGGCACCAGATCGGCGCCGATTTCGTCACGCTCGTTGACGATGGCCCACAGCTTGCCGCTGTGCGGTTCCCACTGCAGCCCGGTTGGGTTGCGCAGGCCGCTGGCGAAGACGCGGCTGGCGCCAGAGGCGGTGTCCACTTCCAGCACGGCGGCGCGCCGGTACTCTACGGCCAGGCCGTTTTCGGTGATGTTGCTGTTGGAACCGACGCCGACATACAGCTTTTTACCGTCCGGGCTGGCCAGCAGGGCCTTGGTCCAGTGGTGGTTGATGGTGTCCGGCAGATCGGCCAGCTCTTTACCCGCATCGCTGATGCGCGTTTCGCCCGGCTGATAGGCGTACTGCATGATGTTGCCGGTGTTGGCCACGTACAGGGTGTTGCCAATCAGCTGGACGCCGAACGGGGAATCGAGCCCCTCGAGGAAAACATGCTTTTCCCAGCTACCGTCGACGGTTGGACGCAGCAGGGTGATGCGGTTACCGCCTTTGCCCCCTTTACCGGACTGGCCTTTCACCAGCCCGGCGATCAGCTGCTTGGGCGTGCTCACCGCCTCCGTACCCGGCCCGTTGGCTTCCACCACCAGGACATCGCCATTCGGCAGTGTAAGCAGCTGGCGCGGATGCAGCAAACCGTCCGCCACCTTATCGATTTTCAAACCCTCGGCCACTTTCGGCATCTGGTTCTGTTGCCAGCCGACGCCCTTTGGCACCTGCATCGGCGGCATCAGGAAGTCTTGCGCCGCCGGCAACATCGGATCCGGCCCCATTTGTTGTTCCGGCGAAATGACGGCGCTGTTATCGCAGCCGGCCAGCGCCAGCACGGCGGAAAGCGCAATCGCGGTGGATGATAGCCTCATGAAAACCTCCTTATTTTGCGCGGGCGCCCACGGCCAGCAGAATGTTGGCGAGGCTCAGCAGCGCGACCACGATCGCAGACAGCACCAGGCCTTGCGGCACCACGGCATACGCATCCCGGCTATGCACGAAAGCGTTAATGATGGCGAGAACGATGGCGATCAGATTCAACCAGAAATGGAGCTTGACCGGTGAGCCCTGCAGCCGGCCGCTACCGAACCACACCTGAACCAGGTTAATCAGCCGGGGAATAATGGCAAAAACCAGGCCGATGGCGATCAGCCAGCTGGCACCATTGACCCACTGAATATTCGCCGTGCAGTCATAGATGATGTCGAAAATCAGCGCCGCGGTGAAAAATCCGTAGGGGAGCGGATTGAGCCATTCATAGACGGCCACCGCGGCCGCTGAAGGCCTTGCTGTGGTTTGCGTTGTCATGCAGGTATCTCCATGAAAAATGATAGGTAAAAAAGGCGTAGGCCCCTTAAAGCTTTGTTCAGATTCACCGATTTGAACAATTTTGATTCTCATTTTTAGCATGCGATGTTAAAACCTGAACCCTCACTGCGGCATTATCAATGGCTTAGCAACATCGGGAGAAAGGGCATGAGTATAGAGCGCGTTCAGCGATTTCTGGCCGAGCACGCCCCGGAAACGGCGGTGACGGTGCTCACAAAGAATACCGCCACGGTGGCGCTGGCGGCGGAAGCCTTTGGCGTGGAGAGCGGACAGATCGCCAAGACGCTGTCGTTTCGCGTGAACGATGGCGTGGTGCTGTTGGTGATGGCGGGAACCGCCAGAATCGACAACAAGAAGTACAAACAATTCTTCGGCGTAAAGGCGCGCATGCTGCCGGCGGAGGAAGTGGAGGCGCTGACCGGCTATCCGCCCGGTGGCGTTTGCCCCTTTGCCGCACCGGCAGCGGTGAGAATTTACTGCGATCGCAGCCTGTGCAGCTACGGTGAAGTGCTTCCGGCAGGTGGCAGCGATAACTCAGGCGTGAGAATTGCGCCACAACGCCTGGCCAGCATCACCGGAGCAGAGTGGATTGACGTGACGGGGTAACGTTAAGTGACGGCGTCACAATTGCATTATGTTAAATTCAATGTGTTAACTCGTGATTAATATACTGTTTTAACTGGAAAAATCACTAGCTCATCGGGTTATGGCAAACCGCTTCGATATTGTGGCCATCCGGGGCGATCACAAATGCCGCATAGTAGTGGGCATGGTAATTGGGCCGTAAACCGGGTGCGCCATTGTCTATGCCGCCGGCATTTAGCGCAGCGTGGTAGAACGCATCGACCTGTTCACGGCTGCTTGCGGCAAATGCCAGGTGCAGGTGTGCCGGCTTTTCATCGGTTTGAAACAGGCACAATGACACGTTACCCCGATCGGGACAAAGTTCGACGCCATAGCCGGGCTCGCCTTCGGCAACGATCTTTACGCCCAGCGGCGCCAGCGCATTGAGGAAAAACGCTTTGCTAAGGGCAAAGTCGCTGACGCCAAATTTCACATGGTCAAACATGGAGAGGCTCCTGGAGCATGGAAGAATATTCCCATTCAGTATAGCCAACGCCGTGGTGGGCGCCGAAAGCGATACAAACGCACGCCAATGCGTATTTAGCATACAAATAGTGCCCGTTTAAGTGACGCGTTTGGGAGAAATCTGCAGTATCTTAGCCGCCACGTTTTATCAGATTTCACGTAGCGCGATCAAAAAAGCAGGGGATTTCTGGCCAATATCGGCAGGTATGCGCCTTAGAAAATCATGTCCGGTCATCATTACTGAAACGGGAAATGGCGCACGCAGCATCATGGTCGAGGGCTATGAGACGCAGTGGCTGGAACGTTATCAAGATGAAGCGTTGAAACTACGCGAGATGTAGGCTGGCGTATTAACGGCAATTCATCATATCGGTAGTACAGCAGTGCCAAACCAACGATTGATATCTTGCTGGAGATTGAAAGCCTGGCGGCGTTGGATGGTGTGAATGACAAGATGCATGATATGAGATCTACGCCGCGTGGCGAGAACAGCATTACTGGCAGGCGTTGCTGCAGCAAGTGAACAGGCGATCAAACAGTTGGCGTTCAGAGATTTTCTGCGCAAGCATCATGGTATTGCTGAGCAACACAAACACCAGGCAGCAGAAGACCGTCGGCAAAACCCGGCGGCTTATGGCCGGTTGAAAAACGAATTAGTTCAGCGGCATGAGCAGCCGGCGCCGGCATGGCTAGCCACAGGAGAAAGCCCATGAATCAGGCCCGGACGGCAGAATCCACATATCACCACCTTGGTGCGCATAATGTATATTATGTTAAATTAAACCTGATGAATGCTAACCGCCATGGCGTGGAGCTTTCCTGAGTACGTAACTCTCTGCTGCTTATCGGGGCTCTTCCATAGAACCCCTAACCTCTTACTACTATCCTCTTAGTGGCTAAGGTATTCGTCAAATATATGCGAACCTAAAGTACGGATCACCGCTGAGCGTTCATCCAAAGAGGTATCCGCTTTTCTCACATAGATGCTGATGAATACAGGATCATGATTATTTGACCAGACCATCGACGTTATCCCTCTGACACCATAATCACTTGCACCTGACCTATCGGCGATTTTCCATCCTTTAGGAAGAGACGCTCTAAGCATATTATCAGCGACTTTGTTATTGACCATCCATTCTTTCAATTGCGCTTTTGATGCATCGCTGAGAACTTCGCCGGTCAAAATTTTCTTGATACTCTTGCTCATCGCATCAGGAGTCGTTGTATCTCGCAAATCATCCACGGGATTGACCGTCAATTCTGGCTCATATCGGTCAGAGCGAGTAACCGTATCTCCTATAGATCTCATAAATTCGGTCAGAGCTTCTGGTCCTCCACCCGAAAAAATAGCAAAATTAGCTGCTGTATTATCACTGTATTCATTGGCCGCTTTGCAAGCTTGCTCAAGCGTAAATGGCTTGTTCATATAATCTTTAGCAACGGGTGAATAGGTCACAATATTTTTTTCAGTCACTACCATAGAATGATTTAATGAAAGCTTCTTTGCATCAACCTTTGCCAGGACATTGGCACAAGCAATTGATTTAACTGTGCTATCTAAAGGAAAGCGTTGGTTTCCATTTATAGAAATCGTTTTATCATCTGAAGATAGAATTGACAACCCTACCTTCCAGCCCTCTTTTTCGTACTGTTTAACTTGATCTTGTAAAGTCAAAGCAAAAGCAGAGGGTGCCATAGGCATGCTTAATACCAATGTGGCAAATATTGTAAGTCGCAATTTCATAGCAAACCTTTTATAGTCAATGTTTATATAATGAAATTATTCCAGCATAAATATAAGGTTTAATTTATGCAGGGTTTTGTTTTTCCTCATGATTATATTTTATTTTTTATGGTTAACAAATGATGATAATTTTTAGTAGCCTATAGAAAAACTTATAGCGTGAGTTAAATGACTCCATTCGATCAGCTTTTTAAACTCTGCTCAATCCTCTGCCGGCGTACCTTGATGAAAGCGCATCTGCCAACCCGCCTTTTCCGTCAGCAGCCAAATCGATGAGCGTTCAGTGCAACGAACGGCGCGGCCCTGCGCATCACGCTGAAAACTTTTGTACGTTAGCAACACGGCGCCTTCACTGATTTTCGCCAGCTTAAAACCTTCGGCGAAAATTGGCTGATAATCCGTTTCCATCTCCAGCGCCGCAACGGTTTGGCATTTGTCATAACGTAGGCCTGAACGACCAATCTCTTCAAAGTCTTCATGCAACAATGCCGCGACATGTTTCGGATCGCAGCGCGTTGTTGGCTGGTGCAGTTCAACCTCAAGCGCCTGAATTTGGCTAAGCCACTGTGCAAAATGGGTCAAAATGCCCTCCTTTTTGATCGCGCTACGTGAAATCTGGCAAACTTCGGCAGTCAATCTACATCTGAATGACACTCGTGAAACCTGACTATTCCCAGGATTCCTTCTCATAGGGTTTTTGCCAGTTTTTTTCCGTGACGGGCACCAGTTCCCCGTTGAACGTATAGGTACAACAGCGGCATCTCACCGGCACATCTTCTGCGGTGAATGCCGGGTTCACTTTCTGCAGTATCCCGTGCTCATCTATGCATAGCCCGCTGTAATAGCTCGACTCACCACAGCAGACATAGCTCTGCCAGTTTTTACGGTGCAGCGCCACCAGGTAAAAAATAGGTGCTTCTTTATCCAACCGACTAACCGCTTCGCTGTGCACTTCACTCCAGGGTTGGCCCACTTTACTGAGCAAAAATTGAAATAGCGGCGTGTAATCCATGCCATGTTGTATCCGCCCATGCATGCTTTCACGCAGCGGCAACTGCTCATCATCCAGCTGTTTGCTATGCCGTTCCCAGCGGTACTCACCACCGCTGGCTATGGGCCCTCTGGATGTCACGCTTTCTCTTCTATAGAGTTTTTTCTTTCTATCTCGATGTGCTCTCATCAAGCCTCAATAGTGACATTGTCACACAAAAAGAAATCCTTACGCCGGTTTCCCAGCCAAATGCGACCGCCGAACCCGCAACTCTCCGTGCCGCCAGGCGCCGTCTGCCGTGGCGCGATTGTCGATCAGGCGATTCAAAGCCTCCTCGACCAGCCGGTCGATGCGTTGGCTGTAGCTGGTCAGCGCCCAATTGGCTGAGCCGGCTTCATCGATATCGTCGAAACCGACCACGGCCATCGCGGACGACGGCGCCGTTTGCCTGAGCGCTTCGAGCGCCCCCAGCGCCAACACGTCGTTCTCGCAGAACAGCGCCTCAACCCGCTCGCTTTCCGGCGTTGCCTGCAGGTATTCGCTCATCAGCTGGAAACCGCGTTGGCGATCGTAGTGGCCGGCGGTGAGCACCCGATCCAACTGAAAGCCGGCAGCCATCAGTTTGTCGCGGTAGCCTTCCATGCGCAGCAAATGGCTGCTTTGCGTGTCCGGCCCCTTCATGTAGCCAAAGCGCCGATGCCCTTGTTCTATCAGCAACTCAGCGATCTCTTCGCCGGCGCGGTAACCGTCGATATTGACCACATCAATGTGTTCACTTTCCGTATTGCGGCACACCTGCACCAGCGGGATCTGATGCAGGTCTTGCGCGATCGCCGCCCACTCTTGGGTTAACACCGTCGCCAGGAACAAAATGCCATCGACCTGCAGCTGATCGGCCATCGCCATCACCGCCCGGTAGTTTTCCCCGGCGGTGATGTTCAGCAGCAGCGCCATATAGCCGCGGGTTTGCAGCTGTTTGGTGACCATATCGAGCATCATCATCGAATGCGGGTTCTTCATCTCGTCGATGGCCACGCCGATGATTTGCGTGCGTTTTTGCGACAGGCTGCGCGCCAGCAGGTTTGGCCGATAGCCCAACTCGGCCGCCGCCGCCAGTACGCTTTCACGCGCGCTGTCCGAGATCGACGCGCCGGGCGTAAAGGCGCGCGATACCGTCCATTTAGAGACGCCGGCCTTTTCGGCGACGTCGCTGGCGGTGGCTTTGTGGTGTTTTATCATGGTTGCGTCGATCCCGGCTTCGATGAAGTCAAACTATACCCTGCTCGCTCAGATCCCCTAAGCGCCCGTCGGCATTCCTGCTGCAATTATGTCCCGTTTTTGCACCCGATTGCAATTTGTTGTGCAACCGGGTGCAAAAGGTAAAGAGTTTGTGATCGTCCACGCTGTTTTCACCTTTCCCCAGTTGACCGAATTTTATCCATAGCCAACATTCACGGTGGCATTCAGAGACTCATCGCCGTCTTGTCTCTTGTTTTGCACCCGGTTGCAAATACACTGCTTTAACACAACACCTCTCATCTCGACAGGATACCGTAATGAAAAAAACCAGACTGCTGTTGATGTTAGCCTGCTCGCTGTTTGTCGTGACCGCCCAGGCCAAGACCTACCAGGTCGGCGTGGCGCTGGCCAACTTCGATCTCAACTTCGTCTCCATCCTGCGCAGCCAAATGGCACGAGAACTGGCTGCGCAGCAGCTGCAGGGCCAGTTCGTCGATGCCAAGGGCGATGTCGCCCTGCAGGTGCAGCAGGTAGACGATCTGATTAATCAGGGCGTGGATGCCATTATCCTCAACCCGGTCGATACGCAAGGCGTCCAGCCGATGATAGCGGCCGCCCAACGTGCCGCGATCCCCCTCATCTTCGTCAACCGCAAACCCGAAGTGCCGCTGACCGGCGCGACGGCCTACGTCGGCTCCGACTCGGCGCTCAGCGGCCGCCTGCAGATGGAGGCGCTGGCGAAAAAAATGAATTACCGCGGCAACGTGGCGATCCTGATGGGCGCCCTCTCCAACGAAGAAACCCGCGAACGTACCCGTGCGGTAGAGGCGGTAATCGCCACACACAAAGACATGAAAGTGGTAGAGAAACAGACCGCCAAATGGCAGCGCAATGAAGCGGTCGACGTGGTTTCCGGCTGGTTGCTGAACGGCACGCCGATCGATGCGATCGCCGCCAACAACGATGAAATGGCCATCGGCGCGATCATGGCGCTGAAGCAGGCCAAAAAGAATGGCGTGCTGGTCGCCGGTATCGACGGCACGCCAGACGGCCTGCAATTTATCAAAAGCGGCGACCTGGCGGTGACCATTTTCCAGGATGCCAAAGCCCAAGCGATCGGCGCGGTGAAAGTGACCCGAGCGATGTTGGATCACACTAAAACCGAGCCTTACAACTGGGTGCCTTATGCCGCCGTGACGCGAGAAAACTACCCGCAATTTGCACAGATGAACCAGAAATAAACCGTTGCCACTCTCTTTTTCAACCCATTTTGCACCCGAGTGCAAAACCACAGTATCAGGAGTCAGCATGTTAAATGGTGAAAGAAGCATCCCTCGCCCGCTGCGTTGGGCGATGATCGGCGGCGGCCGCCTCAGCCAGGTGGGCTACAAGCACCGTTCCGGCGCACTGCGCGACAACACCGCTTATCGGCTGGTTGCCGGCGCTTTTGATATCGACGCAGCGCGCGGACGTGAGTTTGGCGTCAACCTCGGCGTGCCCGCCGAACGCTGCTATGACAACTATCAACAGCTGCTGGATCAAGAAGCCGACCGCGAAGATGGCGTTGAGGTGGTGACCATCGCCACCCCCAACGGCACCCATTATGCAATCACGCGCGCCGCGCTGAATGCTGGCCTGCATGTCATCTGCGAAAAGCCGCTGTTCTTCACCACGGCGGAGGCGAGAGAAATCAAGGCGCTGGCGGCGGAGAAAGGCCTGATCGTCGGCGTAACTTACGGCTTCTCCGGCCATCCGCTGCTGATGCAGATGCGCGCCATGATTGCGAACGGCGACATCGGCGAAATACGCATGGTCGAATTGCAATACACCCACGGTTTCAATGCCAACGAAAGCGCGGACACGTTCGAGGCGCAAAAGTGGCGCGTCGATCCGAAAATCGCTGGCCCCTCTTTTGTGCTGGGCGACATCTCCACCCATACCTTCTACATCTCGCAGTTGGTGATGCCCGATATGAAGATTGCCTCCCTGCTGTGCGATCGCCAGAGCTTTATTCCTTCTCGCGCCCCGCTGGAAGACAACGCCATGGTGCTGATGCACTACGAAAACGGCGCCGTCGGCCGCATGTGGGCCTCCGCCGTCAATGCAGGCGCAATGGACAGCCAAAGCATCCGCGTGGTGGGCTCGCTCGCCAGCCTGCAGTGGAGCGACGCTGCCCCCGGCGAATTGCGCCATGAGATCCAGGGGCGGCCCAACCAAACGCTGCACCACGGCATGCCCTATCTGGACGACAGCGCCCTGGCCGAAGAGCGGCTCGGTGCGCTGCATACCGAAGGGCTGGCCGAATCCTGGGCCAATATCTACCTCAAGTTCGCCATCGCCATCAGCGCCAGCCAGCGCGGCGATCGGCAGACGCTGGCCACGCTGATCTATCCGGATATCGACGCCGGATTGGAAGGCGTGCGCTGGATTGAAAACTGCGTTCGCTCCGCCGACAACGGCGCCACCTGGGTTAATTACCAATAAGGAAAGCACCATGAAACTTTCATTCTGTACCGACAGCCTGGGTCATTTACCCTTCGAGCAGATGCTGGATCGGCTGCTGGAGCTGGGGGTGAGCGGCGTGGAAATGACCACCGGCGGCTGGTCTCCGGCGCCCCATCTGGATACCGACGATCTGCTGGCTAACCCCGCCAAACGCCGGCAGCTGCAGCAGGCGCTGGCCAGCCGCGGCATGGAAATCGCCGCGCTCAACGTCTCCGGCAATCCGCTCGATCCCGGCGAACTGGGGCAACGCCATCAGCGCCAAACCGACAATACGCTGGAGCTGGCCGGGCTGCTGGGGGTGAAAAAGATCGTTATGATGAGCGGCCTGCCCCCGGCCAGCCCGCATGACACCATTCCCAACTGGATCACCTATACCGTCAGCTGGCCGCCGACGGTGAAAAACTGTCTGGACTATCAATGGAATGAAGTGGCAATCCCCTATTGGCAGGCGCTGGTCGCTCGGGCCAAAGCGTGCGGCGTCGAGCGCTTTGCGCTGGAAAACTTCAGCGCCATGCTGGTGTGGAACCCGGAAACGCTGTTCCGGCTGCGCGAGGCCGTTGGCCCGATGGTGGGCCTGAACCTCGATCCCAGCCACCTGATCTGGATGGGTGCGGATCCCATCGCGGTGGCCCGCGCCCTCGGCCCCGCCATTCACCATGTGCACGGCAAAGACGTGCGCCTTGAGCGCGGCGTCGTTGAGGTTAACGGACTGCTGGAGACCAAACCGATCGACGACGTGGCCCGCCGCGCCTGGAACTATGTCGCCGTCGGCTGCGGCCGGGATCTGCAGTGGTGGAAGGCGTTCTTCTCGGTGGTGCGCATGATGGGCTACAACGACTGGGTGTCGCTGGAAATGGAAGACCTGACCATGTCGGTCGATGCCGGCATCGTTTCCTCCGTTCAGGCGCTGCAGCAGAGCATCAGCCAGTAAAGCCAGGCGCGGCGGTCACGGCCGCTGCGCCCCCTTTCACTCCGGTTCACTCGCCCCGGCCGGCATTTGCCGCCGATACTGCGACGGCGACTGCGCCATCACCCGTTTGAAGGCGGTGCTGAACGCGCTTTCCGAGCCGTATCCCAACGAGTAGGCGATCGACGCGACGTTTTCTTTACCGGCCCGCAGGCGATCTGCCGCCTGCAGCATACGCCAACGCGAGAGGTATTCCATGGCGGTGCTGCCAACCAGCCCTTTGAAACGTTGAGCGAATACGGTGCGGGAAATGCCGGCGATGCGGGCCAGCTCTTCCAGCGTCCAGTTGCGCGCCGGCTCGGCGTGCATGGCGGCGATCGCCAGGCTGATCTGGCGGTCGGTCAGCGCCAGAAACCAACCTTTCGGCAGCCCATGGGCCGTTTCGAGGAACTGGCGAAACACCTGCACCAGCATCAAGTGCGCCAGGTGGGTCGACATCAGCGCACCGCCGAGCTGCGGGTGACGCAACTCGTTCGTCCACTGTTCGAGCGTCCAGCGCAAAACGCCCGCCTGGCTCGAGGCTTTGGGGATGTTGATGATCGGCGGCAGCGCATCAAACAGCAGCGCCGCATGCTGGCCGGAAAAACCGAAACGCCCGCTGATCAAAAAGACCTCGCCACCGCCGTTATGCACGGCGATGCCGTCGCGCGTCGCCTCGGCCATGATCTGCTCCCCTCCCTGCGGCGGCAACGCCGGATCGGACGCGACCCTGAAGCGCCGCCGACTGTTCAGCAAAAAGCAGTCCCCTTCGCGGAAATGGATCGGCTGCGTCAGATCGTCGGTCATGCCCCAGCAGGCGCCGCGCATCACCGCCGTGAATTTGATGCCTTCATGAGGGGGAAACTCGAACGACCAGTCCCCGGCGGCGTCGAAACCGGCGTAAAACTGGTTTTGGGGTTGCAGCAGCGACAACACGTCTGACAGCGGGTCCATGATGAAATCCGTACTCTTGATAAACAAACAAGTACTTTAGCGCATGGATCGTCCGTCCCTCAAGGCTTATTCTTGACGACAAGTTTTATCGCGTCGTGCGGGCAAAGGCGACCTGAACCGCGCCGCTGCCCGAATCATCCATTGCTGTGCTGAGGGAATTCTGACTTTGAGCCGTTGTTCCAAATTGCGCCCGACATCGGGCGGCTATGCTTCATCGCCACAATGGCGCGATCGGCGCTTTAACAATCAGCGGCCGCCGGCGCCGGGTGATCTGCCCGAGTCCACCCTGCGCGTGTGGTGGGACGTATTTTTCAACAAACCCAAAGGCACGGTGCCGGCGACGCCGGTGCCGATTCAGCGCCTGTCGCGCGCCGAGCTTGAAGCGGCACCCGATCGTAGCCTGTACCGTCTGGGGCATTCCACGGTGTTGCTCAAGCTGCGCGGCCAATGGTGGCTGACCGATCCGGTGTTCTCCGAGCGGGCCTCGCCGCTGCCGTTCGCCGGGCCAAAACGCTTTCACGCGCCGCCGATCGCGATCGAGGAGCTGCCGCCGATCCGCGCCGTGATCCTCTCGCACGATCATTACGACCATCTGGACCGGGCCGCCATTCGGGCGCTGGACGGCAAGGTGGGCCAGTTCGTCGCACCGCTCGGCGTGGGCGATCGCCTGGCGGCCTGGGGCGTGGCGCCGGAAAAAATCCGCCAGTTCGACTGGTGGCAAGGCACGGAAATCGACGGCCTGCGGCTGACGGCTACCCCGGCCCAGCACTTTTCGGGCCGGAGCCTGACCGACGGCAACCGCACGCTGTGGTGTTCCTGGGTGATTGAAGACGATGAGCTGCGGATGTTCTTCAGCGGCGACAGCGGCTATTTCACCGGTTATGCCGAGATTGGCCGCCGTTTTGGCCCCTTTGACCTGACGCTGATGGAAACCGGCGCCTACGACAAACGCTGGCCCTATGTGCATATGCACCCTCAGCAAACCGTGCAGGCGCATCGGGATTTGCTCGGCCGCTGGCTGCTGCCGATCCATAACGGCACCTTCGATCTGGCGATGCACGCCTGGCAAGACCCGTTCGACCAGGTACTGCGCCATGCCGCTCCCTTTAGCGTGCAGGTCGCGACGCCGATGATCGGCGAACGTGTCGATATCGTTCGGCCGCACCCCGGCAGCCGTTGGTGGCGCTAAGCGCCGTTTTATTTATTCGCAGGAAACCTGAAATGAACAATGACCATAAAGTGTGGCTGATCACCGGCGCCTCGTCGGGCCTGGGCAAAGCCCTGGCGGAAGCGGCCATCGCCAACGGCGATCGGGTGGTGGTGACCGCCCGCCGTCTCGACCGCCTGCAGGCGCTGGCTAAGGGCCAGGAGGATCGCGTGCTGCCTTTGGCGGTGGACGTCACGGATGCCGCCGCGCGCGATAAGGCGGTCGCCGATACCCTGGCGCGGTTCGGCCGCATCGACGTGCTGGCCAACCTGGCCGGGCGCGGTGTAGCCGGCGCCTGCGAAGAGTTCAGCCTCGAACAGCTGCGCGAGCAGATGGAGCTGAATTTCTTTGCGGCGGCGGAGATGACCCGCGCCGTGCTGCCGCAGATGCGGCGCCAGGGCAGCGGCAACGTGATCACCGTAAGCAGCATCGCCGGTCTGGTGGCGATGAACGCCGCCGGCCCCTATTGCGCGGCGAAGTTTGCCCTCGAAGGCTGGACGGAGTCGCTGGCCATCGAGGCCAGGCCGCTGGGGATCCACGTGACCCTGGTCGAGCCCGGCGCCTTCCGCACCGAATTCGCCGGCGACGTGAACATGCGGCCGACGCAGCGCATCGAGGCCTACCGCCCGTCGATTGCACCGTTTGAAACCTACCTGGCGCAGTCCGCCGGCCGACAGATGGGCGATCCCGCCAAAGCGGCGCAGCGCATGCTGGAGTTGATCACTCTCACGGCCCCGCCGGTGCGCCTGATGCTGGGGCGCGACGCTTACGCCATGTGGGACACCACCCTCGCCAAACGCCAGCAGGAGCTTAACGCCTGGCGCGAACGGGGTGAAGACACCGCCTTTGATGGCGCAGAACTCACTGAAATTCAACTGTAACTCTCCACGATAACGAGGAATCTCGATATGAACAAAACCTGGTTTATTACAGGCGCATCTTCCGGCTTCGGCCAGGCTTTGGCTGAAGCCGTGCTGGCCAAGGGCGACAACGTGGTGCTCACCGCCCGCCGCCTGGCGCCGCTGCAGGCGATCGCCGCCGGCCACGGCGAACGCGCGCTGGCTCTGCAGCTGGATGTGACCGATCCTGCGGCGCGCGCCGCCGCCCTGAAGAAGACCGTAGAAACCTTCGGCCGCCTCGACGTACTGGCCAACATCGCCGGCGCCGGTTCTTACGGGGCGCTGGAAGAGTTCACTTCCGAACAGATCCGCGCCCAGATGGAGCTGAACTTCTTCGCGGCCGCCGAGCTGTCGCGTGAAGTGCTGCCGCAGATGCGTGCTCAACGGTCCGGCCATATTCTCAATCTGACCAGCATCGCCGGCCTGGTGGCCTTCCCCGGCAGCGGCCTGTACAACGCCACCAAATTCGCGTTGGAAGGGTTTACCGAAGCGCTGCACCACGAGGTCAAGCCGCTGGGGATCCACGTCACGCTGATCGAGCCGGGCGCCTTCCGTACCGGTTTCGCCAGCAGCGCCGCCATGAAGGCCGAACGCGAAATCGCGGCCTATGCGCCACTGGATGCCGGCATGGTGGAGTATTACCGCACGCAGAACGGCAAACAGATGGGCGATCCGGTTAAGGGCGCTCGCGTGATCGTCGATATGGTGGCCAGCGCCACCCCGCCGGTGCGTTTGATGCTCGGTAAGGACGCGTATCAGCTGTGGGACAGCGCGGTAGCCTCCCGCAGCCGCGATCTGGCGCCGTGGCGTGAACGCGGTGAAGATACGGCCTTCCCCGGCGCTGCGATGAATCCCGTTCAGGCGCTGTAATACCCACCTTTCAAACGGGCTGCCTATGTAGCCCGTTTGTTTTATGTGACGTCGTCACGTATGTCTTACCTTTTGTTTCTCAGTCGAGCGTTCAAAACTAATTGCCAAAGCAACTGTTGCCATTTAACCTATATACACTGTTTGCCGAGGTATCCCATGTCATCGAAAGAAAAATCCCTCTATGCCCTCACCAACGCCCTGCAACCGGTTCGCCGGGTGTGGAAACAGGCTGCGACGCTGGCGATCGCCAAATCCGGCATCTCCATGTCGTTGGCTACCGTCGTGGTTCTGGTGCATCGCAATCCGCAGGGCATCAATCAGCGCAACCTGGCGGAAGAAGTCGGCGTCAATCCCGGTGCGCTGGTGCGTCTGTTGGATCAGGCCGCCGCGTTAGGCTTCCTCGAGCGGCAGGAGTCGGCCGGCGATCGTCGGTTTAAAACCCTGCGCATTCTGCCCGCCGGCGCCGAATTGGCCAAAAAGGTCGAAACCGCGGCCGATAAGCTGCGAGTCGAGCTGATGCACGACGTGCCGTTGGAAGATATTGAAACCGCCACGCGCATTCTGCGCCTGTTTGAAGAGCGCGCAGGCCACTATCTGCAACAGGCCGGCAATGAGCCATGAAAATCGGTAAACCGCAGCTGCAGTATGCCGCGAAACTGTTTATTTCCGCCATGCTGGCCTTCGCGCTGGCGGAAAGCATCGGCCTGCAAAATCCCTATTGGGCGATGGTGACCTGCTGCGTGCTGAGCAATCCGGTCAGCGGCGCCGTACGCGCCCGTGCCACCTACCGTTTTTGCGGCACGCTGTTCGCCGGCGTGCTGACGCTGGGCCTTTCGGCCTGGCTTAGCAACACGCCGGTGCTGTTGATCGTCGCCGCTGGGCTGTCATCGTCACTGATGCTGGGCCTCTCCTATCTCGATCGCACGCCACGCGCTTACTTTTTCCATCTGGGCGCCATCACCATGATGCTGGTCGCCATCGCCTACATCAATCACCCGGACACGATGTTCACTATGGTCGTCACGCGGGTGACGGAGATCTGCCTGGGTATTTTGGCGGTGACGCTGGTAGACAGCGTGCTGTTCCCATCGTCGCTGGCGCCGGTGTTGCGCACGCGGCTGAAAGGCTGGCTGGCTGACCTGGCGCGTTGGCAGGAGGACAGCCTCGACGGCAAGGGCAGCGACGCCCAGGCCGACGCGGACCGTATCCGTTTGCTGGGCGACATCGCCTCGTTCAATCAGATGATGACCACCCTTGGCTATGACAGTTCGGTCGATAAGCCCACCCGTCAGGCGGCGATTTCGATACAGCAACGCGTACTGCAAATCGTGCCGCTGCTCTCGGCCATCGGCAGCAGCATCGCCGCACTGCCGGTCGGCCTGCGCCCCCGCCTGCAGCCGTGGCTGAATGAGGTCCGGCGGCAGGCCGTTGAACCCGCACCGCACGCTGCGCCCTCGGTAAGCTTGTTGCCGCCTGCGGCGTCGCTGTCGCCGTGGGAAACGCTGATCGTCGACGAGCTGGCTGAACAGGTTGAGCAGTGGTTAACTCTGTGGGCCGAGGTACAGCAGTTGAACGCATTCCTGGACGGCGAGCCGCTGCCCGCGGCGCTGCAGGCGCAGATGATGCGCAGCCGCGTCTTCTCGCCGCCGCCGGATATCGGCATGGCGGTGCGCATGTTCGCCGGAATTTTGACGACCTACGCCCTGCTGTGCGGCCTCTGGTATTTCACCGGCTGGGAACAGGGCGCCAATATGGTGCTGATGGGGATCGTGGCCATCGCCTTCTTCGGCGCCGGCGACAATCCCGGTGCCACCATCGCCACTTTTGGCCGCTTCGCCGCTATCGCTATGGCCCTCGGCGCCCTGCTCAGCTATGTGCTGCTGCCGCTGGCCGGGGATTACGGCAGTTTCCTGATCGTGATGGGACTGTTTTTGCTGCCGCTCGGCGTGTGGGCGGCGAGCAACCCGCTGGCAACGTTGGCGATCGCCCTGTCGCTCAGCAACGTCAACTTTCAGGGGCACTATGCGCCGAACAATATGGGGCTGTATCTGGAAAGCACTACCGGCACGCTGATCGGCGTCTATTTCGCATTCCTGTGCGCCGCGCTGTTCCGCCGCTGGGGCACCGATCAGGTGGTGGCGCGGCTGATGCGGCAGGATGCGCAAGAGATGCTGCGCCTCAATCGCCACGTCACGGAGCGCGACTTACAGCGCTATCAGGCCCGCGCGTTGGATCGCATCACCGCGCTGGGTAGCCGCCTGGTCGCCGTTGGGCAAGCCGATCGCAGCCCACAGCTGTTGATGCGCTTAAAAACCGCTATCGACCTGATTCGTCTGCAGCAGGCCGGCGCTCTCAGCCCTGGCGCTTCGCCGAACGCCGGTCTGCCGGCGGCGTTCCGCCAACTTTCTCTGCACGCTGAGGCCCCCTCCGCGCTGCTGGGCCAGATCGACGTCGGTCTGCAACAGGCCTGGCGGCAGAACGATCGGCGCGCGCTGCGGCCGCTTACCCGGCTACGGCTGCTGCACTTCCCCACGGCTTTGCACTGGAATCCCTGACATGATCGGTGAAATCAACATTGACGGCGTGTTCATCTCGCCCTTGCTGCTGTGCCTGGTGTGCGCATTCTTCTCGCGCATGGCGCTTTCCTGGGCGCTCAGCGCGGTAGGCGTCTATCGCTGGGTCGCGCAGCGCCCGCTGTTCGACACTGCCCTGTTTCTTATTCTGGCCGGGCTGTTTTTCCACGGCCTGAAATGGCTTACCACCCCCTGAGGACCCCATGTTTCGTGAACGTACCCTTGTTCTGCTGCGCCCCGCGCTGACCCTGATTGCCGTTTTGATCGCGGCAGGCGTGCTGTGGCAGCTTTATCTCTATTACACCTATGCCCCGCAAACGCGCGACGGCAAGATCCGCGCCGACGTGGTGCCGCTGGCCACGGATGTTTCCGGCAAGGTGGACGCCGTGCACATTCACGACAACCAGGTGGTGCATAAAGGGCAGCTGCTGCTCAGCCTGGACAAAGTACGGCTGCGCAATGCGCTGGATCAGGCCGAGGCCGCCGTGGAACGCGCCAACGTCCAGTTGGCGTCATCCCAGCGCGAAAACCGGCGCTATCAGGCGCTGCAGTCGGCTATTTCACAGCAGGAACGCGACAATCGCCGCGATGCCCAATCGCTGGCGAAGGCCAATCTGGATCAGGCCCTGGCGGATCGGGCGCTGGCGCGCATCAACCTGCAGCGCGCCGATCTCTATGCGCCGGTGGATGGCGTGATCACCAACTTCTCCCTGCGCCCCGGCGCTTACGCGACCGCCGGTCAGCCGATCATGGCGTTGGTGGATTCCAACAGTTTCTACATCGCCGGATACTTCGAAGAGACCAAGCTGGGCCGCATCCAGAACGGTGACAAGGTGGTGATCCGCATCATGGGGGAACGGCAGCCGCTCTATGGCCACGTCGACGGGCTTTCCGCCGGCATCAACGACAGCGAGCGCACCACCGCCGCCGGCAATCTGCTCGCCAACGTCAACCCGACATTCAGCTGGATCCGTCTGGCGCAGCGCATCCCGGTGCGCATCGCGATCGACACCATTCCCCACGGCGTCGAGCTGATCGCCGGCCGCACGGCGACGGTTAGTCTCAAGGATAACGGGGAATAATCTGCCGTTAACCGTATCGATGCACTTTATGGCGTGATGGCCAACTTAATCACGCCATCGCGTTTCTCCGCGAACAACGAGTAGGCCTCTGCGATATTCTCCAGCCGGAAGCGATGCGTCACGAACGGCGTGAGATCCAACCCACCATGCTGGATCACGTTCATCATTCTGCGCATCCGCTCCTTACCGCCCGGGCACAATGCCGTGCGAATAGTATGATCGCCCAGCCCATAGGCAAGCGCACTCACCGGCAGATGGAGGTCTTCGCTATAAACGCCAAGGCTGGATAAGGTGCCGCCGGGTTTTAACACCCGCAGCGCCTGATTAAAGGTGGTTTGCGTTCCCAAACACTCTATGCTGGCGTCCACACCCCGCCCGCCGGTAAGCCTGAAGATCTCCTCAACCGCATCGTGTTCCTTGTAATTCAGCAGGACGTTTGCCCCCATCTCGCCCGCCATTTTCAGCTTTTCGGGGGAACTGCTGACGGCAATGATCAGGCTGGCGCCTTGCAAACGCGCCCCGGCGGTGGCACATAATCCGATCGGCCCCTGGGCGAAAATGGCCACCGTATCGCCAATTTTAATGTTGGCATTTTCCGCACCTTTAAATCCGGTAGACATCACATCCGGACACATCAGCACCTGTTCATCGGTCAGCGCATCAGGGATTAACGCCAGATTTGCTTCGGCATCGGGTACCAACACATACTCAGCCTGCGTGCCATCGATAACATTGCCAAAACGCCACCCCGCCGTCGCTTTGTATCCGTGGCAACGGCATTCCGGCAAATAGGCACCGTCCTGAGCGGGAAAACCATCCTGGCAGGCATAGGACGTAAACGAGGGACAAATGGCGCCGGCCAGCGCTCGCTGCCCTTCTTTAAAACCTTTAACATTGCTCCCGAGCTTTTCGATAATCCCGACCGGTTCATGGCCCACGGTCAACCCGTGAGGCACGGCATATTCGCCCTTGAGAATATGAATATCGGTACCGCAAATTGTCGTCGTGGTTATTTTAAGCAAGGCATCATTGGGGCCGGGAGAAGGGATCGGTTTTTCAATGAGTTCTATTCTCCCCCTTTCGATAAAGGCGGCGGCTTTCATCATGCGCATGGTGGAAGACCCTTTGGTTTCTGTCGAGGTGATTACAAGAAAGAATAACCCAAGCGGTTATTTTTTCTATTTTAATACCTTGTAAAATAATCACTACCACCAATAATTCCAAGAGTGAAGTAAAATGAGGAATATAATTAACCGAAGAATTAACCCACCCCGGAAAACTATTTACCCTCATATTTTCGAATAGAGCATCGCTTAAGAAAAGAATGGTTAACACCCTAGCGAAAGCTGCATAATTTCTCTTCCTAAATACCCTGCGCTCAGCGAAAATATACGTTATCTGATTGATAAAACATGCAGGAAACGCCATGTCACGATTCACCCTCATCCCGCTGAGCCTGGCACTTGCCGGCTGCGCGCCATTGCAACCTGATGGCTGTGAAAAAGCCAGTGCGATGAACGATTGCGTCTATGCCTGGCGTGCAGGCAGCAATGTTCCAACGGTAAAGCAACCGCCTAACCTGGGATGCGACGGACAAGTCTTTTATGAGCGGCCATACTATTCTGCCTCTGCGAAGGCTGAAAAACGTGAAGGCGAAGTGAGCGCAACGTTTGATGTTGATGATAAGGGTAAAGCCAGAAATATCGTGCTAACGGGCACACCGGAGTTCTATCGCGACGCCAAAAGCGCTATCGCACGCAGCTGCTGGATACCAGGCAGCGTTAATGAAACGGCGTTGTTTACTTTTAAACTCTCTGGTGATGCTGAAGCCAACCGATAGCGTAGGATAGGTTCCTTTGCAACGGTTGACTCAACGGGTGGCGGCATTCGCTGCCGTTACAGCATCCACTCGATCGGCAGCCAGCCGGCCACGGTGAGAATAATGCGTTTTACCCAGCCGGCGCCGGGCTCTTGCTGATGCACCTCGGTGTGGCCGTCTTCGAAGGCTTCTTTCCACACCATTTTGCCCTCGGGCGTCAATACCGGGCGGTAGGCGGCGTACTCGAGCGGGCCATCAAACAGTTGGCGAGTGTCGGCCGCCAGCGTCGGGCTGTCGATCAAGAAGCCCATTTCGCAGTTCAGGTGCGCCGAGCGCGGATCGAAATTGAACGAACCGATAAACACCCGCTTATCATCGATGGCGAAGGTTTTCGCGTGCAGCGCCGCGCCGGACAGCCCCAGCGGCTTGAGTTCCTTGCGCCCGGTCGGTTGACCGGCGCGCAGCTTCAGCTCGAACAGTTCGACGCCCGCCTGCAGCAGCTCACGCCGGTATTTGGCGTAGCCGGCATGCACCACCAGCACGTCGGTGGTGTTCATCGCGTTGGTCAGCACGCGTATGGACTTCCCCTGTTTGGCAAGCGATTCAAAGAAGCTCGCCCCTTCCCGCCCCGGCACGAAATAGGCGGAAACCAGATCCAGCTGCCGGCCGACGCCGCCGATGATCTTGCCGAGCTGCGTCACCATCAACCGATCGCGCGACGCCTTGCCCAGCCCTTTCGCCGGATCGTCGGCCACCAGCTCTACCTGGGTGAATTCCGGCTGGACGGCGCCATCGCGAAAGCGCACCGCGCTGGTTTCCAGCTGCACCGCCAATTTGCGGGCCCGTTCGCTGCTTTCGGTCGCGGTGGCCTGCGTCAGGAAGGCAGAAAGATTACCTTTGCCCCGGATAATTTGCTCAACGCCGAACACCGACGCGCTGTTCCAGTAGCGATCGAACACCTCGGCCGTTTCTGCCACTACGCTGCCGACGCTCAGCACGTCGAGATCGAGGAAATAGTTTTCGTCGCCGACCTGGAAATACTCGTCGCCAATGTTGCGACCGCCGATGATCGCCACGGCGCCGTCGACAATGTAAGACTTGTTATGCATGCGGCGGTTCATACGCATAAAGTCAAAGGCGTAGCCGGCCAACTTCGGCGTGCGCACGGTTGATGGGTTGAACAGGCGGATCTCGACGTTTTCCTGGTCGTTCAGCGCCGCCAGGGTCTCGTCCATGGCGACGCCGTTATCGTCCAGCAGCAGCCGCACGCGCACGCCGCGTTGGGCGGCGTCATACAGGGTTTTCAGCAGGATCTGCCCGGAGGTGTCGTTATGCCAGATGTAGTACTGGGCGTCGATCGACCTTTCCGCCATCCGCGCCAACGCCAGGCGGCTGGCGAACGCATCGTGCCCGCTGGCCAGCGGCACCACGCCGCTCAGGCCTGGATGCGCCGCCATCAGTTCGGCGGCCCGCGCCGGTAACTGGGCGGCAGGATCCGCCGGCAACGCCGCCTGCGGCAGACGCTGGGAAATATCCGGCAAACGAAAGAGGACTCTTGCCGCAATAATGGCGATCGTCACGGCGAGAATCAGATACACGACAATTTTTATCACGGGAAGCGGCCTCGGAGGTTGACTGCTTTGCTTTATACGTCATTAGGTTGCTTCAATCTATAGGAGAAGCGCGCTATGCCATAAGGCTATAGCGTAAAGCGCGAAGGCGAAACGCCAAACAGTTTTTTGAACGCCACCGAATAGGCGCTGTGGCTCTCGTAACCGCTTTCGAAGGCGGCATGGATGATCGAGTTGCCGGCCAACAGCAGCGGAATGGACGACAGCAGCCGCAGGCGCTGTTTCCACTGGCCGAAGGTGATGCCGGTTTGTTGAGTGAAATGACGCTGGAAGGTTTTCGCGCTGATCGACAGTGAATCGGCCCAGGCCTCAATGCCGCGATCGTCGGCCGGCGTGATGACCAACAGCCGGCAAATCTCGGCCATTCTCGCCTCTGCCGGCCAAGGCAAATGCAGCGCCAGCTGCGGCTGCAGGCTCAGCTCCTCAAGGAACAACGCTCTGAGCAGCGTATTGCGTTTGGTCTCCGCCCCTTCGGGCGCCAGCGTCGCCAGCTGAGCGATCAGTTCTCGCAGCAGCGGTGATACCTGCAATACGCCGTCGCGCAGCGGCAAACGCGCGGCGGTGACTTCATCAACCAAAATCCCGTAAACGCAAATGTTACTCTGCATGACCAGCTGATGTTCTACCCCCGGCCGCAGCCAGACCGCGGTGGTGGGCGGCACGATCCAGCGCCCGCTGCTCGCCTCGACCGCCATAACGCCCTGCTGCGAATAGAGCAAATGGCTGCGTTTATGCGAGTGGTAAGGAATGACAAAGCCCGCCGGATAGTGTTTCACCAGCCCTGTCACCTCGAACGAGGAGTTTTCGTGGCTGCTGAGGTCGATGCGTTTCGTTTCGGCGTTGTCGACTTCGAATCCCATGGTCATTTGTCCCTTTTGATAACGCGAATGTCTTTTATTTGATAGAGGCGCCGCATGATCCTCCATATAGTGACGTTCTCGCAAGCCACACCAGGGGCCTTATGCGAAGAAACTCACTATTTACACCAAAATTTCATCGTTCTGCGTAAAACCAAGGCGATGACGTTGCGCATGCGCTGCGCGATGGCGGCTCGTTGCGGGGGCGACGTGGCCGAAAGTGGTGGAAAGGGAAAGCGCGGTGGCTTAAATCAGGAGGTAGACGCATCAATCAGCAGGTAGCTCAGCCAGGGGGGCGGCTTAATGCTGCTGGGATAGGGAGAGCGCCTAGGCTCTCCTCTATCCATTCGTGTTATCACCTCAACGGGCCAACTCGGCGCCGTCCAGCTCGGAAATCGCCAGACAAATCACTTCAGTAATGGCCTGTACCGTATAGGCGGTATTGGCAGGGATGATTAACATCTCATGGGGTTGCAACGTCTGATCGTCAACCTTCAGTTCACCGCTCAGCACCATCAGTTTCACCCACCCCGGATGAAAACGCGCCGGTTGTCGGCTGCCCGCATCCAACTTCAGCAACGCCGTATGGCCAGGCGTCTCCCGTTTCAAAATATGAAAACGCACCCCATCGTAAGGCATGTTTTCGTAATGCAGTGACGCCAGTGTTCTCTTATGCATGGTAAGTGTCCTCGTGACCTGTGAGTAGCTGCTCCGCCTTCGGTCGCCATAAAAACGATTGGCGGCTGTCCCTACCGAAAGCACAGGCTCGCAGCCTCTTGGCGAACGGATTTAACTGTCGTACTTGCAGCGGCCCGACCGACCGCCGTTTCATGCCCAACCTGCCTCAGGCATGCTACTAAATATATAAGAGCCTCGCCGACGGCGCAAAAAACCGCTGCCAGGTTGAGCGTATATTCATTTCCCGTCGTCAAATCGCTCGGGGCGATAAGCGTGCGGAATGGCAGGATTGACGCCATAAAGCAGCTCGTCGCTGACCAGCCGGCCAAGCGTTGGCGCGCACATCACTGCCGGGTGCATCACCGCCACATAGAGCCGGGTAGCGCCCAGTGGCCCGATGATGGGATAACCGTCGCGCGGCCGGGGCCGCATCCCCACCGAACACGCCTGCAGTTGCAAGGGTGCCGTATCCGGCAGGCGGTTTTTTATCGCCGATTGCGCGTCGTTTTCCACCCGTTTAACGTCCCCCTCCGGCGGGTAATCCTCCGCCGCCAGCAGATCGCCGTTTTGCGTATGGCGCACTTCAACGTCATCGCCCGCAATCAGCGTGTTCACTGCCAGCGCCGCCGCACGATAGCGTAACAGAATCGCCGGCGACGCCTCGATCGGCAGCGAGAACCCACTGCCATCCAGCAGCGCGGAGATTCCCGTGCCGCAGGCGAGCACCACCCGTTCGGCGGCAATCGCGCCTTCCTCGGTAACGATGCCGATTATCTGCCCTTCTTCACGCAAAAATCCGGTGACGGTTCGCCCCAGGAGCAACTCCCCACCCCACGCGCTAACGCACTCGAGCAGCCGCTGTGTCACTTCTTGCGGATCGACGGCGCCGTCACGCGCCGCAAAATAGGCTTGGCTATCGGGCTGCCTGAGCCCCGGTTCCAGCGCGTTCACCTCGGCGGAGGGCAAAAGCCGATTGTCGGGGTTTTGCGTCGCCGGCGCCTGGCCATAGCTGAGCGCGCCGGACCAATTCACCCAGAGATCCGGGATCTCCTGCGCCAGGCGCATCCAGTCAGCGACGATCTCGCGCCGCAGAAACGCGTCGGGAGCGCCCTCAGGCACGCCTTCGCTGATCCAGCCAAACGAGCTGCCTGTGGCCCCCGCCGCGGGATGCGCCTGCTCAACGACGACAACGTGCTGCCCCTGGCGCGCGAGATGATAGGCGACCGATGCCCCGACAATCCCGGCACCCACGATAACCATGCATGATGATGTTCCATTCATTTAATGATGTCCGTACCTCGTTTCAAGTGCTGCCGCCAGACAGGCTACTCCACCGCCGCAGGCCAATACGGCATAAGACGTGCCCCAGCTCTGGGTGGTATCCATCACGACGCCAAAGGATAAAGGGGCGAACGAACCGATGCCGAACCCCAGCAGCGATCGCCAGCCCATCACGCTACCGAGCTGTTGCGGCGGCACGTTGTCCGCCATCGCGGCCGACAGCACGCCGGAGTCGCCGAGGATGAAGAAACTGCCGATGCTGACGGCCAGCAGCGTCCAGCCCGGCCCCCAGTTCGCCGACCACCCCATCAGCAGCGATCCCAACGCGCCGGCGGCGCCCATAAACATCAGCACCGATGCACGGTTAAAATAGTCGGAAACGGTGCCGACAATCAGCGTGGCAACCATGCCGGCCAGGTGGATCACCGCCGCGACGATCAATCCGGCGCTGAGCGGATCCAGAGAGAAACCGCTCAACGCCTCGCTGACCAGGCTGGGCGCCCAGGCCCAGTTACCGAGCAGTTCCCAGCTGTGGGCGATATACCCGACCAGCAACAGCAGGGTCGCATAGGTGATAGCATAGCTTTCACGTTTCGTCTGCCTCCCCAGCGTACGCGGCTGCGGTTCCCGATAACCGACCAGGGCCAACGAACCGGCCAGCGCCCCCAGCAACGCACCGGCGGCACACAGGGAGAACGCCACGCCGGCCCCCCAGCGCATGGCGCTCCAACCGGCGATGAAAACCGACAGAAAATACCCCAACGAACTGGCCGCCAGCATCATGCCGATGGCGTAACCGCGCCGGGCCGGGCCGTTCATCCCCATCGCCAGCAGCAGCGCCGGCGTATAGGCGCCGCCCTGCGTCAGGCCGACGAAGGCCATCAACACCAGCGCGCCGGCATAAGAATGGGCAAACACGGCGAACAGCATCAGCGCAGCGGCGCCCAGCCAGGAAAACAGCAGGTAAACCCGGTGCGCCCCCAGCGAATCACACCACCAGGAAGCCACCAGCAGCGCCAGCGCGTTGGTCAGGCTAAATACCGTTTGCACCGTACCGGCGGAGGCGGCGTCGAGCTGCCACTCGCTTCTGATGGTCGGCAGTGCACCGGCGAACATCATGGTGCCCAGGCAGAGGCCGGCCCGGCTCACGCAAAGCAGAAAGAAAGCTCGCATCTCAGCGCCGTCTCCCTGCCCATCGAAGGGTGAGGATAATTCGACTAACACGAACGACAGACGGGGAAAATCGCTGCATGACACACTCGGAAAACCGGGAAAGATGCGTGATAATAGTGAGAAAAATCAACGGCTGACAAACGATCTTTCCTCGCTCATTTGGTTGAGCTAGACTCAACCAATGAAAAAAATTCACTCCCTGCCGCACCTGTCCGCTTTCGAAGCCGCCGCCCGCCTTGGCAGCTTCAGCGCCGCTGCGGATGAGCTGTTTCTCACCACCGGCGCGGTCAGCCGCCACATTCGCAGCCTGGAAGAACAGCTGGGTATCACACTGTTTTATCGCGGACACAAGTCCGTGCGGCTGACGCAGGCCGGCGAGAATTTCTCCCGCACCGCGTCCCGGGTGATAAGCGAACTGTATGCTGCGGAAAGCGCACTGAAAGCGAGCGCCGGCCGGCAGCGGCTGGTGGTGCACAGCCTGCCGACGTTCACCATGCACTGGCTGATGCCGAAGCTGGCGGCGTTCAATGAGATTCATCCGGAGGTCGCGATTGATATCACCACCAGCACAGGGGCCGTCGATCGCAATACGCCGTTTGATCTGGCGATCCGGCGCGATCCTGCGCACTTCTCCGGGCTGAAAGCGATCCCTTTTCTGCAGGAAGAGAGCCTGTTGGTCTGCAGCCAGAGCTACTTGCGCGCCATGCCGGTCAGTGCGCCCGGCACGCTGGCCGGGCATACCGCCATCCGTATCCGCGCCCGTGAGGATTTATGGCACAGCTGGCTGAATACCTACCCGACGGCGTTGGACGCCTCGCCGGCGCCGCTCACGCTCGACCATACCTTCGCCGCCATTCAGGCGGCCGAGGACGGCCTGGGGCTGGCCGTCGTGCCTTACCTGTTCTGCGCCAAGCATCTGTCGTCCGGTCGACTGGTGTCGCCTTTCCCGGCGTTGACTATCCGAACCGGCGTTTATTCCCTGCTGCTGCGCGATCGGGACGATGAGGTCGTGAGAAAGTTCGCCGCCTGGCTGCAGGCGTTTCAGGCTTAGGTCTCGGTAGCGTTAGCCGTGAAGCGCCAGGCCTTTTATCGCCTTATCCACCGCTTTTTTCGATCCGCGCAGCGCCAGACCGACCAAATCCAGATTGTCCGCGTCTTCAGCGAGAAAAACCTGCCGATTGGCTTCATCGTGCCCGGTCGAGAACATGGCGTGCACATAGGGGATCAACGTCAATTCCCGCTCCAACCCTTTGCGATGCACATTTTGCAGGCCCGGCAAATCTGCGGCGAAAATCAGCATCGGCTGCCCGGAAATACCGCCGTAGCGTCTGCCCTGCGCATCCACGTAACACTCGCCGATGATTTCCGGGGCGGCGGCGGCGATGCCCGTCGCCAGAAAGGCCACCACGTTCAGCCGCTGCCAGGTCTGCAGATCGTCGCGTACGATAAACGCAATCTTGGTATCAAACATCTTTCGCTCTACTCCGTTGTGCTGTTAAAAGCACATCATCGGAAATGGCAAATCAGCGGTATAGAACGTTTGTGCACTGGCGTTGATAGGCCGCCGGTGATAAACGGTAGGCGCGCTGGAACCAGCGACCCAAATGGCTCTGATCGGCAAAGCCCACCTGCATGGCGACCTGCGCCGGTTCTTGCCCCTGCGCCAACAACAAGCGTGCGGCCCGCAGCCTCAACCGAACCAAATACGCATGCGGCGACTGGCCAAAAGCCCGAGTGAATTGGCGAGTCAGGCGGAAACGGTCCAGACCACACTGAAGCGCCAGGTCATCCAGACTGGGATTATCCGCCATATGTGCATGCAGATAGTCCCGTAAGCGGTTCATCTCAACCAAAGCGTCGTCGTGTTGGGAATCCGGCCTGGCACGGATGTGCCGTGACAATAGCGTCAGCAGATGGTCCAGGCTTTGATCGCGCGCCAGTCGCCCCTCTCTATGATGCAACGAGAAAAAGGCCTGCTGTATCGCGGCCGCCAGCATAGGATCGTCGGTCAACGTGCTGTGGAAGGCGCCTTCCAGTACCGATGCATCCCCCAATCCGCGGCGATGCATCGCGTCGCATACCCAGCGCTGCGGCAGATAAAGCATCGCATAGGTAAATCCCTCGGCCTGCGGCGCATGGCCATCATGCACCGCCCCCGGTTCGATCAGCATGGCGCGCCCCGGCCGGCTGGTATGCAATGAGCGGTGGCAGTTGAAACGCTGTAAACCCTGCTGCGTGACACCCACCAGCATTTCATCATGATCGTGAGGATCGTAGGCATGTCCCTGAAAGTGGGCATTGACGCTCTCAATACCGGTTTCCTCATCGCGTCGCAGTTCGAGCCAATCTTTATGTTGATGATTTGACGCCATGCAATAAATCCGGAGTTCTGCTCACAGGAAAAGAAAAACAGCTTACCCTGAGACCGCCACCGTTGCACGCTCACAGCTCACAGATGGCGTAAGTGCCCTTTCCGGCCGATTTCGCCTGATACATCGCGCCGTCGGCGCGGGTCAGCAGCATCTCCTCGGTCACATCGCCGCGTGGGGAAATGGCCGCGCCGATGCTGGCGGAAAGCCGTACCTTCTGCGGCCCGATCTGCGTAATTTTGGCCAGATGCGCCAACACGTTTTCGCAAAACTCGCTGACTTCGCGCCGCGGATCCGTCAACGGCCACAGGATCACCGTGAACTCGTCACCGGCCAGACGCGAGACGCTGTGGCGCTCGCCGGCGCAGGTGCTGAGCAATGTGGCGAACGTCTTCAGGATCGCGTCGCCGAAGTCATGGCCATAGCTGTCGTTAAGGGTTTTGAACCCGTCGAGATCGATAAACAGCAGCGCCATCTGCCGCTGATGGCAACAGGCCTGCAGCGTGCCCGACAACCGGCGTAGAAACGCGCGGCGATTGGTCAATCCGGTCAACATGTCGTGGGTTGCGTCATATTCCAGCCGCTGCTGCAGCCGCTTCAGTTCGGTGATGTCCATGGCGAGAATGTAGAAGCCCTGCGCTTCGCACGGCACCAGCGTGGTGTGGATCATCAGCAGCCCTTGCCGGGTCTGCAGCTCATTCTCAAAACTCACCATTTCGCCCGCGAGGGCCCGCTCGATCATCGGTTTTGCTATTCGATAAACGCTTTCCCCCATGAAATCGCGCACCGTCATCCCCCTGAGGCTGGACTCCTCCAGACCGAACCAGGTTTTGTAGGCGCTGTTGGCGAACAGGTAGCGTTCATTGCCGTCGATCTGGCTGATTAAGGCCGGCATATTGTCGGTAATGGCGCGCAGACGCTCCTTCTCCGCACTGAGCTGATATTCGGCGAGCACCCGGGTCTCAATCTCTTCGTTGAGCTTTTTAACCACCACGTTCAGCTCCCGCGTGCGAATTTCGACGCGTTGTTCCAGCTCGTGTTGCAGAGCGAACAGATCGGCCTCGGCCGCTTTACGCTCGCTGATATCGACGATAACCGAGATGAAATGGTCCGGCTTGCCGTTCGGCAAACGATTGAGCGCCACCGTCAGCTGCACCCAAACGATCGAGCCGTCGGCGCGGAAATAGCGTTTTTCCATCGAATAGGTACTGATTTCATTTTTCAGCAGCTGCTGCAGCTTTTCCAGATCGGTGTTGAGATCGAGCGGATAGGTGATGTCCTGGAAGGTGCGATCCATCAGCTCGCGCTCGGAGTACTGAAGCATTTCGCAGATGCGCGGATTCACCCGCAGCCAATATCCTTGCAGCGAGACCAGCGCCATCCCTACCGCCGCCTGGGAGAAGGTTTGTTCGAACAGCGCCTCCGTGCGCTGCAGGTCGGATTTCAGGTTTTCGGTATAGACGAGGCGTTCAATGCTCTGCAGATATTCCTCCACCACGGCGGCGAAATCGTGCAGATCGGCCAGTTGAGCAGGAGAAAACGGCTGCGGGTGGCTGTCGATAATGCACAGCGTGCCTAGCGGCAAGCCATCGAGCGACAGCAGCGGCTGCCCGACGTAAAAACCGATCCTCGGCCCGCCGATCACCAGCGGATTATCGAAAAAGCGCGGATCCTTGGCGGTATCGGGCACCACCAGCGCTTCGCGTTGCAAGATGGCATGACCGCAAAACGAGATATTGCGCGGCGTTTCTCGGGCATCCAGACCGTAGCGCGATAAAAACCATTGGCGATCCCGGTCGATCAGCGACACCAGCGCAATGGTCACGCCGAAGTATTTCGCCGCCAACCGCGTGATGCGATCCAGTTTTTCCACCGAGTTCGAATCCAGCACGTTCAGTGAGTTCAATACCGACAGGCGTTCGGCTTCGTTTTCGGGGAAGCAGGGTTCGAGCATGTTGTCTCCCATTGTGTCACCCACGGACCCGGCATAGCCGGCGTGAGTCCGTTCAGCCTATCCGTCGGTTAGCGGCAAATAATATCCTTGTCCATCATAGACTCACTCACAGTATCAATCCGATTATGTATTCTCGCCAACTTTGCCGGGCGTTGCGTTTCCCCCCACGCTGCGCTACAGTCGTTCACAAGGTGATGGTGTTCCACCTTTCCCAACCGCCGCGTTCACTCGAACCGGATGATGACGCCTGATATACAACTTCGCTTTATTTTTTAGGCAGGTATGTCAGGAGTCGCTATGAATGAAATCTCAGGTTTTACCCCTTTTCCACTCCAGCCCGATGCCGTCGCGCGGGAAATGCCCCTGTACGTTTTCGGCCATAAAAATCCCGACAGCGACAGCATCTGCAGCGCGCTGGTGGTCGCGGACTGGCTCAATCACCTCGGCAAACCGGCCGTGGCTTTCCGCCTAGGCGACCTGACGCCGGAAACCCGCTACATACTGGCTGCCGCCGGCGTACAGGCGCCTGCGCTGCTGACAGAAGATCTCCGTGACCGCAAAGTCTGGCTGGTCGACTTTACCGATATCGAACAAGGCCCGGCCTCATTGCCCGACAGCGACGTGGTCGGCGTTATCGACCATCACCGGCTGGGCACGTTAGTCACCCGCAACCCGCCCGATGTCTGGGTGCGCACCGTCGGCTGTTGCGCCACCCTGATCCTGCAGATCCTGACGGCAGAAAAACCGATGCCACTTAACGCCGCGCAGGCCACGCTGCTGCTGGGCGCCATCTTGAGCGACACCGTCGCGCTCAGTGCGCCGACCACCACGGAACAGGATCGGCTGGCGGTCACCCGGTTGCGCGCAATCTCTCACGTCGACTATGACGCCTTCACCGCCGGGCTGCTTGCCGCCAAAACCGATCTCTCCGGGCAATCCGCCCCGCAGTTGCTGCAGCGCGACGCCAAGAATTACCGCATCCATACCGTTTCGCTGCTGCTGTCGCAGATAGAAGTGCGGGCCATGAGCGACATCGATCCGCTGTTGCCCGCGCTGCAACAGGCGCTCGAGCAGGCGAAGCAGGAAGCCGGGCTGGAGATGACCGCACTCCTGGTTACCGATATCACCCACCGCCGTTCCACCCTGTATTTCTCGTCGAACCGGGTGCTCGCCATTCGGCAGGTGTCGCTGCCCGGTATGACGAGCCGAAAAAAAGAGGTTTTACCGTGGTTAACCCTACAGATTGCTCACGCAGGGAGATAAGACATGCCGATCTACCAACACGCTTTACTGCTGGTACAGGATGAACGCGACGGCCGGCTGCTGTTGCGCCATGCCGAACGCCTCAATCAGCAGATGAATACGCGCATTACCGTGGCGCACATCAGCGCCGACTATGCCGAGCTGGACTACCTCAGCGATGCGCAAACCAAAGATCGCCAGTCCAGCGAGGTGATCGCCGCCAAAGCCATGCTCAGCCGCCTGGTGGAAGACTGCTCAATCCCCCTGGAGGTACGCGCAATGGTCAGCATCCATCGCTTCAAAGACGTCGAAGCCCTGATTGCCCGTGAAGGCGTCGATCTTTTGTTGCTCGGCCATCAGAACCGTCCGTTTGGCGTCTATGCCTCCTTCGGCTTCGAATTCATCAACCATTTATCCATCGACGTGCTGATAAAGCACGTTCCCACTCCCTAGAACGAGGTGACACCCCATGAACGATGAGATTGAAAGCGTAACCGCCAGAGAGATCCTGGATTCGCGCGGCAACCCGACCGTCGAAGTCGAAATGAGCGCGGCGGGCGTCGTGGCCCGGGCTTCGGTGCCTTCGGGAGCCAGCACCGGGTCGCGCGAGGCGGTGGAGCACCGCGACGGCGATCCGCACCGTTTCGGCGGCAAAGGCGTACTGGAGGCGGTGCACAGCGTCAAAACGGCGATCAACGAGGCGCTGCGCGGAGTGGATGTGCGCCAACAAGAGGAGATAGACCGCCGGCTGATCGCGCTGGACGGCAGCGAGAACAAGAGCCGATTGGGGGCCAACGCCCTGCTCGGCGTTTCTCTGGCCGCCGCCCGCCTCGCGGCGCAATTGTCGCAGCTGCCGCTGTATCGTTATCTGGGCGGCATCGGCGCCAACCTGCTGCCGGTGCCCTGCATGAATATCATCAACGGCGGCGTGCACGCCCGGTGGCAAGGGGCGGACTTTCAGGAGTTTATGATAGCTCCCCTGGGCGCGCCGTCGCTGCGCGAGGCCGTGCGCTGGGGCAGTGAAGTTTATCAGACGCTGCGCCAAATCCTGTTGGAAAAAGGCCTGTCGGTCGGCGTCGGTGACGAAGGCGGTTTCGCGCCGGCGGTCGCCTCAAACCGCCAGCCGCTCGAGCTGATCGTGCAGGCGATAGAGAAAGCCGGCTACCGGCCGGGAGAAGATATCGCGATCTGCATGGATCCGGCCTCGAGCGAATTCTACGCCGACGGCAAGTATCGCCTGCGCAGCGAGAACCTCGAGTTGGACGCAGCCCAGATGACGGCCTATTACCAACGGCTGGTGCAGGATTTCCCCATCGTGCTGATTGAAGACGGCTTGGCCGAGGACGACTGGGCCGGCTGGCGTATTCTGAGCGACGCCCTGGGCGACCAGGTGGAGCTGGTCGGCGACGATCTGTTCGTCACCAACGTGAAATACATCCAGCGCGGGATTGATGAACGGTTGGCCAATGCGGCGCTGATCAAGCTGAACCAGATCGGCACGCTGAGCGAAACCTTCGCCGCCGTACAGCTCTGCCAGGCGAACGGCTGGGGCACCTTTATCTCGCACCGCAGCGGTGAAACCGTCGACAGCTTTATCGCCGACATGACGGTCGCGATGCGAGCCGGCCATCTGAAAACCGGCGCGCCGAGCCGCGGCGAGCGAATCGAAAAATACAATCAGCTGATGCGCATCGAAGACCAGTTGGGCGCCGCGGCGGTGTATGCCGGTCGTTCCGCCTTTAAACGCCGCTAAGCTTTGCCGGCCGGGCCGGCGATGCGTCGGCCTGTTTTTCGCCCTTGGCTTGGCACAGCCCGGCGACACCGGACTCCAATAAGGTCAGCCGGGTCGTCAACAAGGTTTCTCGTTGTTCATTCAGCGTGGCCATCATCAGCTCGATCTCCGCTAGCCGTTCATCGACGCCGCGTATCAACCCATCCTCATAAGCGCTGCCCTGCAGCGCCAACACGCGTTGGATCGCCTGCAGCGAAAACCCCAGATTTTGGCCGATTTGGATCAGGTGCAATCGCTCCAGCGCGCTATCGCTGTAGACCCGATAGCCGTTGACGCCGCGCACCGGTTTCGGCAGCAACCCCAGCTGCTCGTAGTAGCGTATCGCCGAGGCGGCCACGCCGGCGCGCTGCGCCAATTCTCCGATCTTCATGCCCTATTGACCTTAAAGTTAACTTTAAACCTAGTATAGCGCCATTCCCCTTACGACAGGAGCGCAAAACCGATGTTTACCCCACTGACGCTGCCCAACGGCAGCCGCCTGACCAACCGTCTGGCCAAGGCGGCGATGGAAGAAAATCTGGCCGCCCCAGGCCAACTGCCCGGCCCGGCGCTGTGGCGCTTATACCGCTATTGGGCCGAAGGCGGCGCCGGCTTGATCATCACCGGCAACGTGATGATCGACGGCCGCGCCATGACCGGCCCCGGCGGCGTGGTGCTGGAACAAGACACGCCGCTCGCCGCGTTCGAAACCTGGGCCAAGGCCGCGCGCCAGGGCGGCGCGCAGGTGTGGATGCAGCTTAACCATCCGGGCCGGCAGGTGATGGCGAACATGGGCGGCAACGCATGGGCGCCCTCCGCCATCCCGCTGGCGATGGGCAAGCACAGCAAGCTGTTCGCCCAGCCGCAAGCGATGGATGAAGCGCAGATCGCCGAGGTTATCGCGCGCTTCGCCGCCAGCGCGCACGCTGCCGAACGGGCCGGTTTTACCGGCGTGGAGATCCACGCGGCGCACGGCTATCTGATTTCCCAGTTTCTCTCGCCGCTGACCAACCAACGCAACGATCGCTGGGGCGGCGAGTTGGCGAACCGCGCCCGCCTGCTGCTGGAGGTGGTGCGTGCGGTGCGCGAGCGCGTCTCGCCGGGCTTTTGCGTGGCGGTCAAACTCAACTCCGCCGATTTTCAGCGCGGCGGTTTTTCTTCGGACGATGCCCGCCAGGTGGTGCTGATGCTGAACGATCTGCCGGTCGATCTGATCGAACTGTCGGGCGGCAGCTACGAAAGCCCGGCGATGCAAGGCGAAACGGCGGACGGCCGCACCCTGGCGCGAGAAGCCTATTTTCTGTCCTTCGCCCGCGATCTTGCCGCGGTGGCCCGCATGCCGGTGATGACCACCGGCGGCATCGCCCGTCCTTCAGTAGCGCAGCAAGTGCTGGACAGCGGCGTCGCGGTTGCCGGCATCGCCACCGCCATGGCGGAAGTGCCCGATCTGCCGCGGCGCTGGCAAACCGGGGCAGCCCCCCATGCGCTGCCTGCCCCGGTCACCTGGCGCAGCAAAGCGATGGCGTCGCTCGCCCGCATGGCGTTGGTCAAGCGCCGGATGCGAGCGCTGAGTGACAATCGGCCACGCAGCGTGCGCTACTCCCCGCTGTTCACGCTGCTCGTCGATCGGTGGCGTACCCGCCGCATCCTGCAGCGCTACCACGCCTGGTTACGGCAACGTTAACGGCAACAGCGCCGGCGCACCGGCCGGCGCTGCGTAAAAATCGCGCTTTTTTGATCGCGCTACGTGAAATCTGAGAGAAATCACCGATCTGGATGCTGCGCTTTTAACGGTTGGCCATTTATATTCATCACAAATTTTGTGTATATAAACGCTATAGGACTTAAGGTGGTGAATAGATAAAAATAAGCCGTTAATTCCTATTTATGTTATTAAACGGAAATTCACCTTATTAATAAGCGTATTAAAGCCGTCTGCAGGTTGGCGACGGAAAGGATTTTTGTGCCATGTTAACGATATGTTGTTTTTTACCGGCAAAACCAACGGTCAATAAATCAACAACATATTGATGAGCCTAAGAAAAAACTAAACAATTCAAAACAAAATCGGCTATTGAGGCCCAGGCGAAAAAGCCATATATTGGTCGCGCTTTTCACAAGGCAGTTACTTTTCTAATTCATTAATTCAATCGGAGCGTGTTGAGACCTTCGGTTGTAGGAGAGATATGATGACGGATAAAGTCCGTATTGATACTTTAGTTGCAAACTCATTAAACGGAAACAATGAAACCTATTTGGCGCGCCAAGCCGAATTTGAGTCGAATGTTAGGAGTTATCCGCGCAAATTGCCGTTGGCAATTGCGAAAGCCCAGGGCGTTTGGATCACTGATGTTGAGAATAATCAATATCTTGATTGCCTGGCCGGGGCGGGAACGTTGGCTCTTGGACATAATCACCCCGACGTCCTGCAAAGCATCCAAAATGTCATTACCAGCGGCTTGCCGTTACATACTCTCGATCTCACGACCCCGTTAAAAGATCGTTTCTCCGATTACCTGCTCTCTATGTTGCCGGGCGAAGGCAAAGCCTATTGCCTGCAGTTCTGCGGCCCGTCCGGTGCCGATGCGGTGGAAGCCGCGCTGAAGCTGGCGAAAAAGCACACCGGCCGTTCCAGCGTGATCAGCTTCTCCGGCGGTTATCACGGCATGACCCACGGCGCGCTGTCGGTCACCGGCAACCTGTCGCCGAAGGCGGCGATCAACGGCATGATGCCGGAAGTGCAGTTCATGCCTTATCCGCATGAATACCGCTGCCCGCTGGGCATCGGCGGCGAAGCCGGCGTCAAGGCGCTGACCTACTACTTCGACAACCTGATCAACGACGTGGAAAGCGGCGTGCGTAAACCGGCGGCGGTGATCCTGGAAGCCGTTCAGGGCGAAGGCGGCGTTAACCCGGCACCGGCCGAGTGGCTGCAGCGCATCCGCAAAGTGACGCAGGAGCATGGCATTCTGCTGATCATCGACGAAGTTCAGGCCGGTTTCGCCCGTACGGGCAAGCTGTTCGCCTTCGAACACGCCGGCATCGAGCCGGACATCATCGTGATGTCGAAAGCGGTCGGCGGCGGCTTGCCGCTCGCGGTACTGGGCATCAAGAAAGAGTTTGACGCCTGGGAACCGGGTCACCACACCGGCACCTTCCGCGGCAACCAGCTGGCGATGGCCACCGGCCTGACCACCCTGCAATACCTGAAAGAGCACAAGGTCGCCGACAAAGTGGCCGCTCAGGGCGAATGGCTGAAAGGCAAACTGGCCGAGCTGCAGAAACGTTATCCGGTGATCGGTCACGTCCGCGGTCTGGGCCTGATGATCGGCATTGAGATCGTCAAGCCGAACGAAGCGCAGGATCACATGGGCTGCTACCCGGCCGATGGCGAACTGTCTGCGCTGCTGCAGAAGAAATGCTTCGAATCCGGCCTGATCCTGGAGCGCGGCGGGCGCAACGGCTGCGTGCTGCGCCTGCTGCCTTCGCTGCTGATCACCAACGATGAGCTGGGTATTTTCCTGGATAAATTTGAGCAGGCGCTGTTGGCCGCCGGCGTCAAGCCAGTCTGATTGGAGCGAATGACCGCGATGTCCAAGTTAAACCCGATTCTGGCTTCCTCGGCGCACAGCGCCGAGGCTTACCGCCAGGCGATCGCGCAGAGCAGTGAAGCTGTCGTGCAGTGGCTGCAACAGCCCGAGATGTATCAGGGCAAAAGCGTGGCCGAACTGCGCGAGCGCATCAAGCTCGACTTCACCCCGCAAGGCCTGGGCAACCAGGCGGCGATTGATCGCGCCATCGAGTACTTTTTGAAAGACAGCCTGTCGGTGCACCACCCACAGTGCGTGGCGCACCTGCACTGCCCGAGCCTGGTGATTAGCCAGGCTGCCGAAGTGCTGATCAACGCCACCAACCAGAGCATGGATTCCTGGGATCAAAGCCCGTCGGCCACGCTGATCGAAATGAAGCTGATCGAGTGGCTGCGTGCCCAGGTCGGTTACCAGCCCGGCGACGCCGGGGTGTTCACCAGCGGCGGCACCCAGAGCAACCTGATGGGGCTGATGCTGGCGCGCGATGCGTTCTTCGCGCGTCAGGGCCACTCCGTGCAGCAGGACGGCCTGGTGGGCGATCTGCGCAAGCTGAAGGTGTTCTGTTCTGAAAACGCCCACTTCTCGGTGCAGAAGAACATGGCGCTGATGGGCCTCGGCTATCAGTCCGTCACCCTGGTGAAAACCGATCGCTTCGCCCGTATGGACGTGAACGACCTGGCGGAAAAACTGGCACAGGCCAAGGCCAACGGCGAGCAGGTGATGGCGATTGTCGCCACCGCCGGCACCACCGACGCCGGTGCCATTGACCCGCTGCGCGACATCGCGCGGCTGGCGGCGCAGCAGCAGATTTGGGTACACGTGGATGCGGCCTGGGGCGGCGCGCTGCTGCTTTCCGAGCAGTACCGCGACTACCTGGACGGCCTGGAACTGGTGGACTCCATTACCCTGGACTTCCACAAGCAGTTCTTCCAGACCATCAGCTGCGGGGCCTTCTTGCTGAAAGACGAGCGCCACTATGAGCTGATGCGCTATCAGGCGGCCTACCTGAACTCCGAGTTCGACGAAGCGCAAGGCGTGCCGAACCTGGTGTCCAAATCGCTGCAGACCACCCGCCGCTTCGATGCGTTGAAGCTGTGGATGGGGCTGGAAGCGCTGGGGCAGAAGCAATACGCCGAGATCATCGATCATGGCGTGACGCTGGCGCAGCAGGTGGCGCGTTACATCGCCGATCAGGAATCGCTGGAACTGGTGATGCAGCCGCAGCTGGCCAGCGTGCTGTTCCGCTACCGTCCGGCGCAGCTGGCGGCGAACGGCGACGCGGCCGTCGCGCTGTTCAACCAGCGCATCGGCGACGCCCTGCTGGAATCGGGCCGCGCCAACGTCGGCGTGACCGAGTTCGATGGCGTGACCTGCCTGAAGATGACGCTGCTGAACCCGATCGTGACGCTGGAAGACATCAAGCTGTTGCTGGCGCTGGTCGAGAAAACCGCCCAGCAGCTGCCGGCGTAACGCCGCGCAGCCTGCCACCCAAGCCGATAACCTCCGTTATCGGCTTTTTTATTGCTCATCAATCGCAGGAGACGCAGCGTTTACGCTGATATACTGCAGCAAACGCCTTCCCCCATTTCCAGCACCACAGGACACCCACGCATGACCGATCCGGATTTCAACCTGTTGATCGCACTCGACGCGCTGCTGACGGCGGGCAGCGTCGTCGGCGCCGCACGGCGTCTCGGTTTAAGCGCCTCGGCGATGAGCCGCACCCTCAGCCGGCTGCGCGCGGCCACCGGCGATCCCCTGCTGGTGCGCGCTGGCCGCCATATGGTGCTGACGCCCTATGCCGAAACGCTGCGCGAGCGGGCGCGGCACGCGGCGTTCGAAGCGCGCGCGGTGTTGCGCCCGGCGCAGGGGGCATTGGATCCCGCCGTGCTGGATCGGACCTTTACGCTGCGTGCTAACGACGGCTTCGTCGAAGCCTTCGGCCCGGCGCTGATCGCCGCCGCGGCCGAACAGGCGCCGCGGGTGCGACTGCGCTTTGCGCCCAAGCCGGAGAAAAGCGACCGCCCCCTGCGTGAAGGGCTGGTCGATCTGGAGATTGGCGTGCTGGGTGACATGGGCCCGGAAATCCGCCTGCAGGCGCTGTTCCGCGATCGCTTCGTCGGCGTGATGAGAACCTCACACCCGCTGGCGCAGCAGCCGGCGATCGGCGCCGCCGACTACGCCGCCTGCGGCCACGTGGTGGCCTCGCGCAGCGGGCGCATCCTCGGGCCGGTAGACGCCGCGCTGGCGGAGCTGGGGCTGGCACGCCATATCGCCGCCGTGGTGCCGAGCTTTCCGGCCGCGCTGGCGGTGGCGCAAGCCTCGAACCTGCTGGCGTTGCTGCCCGCCTCGTTCCTGCATGCGCAACCGGCGGGCGGCCCGCTGCGCGTCTTCGAGCTGCCGGTGAAAACGCCGCCCATCACCGTGTCGCAAATGTGGCATCCGCGCCTGGACGCCGAGGCCGATCACCGCTGGCTGCGCCAGCTACTGCTGACGGTCTGCCGCCAACGCGTGCAGGAACCGTTTCGCGCAGAGTGACAATGTCACTAAATTTTGCCTTGCTGACGGCGAGTGATCCCGCCGACGGCAAAGCCCCCATAGCCTGAGGGTTGTTCCCCCTCGCGCGATGGGAGAACATAGCGTTCACGATGCCTGACTCAGTGAAGCGCCCATGACACTTCCCCCTCTCTGGCCGGTGTTCGACGGCCATAACGACCTGCTGCTCAACCTGTGGCTGCAGCATGACGACGATCCGGCCACCGCCTTCTATTCCCGCGTCACGCCGGGCCACCTCGATTTCGCCCGCATGCGGCGCGGCGGATTTTTCGGCGGGCTGTTCGCGGTATTTATTCCCCCGGTCAGCTATATCGCCCAGATGCGCCACCAAACGCAGGACGAGGCGCAGGCCACCTTCGATCCGCTGGCGATCGCCGAACGGCAAATCGCCATCCTGCAGCAGCTGGAGCAGGCTTCTCAGGGGCAGCTGCGCATCTGTCGCACCGCCACCGAGATAGAACAGTGTCGTCTCAACCGACAAATCGCCGCGGTGCTGCATATTGAAGGCGCCGGCATGATCGATGCGGAGCTGACGCAGCTGGAGGCCTTCTACCGGCTGGGCGTGCGCAGCATCGGGCCCTTCTGGAATCTGCCGAACGCCTTCGGCACCGGCGTCAGCGGGCCGTTCCCCGGCTCACCCGATACCGGCCCCGGCCTGACGCCGGCCGGCGAGGCGCTGATCCGCGCCTGCAACCGCCGCCGCATCATGATAGACGTCTCGCACATGAACGAGAAAACCTTCTGGCAAACCGCCGAGCTGAGCCGCGCGCCGCTGGTCGCCACCCACTCCAACGCCCACGCCCTCTGCCCGCAACCGCGTAACCTGACCGACGCACAGCTGGACGCCATCGCTCAGAGCGGCGGGATGGTCGGCGTCAATTTCGGTACCGCCTTCCTGCGTGCGGACGGCAAACGTGACAGTGCAACGACTGGCTTAACAGAAATTGTTAAACACGTTGAGTATTTGATCGCTAAACTTGGTGAAGATCGCGTGGGATTTGGCTCTGATTTTGACGGGGTCAACGTACCGCACCCGTTGGCAGATGTCGGCGGCCTGCCGCTGCTGACGCAAGCGCTGGCACAGGCCGGGTTCGATAACCGGCTGCTGGAGAAGCTGACCTGGCGCAACTGGCTGAACGTGCTCGCCACCACCTGGGGCGAATAACCCGGTTACGCTTTAAAGGTTGCGATCTCCGTCACATTTCGCCAACATTGGGCCGGCCGAATGCGAATGTTTCTCATTGGGCTCGAACTATTACGATGCATGCTAAGGAGCACCGCTATGACTACCTGGACTAAACCTGAATTTGTTGACCTGCGTCTGGGTCTGGAAGTGACGCTGTACATTTCCAACCGTTAATCGCCCGTCTGCCCGCCTTTCGCGCGGGCATTTCTTTCCCTCTCTTTCTGGTTTAGACATGCAGATAAAAGTTCTCGGCTCAGCAGCAGGCGGCGGCTTTCCCCAGTGGAATTGCAACTGCGACAACTGCCGGGGCGTTCGCGACCACAGCATCAACGCCACGCGCCGCACCCAGTCTTCCATCGCCGTCAGCGACGACGGTAAAAACTGGGTACTGTGCAACGTTTCCCCGGACATTTGCCACCAGCTGCTGGCCTCACCCGAATTGAATAATCCCGATGTGCTGCGCGGCACCGGTATCGGCGCGATCGTGTTGACCGACAGCCAGATCGATCACAGCGCGGGCTTGCTCAATTTGCGCGAGGGCTGCCCGCATCACGTCTGGTGCACGCCTGAAGTGCATGACGATCTCAGCACCGGCTTCCCGGTGTTTCCCATGCTCTCCCACTGGAACGGCGGGCTGATTCACCACCCGGTGACGCCCGGGGAGCCGTTCCACACGGCGGTCTGCCCGACCGTGCGCTTTACCGCCATTCCGCTACTCAGCAACGCGCCGCCCTATTCGCCGTACCGCGATCGCCCGCTGCCGGGCCACAACGTGGCGCTGTTTATCGAAGATACCGCGCGCGGGGTCGGGCTGCTGTACGCACCGGGCCTGGGTGAGCCGGACGAGGCGCTGATGCCGTGGCTGCGCCGCGCGGACTGCCTGCTGATCGACGGCACGCTGTGGCGCGACAACGAGCTGGCCAACGCCGGCGTGGGCCGCAATACCGGCAAAGACATGGGGCATCTGGCGCTGGCGGAAGAACACGGGCTGGCGGCCCTGCTCGCCACCTTGCCCGCCAGGCGCAAAATCCTGATCCACATTAACAATACCAACCCAATCCTCAATGAAGACTCGGCAGAGCGGCAAAGCCTGACCGCCGCCGGCATTGAAGTGAGCTGGGACGGCATGAATATCGAACTGTAGGGAACCGCCATGACGCAACCACTGCCCCTGACTCCGCCGGCATTTGAAGCGGCGCTGCGCGCCAAAGGCGCTTATTACCATATCCACCACCCGTACCACATCGCGATGCACAACGGTGAAGCAACCCGCGAGCAGATCCAGGGCTGGGTGGCCAACCGGTTCTACTACCAGACCAGCATTCCGATCAAAGACGCGGCGATCATGGCTAACTGCCCGCAGCAGGAAACCCGCCGCAAATGGGTGCAGCGCATCCTGGATCACGATGGCTACGGCGGCAGCGAAGGCGGCATCGAAGCCTGGCTGCGCCTGGGCGAAGCCGTCGGGCTGCAGCGCGACACCCTGCTCTCTGAAGCGTTGGTGCTGCCGGGCGTGCGCTTTGCGGTGGACGCCTACGTCAATTTCGCGCGCCGCGCCTGCTGGCAAGAAGCGGCCTGCAGCTCGCTGACCGAACTGTTCGCGCCGCAAATCCACCAGTCGCGCCTTGACAGCTGGCCGCAGCACTATCCGTGGATCGACGCCGCCGGCTACGACTATTTCCGCAGCCGCCTCGGCCAGGCCAACCGCGATGTGGAGCACGGCCTGGCGTTGGCGCTGGACTATTGCGACACCGTTGAAAAGCAGCAGCGCATGCTGGAGATCCTGCAGTTCAAACTGGATATTCTGTGGAGCATGCTGGACGCCATGAGCATGGCCTATACCCTGAACCGCCCGCCTTTTCACAGCGTGACCGCCGCGCGGGTATGGCACAACCAGAGGCTGGTGTAATGACGCTGAACCCTGAACACACCCCGGTCTTCCGCCGCGGCTACCGCCTGCAATGGGAGCAAGTGCAAAATAGCCACGTGATCCTCTACCCGGAAGGCATGGCCAAGCTGAACGACAGCGCCGCCGCCATCTTGCAGCTGGTCGACGGCCACACCACGCTGAACGGCATCATCGCGCAGCTGAACGCCCGCTTTCCCGGCGCCGAGGGGTTGGCGGATGACGTGCTGGAGTTTTTCCAGCGCGCCTACGAACAAAAATGGGTGACCTTCCGTGACTGAAGCACGCGCGCCGGCGGTGAACCCGCCGCTATGGCTGCTGGCGGAGCTGACCTACCGCTGCCCGCTGCAGTGCCCCTATTGCTCCAACCCGCTCGATTTTGCCGCGCAGGAAAAAGAGCTGACCACCGCGCAGTGGATTGAGGTGTTTCGCCAGGCGCGGGCGATGGGCAGCGTGCAGCTCGGTTTTTCCGGCGGCGAGCCGCTGGTGCGTAAAGACCTGCCCGAGCTGATCGCCGCCGCGCGCGATCTCGGCTTTTACACCAACCTGATCACTTCCGGCATCGGCCTGACCGAGAAGAAGCTGCAGACCTTCGCCGATGCCGGGCTGGACCATATCCAGATCAGTTTTCAGGCCAGCGACGAAACGCTGAACGCCGCACTGGCGGGCTCCGCCAAGGCGTTTCAGCAGAAGCTGGCCATGGCCAGGGCGGTCAAGGCGCTCGGCTATCCGATGGTGCTCAACTTCGTGTTGCATCGCCACAATATCGGTCAGATCGACCGCATTATCGAACTGGCGATCCAGCTGGACGCCGACGACGTCGAGCTGGCGACCTGCCAGTTCTACGGCTGGGCACACCTCAACCGCGAGGGCCTGCTGCCGACCCGCGAGCAGATCGCCGACGCGGAAGCGGTGGTAAAACGCTACCGCGAACGCATGGCCGCCGACGGCAAGCTGGCCAACCTGCTGTTCGTCACGCCGGACTACTACGAGGAGCGCCCCAAAGGCTGCATGGGCGGCTGGGGTGCGATCTTCATGAGCGTAACGCCGGAAGGCATGGCGTTACCCTGTCATAGCGCCCGTCAGTTGCCAATCGCCTTCCCGTCGGTGCTGGAGCACGATCTGCAGCATATCTGGTACCACTCGTTCGGTTTTAACCGCTATCGCGGCTATGACTGGATGCCGGAGCCCTGCCGTTCCTGCTCGGAGAAAGAGAAAGACTACGGTGGCTGCCGCTGCCAGGCGTTCATGCTGACCGGCAACGCCGACAACGCCGACCCGGTATGCGGCAAATCGCCGCACCACGGCACCATTCTGGCGGCGCGGGAAGCGGCGAATCGTTCGCAGATCGGTATCGATCAGCTGCGTTTTCGCAATCAAACCAACTCCCGTCTGATTTTCAAGGGTTGACGATGGCACTCGCCGGCGCCTCCTGGCAGCTCGACAACGGTTTGGCCGTCAAGGCGATAAGCGATCCTGCCGCCGCTAGCGCCGCCGCGCTGGTGCGCATTGAAGCGGGCAGTTTTCAGGCGCCCACCGCCTGGCCGGGCCTGGCGCATCTGCTGGAGCATATGTTGTTTCGCGGCAGCGCGAACTTCAGCGCGCAAGATAGTTTGATGGGCTGGGTACCGTCAGTGGGCGGCCGCCTGAATGCCACCACTCAGGCCACGCAAACCGCGTTTTTCTTCGAGGTGGGCGCCGATCATTTGGCGCAGGGGCTGGCGCGGCTGAGCGATATGCTCGCCGCCCCACAGCTGGCGGCCGAGGCGATCGCACAGGAGGTTGAGGTCATCGACGCCGAATACCGCCTGCTGCGCGCCGAGGTGGAAACCCGCTGCGAAGCCGCACAGCGGCAGATGTTCGCCGGCCTGGACGCCATGCACCGCTTTCATATTGGCAGCCGCGCCGCTTTCGGCAACGACATTTCCGCCCTGCAGCAGGCGCTGCGGCAGTTTCACCGGCGCTATTTTCGCGCGCCAAACCTGACGCTGTGGCTGCAAGGCCCACAATCGCTGGCGCAGCTGCATGTTCTGGCCCAGCGTTACGGCAGCCGCTTGCCATCGGGCAGCGCCATACCGCACAAAGCCTCACCGCCGCTGACCGCTGCGAAAGATTACACTCTGTCTCTTCCCGGCACGCCGCAGCTGAGACTGGTGTTTGCCCTGTCGCGCTCCCATGCGCGCGGTTGGCTGCGGCGGCTGGAGCGCCTGCTGCTGGACGAAGCCCCCGGCGGGCTGCTGGCGCGGCTGCGCGCTCAGGCGTGGTGCGATGCGGTTCGGCTTGATTATTCGCGCTGCAGCGAGAACAACGCGCTGCTGAGTTTTATCTTTACCGTCAATCACGGTTCAGCCACTGAAGCTGCCCACATCGAAAGCGCGTTGTTGGCGTGGCTGCAGGCGCTGCAGGTGCTGGCACCGGCTCAGCTTGCGCATTACGAACGGCTGGCCAATCGCGATCTCCACCGTTTGGCGCCGCTCGATCAACTACGCGCCAGAGCGTTTGGGTTGCCGCCGGCGGAGCCGAACGACGATTGGCCACGGCATATTGCGGCGCTGATTAGCGCGCCGCGCCGCCGCCTGGCCGTGCGGCCCGATGGCGGCGGCGAAACCCGTGAAATTCAAGGGCTGCCGCTGGCGCTTGGCCCCTTCGTCGGCGCCGCGCTGACGCCCGCAGCGGAACCTTTTCGCTTTTTCACCGCCTCGGCGGCGCTGCCGAGTCCGACTTTGCCTTCCGGCCTGGCGCCGCTGCGGCATCTGCTCCCTGGCGAAGCGCAGCCGGTGCTGTTGCTGCGGCCGGCGCCGTCCAGCCCCTTCAGCGATGAACAGGCCTGCGGCATACAGGCGGCGCTGCGCGCCGGGGCGGCCGAACTGGCGCATCAGGAGGGACATTTAAGCTTCGAACGCCACCAGGGCGTGTGGCTGCTGCAGTTGGCGGGCAGCCACTCGCTGATCTGCCGTGGGCTGAGCGTAGTAAACCGCGCGCTGGCGGTGTTGTCGCCGGCCGTGCTCAACGAGGCGGCGAGAAACCTGCGCCATACGCAGCGGAAAGCGCAAAACGATATCGCCATTCGCCGTCTGTTAGCCCAATTGCCGGCGGCGCTCAGCGCGCCAACCGCAGCGGCGCAATGGCATGCCACCTTGATCGGCGGCGATGGCGAGTTAAAACGGCAGCTGTCGCACCTGCTGTACGGTTTCCCCTATTCCGTGGCCGCGGAGCCGCCGCTGCCGACACATCACCATCATCGCCCCGTCACGCTGACGGAAAGCGGCGCCGAAAGCGCCTTACTGCAGTTTTACCCGCTGCCGAACGGCGAAGCCGAAGGCCGTTGGGCGCTGCGCGTGCTGGCTCAGCTTTACGCCCCGCGTTATTTTCAGCGGTTGCGCGTAGATCGCAACGTGGGCTATGTGGTGCAATGCGCCTTCCACCGCTGTGCCGATGCCGAAGGCCTGCTGTTCGCGCTGCAATCCCCGACGTTCAACGTTGAACAGCTGCGGCAGTTAACCGACGAATTCTTACTGCAGATGCGCCAAGAGCTGGCGCACGTTGGCGCTGGCGAGCTGGCGCAAATACAACAGGCGCTGCGGCAAGGCCTGCAGCGCCTCAGCACCGAATCGTTGCAGCGCGCCCGAGAAATTGCCTTGGAAAATCGCGCACTCATTGCCGCCAAGCCGATGACACTGACGCAACTGACGGATTGGCAGCAGCGGCTGTTCCCCGCAGGCTGATGTTGCGGCGATGCCAATCCGACGCGATATAAACGCAGCAAGACAAACAATCATCAGGAAAAGATATGTCTCAGAAAATCATGTTATCCCTGTAAAGCTTGCTCCGGAAAATTATTTAAATAAGAGCATGTTGATAAATCGCTTAACCGACTTCTTCCTTTTCCTTTTATACCAGGCATATATTCTTCGCTTTTTCATTCTTCTAAACTCATAAGCTAGAGATATATAAAACACCATGAGCAGCAACATTAATATAACAATCATAAGTTAGCCCAAATCCATTTAGCCATTTCATATGATTATTATCTAATTTAATAAATTAAAAAATTAGAAACATCCTGTTCTAAATATTACTTTATCACATCCCTCAAACCGGCCTTTTATGCTGGCCGGCGAGGCTCGAGAGTTATAATTGCACCGCCCAGTTAGCCCGTCGTGAACAACACAGTGGGTAAGCGATGCCGGTCAGCACCATGCTGATCACCCAGGAAATGTCTGCGCCCGGGATCAGATTGGCGTAAGGGCCGGAGAAGAACGCGTTCTCAACAAAAGGCACCTGCACCGCAATACCGCCGAAATAAACGCCGAGCGCGCGGGTGTTAAGCAGGCCGTAGCGCCCGCCGTCGGCGCTGAAAATGGCCGAAATGTCATAGCGTTGGCGGTTAAGCAGGTAAAAATCGATCAGGTTGATCATGCACCACGGGATCAGCACCGAGATCAAGGCAAAGATCAGGTTCAGGAACAGATGTACAAAGTTGGCCGAGGCAACCAACGCCACCCATACCGATCCCAGCAAAATCAATGCCGAGAACAGCGTACGTATCCGCGCATTAGGCATCCACTGCGGCAAGAAGGTTTGTACGGCGGTAATCAACGAGAGCACCGCACCGTACAAATTCATCGAGTTATGGCAGATGATGTTGATCAGAAACAGCACCATCAGCACCGGCCCCAACCCTCCCGTCGCCTGGCGTACCGCCTCCATGGCATCGTCGCTGCCGGCGACCAGATTGACCGCCACCATACCGAACACGAAGGCTAAAATGGTACCGCTGCAGGCGCCCAGATAGGTATACAGGAAGGGTTTGGCAATGCCGACTTCCGCCGGCAGGTAACGCGAATAGTCTGACGTGTAGGGCGAGAAACTGATTTGCCAGACGGCGCCGATGCAGAATGTGGCGAACCAACCGGCAATGCTGAACGATCCCCGCTGCCAAAAATCCGCCGGCAGCGGTTGAGAAAACATCAATACCAACCCGAGAATCAGCGCGCTGCCCATCACCCAGGCGCCGATTTTGTTGATCTTGTGGATGAAACGGTAGCCCACCACCCCGATCAGCGTCGCCAGCACCGCGCCAATCACCGTCGCCACGCCCATGCTCAATGATGGGATGACGTTATGGATGACCTTGCCCGAAAGCGTGATGTTGGAAATAAAGAACCCCAGATAGATCACCGTGGTGAACACGATCACCAACAGCGAACCATAGCGGCCGAACTGCGCCCGGCTCTGCACCATTTGCGGTATCCCGACCTGCGGCCCCTGGGCCGAGGTCAGCGCCAGAAAAATGCCCCCGAACAGGTGGCCGGCGACAATCGCGCTCAGCGCCGAGAGAATATCGAGATGAAACGTCTGCGTGGAGATGGCCCCGGTCACCACCGCCAGCGGCGCAATGTTGGTGCAAAACCACAGGGTAAACAGGCTGCGGGCATGGCCGTGACGCTCCGCGGCGGGAACAAAATCGATCGACTTGTCTTCAATAAACGCGGTCTGCTCTGGCTGAGAATTCATATATCCCCCGGTTAACGTGGATTCTTATTTTTTTACAGCGTGTAGGGTGCGAATAGGTCGAAAAAGCGTGCGTTTGCCCCGGCGCGCCTGTATCAACGCGATGAAAACAGAGCTGCCGGCGCGACCTGAGATCGCGCCTGATTACGCTGACTCAGCGCATGACGAAGGGATCGTCTATCGGATCGTCACTGGTGCGCAGCCACACCGTCTTGCTGGTGGTATATTCCAGCGCGGCGTCAATCCCGCCCTCGCGGCCAACCCCCGACTTGCCGTAGCCGCCGAACGGCGCCAGCGGCGATACCGCCCGATAGGTATTCAGCCACACCACGCCCACCCGCAGGCGTCGGGTCACCCGATGCGCACGCGTCAGGTTCTGCGTGAAAATGCCGGCCGCCAGGCCATAGGCTGAATCATTGGCAAGCTGAATCGCCTCCGCTTCGTCCCTGAAGGTCAACACCGACAGCACCGGGCCGAACAGCTCTTGCTTTACGCACTCGGCGTCGGGTTGCGCACTGCAGTCGACGATCGTCGGCGGGTAATAAAAGCCCTGTGAATCGATCGCCGCGTGGCCAACCACCAGTTTCGCCCCCTGCTCCAGCGAGCGGCTGACGATGGCGGCGATCCGCTCTTGCTGCTGCCGGGTACAAAGCGGCCCGAACTGGGTGTCCGGGCGATCCGGCGGCCCGATGCGAATACTGCGCACCTTCTCCGTCAGCCGGGCCAAAAACGCGTCTTTGATGCTTTCTGCCACCAACAGGCGCGAACCGGCTACGCAGCTCTGGCCCGACGCGGCGAAAATGGCCGCCACCTGCGCATTCGCCGCGCTGGTCAGATCCGCATCGTCGAAGACGATAAACGGCGATTTCCCGCCCAGCTCCAGCGAGGTGCTGGCGAGGTTTTCCGCACTGCCGCGAACGATGTGCTTCGCGGTTTCCGCGCCGCCGGTAAAGGCGATGTGGTCTACCTGCGGATGCGCCGTCAGCACCGCGCCGCAGTCGGCGGCAAAGCCGGTGATCACATTGCATACGCCGCGTGGAAAACCGGCCTCGTCTATCAGCCTGGCGAACGCCAGCAGCGGCGCCGGCGCGGTTTCCGCCGCTTTGACCACCAGCGTGCAGCCGGCGGCGATCGCCGGGCCGATTTTCACCGCCGCAAGAAACAGCTGGCTATTCCAGGGCACGATCGCCGCCACCACCCCGATCGGTTCTCGCCGCACCCAGGTTTCCATGTCAGGTTTGTCGATCGCCAGCACGCTGCCTTCCATCTTGTCGGCCAGGCCGGCGTAGTACCGGTAGTATTCCGCCACATAAGCGATCTGCGCCTGGGTTTCCCGGATGATCTTGCCGGTATCCAGCGTCTCCAGCCGCGCCAGCTCGGGAGCGTGTTGCTCCAGCAAATCGGCCAGCCGCAACAACAGCTTGCCGCGCGCGCCGGCGGTCATATCGCGCCATTCGGCTCCCTGAAACGCCCGGTGCGCCGCGGCAACGGCGCGATCCACATCCTGGGCGCGGGCTTCCGCCACCTGCGCCCAGGGTTCACCGGTCGCCGGGTTGAGCGAGGCGAAGGTCGCCGAACCGGCGTCAAACCGGCCGTCGATGTAGAGTTTGAATGATTCCATCAGCGCCTCCGTCAGTGAAATTCCGGCATCACGCAGCGAATGAACCGCTCCAGAGAGGCCTTTTTACGTGCAAAGCTCATGCCGCTGTCGATCCACAACGCAAACTCGTCATAACCCAGCGCCTCATATTTTTTCAGCCGCGTAATGACCTCATTGGCGGTACCGATAGCCAGGTTAGTGCGCATCATCTCGGCGGAATAATAGGTATTGGCGGCGATCTCTTCATCGCTCAGCGGCTGAATCAGCCCTTGCCGCACCGGCCGCTGGTTCTTGAACCAGGCGCCGAAGTAGTGGTAGAAACGGTTGAGCTCTTCCGCCGCCAGGCGGGCGTCCGCCTCGTCTTCCGCCACATAGCCATGCTGCAACAGCATGATCTTCAGCGGCTGCTCGGCGGCGAAGCGTGCACGCGCCTCGTTGAAACAGGTCACCAGCCGCACGATCTCCTCTTCCCCCTGATGCAGCGGCGTCACCTGAACGTTGCAGCCGTTTTGCACCGCAAATTCGTGGCTGTTGGGATCGCGCGCCGCCACCCAAATCGGCGGATGCGGCTGCTGTTTCGGCAGCGGCGAGGAGGTGGTCGCCGGGAACGACCAGTATTCCCCCTGATGGGCATAGTCGCCCTGCCAGAGTTTTTTTACCGCCGGGATCAGCTCGCGCATGCGCTGCCCCGCATCCCAGGCGGTCAAACCGGGCATCAGCCGTTCGTATTCATAGGAATAGGCGCCACGCGCGATACCCAGCTCCAGCCTGCCGCCGGTGATGATGTCGGTCATCGCCGCCTCGCCCGCCAGACGGATCGGGTGGTTGAACGGCGCAATGATGGTGCCGGTGCCGAGCCGCACCCTGGAGGTGCGCCGGGCAATGTCCGCCAAATTGATGAATGGATTCGGCGCGATGGTGAAATTCATGCCGTGGTGCTCACCGGTCCAGATGGCGTGCATGCCGCCGCGATCGGCGATTTCGCAGAGTTCGATCATCTCCTGGTAGAGCTTTTCCTGCGACTCTTCGGGTAACGTTCGTTCCATATGCACGAATAAAGACAGTTTCATCACACTCTCCCGTTCAGCCTCAACCGGCGAATTGCTTGATGGCACCGCTGTGCTCATCGCCATAATAGATACCGTAATTGCCCACGGCGTTTTCTTTGACGAACCGGCCCAGCATCGACCGCAGCGCCGGATCCTTGATCGGCAGCCGCGCCAGCGTCGGCATATCGAACCATTCCGCCGCGCTCAGCTGCGGCGTCAGGCTGCCGGCGTCGGTCGGCAGCGCACACAGAAAAACGATGTGCTGCTGGTGCTTCTGCCGGTCGTCATAGACGGAATAGACGAAACCCGGATGGGCGTTGATGCCCAACTGCTGCAGTAAATCCCCCAACGTTTCGCTGACGCTGCGTTTCTCCACCGCGCTGGACGGCAGCTGATAGCCGCCGTCGTTTTGCCGTACCATCACGGCATGCCCTTCAAACTCGATCAGCGCGCTCACCACCACCTGCGGCCCGCCAATCAGCGACTGCGCGTTTTGATACGGCGTGAAATAGGCACCGCGGTAATACCCCAGACCGGCGGTGGCGTTGGACTCGAACCCTTCGACCTGGCCGATCAGAATGGCATGGTCGCCGGCATCCACCACCTGATGCAGCGAGCAGTCGAACCACGCCGAACTGTTATCGATCAGCGGCACCCGTGACGCGCTCCAGCGCCAATCGATCAGCGCAAAGCGGTCTTCGTTCTTTTGCGCAAAAATGGTTGAAGCCTCTTTTTGCTGTTCCGCCAGAATATTGATGGCGAAGTGGCTGCACTGGGTGAAGTGTTCCAGGTTTGCCGAACGTTTATCGATGCTCACCAACAGCAGCGCCGGATCCAGCGACACCGATGAAAACGAATTGGCGGTGAAGCCAATCGGCCGCCCCTGCTTGTCCACCGAGGTCACAATGGTGACGCCGGTCATAAAGGCGCCGAAAGCGTCGCGCAACTGCCTGCGTTTATCCGCGTCCATTTGCCGCTCCTAAAGTCAAAGGTTGCTCTGCGGTCAGAAAATCGAGCATCAGCGCGTTGACGCGTTGCGCATCGGTCAGACTGACCATGTGTTTGGCGTTCTCAATGATCACCGCGCGCCCGTTCGGTGCGGCCTGCGCCATTTGCCGCGCCATCTCTGGGCTGGAGTTGGCATCGTGCTCGCCGGTCAATACCAACACCGGGCAGCGGATAAGGTGCCAACGCTGGGCATACACCCGATCGCCGGTAGCAAACGCCTGATACGCGCGGGCGTAGCCCGTGACGTCCACCTGTTGCAACCAGCCCCCCACCTGCCGGCGCAGACGCTGTTCGGCGGGATCGGCGCCAAACCACCGGCTCAGCGGCGAGTCGATCTGCGTCTGGCCGCTGGCCAACGCGCTGGCGCGTTGCGCAACCGCGGCACTGGCCTGGGCCGAGCGCTGGAACACGCCGCTCATCACCACGGCGCGTTTGACCCGTTCCGGATAATCGATCGCCAAACCGGCGGTGATCAACGCCCCCATCGAGTGCCCCGCCACCGCAACGCTCGGCGTCTCCAGGGTGTTTAAGAAGGCCGCCATCCAGCGCACGTAATCCTCCAGCGTCGCAGCGTGGGCGAAGCCTTCGCTTTCGCCGTGGCCCGGCATATCGACGGCGATGACCCGAAAGTGCGCGCTAAGCGCATCGAGCTGGGGATACCAGGTCTCCGCGTTCATGCCTACGCCGTGGATCAGCACCAGCGGCTCGCCACGCCCGGCCTCCAGATACCCCACCCGCAGAGCGGGCTCAGACAGCTGCCGGATTGTTCTGATCATGGCCCAGCTCTTTCAGATCCAAATAACGGTTGCCGATACGGTGATGCGGCCGCCCTCCCAGCGCCGCGCCCAGTGCGATGACGATTTCGTCGTCGAAAGGCGCGTCGTTGATGTTGAACTGGAATGTCAGGTAGTGCTCGCGGCTGCCTTCGTCGTTTTTCCCCATCATCGGGATCAGGATCGGCGCGTTGGCCGGCCCGCGGGTATTGTTGAACGCCAGATAGCTTTTACCGTTGACCGCCGAGCGGTAGTGGTTGCCGAAATGCAGCGTGTGAATCAGCGCCGAGGCGTGTTCCAACTCACCGCCCAGCCCCACCACTGCGCTTTTGCCGAAGGCTTCCACCCGCTCGCCGGAGCCGGCCTCTTTGAGGATCAAACCGGTCAGCAGCTCACCCAGCACCGGCGCCATTTCTCGAATCTTTGGCGCCAGATCCTCAACAAAGCCTTGCCCGGCCCAGGGGTTTTTAATCACCGCCGCCGCCGCGATCATCACCAGCGGTTTGCCCGCCGATTTGCCACCGTCGGCGTAGAGGGTTTCTGTGGAAACCAGAGTCTTACGGATGTCTTGATGCATAAGGGACCTCGAAAAGTAAATCAAATGTTAATCAGATGTCACGAGTCGAGGGTATAACATCGGGCAGATTGGCATGTCAAAATTTGGTATACCATAATACGGTATTCTTATTTTCATCTAAGACGGTAAAGGAAAATTGAAAATAACCGATATTAATCAAAAGCTTAATAAACCCGTATGGGCTTTGGCCGGGGGCGAAACGCCGGCCACGACCGCTTCCGCTCAGCGGCCGGTGCCCGTGCCGAACCCGTTGAGCCAGCGGGTATCGGCAACGAAAAGCGTTTTTTTTAGGCTATCTTTCGATTTTGTGAGCTGCTGCAACATTCGCCGTTTTAGCGATGCGGCGCGAAATCGGCCGCCGTTGCTTTGCAGGTTGGAAAGATGTTAATAGTACCGGGCAAACGGGAATACGCGTCGTTATCCGGATTAATGATGATCCACAAAAAATAGAGACAATTATGGTTCAGGCGTCATTGAAGATTGAGAATGCACCGGTCACCTTGCGCGAATTGGCATTGGCGAAAATTAGGCAGGCGATTATCTCAGGGTATTTTCAGGCCGGCGATCGTTTGGTGGAACGCAGCCTGTGCGAGGAGCTGGGCGTCAGCCGCAGCGTGGTGCGCGAGGTGATCCGTTATCTCGAAGCGGAGGGGCTCATTGAAACACTCGGCAAGAAAGGGCCGATTGTCGCTATTCTGACCTGGGAAATTGCCGAGCAGATTTATACTATTCGTCTGCTGCTTGAACAGGATGCCGCTCACGACTGCGCTTTGAAAGCCGGGCCGGAAGATAAAAAGAAACTGCATGAAAAATTAATTGCAATTAATCAGGCTTCGGCCGGGCAGGACGATATTCAGCGCGTTGAGGCGTCGCAGGCCTTTTATGAAACCATTTTCCAGGTGGCCCATCACGCCATCGCCTGGGAAATCGTTCAACGCCTGAATAGCCGCATCAGCCGCCTGCGCGCCCTGACCCTGAAAACCCCGGAGCGCCAGCTGGCCGGTTTCGAGCGCATGACGCGGATCTATCACGCCATCGAACAAAACAATCCGACGCAGGCCAGGCAAGAAGTCATCGATCACCTGACCGAGGCCGCCGCGCTGGCCAAGCGCATTCTGCAACAGGAGCCCTGAGATGCCCGCTTACTGGATTGCCCATGTCACCGTGAAAGATCCGCAGCAATATCAGCATTATATGGATTTGGCGCCTCAGGCGTTTCGCCAGTTCAACGCCCGTTTTCTCGCCCGCGGCGAACAGGCGCAAACGCTGGAAGGCCCGGCGTTTGTGAAACATGTGCTGATCGAATTCGACGACTACGCCACCGCCCTGGCCTGCTACCATTCACCGGCCTATCAGCTGGCGAAACAACAGCGGCGCCACGTAGCGGAAGCCATGATTACCATCGTCGACGGCTTGCCGACCTCCCCATAAAAGCCCCCCACCGTTACGGCGGAGGCTGGGTGGCGTGAGGTGGGATAACCGCCGGGTCAGGCCGGCGTTTTCCGCTAGTTATTTCTCTTCAGGATCTTTCCCGTCTCGGCCCAGATTTGACTGCGGTAATGATCGTCTTCCTGAGAGAAGAAAAGTACAGTCAGCCCTTCCTTGTCTAACAATGCAATGCCATCGGGTGCAGGACGCCACGCCACTGGCTCTTGCGGCAAGACGTCGGGCGTGCAATCAGACAAAAATTTTAGGCTATAGCCGCCGGCCGATTCCACACCCTCCGTGTTGAGCTGTACAACACAGGACTTTGATTTATCGCTGACCGTCCACTGCCCGGATAGCGTTTCGGCAGAAGGTAAAACCAGACTGCTTGCCATAGAGGCTCCTGAAAACAAGAATATTATTCCGACAAGAATAGATTTACACATAGCTGGCCCATGCAAAACGGTGGGCATCATCGCCCACCGTTGCCGTTTTATACGATAAAGTCAACAGCGACGTCAGCCTGCCCGACGATGTGCACCAGGAAGTCTGGATTTGCACCGCCATGGATGTTGAAGGCCAGTTCGCTCAGATTGCTTTGGGTATCATAGGACACCAGCGCCTCACCGGCCTGCCCGCTGAAATGATCGACAAACTGAATAAAATCACTGCCTTTATCGCGTTGGTTGAAGAAGGACAGATCGATCTTGTCCTTGCCTGACTCAAAGTCCCAAATTGTATCAGGAGCCCGAACAGGCGAGTCATTCAGGTCAGAGAAGACAAAAATGTCGTTACCTTGCCCTCCCCACAATTGATCCTGGCCCGCCCCACCGTAAATAACATCGTTACCGGCGCCGCCTTTGAGCACATTGTCTGCGTGATTTCCAACAATGACGTCATTACCTGCTCCCCCTATCGCGTTTTCGATGGTGGCGCCGGCAGCGATGGAAACATTCCCTTTTAATCCACCGACGTCGGAGAAAGCGCCTTCGTTCAAATTGATACGTTGATTTTGGCTATACCCCGAAAAATCGAGGGTATCATTGCCACCTGCATCCCAAACAGACATCACCAGCTTGTCGTGGCTGTCCTTGAGCGTATAGAAGTCTCGGCCTGTATTTGAATTAAACCCGTAAACGGTGTCGCCGGTTCGGGTAGTCATGTTGGCGCCGTAAAGATGCTGGATGGCCGCGATATCATCAACCAGCGGTGCAGCGGCATAGTAATGGCCATGATCCGCGTTGGTAATGGATTCATTCCAGTAACTCATTACGCTAAACTGCCGGGTATCTTCGGCGTAAACTGCCTTGGTATAATTTGGGCTGCCTTGCCCCGCATTATAAGTGCCCGGGTGATCTAACCCGAGAGTATGGCCAACTTCATGGGTAATGGTTAAGCGGCCGTAATTACCTAGCTCAGGATGCAAATTTTCGGAGTGATTCTTAATGTTGTACCAACTTTGCCCATCAGAATTGTACCCTCTGTAATCATTGCCATTATATGAGTAAGGTTTCAAGGCATACGCTTGTCCCGTCCCCTCATAATTCCCAAAGGTAATATTGGAAGGTTGACCTGAAGCAACTTCGACAAATTTGATGTTGGCAACATCGGCCCAGGATTGTAAAGACAGCTTCGCCTGTTCTTGCTGCTGTTGCGTGAACGCACTCAGCCCCGTATCACGTTCCGGGGAGCGGTGGCTCAGGTTCAGTTCGTTATAATCCCAATCTGGGAAGGAATAGGTCACCGTCGCCTCTTTTCCCGTGACGTGAACGCCATTCCAGGTTTTATCGCCGCGCGCTATCTGCAACCCCGCCTCATTTATGTCATAAGACGGTTTGTTATTTATCGTCAGGCCATTCCCGCGTTCATGGTAGTGAATAAGATCGTTAACACTGTCCCAACCCGTTTCGTTTCCATTCATGGTATTACCCATAACTTTCTCCACAAAGTAGCTAGTATTAATATGACATCCGAAATGTCTCTTAGGGATAATCAAAATCCGGAGAATAGCGATAACCCGATACGCCCACTCTTTTTCCTATCCCTTTACACCCAGAGAGTAAATTTACTTTTAACTACCCGAGCCTCCTTACCCATGATTGATAACTGATGCAACTGCATGAGATCGCGATGTGTCCGTGCAAAATGCGCGAAAGTAACAGGCCGCATTGATCCGGCAAGGGTGTGATTCCAGTGTCTGCGCGTTGAGGCTAAGTTGAGATGTCGCTCAAGAGGTCTAATGACAACGGCCGTCCGATGCATTGCCTCGTTGCCAGAGACCACATCAGACAGGCTCTTGTGCTGTGAATCTGGTCTGTTATCCGAACGGTTACCCGGAGATAATTGCGTGAATGCATTTGCGCCACCATCCAGTTTTGCTAATGATTATCATTCGCGAGGCTATCTCACGCGTAAGCAAAGTGTCAACAGATGAAACAAAACATTTCTTGATTTGCATCATGATTTTTCCGCTAAGCCCCAGTAAACGGGCGCTGCAGAGTGCATAAAATGGCGTTCACCGCCGTCTGAACTGCGGTTTTTGTCAGTATTACCGCATAGAGCAGGCAGAATAGCGCCAGGGAGTACATCATGGCGACTGAACATTTAGCCATAGAGAAACATCAAGAATGATTAATTTTCACGGCAATAACGCGGCGTGGTCCGATCACTTATTTTTCGCTGCAATATAAGGGATACTTATAAATAACAGGAGTATTCCTAATGCGTTCACGCTGGATGTATTCCATGCTAGCGGGCCGATTTTTAGCCGCGCCCGCTGGCTATTCCCATTTTCATTGGCAAGACTATATTGAAAGAAGCTCTGCTCTAGAGCGAGAATATGGGTAATTTTCCGAGGAAATACCGCATGACCCTGTTGCCCAAGCAGAGCAATAACAAAAATCCGATTGATCTCTATGGCGAAATCGTAGACGACTTGCCCGGCCTGATTTGCTTCGGCAACCGCCTTGGCGGTTACTTCAATAAACAGTGGCGCGACTATACCGGCGCTATCGCCGGTGAACACGGCGCCGCCGACTGGCTCGATGCTCTGCACCCCGACGATCGCGAGCGGCTGGCTGCGCAGTGGCGCCAGGCGATCGTGGCCCTCTCCTCGTTCGCCGGCGAGGCCCGCCTGTGCGATCGCAGCGGCACCTACCGTTGGTTTATGCTGGCGTTTAACGCCCGGCAGGACGGCATGGCGCTGGAGCCCAGCTGGTACCTGACGGCGACCGACATTCATCCGCAAATGCTGCAGCGCCAGCAAAACGTTCAGGCGCTGTCTATCCAGCAAGACATGCTGGACGCCAGCGTGGACTGCATTAAAGTGATCAATCACGACGGCACGCTGCGCCACATGAACCGCTCCGGCAGCCTGGCGCTCGGCCTTGATCCGGGGCAAAAAGAGTTTGGCATGCCCTGGCTGGGGCTGCTGTCGCCCGAGATCCGGCGCCGCGGCCGCAAGGCGCTGCGCAGCGTCAGAGCCGGAAAAAATGCGCGCTTCACGGGATTGAGCGTGACGCCGCAGGGCAAAAAACAGCACTGGGACAACATTCTCACGCCGGTCAGCGACGAACACGGCACCGTGGCCGAGATCTTGTGCGTGTCACGCGACGTGACTTCGCAACGCGTGATGGAACAACGCCTGTTGCTCGCCAGCGAATATGACGAATTGACCGGCCTGCCCAACCGGCGCCTGTTCAAGAAGAAACTGAAGCAAGAGATGAAGCGGGCCCTGCACGGCAACAAGTCGCTTGGGCTGATGCTGCTGGATCTTGACCACTTCAAGCTGGTGAATGACACGCTGGGCCACGCGGCGGGCGACCATCTGCTGCGGGTTTTGGGCAAAAGGCTCAGCGCCTGCATGAATACGCACTCGTTCGTCTCTCGCCTCGGCGGCGATGAGTTCGCCGTCGTGATCAGCGACGTCGAAAACGAGCAGGATATTTTCCGCATCGCCAACAAATTTCTGCTGCAGCTGGAGACGCCGATCACCCACGGCGGCAAGACGCTGCATTGCGGCATGAGCATCGGCGGCGCCATCTACCCCAAAGACGCACGCGACGCTTCGGAACTGATGAAATGCGCCGACACTGCGCTGTATGAACTGAAAGACGGCGGCCGCGGCGGCGTCTATATGTTCGACCGCAAAATGATGGACAAGGCGCGCGCCCGCGCCAGCCAGCTCAACTACGCGCGCCAGATCGTGCGCGACAACTGCATCCGCCCCAGCTACCAACCGAAGGTCAGCCTGACCGACGGCAGCATCGTCGGCTTTGAAGCCTTACTGCGCTGGCACTGCCCGATCAACGGCGTGCAGCTGCCGGCGACGGTGAGCGAGGCGTTCAACGACTACGAGCTGGCTACCAAGATCAGCGAAGCCATGCAGCTGAAGGTCTTCGCCGATATCGCCCGCTGGCGCGCGGCCGGCGTGGCGGTGCAGCCCATCTCGCTGAACGTGTCGCCGATCGAGTTTTTACGCGACAACTACGCCGAAACTTTCCTGCAGCGCCTGCTGAAGTTCCACATTCCCCACCACCTGATCGAACTGGAGGTGACCGAACACGCGTTCAACAAGCACGGTTCGAAGTACGTGCTGCGCGCGTTGCAAATGCTCAAGGAGATGGGCATCCGCATCGCGCTGGACGACTTCGGCACCGGTCACTCCTCGTTCAGCCATATCATGGATTATCCGCTGGACTGCATTAAGCTGGATTGCGACTTCGTTCAACGTATGAATACCGAACCGGCGATCCTGGCGATCGTGGAAAGCATCGGCATTCTCGGTCAAAAGCTGTCGATCGATATCATCGCCGAGGGGGTGGAAACCGAGCAGCAGCGGCAAACGCTGTGCGAAGCCGGTTTCCACATCGGCCAAGGTTTTCTGTTCAGCCGGGCGGTGGAATCCCAGCGGGTGCCCGAGCTGCTGCAGGCAGCACCGCAGCCTGTCGACGGCCGTTAAACGCCCTGCCGGTTATCGAACGGCGCCAGCTGCATGCCGATAAGCGTCACCACGCAGACGATCGCGCCGGCGTAAAAGGTGGAGGCGGAACCGACCAGCTCCCACAGCATGCCGGCCCCGAGACTCGCCAGCAGCAGCGCCACGCCGCTGACCAGGTTGAACATGCCGAACGCGGTGCCGCGCAGGTGCGCCGGCGCGGTATGCGCCACCATCGCCGCCAACAGCCCCTGCGTCATGCCCATGTGCACGCCCCACAGCGCCACGCCAAACAGCACGCACGCCCAATGATCGCTCAACGCCAGCACCACATCGGCGGCGATCAGCACCAGCAAACCGGCTTTTAACATTCCTTATGGCTCATGCGGTCGGACAGTTTACCGAACGGATAGGCCGAGCAGGCGTAGACCAGGTTCATGGCGACCATCACCAGCGGGATCAACGCCAGCGGCGTGCCGCCCTGCTGCGCCTTCAGCACCAGAAACGCCTCGCTGAAGCGCGCCAACGTGAAGACGGCGCCGATGCCCACTCCCCACCAATAGCCGCGCCCCAGCAGCCGCAGATTGGCGCGAGTAATCGGGTGGGTTCGCTTGTCGGTTATCACGGCGGCCGGCTCTTTCAGGCCGAAGAACAGCAGCGCGATCGCCAGCGCCGCCGGGATCGCCGCCACCCAAAAGATGGCGCGAAAATCGTTGTGCCACAGCAGCATCAGGCCGACGGCCAGCAGTGGCCCTAAAAAGGCGCCGACGGTATCCAGCGACTGGCGCAGCCCAAAGGCCGCGCCGCGAATTTCCGGCGGCGTCACATCGGCCACCAGGGCGTCGCGCGGCGCGCCGCGGATGCCTTTGCCCACGCGATCCAACAGGCGCGCGCCCATCACCATGCCGGATGACGACGCGACGGCAAAAAACGGTTTGCTGATGGCGCCCAGCCCGTAGCCCAGCAGCGCCAGCCCTTTACGCTTGCCGAGGTAATCGCTGAGCACGCCGGAGAACACCTTGACGATCAATGCCGTCGCCTCCGCCAGCCCTTCGATCAGCCCGATGACGATCACGCTGACGCCGAGCGTCGTCGCCATAAACAGCGGCAGCAGGCTGTGGATCATTTCCGAGGAAACGTCCATCAGCAGGCTCACCCCACCCAAGATCCACACGCCGCGCGGTATGCGGCCCAACGTAACGAAGCGCGACGACATGGTTCATCCTCGAAAGATTCAGCGCCACCGGCGGCGCATCATGATTTTTCCAAGATTGGATAGTTGATTTTGTTCGTTCACAGACCTTTAGCCTTCAGAGATAGTGCAACGACCCTGTGACAATCCTAATAATGAAGGTAATTAACATAATGATAGATAGCAAAAAGATGATAGTGATGGCGGCGCTGCTGAGCTTTTCCGCCGCGGCCGCGCCAGGGGTGGACATCGTCGCCAACGAAACGCCGATCCATACGGTGAAGAACGCCGAGGCGGTCGCCAAAATCCCCGCCGGTTTCAAGTTCGTGGAGCCCGGTACGCTGACGGTGGCCATTTCCCTGCTGGGCAGCGGCCCGCCGTTCGGCCTGTACGCCCGCGACAACAAAACGGTGATCGGCAGCGAGGCGGACATCGCGCGCCTGGTGGCCGACGGTTTGGGGTTGAAACTCAAGCTGGTGCCCACCTCGTGGGAAGACTGGCCGCTGGGGGTGGCCTCCGGCAAATATGACGCCGCGGTTTACAACATCACCGTGACCAACGAACGCAAGACCAAATTCGATTTCGCCACCTATCGCCAGGATACGCTGGGCTTCTACGTCAAATCCGACAGCAAGATCACCCAGATCAACACCGCGCCGGATATCGCCGGTAAAAAGATCATCGTCGATTCCGGCACCAACCAGGAAGCGGTGCTGCTGGCCTGGGACAAGGAGAACCGCGCCAAGGGGCTGGCGCCGCTGCAGCCGGTGTACGTCACCGACAAGGCCGCCTCCACGCTGGCCATTCAGTCCGGCCGCGCCGACGCCACCTTCGGGCCCAACGTCTCCGGCGCTTACCAGGCTCGGCTGACCGGCAAAACCCGGCTGGTAGGCATCGTGCCCGGCGGCTGGCCGAAAACCGCCAACATCGCCGTCACGCTGAAGAAAGGCAACGGCCTGGTGGACGCGGTGCAGGCATCGCTCAACAGCGCCATCGCCAACGGCAGCTATCTGCAGGTGCTGGATCGCTGGGCGGAGAGCGACGAGAAGATCGCCCATTCCGAGATTAACCCGCCGGGACTGGGAGACTAAGGCGTGAACCGGCCCCGCATCGAGGGGCCGGCTATTGATGGTCAATCATGATGTTTCATTCCGCCGCCGCTTTCTGCCTTCCCAGCTTGCGGTACAGCGTGCTGCGCGAAACGCCGAGCGCCTTCGCCGCCCGGCTGAGGTTGCCGCCCGCCCTGCCGATCGCCGCCTGCAGATCCTCCAGGCCGGTATCGTCGTTCTCCTGGCGCGGCGCCAGCACCGCGATGGACTGCGGCAGATCGTCCAGAGTGAGCACCGCATGATCGTCCGCCAGCGCCAGCAACACCTTGAGCGTACTCAACAGCTGCCGCACGTTGCCGGGCCACGGGTAGCGCGCCAGCATCGCCAGCGCCTCCGGCAGCAGGCGAATGTCGCGCCGCTCGCCGCCCAGCTCTCGCCACAGCTGCAAAATGAAGGCTTCCAGCTGCGCCCGCTCTCTGAGCGGCGGAATGAGCAGGCTGTATTCCTGGATGCGGTACAGCAAATCCTCGCGAAATGCCCCCGCCTGTACCTGCCGATGCAGATCGTGGTGCGTGGCGCAGACCAGCGCGAAATCGACCGGATAAGCGCTGCGGCTGCCGAGCGGCGTGACCGTTTTTTCCTGTAACACCCGCAGCAGCCGCGTCTGCAGGCCCGCCGGCATGTCGCCGATTTCATCGAGGAACAGCACGCCGCCGTCCGCCTCGCGGATCTTGCCGATATAGCCTTTCGGGTTGGCGCCGGTAAACGCCCCCGGGGCATAGCCGAACAGCTCGGACTCGATCAGCGGCTCAGGCAGCGCCGCGCAGTTGATCGCCACGAAGTTGCCGTTGCGCCAGCGGCTCTCTTGAAACAGGCGTCGGCTGAAGTGCTCCTTGCCGCAGCCGGTTTCGCCGGTCACGCACAGAGAAAGACCGGCATTGAGAATGCGCAGCGCCTTCTGATGCTGTTCGTCATGCCTTTCCGCCGGCGGCGGAACCGAACGCAGGGCGCTGACGCGGCGCTGCGGCGCCTCGAGCAGCGAATAATAATGCCGTTGATTGCCGGCCAGCGTCTGGTGCGGTGCGCCGTAGGGCTGCCGCAGCAGATCGGGGAACAGCTGGGCGAACTCAACCGAGCCGAATGCGGCCGGTGAAAGCTGGAACTCCAGCATCGCCAGCCGATTGGCGGCGACCAGCACTTCGTCGTGAAACACCAGCAGCAGCTCCTGCGCGCTGCCCAGGCTACCGGCGTCGGCGTGCAGGCGCAGCGTCCAGTGACGATCGGCGATCGCGCTTCTGACCCAGCGGTGTTCGATATGTCGCACCGCCTGCATGATCAGGCGCTGTGCATCGCGATACGGCCGCTGCGCGGGGGCGGAAAGATCCAATATCCCGGCAATGTGGCCATCCGGCCGGTAGATCGGCGCGGCGGTGCAGTTCAATCCGGCATTTTGGTTGAGGTAATGCTGGTCGCCGCGCACTTCGCAGAACGCGCCCAGCGCCAGCGCGGTGCCGATGGCGTTGGTGCCCCGCTCCGCTTCTCCCCACGGGTTGCCCGGCGCCAGCGCAAAGCGCGATGCCTTATGCAGAAAATCGGTATTGCCGCGGGTTTCCAGCACCAGCCCGTCGGCGTCGGCAATGACCACAATGGCGGGCTGGCGCGTAATTTGCGCGCCCAGCTGCTCGATCAGCGGCTGCACCCGTTGCGGCACCCAGTCGTTGCGGCTGCGCCGCTCTTCGAGCAACCCGGCTTTGATGAACGAGATGTGCTGATCGGCGCGCGCCAGGCCGTAGCCCCGGCTGCGCTGCCAGGATTCCGCCAGCGGATGGGTCAACAAACTGGCGCCCTCAGTGGGCAAGCGGTCGTCAGGCAACATGCGTTTCTCCCCCGTTCGCGAGTGTTGCAAATATGTATCACAGATGTGTATCAGGCGTTGCGACACGGGACACAAAAAATCATCGCCGGCGGCGGCACCGCTCGATTCCCTAAGCCATATCCGTTTTTAACACGCTAATAAATAAGCTCTTTTAACGAGCATCTTCGCCATTCATCAATCTGGCACGGGGCGTGCTTCTCCCTGCTGTGGCGGCATGCCGCACTCACAGGCGCAGCGCAATAGCGCCGGTTATCATCTGCAGAGAGGTGCTTCACATGAAATATGTCCACCCCGGTTTGCCTGGCTCGCTGGTTTCGTTCCGCAAACGCTATGGCAACTACATTGGCGGCAAATTCGTCGAACCGGTATCCGGCAACTACTTCACCAACACCTCGCCGGTGACCGGCCAGCCGATCGCCGAATTCCCGCGTTCCGACGCCAAGGACATCGAGCTGGCGCTCGACGCGGCGCATGCGGCGGCGGACGCCTGGGGCAAAACCAGCGTGCAGGAGCGCTCCAACGTGCTGCTGGCGATCGCCGATCGCATCGAAGCGCGGCTGGAGATGCTGGCGCTGACCGAAACCTGGGACAACGGCAAACCGATCCGCGAAACCCTGAACGCCGATCTGCCGCTGGCGGTCGACCATTTCCGCTACTTCGCCGGCTGCCTGCGCGCGCAGGAAGGCACCGCGGCGGAGATCGACCAGAACACCGTGGCCTACCATATCTATGAGCCGCTGGGCGTAGTCGGCCAGATCATTCCGTGGAACTTCCCTCTGCTGATGGCCGCCTGGAAACTGGCGCCGGCGCTGGCGGGCGGTAACTGCGTGGTGCTGAAACCGGCGGAACAGACCCCGCTTGGCATCAGCGTGCTGATGGAAGAGATCGGCGATCTGCTGCCGCCGGGCGTGCTCAACGTGGTGCAAGGCTTCGGCGCCGAGGCCGGCGAAGCGCTGGCGCGCAGCAAACGCATCGAGAAGATCGCGTTCACCGGCTCCACACCGGTCGGCCGCCATATCCTCGCCTGCGCAGCGGAAAATATCATTCCCAGCACCGTCGAGCTGGGCGGCAAATCGCCGAACATCTATTTTGAAGACATCATGCAGGCGGAGCCGGAGTTTATCGACAAGGCGGTTGAGGGGCTGGTGCTCGGCTTCTTCAACCAGGGCGAGGTCTGCACCTGCCCTTCACGCGCATTGATCCAGGAATCCATCTACCCGCAGTTTATGGAGAAAGTGCTCGCGCGCATCGCCACCATCCGCCAAGGCGACCCCTTCGACACCGACACCATGCTCGGCGCACAGGCGTCACAGGAGCAATACGATAAGATCCTGTCCTACATCGACATCGCCAAGAATGAAGGCGGCAACATCCTCGCCGGCGGCAAACGCACGCAGCACGGGGATGAATTGCAAAACGGTTTCTATCTGCAGCCGACGTTGATTACCGGCAACAACAGCATGCGCTTCTTCCGCGAGGAGATCTTCGGGCCGGTGATCGGCGTCGCCACCTTTAAAGACGAGGCCGAAGCCCTGGCGCTGGCCAACGACACCGAGTTCGGTCTGGGCGCCGGGCTGTGGACCCGCGACATCAACCGCGCCTACCGCATGGGCCGCGCGATCAAGGCGGGCCGCGTATGGACCAACTGCTATCACCTGTACCCGGCGCACGCCGCGTTCGGCGGCTACAAGAACTCCGGTATCGGGCGCGAAACCCACAAGGCGGCGCTGTCGCACTATCAGCAGGTGAAAAACCTGCTGGTCAGCTACGACGCCAAACCGCTGGGCCTGTTCTGATCCGGGCGTAACAACAAGAAGGCCACCCGCAGGTGGCCTTCTTATTTGGCATGGTTGATGGCGTGATTTATTTCGCCATGCCGAGATCGATCACCATGCGACCGCGAATGGTGCCCGCCTTCATCTCGTCGAAGATGGCATTGATATCGCCCAGTGGCCGTTTGGTCACTTTCGGCGTCACTTTGCCTTCGGCGGCGAACTGGAACGCCTCTTTCAGATCTTCACGCGTGCCCACCAGCGAGCCCACCACCTGAATGCCGTCCAGCACCAGGCGCGGAATGCTCAGATCCATGCTCTCCGGCGGCAGCCCCACGGCCACCACTTTACCGCCGGCGCGCACCGCATTCACCGCCGAGTTGAAGGCCGCTTTCGCCACCGCCGTCACCACCGCCGCGTGAGCGCCGCCGGTTTGCTGCTGAATGATCTCCTCCGCGTTTTGCGTTTTGGAGTTGATGGTCAGATCGGCGCCGATCTGTTTGGCGAACTCCAGCTGGCCGTCGTTGACGTCGATGGCGATCACCTTGGCGTTAAACACGTTCTTGGCATACTGCAGCGCCAGGTTGCCCAGCCCGCCCAGGCCGTAGATGGCGATCCACTGCCCCGGCTTGATATCGGAAATCTTCACCGCCTTGTAGGTGGTGACGCCGGCGCAGGTAATGCTGCTGGCGGCGAAAGAATCGAGCCCGTCCGGCACTTTCACCGCGTAGTCCGCCACCACGATGCACTCTTCCGCCATGCCGCCGTCAACGCTGTAGCCGGCGTTTTTCACCGAACGGCACAGGGTTTCGTTGCCGCTGACGCAGTATTCGCAATGGCCGCAACCCTGGTAAAACCAGGCGACGCTGGCGCGGTCACCCACTTTTAACGAGGTGACGCCCTCACCGACGGCGGAGACCACGCCGATGCCCTCATGCCCCAACGTAATGCCCGGCACCTCGCCGAAATCGCCGTTTTTCACGTGCAAATCAGTGTGGCACACCCCGCAACACTCCATTTTCAACGCCGCCTCGCCGTGCTTCAGCGGGCGCAGCACTTTATCCTGAATGTCTACGGTATGGTTTTTCGTCACTACGGCAGCTTTCATGGTGTTTTCCTTAGCAGAATGGGAAGTACAGTTGTTAATGTAGTGACTGTATTCGGTGAGGGCAAGCGCCGCGTGTTTTGTGTAAAAACAAATAATTAAATATGAATCAGCATGATTATTTCATAAAAAACAATTAACAGACGTCGCGATCCCAGGCGAATGATTTGCCTGTTCGCTGGCGCCACCATGACCTGATTCAGCCCTTAAATCGATTCACGGGGATTTTCAGATAGTGTTGCCCATCGTCTTCACAGTCAGGCAAAACGCCGCCGCGAATATTGACCTGCAGCGCCATCAGCATGAGTTCCGGGTGCGGCAGCGTGGCGTCCCGCTGTTTTCTTTGCGCAACGAACCGGGATTTATCCATGTTGACCACCCAGGGATTGTTCTCGCGCTGCTCTCTCACGGTGCTTTCCCAACGGGCCTCACGCCCCGCCGGGCGGTAATCATGGCCGGTAAACAGGCGGGTATCCGCCGGCAGGCTCAGGATCCGCTGCAATGAGTCCCACAAGGCTTCCGCATTGCCGCCAGGAAAGTCGGCCCTTGCGGTACCGCTGTCCGGCATGAAGAACGTATCGTGGATAAACGCCGCATCCGCAATGTGGTAAGTGACGGACGCCAGCGTGTGCCCGGGAGACAGCAAGACTTCAGCGCGCAGGTTGCCGATAAAAAAAACGTCCCCGTCCGCGAACAGCACATCCCAGACGGTCTTGGCCGCAGGCAGGTCTTTTAAATTATAGATCTCTTCCCACAGCCCCTGAACGGCGGTAATTTTTTCACCGATGCCGGTGAAGGCGCCGGTTTTCTGCGCCAGCCAGGTGGCAGCCGAAAAATGATCGGCGTGCGGGTGCGTATCCAACACCCAGGCCACTCCCCACCCCCGTTGATGGATAAAATTCAGAATGTCGTTGGCCTGTTGATGCGAGACCGTGCCCGATCGGCGGTCAAAATCCAGCACCGGGTCGATAATCGCACAGCGGCGCGCCTCGGGATCGGCAACCACATACTGCAGGCTGCCGCTTTCCGGCTCATAAAACGCGTGAACTTCCGCCGTGGCCCGCACGGACCGATGCTTGCCATACCAACTGAGCGCCTTATCGGCGTCCGCGCCGTATTCGTCGCATTGGCGGCGAAACTGCGCTTCATCTATCTGACCTTCGCGCAGCGCATACAGCAGGGAAAGGCAGGCAGATCGAGCCCCGCTTCTGCAGTGCGCCAGGGTCTTCCGGCCTTGCCGCAGCAGAAACTGGAAGGTGTAAACGGTCTCCCAGGTCAGCGTATCGAACGTGTAAGGGAGATAGACGTAACGCATCCCCCCTTGTTCAGCCAACGCTTTCTCTTGCTGATGATCAAGATACTCCCCCGGTTCCTCGTCCGGCCGATTGTTGACGATAAGGCGGTAGCCCTGTTGAGACAGCGCCTTGAAATCACTCGCTTCAGGCGCGCCCGAAAAGGAGAGCTGAGGGTGGTAAGTGCGGATGCGCATGTTTTTTTCCTTCTGTTTCATAGGCTTTTAAATAACATATACAGGGCCAGCGCCAGGAGCATGACGGCATAGAGCACATTGATAATGTCCTCGCGTTTTTTCAGGCGCTCGGCGAGCGCCACCCCCACCACGCCGCCCAGAACGCCACCGACGATGAGCCAGCACGTAATCGCGATCGAGACCTTTCCCGACATGGCGTAGCTGGCGCTGGTCGACAGCCCCATGGCCGCCACGACCACCAGTGAGGTTGCCACCGCTTCAACCATCGAGAAGCGGAAAAACCAGACCAGCACCGGCACAACCAAAAATCCGCCGCCGATGCCCAGAAAGCCCGCCAGCCCGCCCAGGGCCAGCACGCTAGGCCATACGATGGCGGGATGAACGGCAGCATGGGGGGACGGCAAGGGGGGGCCGGCAAGGCGATTTCTTTTCAGCGTCAATCCGGCGACAACCAGCATCAACAGGGAAAAAGGCAGGGTTAAGTAGTGCCCGTCCGTGATTTTTCCCATCTGAGATCCCGCCAGAGCGCCCATAACAGCGACCAGCGAAACGACAACCCCGGTCTGCCACCTGACGTTGCCTTTGGAGGCGTGCGCGGCCAGGTTGATCAGCGCGTTAATGGCCACGGACATGGCGCTGGTTCCTATAATCAAATGCGTATCCGGCACTTTCACCATATACAGCAATAACGGCACGCAGACGATTGACCCGCCGCCGCCGGTCAGGGCCAGGAGGAATCCCACAATTCCCCCGGTGACCACTAACAGCATCACGATATAAAAACTGAAATGGAAAAAATCCACTGCACTAATCCCTTAATGATGCTCATGCCATTTATTAACGATCAGTTCACCGGCAATGTCAAATAACTTATTTCGATTTGTTATTACATATATCAAAATGGAATATGTGAATTTTGATATAACCACAAGTTCTATGAATTCGCTTTTAATCTGGCCAGCAACCCCCTACTTTCTTATGAAAGGAGGCCTGCATGAAACCCGAAAAAATAAATACCCAGAAAAGCGTCGTTGTTATTGGCGGCGGCTCATCCGGAATAGGTATCGCGGCAAGCATAAGGAAGCGAATTAAAGACATCGATATAACGGTCGTGGAACCTAACGACTGTCATTATTATCAACCGGCATGGACCCTTGTGGGCGGCGGGCTCTTTGATATCAATAAAACACGGCGTTCCCTGCGCGCTGTCCTGCCCGCAGGAACCGCATGGGTACAGGATAGCGTTGTCAGGGTCGAGCCCAGTCAAAAATACATCGAGACTCGCCAAGGGCAGAAAATAAACTATGACTTTCTTATTGTTGCGTGCGGCCTCGTTTTACGCTGGGATAAAATAGAAGGCCTTGAAGACACCCTGGGATTAAACGGCGTCACCTCTAATTATCGCTTTGATCTTGCCGAATACACCTGGCAACTGGTTCAGGAAATGAAAGGCGGCCAGGCGATATTTTCTCAACCGGCACTACCCATAAAATGCGCCGGCGCACCGCAAAAAGCCCTGTATCTTTCATGCGACCACTGGCGCCGCCAAGGCATTCTGAATAATATTAACGTCAATTTCTGCCTTGCGGGCACGGCGATTTTCGGCATTCCGCAATTTGTTCCCCCGCTGAGCGAGTATTTGCAAAAATACCGTGCAAAGGTCAATTTCAATCATCATTTAATTCGTGTTGATGGCCCGAATCGGCAAGCAACATTTGCCGTAGAGACAAATGAAGAGGGAAAACGCGAGTTAACCCTGCCCTTCGATATGCTCCACGTGGTGCCGCCTCAATCGGCCCCGGCGTTTATTTCGCAAAGTGGGCTCGCAGAGGGATCCGGCTGGTGCGATGTGGATAAATTGACGCTGCAGCATAAGCATTGGCCGGATATTTTTGCGGTAGGCGACTGTTGCTCAACGCCAAACGCCAAAACCCTGGCGGCAGCCCGAAAGCAGGTGGTGGTGGTGGCGGAAAACGTCGCGGCGCTGATTCATGGCGCGCCTCTCACGGCCCATTATGATGGCTATGGTTCCTGTCCGTTGACGGTCGAGAAGGGCAAAGTTGTGCTGGCGGAGTTTGGCTATGACGGTAAGTTACTGCCCACGTTTCCCCTGCTCGACGCAACCCAGCCCAGCCGTCTGGCCTGGTGGCTGAAAGCCTGGTTTTTCCCCGGTTTTATTGGGCGGGCATGCTGCGTGGGGTTGAATGGTTTGCCGGCAGCAAGCGGCCGTGACGCACACTCGGCCCCCTTGCCACTCTGGCCGCAGCAGACGCTTGACTATTTGGCGAGACAAAGCCACCATCGCTTGCAGGTCCATCAGGCTGATTGCAAGCCGTTACCACTACCGGTCGATCATCGATGAAAAATGCCCCCGCAGTGACGATCCACTACTGTTCACAATGCAACTGGCTGCTGCGCGCCGGCTGGATGGCGCAAGAGCTGCTCAATACCTTCGGCGACGATCTCGCCTCCGTCACGCTGATGCCGGGCACCGGCGGGGTCTATCAAATCAGCGTCGATGGCGTGATGATTTGGGATCGCAAAATTGACGGCGGCTTCCCCGATGCGGCGCAGCTGAAGCAGCGGCTGCGCGATCACAGCTTCCCCGATCGTTCTCTCGGCCACAGCGACGGGAAGAAAGCCAGGCACTGAACATCCGGCGGCAAGCACAGCTTCAATTTAACGCATAGCTGGCCGCCATCACGACGCCATTCATGGTCATATGCAGCCCAATGGGCAAATAGATCCCTTTGGATCTTACTCGGGCGGCCGTTAACACCAGCGAGATGAGCACCAGGGCTGCCAATGTGCGCCAATCGGTGTACTGGGTATGCAAAACGGCAAAGATGACAGACACCGTTAACGCGGCCCAAATCACCTTATCGTTAAACCAATACATCAGTGCGTTAAACAGACAGCCGCGAAATACGTCATAGACGGGGACGACGAAAACCAACAAAGCGGCATTGAGCGCCAAAATCTCGCCGGGCAATGCCACCTGCTCCGTCACCCAGGTTTCCGTTTTTTCCACGCCCATCAAGCGCGGGAAAATAAACTGAATCACCAACAGCGCGAACAGCAGCAGCGCAAAATCGTTGCGTTTAACCTCGCCTTTGCCCAATCCTTCTCTACGGCGGAAAAAGAGCAGGTATAACGAAAAGATAGCGACAAATTCCATTCCGTACAGCAACGGCAGCAATAGCCCTTGTCGCATCAAGGCGGCTCTGTTCTCAATGAACAACGGAATAAATGTAATCAGGAACATCAGCAAAAACATGGAAAAGCAGCCATTAACGGCTCGCGTTCTCGCGATAAACGCATTGTCGACCATATAACCATCCTTAGTTTTGAGCAGCGATTGACGGAACGGTAGCAAGGCAAGAGACCGCGGCAGTTTATCCCTATGCGATATCATTGTCATGAACCCGTTCGCAGCGAACGTCCATTCGCAAATTTCTCCAAGCCATTGGCACGCGGTTGATTTCGCCCGGGTCTCCTGCGTTATACTGAGCGCTCTTTTAGCCACGTAATTAATAAAATTTTATGATTGAACGCTTGCTCGAAAACACGATGTACGCCTCCCGTTGGCTGCTCGCACCGGTTTATGTCGGCCTTTCACTGGCTCTGGTCGCCCTGTCGATCAAGTTTTTTCAGGAGATCCTGCACGTCCTGCCCAACATTTTTTCTATCGCCGAAGCCGATCTGATCCTGACCCTGCTGTCGCTGGTCGACATGGCGCTGGTGGGCGGGCTGTTGGTCATGGTGATGTTCTCCGGGTATGAAAACTTCGTCTCGCAGCTGGATATCACCGAAGGGAAAGAAAAGCTGAGCTGGCTGGGCAAAATGGACGCCACCTCGCTGAAAAACAAAGTCGCCGCCTCCATCGTCGCCATCTCTTCCATTCACCTGCTGCGGGTGTTTATGGACGCCAAGAACGTGCCGGACAACAAGCTGATGTGGTATGTGATCATCCATCTCACCTTCGTGCTGTCCGCTTTCGTGATGGGCTATCTGGACAAGGTCACCCGTTCCAAGCACTAACCACGCGCTACCACACCCGATCGCCAGCATCGGGTGCCTCCTTCCTCTCCATTCTGCGCCTGTTTCTCCGCCATCATGTCTTTCATCTGGCACATCTGATGATAATTTTATTATAATTCTATTACACTCACCATGGACTGAACGCCGGCCATCGCACCGGTTTCGCCGCAGACAGGATCACGCGCCCCCATGCCATTGAATGGTCATCCCCTGCAATTCAACGATATTCAGGCGATTTTGCCTCATCGCTATCCCTGCCTGTTGGTCGATCGCGTGCTGCCCGCCGGCACCTGCATTGCCGAAGGGCGGCTGAGCGCCATCAAGAACATCACCGCCAATGAGCCGACGTTCTGGAGCGGCCACGCTCACTTCGCCGGTTTTCCCGGCGTGCTGTTGGTAGAAGCGCTGGCGCAAAGCACCGGCCTGCTGGCCCATTACTATCTCGGGGCGCTGAACGAAGGGGAACACTACTATTTCGCCGCCATCCAGCGGGCGCGTTTTTATCGCGCCGCCCGCCCCGGCGATCAGGTGCTGATGGAGGTCGCCTTTGTGCGCCGGCGCGGGGCGATCGCCCGCTTTACCGGCCGTGCCAGCATCGACGGCCAACGCATTTGCACCGCCGATTTCATGTGCGCCCGTAAATAGGCCGCTTGCCAAAGGAGCCCTGCGAATACCATGTCTCTGGTTGACAGCTTACTCAGAACCCTCGATTTCTCTCCGCGCGGCCAGGTGATCGCCCGCGAAGCCGACGCCTGGGGCGAAATCATCGTTTCCGATCACAAGGACTACCGCACGCTGCGGTTTGACGGCATCTGCGAGCAGAGCAAGATGAGCCTCAGCAACCCCGCGCAGCCGATCCACAACTACATCAAAGCGATGCTGATGGCGGTGGCCTGGCAGCCGCCGACGTCGGCGTTGATCCTGGGGTTGGGCGGCGGCAGCCTACTGCGTGCGCTGCACGCCCTCGATCCGACGATGCGCCTGGACGTGGTCGAGCTGCGCGCCGCGGTGATCGCCATCGCACGCCGTTATTTTACGCTGCCGGTCACCGACACCATCAGCCTGCGCACCGCCGATGCCATGGACTTCGTGCGCCCGCCCGCCGAGACGCGCTACGATCTGATCTTCTCCGATCTCTATTCGGCGTTTGCCATGGATCCGCAGCAAGGCAGCCAGACCTTCCTGGAAAACTGCGCCGCACGGCTGAACGACGGGGGCTGGCTGGTGCTGAATTACCACGATCTGCCCGACGAAAATAGCCTGCTGTACCACAGCCTGCACCGGGTATTCAACACCGTGCTGTTTTGCGTCGCCCCCAGCGGCAACGTCATTATTTACGCCACGCTAGCCCGGGTGACGCTGCCGCTGAGCGCGCTACGCAATCTGGCCGCTGGCAGCGGCGAACTGTTCAACTGCGAGCTCGGCTATCTGTCGCGCAAAATAGAGCGGCTGCATTTCCGCTAAAGGCGGGGGCGACGCGGTCTGGCTGGCCGCTTCGCCCACGTGGTATTATCATTCAGTTATCATTCTCTGGAGGATCCTGATGGAAAAGAAAACGGCGCGGCTAACGGTGCTGATTGACCCGGACAAGAAAAAAGCCCTGGAAGACCTGTGCCTGCAGCAGGACGTCACCCCTTCCCAGGTGGTGCGCCAGCTGATCCGCGATTACCTGCATAAGCATCAGGTGGACTATCCCAGCCAGCCGACCCACGCCAACCCGCGCGTAGAGAGCAATTGAGCGGCGGCCTGCCCCGCATACCGTGAAGCGCGCTATCCCCCCTGCGCGCGTCCCTAATCCGAATCCTCCGTTGCGCTCTGTCCATTCGGCAGCATCGCTGCTACTGTTTGATGCGTTCATCCCTCTTCGGAAAGGAAGCGCCATGTTCAGCCATATTACCGTCGGCGTCAGCGATCTGGACGCCGCCGCCGCATTCTACGACGCCATTCTGTTGCCGCTGGGATTACAGCGGCGGGAAGTGACGCCGGACGGCGGCCCCGCCGCCCGCTGCTGGGTGATGCCGGGGCAAACGCTGCCGCGTTTCTATGCCTACCAACCCTTCGACAGACAGCCTGCCAGCGCCGGCAACGGCAGCATGCTGGCCTTTCTCGCCGCCGATGAGCTGGAGGTCAAGCGCGCCTACGCCGCCGGCCTGCTGGCGGGCGGCAGCAGCGAAGGCGAACCCGGCGAACGCGCGCACTACGGCAAAGGCTATTTCGGCGCTTACCTGCGCGATCCCGACGGCAACAAGGTGCATGTGGTTTACCGGGGAGATCTCGCCTGATGAAATGCTCGGTTTACATCGCCACCAGCGTGGACGGCTTCATCGCCGTAGCGGACGGCGACATCGACTGGCTGCTGCGGCCCGAGTACGCGGTTTCATTGCTCAACGGGCTAAGCTATGAGGCGTTTATCGCCGACATCGACGCGCTGGTAATGGGGCGCCATACCTATGAGAAAGTCCGCGCCTTTCCCGAGTGGCCCTATGGCGAACTGCCGGTGGTGGTGCTGTCGACGCAGCCGCCCGCACAACAAGATACCGGGCACATTCGCTGGATGACTGGCGAACCGGCGGCCATCGTGGCGCAGCTGGCCGATCAAGGCTGCCGTCACCTGTATATCGACGGCGGCCAGACCGTCCAGCGCTTCCTGCAGGCCGGGTTGATCGACGAGCTGACTATCACGCGCGTGCCGCTGCTGTTGGGCGGCGGCATTCCCTTGTTCGGCACCGATGGCCCGGAGCAGCGCCTGCGCCTGCTCGCCGTCACCCCCTCGGACAACGGCTTCGTGCAAGAACGCTACGCGGTTCAGCGCGCGTCGTAACGCAGCATCAGCCGGCGGCCGCCGAAGGCGATGAGCAACGCCGCCAGCGCCAACAGCGCCGCCGTCCCGTAGGTCACACGCATACCGTAAGCCGCGGCGGCGGCGGTTCCCACCACCCGCTGCGAAGCCAGATAAAACAGCGCCCCCATCGCCGAAGCACCGGTGATCGCCCCGAGATTGCGCGCCAGATTGACCATGCCGGCGATCAAACCGCGCCGTTCAGGAAACAGATCCTTCATCAGCATGGTGTTGTTGGCCACCTGAAACAGCGCATAGCCGGCGGTCAGCAGCGCGATGGGTGCCACATAGCCGAGCACGCCGGCGCGGCTAAGCAGCGACAGCAACGCCGCACCGGCGGCCACCGCCGCCAGCCCAAACTGGGCGATGCGCTGCGATCCAAAACGATCCACCAGATAACCGGCCGGAATGCCGGTCAGGATCGCCACCGCCGGCCCCGCCGACATCACCAGCCCGACCTGCGCAGCGCTTAACCCCAGCGCGCGTGACAGATAGAACGGCCCGACGACCAGCGTGGCGGTCATGACCGTCATCACCAGCGCGCTGGCCGCCAGCCCCGCCGTCAGGGCCGGATGGCGGAACATCGTCGGCGCCAACAGCGGCGATGCGGCGCGGCGCTCCACGCCGATGAACAGCGCCCCCGCCAACAGGGCCCCCAGCATCAACGCCAGGTTGAGCGCGCCGAAATTGCCGCGCCCCAGGGTCATCGCCAGCGAATAGCAGAGCAATGCGCCGCCCAGCAGCAGCGTACCGGCGCGATCGAACGGTTCCTGGCGCGCGGCCGGGCGCGCCCCCTCCGGCAAGTATCGCCAGGCGAGCCACAGCGCCAACAGGCCCAGCGGCAGATTGATCAGAAACATCGCCCGCCAGCCGAAACCGGCGATCAGCGCGCCGCCCAACGACGGCCCCAACGCGGTGCCCACTGCCGACATGGTACCGAGCAGCCCCATCGCGCGGCCGATTTTTTCCGTGCCCAGCGCCTCGCCCGCCAGCGCCATGGCGATCGACATCATGACCGCGCCCCCCAGCCCCTGCGCCATGCGCGCCGCCAGCAGCAGCCAAAGCTGCGGGGCCAGCGCACAAGCCAGCGAAGCGGCGGTAAACAGCGCGATACCCGCCAGCAGCAGGCGGCGGCGATTAAGGCTGTCGCCCAAGCGACCGATGCCGATGATGCAGGTGGTGACGGCCAGCAAATAACAGAGCAATACCCACTGTACCGCCTGGAACGAAGCATGGAACGCGGTGGCGAGCGCCGGCAGCCCGACGTTGGCGATGCTGATGCCGAGTGATGACAGCAGCATGCTCAGAGACAGTGCGGCCAGTATGCCGCGGACGCCCTGCGGCGTAGGATGGGATAACATGATAAACACTCCTGACATAGACTGAGGGATAGCCTATGCCAGGGGTTGGGATGGCGGAAGACGCACGACATGCACTGTATCCATGCGTCTGACGCCTTATCTGACGCGAGCCGTTACCAGGCGGCGATCTCCGCCTCGGTGAGCGGCAGGGTTTGGGTGACGCCGGTTTCCGCCGCCAAGGTGGCCGCCTCCAGCACCGCCATCACCGCCAGCGCCTGCGCAGCGGTAACCGGGTTGGCGCCGGCGCCGCGCAGCGCGTCGCGCACCTGGACATAATACTGACGCTGGTCGCCATCCGGCGTCGGCAGCGTGCGCACCGGCTCCGTGCCGATAAACAGGCTCATCGCGTCGTCGTCTTTGCCCCACTCCGCCGAGCCCGGCGTCACACCGGCCAGCAGCTGGCTTTCCTGCCCGTCGGCGCGCGCTTTGACTACGCTGCCTTTCTCGCCGTGCACGGTAAAGCGCGCTACGCCCCCCGCCACCAGCATGCTGCCGTGCAGGATCACGCGGTGCGTCGGGTAGTTGAGCACCACGTGGGCCCAGTCGTTAACCTGCGCGTTGGGGCGCAGCGTGGCGATGTTGGCCTGCACGCTGTGCGGCAAACCGAACAGCTGCAGCGCCTGATCGACCATGTGCGGCCCCAGATCGAACCACAGCCCGCTGCCCGGCAGATTCTGTTCACGCCAGCGCACCCGCACTTCAGGGCGGTAGCGATCGATGTGCGACTCAAAGTGCGTCACCTTGCCGATCAGCCCCTGTTCGATCACCTGCTTCACGCCCAGGTAGTCGCTGTCCCAGCGGCGGTTCTGGAACACCGACAGCAGGCGATCGTGTTTTTCCGCCGCCGCAATCAGCGTGCGCGCCTGCGCCAAATCCAGCGTAAAGGGCTTATCCACCACCACGTGCTTGCCCGCTTCCAGCGCGGCCAGCGCCAGCGGCGCATGGGTATCGTTCGGCGACGCGATCACCACCAAATCCACCTCCGGCCGGCGGATAGCCTCCAGCGGGTCGGCGATCACCTGCGCGTACGGCAGATCGGCATGCACCTTGGCGGCATCGCGCGAAGCCACCACGCTCAGTTCCAGCCCCGGCACCGCGTTAATCAGCGGCGCGTGAAACGCCTTGCCGACAAAGCCGTAGCCAATCAGTGCCACCTGCAACGGTCGAGCGGTATCGTTCATCAGTGTTCTCCTCTAGCGGTCGTCGGCGACGACACAAAGTTCAATCAGTGATTGTTCGTCCAGGTTGTCCCACTGGCGATCGGTAAACAGCCGTTGGATCTGCGCCAGATCCGCAACGTGATGCGGTTCGCAGCGATCCAGCTTCATATGGTCGGCCACCAGCCAGCGCTCGCCGCTGTTGGCCAGCATGGCGCGTTTGACCTCGGCATCGGCCTCCTCGCCGGCGCTCAGCCCCAGCTGCGCATGCACCGCGCAGGCGCCCAGCAAGGCGATGTCCGCGCGGTAGCGCGCCAGCAACGCCAGGGTGGCGCCGCCGGCGAACAGCCGCTGGCGCGCATCCCATTGGCCGCCAAGCAGAATCAGGTTGATCTCCGGCCTGTCGCTCAGGCACTGCGCGATATCCAGTGAAGCGGTGATCACCGTGGCCGGCCCACGCAGCGCCTGCGCCACCGCCAGCAGCGTACTGCCCGCATCCAGCATCAGGGTGCTGCCGGGTGGGATCTGCGCGGCCACCGCGCGACCGAGCCGCTGCTTGACCTGCGGCAACAGCGCCGCACGCGCCTGGCGCGGCATGTCGGACGGTTCGAGCGCGATCGCCCCGCCGTGATGTTTCTGCGCCAACCCTTGCCGTTCGAGATCGGCCAGATCGCGGCGCACGGTATCGACCGAAACGCCGATGGCGCCGGCCAATTCCGCCACCGCCGCCTGCCCGCGTTCGCTGAGCAAATCCAGTAAATGGCGCTGTCGTGCCGCTTTGTGCATGGGTTTATTCCGCAATAAAAGCATAAAACAGCAATATACAGCAGAAAACAGCATCAGAGAAGCCGCAATGATGCGCACCGGAGATCAAACATCTTTTCGCCTGCGGGACGATGATGAAGGCATAACGCATAACAATCCGGAGAAGTGATGAGCATCGATCTGACGTTTGAAGACCTGAGCGCGCGCGCCGTGCAATACAACGCCCGCGCTTCGGTGGAAGATTTTGACGCCTGCATGGCGGAATACGCCGCGCTGGCCCAGCGCGCCAAGGCGCAGACACCCGGTATTTACGATCTGCGCTACGGCATGAGCGCCGCAGAGCGCCTCGATCTGTTCCCGGCCTGCACGCAGCCCGCCCCGCTGCTGATCTTTATTCATGACGGCTACTGGCATTCGCAGCGCAAAGAGGAAGCCTGTTCGATGGCCGCCGCGTTTGCCCGCCGCGGCGTGGCGGTCGCCACGCTGGAATACACGCTGGCACCGGAAGCGACGCTGGCGGAGATCGTGCACGAGGTGCGCAGCGCCGTCGCCTGGCTTTATCATCACGGGGCGCCTTTCGGCATCGACCCGGCACGCATTTTCGTCAGCGGCAGTTCGGCCGGCGGCCACCTGTGCGGCATGCTGATCGCCGACGGCTGGCAACCACGCTATCGCCTGCCGCCCAACGCGATCAAAGGCGCGTTGGCGCTGAGTGGCCTCTACGATCTGCGCCCGCTGTGCGATATCTACATCAACGACTGGCTGCACCTGACGCCCGAGCAGGCGCAAACCCTTAGCCCGCTGTTTTTACTGCCGGCGAAGGAACATGCGCCGCAGATATTGCTCGACGTCGGCCAGCGGGAAACCCAAGGGTTTAAAAACCAGACGCAGGCCTATTATGACGCCTGCCTGGCGTGCGGCCTCGACGTCCAGCTGCTGGCCGATCGCCACTGCAACCACTTTACACTGGTCAACGAACTGGCCGATGCGGAAAGCGCGATGTTTCGGCAGGTGATGGCGATGATTGACGCAACGCAAGCGTAGCCTGCCGTTGCAGCCACAGCCTGGCGGCGATCGCGATCGCCGCCAGTGCGGCAAACATGGCCCCACACAGCAGGCTGCCCTGTAGCCCCCAGGCAGCGATAAACCAACCGCCCACCAGCGACCCCACCGCCACGCCCAGGTTGATAAAGGCGATATACAGCCCGGTGGCGAACGCCTGCGCTTGCGGCGCTTCGGAGGTCAGCCAGACCTGCGTCACGATCAAACCGCTGGTGTGCGCCGCCCCCCAATACAGACAAAGTGCCGTCATCGCGCCAATATTCGAGCTGCCGTAGCGATACAACAGCGCATAAGCCGCAATCAAGGCTATCGGATGCAGCAGCACCGTCACTGCGCGATGGCGGCTCAACCCCTTGCCGGCCAAAAGGTTCCCCGCGACGCCGCCCACACCGAACGCCACCAGAAGCCAGCCGATGGCGGCGTCGCCAATACCGGCTTCACGGCTGAGGTACTCGGCTGCGTAAGCGTAGACGGCAAACATGGCGGCAAAGATCAGCACGCAGGTAGTGATATTCAACCACAGCGTGCCGCTGCGCAGGATTGCCAACTGCTTGCCGTAGCTGAGACGCTGCACGGCCGCATCAGGCAAGCGCCACAGCAATCCCAGCGCCGCCAGCAGGTTGACCAGCGCGCAAAATCGGAACGATGCCTCATAGCTGAACTGCCCGGCGATCCATTGCGTCAGCGGTATGCCCAATACCATCCCCATGCTGGTGCCGATAAACGCATAAGCGGTTGCTTTGGTGGCCAGATGCGGCGGATAAAGCGCCGCGGCCGCCACCATGGCCAGTGAAAAGTAGATCGGATGAAACAACGCCGGCAAAATACGCAGCAGCATCAGCATGGCAAAGCTGTCCGCCTGAGCGGCCAGCGCGCTGGCTGCCGTAAATACGGCCAACGCGATCAACAACATGCGTTTGCGATTGAACCGCGACGCCAGCAACACCAACAGCGGCCCGAACAGCGCAATGGTCAGGGCGAAGACCCCGACCAGCCAGCCGGCCTGCGCCGTGGAGATGCCATAGCGCGCGATGATCTGCGGTAAAATACCCACCACGCCGAACTCGATGCAGTAAACGCCGAACAGCCCCAGCGCGATGAAGAAAATCGGTGGCATCAGGCCCATGACGGCACTCCCGTGGCGGCATAAACCGCCTGACAAATCTCGCCGACAAAGGTGCCGGACATTCCTTCCAGCGCCGTGTTGGTAAATGCCACCACGCTGAGCTGCCGGGCAGGATCGACGAACCACGAGTGGCCATAGGTGCCGCCCATCCGCCAGCTGCCCACAGACTCCGGCGTTTGCGCAGCGACGGGATCTTTCAGCACGGTGATGCCCAGGCCGAAGCCGCGCCCTGGCCAAAACGGCATCGGCAGATCGCCGATTTGGTTGGTGGTCAGCGCCGTCACCCAATCAGTTGGCAGTACCGGCTTTCCTCCCTGGCGCAACGTTTCCAGCAGGCGCAGGAAATCCGCCGCCGAACCGACCATGCCGGCGCCGCCGGAGGCGTACGCCTGCGGATCCAGCGCACGCGCCGGCGACAGATGAAAACCGGCGCTGCCGTCGATGAAGGGTAAACGATCCGGCTGGCGCAGGCGGCGTGGCTCGCCGGGATGATCAGCGTAAGCGGCCGCCAGGCGCGCGGCGTCCACCGCCAGGAAATCGGTATCCGTCATCGCCAGCGGCCCGGTCACCCATTTTTTGACCGCCTGCGCCAGCGGCAGGCCGCTCGCCCGTTCAATAACCGCGCCCAACACATCGGTGGCGATGGAATAACGCCACTCCGCGCCGGGCGGTGCCAGCAACGGCGCGGAGGCAATGCGCCGCACATTTTCCGGCAGGCTGAGCGCCGCCTCATCCATCCCGTCGGAGACGCCCAATCGGGCGTAGCATCCGCCTTCCGGCTGAAAAAAACGGTAGCTTAACCCGGCGGTGTGGGTCATCAAATGGCGCAGCGTCAACAACGGGACGGTGCCGTCCGCCAGCCGCGGACGAAAATCCGGCAGCCAGCGGGTAACGGGATCGTCCAACCGCATGTCTCCTCGCGCCATCAGCGCCAGCGCCGCCGTGGACACGATCGGTTTGGACACCGAAGCTAACCTGAACAGCGTATTGCACGCCATCGGTTTGCCCGCTTCGCGATCTGCCATGCCCGCCGCACGTCGATAAACGATCTCACCGCCCTGCGCCACCAAAACGACCGCGCCAACCAATCGTTTTTCGCGCAAGGCTTTCTCTATCGCGCCGTCGATCGCGTTGGCGGAGGATCCGTATTCACTCATCTTTATTGCTCCAGGTAGTCAGCCCATGCTGTCGCCACCGAGCATAGAGCGTGGCGATTAACGGAAAAACAGGCTAGATTTCCTTTCATAGCGGACAATTTCGTCCGCAATGAGGCAAGCAATGGATAATCTGTCTGGGGTGAGCGTCTTTGTGCAGGCCGCGGAGACGCTGAGTTTCGTTGAGGCCGGCCGCGTGCTCGGCATTTCTGCCTCCGCGGTGGGGAAAAGCATCGCCCGCCTGGAAAATCGGCTGGGTGCACGCCTGTTCCACCGCAGCACGCGCAGCATGACGTTGACCGCCGAAGGCCGGCTGTTTCTGCTCCGCTGCCAGCGTATTCTCGGGGAATTAGCGGCGGCGGAACGGGAAATCAGCGATACGCACAGCGCGCCGCGCGGCAAGCTCCGCGTCAGTTTGCCGTTAGTGGGCGGCCTGTTGAATCCGGTGCTGGCGGAGTTCGTCCGGCGTTACCCGGAGATTGAGTTGGAAACCGATTTTTCCGACCGCCGGGTCGATGTCATCGAAGAAGGCTTTGATGCCGTAGTTCGCGTCGGCGAGACCGAGGACTCACGGCTGATGAGCCGCCAGCTGGGCACGTTTCAACTGCAGCTGGTGGCCTCGCCGGATTATTTGCGCCAGATGGGGATCCCGCATCAACCGGCGGAACTGCAAGGCCATGCCTGCCTGCTGTACAAATTTCCCTCGACCGGCAAAGTGGAACCCTGGCCGATCGCCGGATGGGAAAAGCTGCTCGCCGAGGGGATCAACACCCGGCTGGTCTGCAACACCGTCGATACCCTGATTTACCTGGCGGAAAGCGGCCAGGGCATCGCCTGTTTGCCGGATTTTGCCGTGAAGCGCGCACGGGAACAGGGGCGATTACAGCAGATATTGCGCGAGCATAGTCACCACAGCGGCAGCTTTAAAGTCCTGTGGCCTTCCAGCAAGCACCTGACGCCGAAACTCAGGGTGTTCATCAATACGCTGAGCGCCCGACTTTTTCGGGAATAGAGGGGTATTTACGCTATAGAAGCAAGGAGGGTGCAGGATAATTCGGGGGAGCCGGAGGACGAGAACCGCCCCCTGGCGTGCCATCAGCCGTTTTTGCGGCCAATAGCGGAAAAGACGTTGAACACTTCACCCAGGCCGTAAATCGCGCCGAGCAAGACGGCCACCATTACCGGCACCAGGACCACCACGGTGGCCAAGCTTTCAATCATTTCTAACATCGTTCTCTCCTGGTTTATAAGCACAGCGAATCTGCGCCGGAAGAAAAGGTTTCCGGCCAATCGGTTGAGTATCGTGGGGAGGCAGTCTAAAACGTGAGCTACATCACACTTGATGCGAGCTAATGTAACTTACACAATTACATTAAAGCAATGCAAAAAATGCTCTGCGCGTAGCGGGAATTGGCGTGGGTTTTTATTGCGTATCCGCTTGATATTGCGGTGAACAAGGGACAAAAGGATAGCCTGCGCGCCGCTCGACCTGCCCGGCCATTTCGGCGATGCTGGTTTGCGCCAGGCTGGCTTCCAGCGCGTGACCGACGCGCGCGAACTCTTGCTCCAGCACCGGGGTAATCGCGTGGCCGATATAGCACGCATCGTTAGGCCGGGTACGGTGCAGCATGAAATACGGTTGATCCTCTACCGCGCGATACACGTCCAGCAACGAGATCGCTTCCGCCGGCCGCGCCAGCAGCGCCCCGCCGCCTTGCCCCATCTGTGAATAGGTCAGCCCGGCCTCCGCCAGCGCGCCGAGGATGCGCCGCACCACCGTCGGGTTGGTGTTGACGCTGCGCGCGATATCTTCGGAACGCACCGTCTGGCCGCGACACAGCGTGATGTTGGTCAGAATATGGATGGCAACGGCAAATCGCGTAGAGGTAGACACCTTGGCACCTGCTCAGAGTTTCGTTTATGTCGGATTAAAACATAAGGAAAGCGTATCAATTTCCGGTAATACACATAATGAGTAGGGACAATGAGAATGTCAACCTGCCCACGCCCGATGGCGGCGGCGGCTCATGCTTCGGTGCGGATCTCCGCCACTTTATCGGGATAAAATGCCAGATGATCCTTGATTGCTACCACGGCGTTGTAGGGCATTTCATAACTCCAGGCCACATTGGCCTCCTGTTCGCCGTTAAACATAAGAGAGAAATAACTGCAGTCGCCCTTATAAGGGCAGTAGCTGACGTACTCGTTTTTCTGCAACAGCGCCCGATTCACATCCTCACGCGGAAAGTAAAACACCGGCGGATAGGTGGCTTCCTGCAGGATGAGCACGTTGCGGCTGTCGGCCAGGGTCTGACCGGCTGCACGCACGACAACCCGCGCCGGATGGCGGGTCAAGGTGATTGGGTGGGCCGGGCCGGGGATTTTCACCGGTTTGCCGGATGCGGAAACGAGATCGGACATGGCGGCCTCCAGAGTGTGCGCCCCGCACCCCGCGAGGCGTCTTTCCAGTATAGACCCACGATTTTACCGGCGGCCGCACATTCGGCGAGCAATCGCTTTTCACCGCTGCAAAATTAAGAATTTTTACCTGTTCGATTTTCTTACGGAGGAATACATTCATCCCAACTTCTACCGGCAGGTTAATCGGATTATTTTTAATCCATTAATCAGTCAATTTACCAGGAACTCATTATGAATATTAAACGTGCCGCAGGTGTGTTGGTGGTGGTGATGGCAACGCTTTCCGTTACCGCATGTGGGCATATGTCCAATCGCGATCGCAACACGGCGATCGGCGCGGGCGTGGGCGCCGTCGGCGGCGCGGTGCTGACCGACGGCAGCACGCTGGGCACCCTTGGCGGCGCAGCGCTCGGCGGCATTATCGGCCACCAGACCAGCCGTTAATCATCCCGTCAAAAATAATCTCTGCAGGCCGATGTTTTTTTAATCCATAAGCGTCGGCCTGCGCTTTTATTTAACCGCTGAACTTTCTCAGGGCACGAAAATAATAAATAACGTTAAGCGCAGCTTTATTATTCATTAACCTGCATCGGAAGTATTTATTGCGCCGGCAGCCTGAAACGCGCCATCGCTTTTTCCAACCGTTCCGACTCGCCCTGCAACAGCTGCGAGGCCTCGGTCACCGCGTTCACCACCGTGCCGGTTTGGCGCGCCACCTGATTCAGCGCCGAGATGCGCGCCGTCACGTCCTGAATGCTCTCCCCCTGATTGAGCGATGCCAGGGAAATGTCCCCCATCAGCGCACTGCATTTGTTCACCAGATCGATAATCTGGCGCAGGTTGCCCGTCAGTAGATCCACCGCCTGCGAACCTTGATCGATTTGCTGCAGCGAACGGTTGATCAACTGCTGAATATCGCGCGTCGAATGGCTGCTTTTTTGCGCCAGCAGCCCCACCTCTTTGGCCACGATGGCAAAGCCGCGGCCATGAACGCCGGCGTGCGCCGCCTCGATTGCCGCATTCAGCGCCAGAATATTGGTCTGGAACGCCACGCTGTCGATCAGCGCGACGATGCCGCGCATTTCGGCCGATTGGTTGACGATCCCTTGCATCGAAACATTGACGGTTTCCATCGTCTGCTCACCGGCGCCGGCGCACTGCCGGGCCTGTTCGGTTCGTTGGCTGGCCTGCTGCGCGTATTGACCGTTCTCTTCCACCCGCGCCGCCAGCTGCTGCACGTGCTCGGTCGCCAACTGCAATTCACCGTTCTGCTTCGCCGACTGCGCCGTCAACTGTCGATTGCCGTCCGCCAGCCGCCCGACGCCGTTCAGGATCCCGCTCGCCGCATCGCGCACCTCGCTGACCAGGCGCTGCAGGCCGCCCTGCATGTGGCCAATGCTGGTCTGCAGCTGGTGCATCTCGCGGTTGAATGCCCGCTCAGGCGGCAGCGGCCGCGAAAGATCGCCGGCGGCCAGCACGTTGAGGTGCGCGATTGCCCGCCGCAGCGGTGCGATCACCCAGCGAGAGACGCCGACCCACACCCCCACGGCGATCAGCGCCAGCGCGGCCAGCGCGCCGAGCGCAAAGGTCTTGGCTTGCTCCAGCGCCGCCAATTGCCGCACGTTGACATCATCGCCACGCCGCTCATTCAGCGCCTGGTAAGCGAGATACTTCTCGTTGAAATCCGCCTGAAATGCCTGGATCGGCACGGCGAAAAACGCATCGATGCTGCTGCCCTGCAACCCTTGCGCCTGCTCTTTCAGGCCGTCATAGAACAGGCGATAGCTGTCTTTCAGGGCGCCCGCCGTCTCGGGCGCCTCCGCGCTCAGGCGCTCGAACTGGGCGAAGGCCTGCTCTGAGGCCTGCAGCGCCGCCAACGACTCATCCAGCAGGCTGTGCCAACTGCCGTCGGAGCCGGTGGCTTTGTCCTGCAGGTAGTAAATGCCCGCACGGTTCAGACTGTCGCTGGCCGTCAGCAGCGACAGTCTGGCGCGATCCATCGTCGCCTGCTGGCGATGCAAGCCATCGCCCGCCACCAGGTTAGCCTTGGCGTCGCGCAGAATATTAGAAATAAATACGGTGGAAAACAGTTGCAGCAGAGAAAATAGCGCGATAACGCAAATTACGCCGCTTAATAAGCCCATGCTCTTGCCGAAGCCAAACGCGCGCGGCAGCGCCGCCGCAGATTTTACCCTGCGGCCCAGTGTCAGTTTTATGTTCATGATTTTTAGTCAGTAATACCAGGATGCCGCGAGTCTAACGGGCATTGATGACACTAATATTTCAGCCTGCTGTGTGCCGCCGCCGCCGACCAAAACAACCAATAATCGGTATTGCCCGTCAACTCTCATTTTTATTTCTTGACTTGTTTAATACCGGATTTATAGTTTTCCCATTAAAAAAGAAACAAAGTTTCATATATTAACCGGCGCTAAATTTAATATATGAAACGCTCGATAAAATCGTCTCAAATATAAAACCGATGAGCGTAAGCACCCTGTTCACAGGTGAAACTCGCTCGCCTTAATAAACAGTCTACTTTCTTCAGGGGCCTGGCATGCGCAAAATTTCGCTTTGTTTTTTCCTTGTTTCACCAGTGAGTTATGCAACCGTCGCCGCAATACCCAACGACGTTGCCGCCACCGTGGCACCGGTAAAAAAAAGCCGCCCGGCATTTCCGCATATTCATTGGCAAAGCGAGGATAATAAAAAGAATATTGATATCGGTGGCGCACTGCGCGCCAATTATCGCTATGAAGACTGGCACAGCAGCAATTATCGGAATCCTCCGCATTTACGCTTTGACGCCTTTCGCATCGATGCCGCCGGCCAGGTAAACGACGCGTTTTTCGATAGCGGATTCTGGTTTCAGGATCGGCGCAAATACGCCATCGACCGCGCCTATGTCGGCTACCACCTGTCTGAGCATTCCGCCGTGCAACTCGGCGCGCCGTTCAAACCGTTCGGCCTGATGCCCTACCCGCAGTTCGGCTGGTCGTACGGCATTCCGTTTTACCTCGGCTTTGGCGTCAACACCGGGCTGGGCGCCAAATACCAATACCAGCATGACGATTGGGCCTTCGACGCCGCCTACTACCCGCGCATGATGCCGACCGGCGTGCGTTACGCCCCCGACGTCGCCAGCTACGACGATCTGAAAAACACCAACTACGCGTCACAGCACCTGCAGCGCAACGAAAAACGCGATCAGGTAAACCTGCGGCTGACGCGCGCTTTCCATCAGGGCGGCTGGAACAATGAGCTCGGCGGTTCGCTGGCGGCCTCGCGGCTCTACAACCAGGCGACCGGCGATAACGGCAGCTTCTGGGCGGCAGGCTTACATACGCTGGTGAATTACGATCCCTGGCATCTGTCCGGCCAGGTGATCCGCTACGGTTACGACGCCAAAGGCCCGGCCGGGGCCAACAATTCGGTGATCCTGATGGGGGGCAACGGCCTGACGCCGGCCTATCTGATCCCGTCGCAGGCCACCACCGCCGCCATCAACCTGGCGCGCGACGTCGACGTGCCCTGGGGGCCGGTGAAAAAGCTGCGGTTCTACAACGATTACAGCGTGCTCTGGAAGGACAGGCACGGCGGCTCCGACTCTAAAATGAACACGCTGGGGGTACAAGCGTTCGCCATGCCGGTGATGCTGTGGGTGGATCTGACCTGGGCGCAGAACGCCAACCCGTGGGGCGGCGTAGAAAATGCCACCGGCTGGACCGGCACCCAGTCCCCCGGCAGCAATAAATGGTATTTTCGCACCAACGTGAACATCGGTTACTACTTCTAAGCGCGGCGGGATCTACACTGAAGTATCGCCGCCAACCGGAGAAACCACGATGCTGAGCGCACAAACGCTGCATGTTACCATCAACCGCCCCTGTGACGAGGTGTATGCCTTTCTCAGCCAGCCGGAAAACTTCCCCTTGTGGGCCAAAGGGTTAGCCAACAGCTTGCGGCGGGAAGATGAAGACTGGGTGGCGGACACCCCGCAGGGGCGGATCCACATTCGCTTCAGCGCGCCAAATGCCTTCGGCGTGCTGGATCATTGGGTGACGCTGCCGGACGGCGGCGTGGTCTACGTGCCGCTGCGCGCGCTCGCCAACCGGCGCGGCACCGAGGTGATCTTCACCCTGTTCCGCCAGCCGGATATGGACGATGCGCTGTTCGCCCGCGACGCCGGGCTGGTGAACGCCGATCTGCAGGCGCTGAAGCATTACCTTGAGCCCAGCTAACCGCTTGTTGGAACATTTATTTCAATGAAAGACAGCAATTGCGTTCGGGAAAATAAATGTTGTTTTTAGATGTTGATATAAATATTCAATATAAATATTAATCAATGAATCAGGGCGCATCCATAATGAAATCTGCCGTAGACGTTATACCAACAAATTAATACTCTCATTAGCGCTCGTCGTGTAACGGCAAGCATGTAACTCTATTTTAATTAATTAAGGAAGAATGATGAAGTTATCAAATCTGATGCTGCTCACAGCGATTTTAGCCACCACCGTTAGCCTCCCTCTCACCGTTAATGCTACCGAACGCCCGGCAGGCTACTGCTCAAGAATCTACTCACCGGTACCTTATATCACCAAAGAAGGTAAAACTATTCAGGCACCCAATGCTTGCGTAGCGAAATGGTGGGCAACCCAAGGGAAATAACGCGTAAGTCAGACTCGTTGCATTAAATATTGGGTCAGAGATTCTCTGGCCCAATATTTCCCGCTTAAATCATTACCCCTTGACCGACGACACCACGTTAAGCGGCTGGGCATCCGGCAGAATATTCATGTGCTCCAGCACCTGGGCCATGATCTTGCCGAACACCGGCCCGGCCACCGAACCGCCGAAGTGCTTGCCGGCTTTCGGGTTGTTGACCATCACCACCAGCGCCACCTGCGGATCGCTGGCCGGCGCCACGCCGGCGGTGTAGTTGATGTAGCCGCCGTCGTATTTGCCGCTCGGGCCCATTTTCTCGGCGGTACCGGTTTTGATCGCCAGCCGGTAACCCGGCACCGCGGCGCTCACCCCGCTGCCGCCCGGCAAGGCGTCGCTCTCCATCATATGCACCACGGATCGTACCGTATCCGCCGGCAGAATACGCTGCCCCATCACCGGCGGCGTCACCTTGGTGATCGACAGCGGCCGATAAATGCCGAAGGAACCGATAGCGGCGTACTCGCGCGCCATCTGCAGCGGCGTCACGCGCAGCCCATAGCCGAAGGAGAAGGTAGCGCGTTCGATATCGGCCCAGCGTTCACGATGCTGCGGCAGATAGCCGCTGCTCTCGTTGCCGATGCCAAGCTCGGTCGGCCGCCCCAGGCCAAAGCTGCGATAGACCGCAGGCAGCACCGTGGCCGGCAGCGCCAGCGCAATGTGCGATACCGCGATGTCGCTCGATTTTTGCAGCACGCCGGTGATGGTCAGCTTCGACCAGTGGCCGACGTCTTTGATCAGGTGACCGTTCACCCGATACGGCGTGGTGTCCAGCACCGTATCCGGCCGGATCAGCTTATGCTCCAGCCCCACCATCACCACCACCGGTTTCACCGTCGAGCCCGGCTCGAAGCTGTCGCTGCTGCACACGTTGCGTATGTCTTTCGCTGGGGTGCTGCCATAGTTGTTCGGGTTGAACGACGGGTAGCTGGCCATGCCGAGGATTTCGCCGGTGTCGATCTTGACCAACACCGCACAGCCGGAGTCGGCCTGGTTGGCCACCACGCCGTCGCGGATCTGCGCATAGAGCACATACTGGATAAATTTGTCGATGCTGAGCGTCACGTTCGGCGGCGGCACCGGATCCACGCTTTTTAGCACGCCGATCACCGCGCCGCTGCCGTCCTTCTGATAGACCCGCAGGCCGTTTTTGCCCTGCAACAGCGGGTTGAAGCCCAGCTCGATGCCCTCCAGCCCCTGATTGTCCTGGCCGACGATGCCGATCAGCCCGGCGGCATCCTGGCCCATCGGATAAAATCGGCTGAAATCCTGCTCGGTGCTGACGCCGGTCAGATGCAGTTTGCTGATGTAGGCGGCGTTGTCGTCCTCCACTTTGCGCGCCAGATAGACGAAACGCTTATGCGCGTTGCTCTGGATCAGATGCTGCACGTCCGCCAGCGGGATCTTCAGCACGTTGGCCATGCTCTGCCAGCGTTCGTTGCCGGTGTCGGTCTGGGTATCGAGAATGTGTTTCGGATCCAGCACGATGTCTTTGGACGACACGCTGACCGCCAGCGCCTCATCGTTGCGATCGGTGATCATGGCGCGGTTGGTCGGCACCACCTGGGTGCGGATCGAGCGCTGGTCGGCCTGATCCGCCAACTGCTGGTGTTCCAGCAGTTGCAGATAGCCGACCCTGAACGCCAACAGAAAAAAACAGACCAGCATGCCGGCGCAAATCCAGCCGAAACGAACTGTGGAATAGGTTTTACCGCTTTTTTTGGTCGATGGCGCCACTGTTGTGTTAACCCTGCGTTTTTATTCGGTTTATGGTGTTATTTCAGTCTACCTTGCCGGAAATGGTCAGGAGATTGCAGTTTGTAAGAAAGTAAAAACAAACCGCATCACCGTTGCACATCCGCACTGTCGTTTAACTGCGGTTTACTTTGCGCCGGATCGCCGGGCTGCGGCGCGTTGGCCGGGTCAAAAATGTGGTCGAGGATCGCGCGGGCGGTCGGCCCCGCCACCACGCCGTCGCCGCCGCCGTTTTCCAGGATCAGCGCCATCGCCACCCGGGGGTTTTTGTAAGGCGCGAACAGCGTATAGAAGATGTGATCGCGCAGCCGCACCGGGATCATTTTGGCGTTGTAAGTCTGGTTTTGCTTCAGGCTGAACACCTGCGAGGTGCCGGATTTGGCGGCGATCTGGTATGGCGCGGTGTGGAACAGCTTGTAACCGGTGCCATTCGGCAAGTTGGCCATGCCGTACATGCCGTTACGCACGATGCCCCAGTAAGGCGAGTGGGGATCGCCGATCTGCGCCGCTTGCGCCGGCGGCTGGTAGCGCGTCACCCGGTTGCCCTGCTGCAACGAATACAGCAGGTGCGGCGTTTTCACCTGGCCGTTGTTGATCAGCGTGGTCAGCGCTTTTACCATCTGGATCGGCGTCGCCACCCAATACCCCTGGCCGATGCCCACCGAAACCGTATCCCCCTGATACCAGCCCTTTTTATGCACCTTCAGCTTCCAGTCGCGGCTCGGCAGCACGCCGCGGTACTCTTCGTTCAGATCGATGCCGGTGGACTGGCCGTAGCCGAACTGGCTCAGCCAGTGGTGGATACGGTAGATACCCATCTCATACGCCACCTGATAAAAGAAGGTGTCGGCGGATTCCTCGATCGCTTTGGTGACGTTGAGCATGCCGTGGCCGGTTTTCAGCCAGTCGCGGTAGCGGCGTTCGGTGCCGGGCAGCGTCCAGGTCGGCGCGCCGAAAAAGGTGGTGGTGGGTGTGATCACCCCGGCGAACAGCGCCGAAACGGCCATGTAGGGCTTCACCGTCGACGCCGGCGGGTACAAGCCCTGAGTGACGCGATTGATCAGCGGCAAATCCGGGTTGGTCAGCAAGGTCTTATAGGCCTGATAGCCGATGCCTTTGACGAAAGGATTGGGATCGTAGCTGGGGCTGGAGACCATCGCCAGGATGCCGCCGTCGCGCGGATCTTCCACCACCACCGCGGCGCGCTGCCCCTTCAGCACCGATTCGATGTACTGCTGCAGCGGTAAATCCAGCGTCAGATAGATGTTCTTGCCGGCCTTCGGCGGCTGCTCCTTCAGCAGGCGGATCACCCGCCCGTGGTTATCCACCTCCACCTCCTGATAGCCGGTGGTGCCGTGCAGTTCGGACTCGTAATAGGCCTCGATGCCCTGTTTGCCGATGTTGCGGTCGGCGGCATAGTTCTCGCTCAGCCCGGCCTTGTCCAGGCGTTTGAGATCGTTGTCGTTGATCTTCGACACATAGCCCAGCACGTGCGCCAACTGGGCGCCGTAAGGATATTCACGCTGTTGATAGGTATCGATCGTCACCCCGTCGAAACGGTATTGATTGACGGCAAAGCGCGCCACCTCGGTGTCGCTCAGCCCGGCTTTGAGCGTCACCGGTTTGTAGCGGCTGTTGTGGTGCATGTCGTCGCGAAACGCGCTGATGTCCTCCGGCGTCAGGTCGACGATCGGCGTCAGCGCCTGCAGCAGCGCCGCCATGTTGCTGATTTTGCTGGGCGTGATCTCGATACGATACAGTGTCACGTTTCGCACCAGCGGAATGCCGTTGCGATCGAAGATCAGCCCGCGGCTGGGGGCGATCGGCAGCATCTTGATGTCGTTCTGGTTGGAACGCGTCTGGTAAAAGCCGTGCTGGCGGATTTGCAGCCGGTAGAGATTGACGATCAGCACGCCGAAACAGACCACCACCAGTGCCAGCGCTACGCCGGCCCGGCGGATAAACAGCCTCTCTTCCGCAGAGTGGTCGCGAATTTTTTCTTTTAACAGGGCCATGCGGTGCCGATACCTTTTGCGTCACATTTCCCCGCAAAATCAGGGAACTGAAAAGCCGGCAAGCATAGCGTTATCGGGCGCACCGCCCCATGAAAAGGTTGCTAATGAAATGGCATAACTGTTTCAGCATATTGGAATGTTACCGTCGGCGTTTTTTTCACCGCGCTTCCCATTGAGCCGCCGTTCGCCCCAATGCTACAATGTGATCTTAATCACACTATTCCCGATATTCCCCCGCATTTCCCTGTCGGCGCCCTGCCGGATGCGGCTTTTTGTTACATAGGATCGAGTTCGATGAGTACCATTGCCACCGGTTTAGTCATGATGCGCTGGGAGTTGCTGAGCGCCGTGATGATGTTCTTCGCCAGCCAGTTAAACGTCATTTGCCGTAAGACCAGCCGTAACGGCATGGCGTTCATGTTCAGCAGCCTGGGCCTGTTTACCGCCTGCTGGTTCGTGATGGGCCTGATGGGCATCCACCTTACCCTGGAAGCCTTCACCCAATTCTGGTCTTCGGCCTGGGATCGCTACGTGGACGTGGTCAGCACCATGCCGGTCGATTGGCCGATGCCGTAATCTCGCCGCAGGGGCGGCGCACCGGCCGCCCCGCCGATTATTCCGTTTCCGTTGACGGCGCCGCCGCCAGCCGCGCCATCAAGCCCCCCGCCTCAATCAACAGCGCCTGCTCCCGCTCCGTTAAACAGCTCTCCATCGCCGCCAGCAGCCACGCCTCGCGACGGCTGCGGCTTTGCTGCAGCAGGCCCAGCCCGGCGGGCGTCAGGCGCACCCGCACCCGGCGTTTGTCTTCGGCGTCCGGCGTGCGCACCAGCAAGCCATCGGCCTCCAGCTCACGCAACGCGGCCGCCAGGTTAGAGGAACGCATGCGCTCCGATTCCGCCAGCAGCGACGGCGTCGCCTCGCCGCCGTGGCGATCGATAGCCCCCAACAGCATCAGTTGGGCCCAGGATTTTTCGTCGCTGCGCGATTCGCGCCGTAAACGGCGCACCAGCGACATTAACTGCGTGCGCAGCAGCGTCACGTCTTCAGGATGATCTTTCTTCATTGGCATCAATCTAGCGTTCAGTTTATCCCTGCTTTCACACCGCCGGATCGCGCGGTGCCCTTCCTGGCTACCGCGCCGCTCTGGCTTAACCTAGTTACCTATGATAATATAGCTATTAATATATAGCAAAAAAGACACTGCATCGGCAGGGTTACGTTTGCTCACGCATTTGCCCCTCGCCGATTAATTTGCAGTGTTATTATTATTTTGCTTAATAAATCCCTCCTTATTCAACGTGGTACGGTAAGCCGATGGAAGCGTGGAAAGTCAATCTGATCTCGGTCTGGCTCGGGTGTTTCTTCACCGGGCTGGCGATGAGCCAAATCCTCCCTTTTCTGCCGCTGTACGTCGAACAGCTCGGCGTCAGCGATCACCAATCCCTCAGCCTGTGGTCCGGGCTGGTGTTCAGCGGCACCTTTTTGGTCTCGGCGGTAGTCTCACCGCTGTGGGGCAGCCTGGCCGACCGCAAAGGCCGCAAGCTGATGCTGCTGCGCGCCTCGCTGGGCATGGCGATTGTCATCGCGCTGCAGGGGCTGGCCACCAACGTCTGGCAGCTGTTCGCGCTGCGCGCCCTGATGGGGCTGACGTCCGGCTATATTCCCAACGCCATGGCGCTGGTCGCCTCGCAGGCGCCGCGCGATAAAAGCGGCTGGGCGCTGGGCACGCTCTCTACCGGACAGATCTCCGGCGTGATCGCCGGGCCGCTCTTGGGCGGGCTGATGGCCGATCATCTGGGGCTGCGGGTGGTATTTTTCGTCACCGCCGGGCTGATGTTCGTCAGCTTCCTGGTGACGCTGTTCCTGATTAAAGAGCGGCGCATCACGGTGAAAAAAGCGGATCAGCTGAGCGGCAAGGCGGTATTCCGTTCGCTGCCCTATCCGACGCTGATCGTCACCCTGTTCGTTTGTACCCTGATGATCCAGCTGGCCAACTCGTCCATCAGCCCGATCCTGACGCTGTTCATCCGCGAGCTGTCCGGCGACGTCAGCAATATTGCCTTTGTCAGCGGCATGATCGCCGCCGTGCCCGGCATTGCGGCGCTGATCTCGGCGCCACGCCTCGGGCGCCTCGGCGATCGCATCGGCACCGCGCGCATCCTGATCGCCGCGCTGCTGTTCACCACCGGGCTGTTCGCCGTGATGGCTTGGGTCAATACGCCGCTGCAGCTGGGCATTCTGCGCTTCCTGCTAGGCTTCGCCGACGGCGCGCTGATGCCGGCGGTGCAGGCGCTGCTGCTGAGGTATTCCTCCGATCAGGTGACCGGGCGCATCTTCGGCTATAACCAATCCTTTATGTACCTGGGCAACGTGGTTGGCCCGCTGCTGGGTTCGGGCATTTCGGCGATGATGGGGTTCCGCTGGGTGTTCGCGGTGACGGCGGTGTTGGTGCTTTGCAATGCGCTGCAGCTGCGCCATCAGTTCAAAAAAGTGGAGAGTCAACGCGCGGGATAACGGGAAATGCGGGGAAACGCCTCAAGCAGTGGCGGGACAATGACGCCCATCAACCGTGCCACCACTGCCAAAGGCGGCCGTAGCCTACTCGACGCGGCGGTCATTTAATATTTATGTAAGTAAATAAAGTGTTGCGGGCGTGTTGAGGGCCGCCGCAGCGGCCCTTGCGGATCAGAACATGGTATTGTCGTTGGCCGATTTTTCCGGCACATCCTGATTGACGTCCCAATGCTCGGTGATTTTCCCCTGATCGTTCACCCGATAAATATCCACGCTGGCGGTGCCGCGATCCTGCGGGTTATTTTGGTATTTGACGTGAACATAGACCAGATCGCCGTTGACCGCGCTGCGGTATATTTTGGCGCTGTACTGCGGATTGTCCTTAAAGGTCTGGCTGAAGAAATCCAGGAACGGCTTGATGCCGTCGCCGACGAACGGGTTATGCTGCTTGTAGTTTTCCACAATCAGCCTCTGCGCCACGCCGATGTCGTGGCGGTTGAAGAAGCCCGCGTACAGATCTTCCACCACCTTCAGCTTCTGCTGGGCATGATGATAACCGCCTTTGCCGGTCGATTTGTAAGACGCCGCCTGATCCGTTGACAGCGCCGGGTAACTCGCCAGCAAGCCGCCGACGATCGCACAGGTGATCAATGCCTTTTTCATAACTGCTCCTTATTTTCCTGAGTGACCTACGATTTTCAGCTGCCCTTTCAGATGGGTGAAGCTGCCGTCCTTGGCGGCGATGTTGGTGTACACCTCGCCGCGCTCAAAGTCCTCGATATGCGTCACGTTGTCGCCGGACTGAGGTTCGTGCCAATAGACCATATAGACCTTCGGCCGAATCTCCACCGCAGTGTATTGCACGGTATCGGTGATGCCCTGCGACGCCTCGCCGATGCCGGTGAAGGTCATGGTCTTGTCATCGGTAAAATCCAGCTTGAAGGCGAAATCGCCGAAGGTCACCTGCACCACTTTACCGACCGCAATGAACTGCCCGTGTTTTTCCGTCATCGTTGCCGCCTTACTGTTAGTCAGGGAGGGTTGCGCCGCCGTAGCGGCGGGCAATGCCAGGGGGAAAGTCAGGGCTATCGCCAGCGCGATGCCCGTTCGCTTCACTGTTTTCATCGTTCCTTCTCCTTTCCGTGGTTGAAAACGAGAATCATTATTATTTCTTAAGGGTTGGCGGAAATATAAGAATAATCTCTATTCCCATCAGGCACCTGGCGGCAAAAAAAGACGGGGGAAAATCGCCGTAAAATGGCATGGCAATAGCGCGTTCTGGCCATTGGTTTTTACGCAATGAACGGAATTTCTGCTTACAGGAAGGGAAACCACTCGGGGATTTGATGGGTCTATAGCGCAGACCGCTTTAAGCTAATGCGTATTTGTTCTTAAGCCGCTCACCGCCGGCAGGCGGCGGCGAACGGCGTGGCGTTTACCGCAGCCAGGGCGTATAGGTGACACCGACCAGCAACCCTTCCGGGCTGAGCAAACGGGTAACGCTCTGCCCCCACGGCTCTTCGCGGTTGGCGACCAACAGCCGATAACCGCGATCGACCAGCCCCTGGGTGGCGGCCGCCATGTCGGCCACGTCGAACTCGATCCACGCCTGCGGCACCGCGAGATCCGCCGGCCAGCGATCGTCGCCAAAGCAGGACTGCGCCGCCTGCGCCAGCGGCCACAGGGCGAAATGCTTCACCCCGTCCAGCGCGCCTTGCTCCGACAGCAGATAGGTTTCGTTGCCCGGCATCGGCTTGAGCGGCAGCCCCAGCGCCTCGACATAAAACGCCTTGCTCTCGTCGCTCTCACGCGTGATGGGCCCGAATCCGGCGACAAACAACACGCCCAGCCCGGCAAACTGTTGATCCATGCTGCACTCCCTTTCGGTTAGCGCCCCAGCCGCACCTGCAGCGGAGCAAATCCATAGGCCGCCTTGAAGCGGTTGCTGAAATGGCTGGCGGAGCTGAAGCCGCACGCCAGCGCGATCTCGGTGATCGGCTGTTGGCTGTGCCGCAGCAGCCGTTCCGCGCGTTGCAGCCGTGCGCGCATCACAAACTGGTGCGGCGCCAGCCCGGTGGCGTGCTTGAACATGCGGGCGAAATGGTATTCGCTCAACCCGGCCTGCGCCGCCAGATCCGCCAACAGCAAAGGCCGTTCAAGGTGGTTTTCGATATATTCCCGCACCCGCCTGGCCACCGCAGGCGCCAGGCCGCCGCGCGCCTGCGGCAGCTTCCACTGCAGCTGGCTGTAACGCTGGATCAGATGCGACATCAGCAGGTTAGACGCGCTGCTGAGCGCCAGCAGGTTGGCGCTGTCCCGCCAGTCGCAGTTGAGCAAAAACTGGCGATACAGCAGCGTGATCTGCGGATCTTCGCCGAAGCTGCGCGGCTCTACGTTGATCGCCGCCGGGCTGCGATCCCAGGTCTGCTCCGCCAGCTGCCGCAGATGCCCGTCGGTGCAATACAGATGCACGAACGACAGATCACTGCGCACATCCCAGGTGGAGGCGTATTGGCGCGGCATGATGCAGAACCGATCCGGCCCGCCGCCGTTGCGCCAGCCGCCCGGCACCTGCTGATAGCACTCATAGCCGTCGGCGACGTACAGGCTCAGGGTATGGTGGTCGGCGCTTTCCTGCGTGACGCGATCGTTGCAGTTGGACCAGGCAGCCAGCTCCACGCCGGTGCCCAGCAGCACGCTGCCGTGCAGCCGCGCCTTGTGCTCACGCAGTGTTTCAAACGCCTGATAGTTGGACATCGCCGGCCCCGTTGTTCGACATGCCGACAGTGTAAAGAGTGGCGCCGCCGCATACCAGCCGCCGCCCCGCGCTTTTGGCAAAAAAAGCGCAAGAATATGCAACTGAGCGCAAAGCGCTGCAAGCGCCGCCGCGCGCCAAAGCGGATACTGCGCCATCGGTTTTTTCGGAGTAACAAATAGAATGAATGCGCTGTTGTACCTCGCCGTGGTGCTGATTTGGGGCACCACCTGGATTGCGATCACCCTGCAACAGGAAGGGCCGGTGGCCATTCCCGTCTCGATCGCTTACCGCTTCGCCATTTCCGCCGCGGTGATGTTCGCCGTGCTGCTGCTAACGCGCCGCCTGCGCCGCCTCGCTCCGCGCGATCATCTGTTCTGCGTGCTGCAGGGCTGCTGCGTGTTCGGCTTCAACTTCTTCTGCTTCTACCACGCGGCGGCCTACATCAGCAGCGGGCTGGAATCGGTGATTTTCTCGATGGCGGTACTGTTCAACGCCCTCAACAGCCTGCTGTTTTTCCGCCAGCGCCCCAGCCCCAACCTGCTGCCGGCGGCGCTGCTGGGGTTGACCGGCATCGTGGCGCTGTTTTGGCAAGATCTGGCCGCCACCCGCATGGCGCCGGAGCTGCTCAAAGGCATCGGCCTGAGCGCGCTCGGCACCTACGGCTTCTCGCTGGGCAACATGATCAGCACGCGCCATCAGCGTCGCGGGCTGGATATCTTTTCCACCAACACCTACGCCATGACCTACGGCGCGCTGTTGATGGCGCTGATCGCCTTGGCGCAGGGCGCCTCGTTCCAGATGGAATACAGCAGCCGCTATATCGGCTCCCTGCTGTACCTAGCAATTTTCGGATCGGTGATCGCCTTCGCCGCTTACTTCAGCCTGCTCGGCCGCATCGGCGCCGGCGCGGCGGCCTACAGCACCCTGCTGTTCCCGCTGGTGGCGCTGACCATCTCAACGATCTACGAAGGCTATCAGTGGCACTTCAACGCCGTGCTGGGCCTGTGCCTGATCCTGCTGGGCAACCTGGTGATGTTCGCCAAGCCGGGGCTGAAATGGCGACGGACGGGTATCTCAAAACAAAACTCAACCCTTTGAAGCCATTGGCGAATATCGTTATCATCAGGTTTTGTTGATAACGGATGATGGCAAATGCTCAGAAGTGATGATGTGACACCCCGCACCTACAAACAGGTGGACGTGTTTACCCGTACGCCGCTGCAGGGCAACCCCGTGGCGGTCGTGCTGGAGGCCGAGGGGCTGAGCAGCGCGCAGATGCTGGCATTGGCCCGTTGGACCAACCTTTCGGAAACCACCTTTGTACTTAAACCGACGCACCCGGCGGCGGATTATAAGGTGCGCATTTTCACCACCGAAAAAGAGCTGCCCTTCGCCGGCCACCCAACGCTGGGCACCGCCCACGCCCTGCTGGAAGCCGGATTGACGCCCAAACGGCCTGGAACGGTGATGCAGGAATGCGGCGTCGGCCTGGTGGCGGTCAATATCCAGCCGGAAGGCATATTGGCGTTCGCCGCACCCGAAGTTGAGTTTCGCCCAATGGCGGCTGAGGAAACAGAACGGCTGATGGCCGCTTTACGGCCCGCGGTGATTGAAGGAGGCCCCCTGCCGGTGATTGCCGAGATGGGCATTCGCTGGCTGATGGTGCGCCTGCCGGACGCACAATCCTGCCTGGCGGTAACGCCGGATCAGGCCACGATTAAACGGTTGCAAACGGCTTGCGATGTGGATGGCGTGGTGATCTATGGCGCCTGCACCACGGCCGAACCGGCCGATTACGAAATGCGCGCGTTTATGGTGGAATGCGGCGCCTTGATTGAAGATCCGGTAACCGGCAGCGCCAACGCCTGCCTGGCGCGCTTATTGAAGGCCAACCGCTTTCCCGACGGCGGCCAGACCGCACAGGGCTACCTGGTGCGCCAGGGCACCCAACTGAATCGAGATGGCCGCGTGAGCGTGCGCTTTATTGACGGCGAACCCTGGATCGGCGGGCACTGCCGCACCCTGATTAATGGCACTTTGGGTATTTAGTTTGTCGGCGCTCGGCGCCAGCGGCAGGTGCGCGTCGATGTCGCTCTGCGGGCAGCGCTCGCCCAGCAGGTTATCCGCCAGATCGTACACCAGCCGCGCGCCCGGTTTGCCCTGATTGGGTTCGCAGTGTTGCAGCAGGCGGCCTGCCATATAATCTTAACTATTTGATTTTATAAAAATTTTTAAAGAGCTAAATATTAACTTTTCACGATTTATTTCACCGAAAATCAGCTGAGAATGGACTGATGTGAATTTCGCTGACACATCATCCAGATATTCCGTCACCCCATTCGAGCCACCCTCATACTTAGATGGCTCTCAATTGAATAATCTATTAGACATCATCATTTGAAAATTAAATGGCTAGCAATTTTCGCACGTGCATGTCATTACTAGGCATATATGGCGGATAATGTTCCGAGTCTTTATCAGAAATATTTTCACTATTCCCATACATATCTACTTTCTTTCTATTCCCTAAAGCCCCATACACAAAATAGGTATTTTCGAATTTTTTAACCAGCCCTTCCTGATGACCTATAATTCTCCACTCACCAGAGATTTTTTTATCAAACAGACTATATGCATCCAAAATTATTGGGTGTGATCCCACTTGTGGATTTGAGAACAGACCATCTGGCACTTTTGGCTCTTTAGAGAATACATCAAATATTTCTGCCGAGTGACCAATGCTAACCTTAGATATAATCCGCCCAAAACCATACTTTTCATCTGTTAGCTTAAAGCAGAATACATCACCCGGTTTAATAAATCTGAGCATTGTCCTTGGTTTCTTTTCCCAACCCCAAAACTCTAGTTTATTCATCAACATTTACCTCCTAACCTTTTCTTATTCCCATAAGCATCTTTAAATGCTACTGCGCGAGGATCTGTACGGCCATGATCGAATGAATTATATTTATTCCCTCTATTGGTCGAAGATATTTCCTCACCTATAACGCCAGTGCGGGTTTTATACTTTTCTATATAATACTGCTCATAACCACGGGCTTGACCATACTTCACGTTTTCATCTAAAGGAATCATACCCGTATTGCCACCTAAACGACCAGTATCTAAATGTTCTGCTGAACGTCTAGGTAAATCATTGGTGATGCCAACATAGTATGGGTCACCGACTGGCATGCCATTCACATCTAAATTATATAGCCCATACACATGATAACCAGAAGCATCAATTGCCGTTAAACCAAACGGATCCACCCACATCAGCGGGTTCGGCGCATACTGATACAGGTTCAGCCCGCCGCGCAGCCCTATCGGATCCTGCGTGGTGAAACGCCCCACCTCGGGTTCGTAGTAGCGGAACAGGTTGTAGTGCAGGCCGCTTTCGTCGTCCTGATATTGCCCGGCGTAGCGCAGCGGCTGCTGGTATTGCGCACCCTGCCGCTTCGCCGCGCCGGCCACCGTCTGGCCCTGCAGCTTGCCGAAGGTGTCGTATTGCCCGGACCAGCACAGGTTGCCCGCCGCGTCGGTCACTTCCAGCGGCGCGCTGTTCAGATCGGTGTGATACCAGTAAATATCTGCCGAGCGGCTGTCGCCCGCCTGCTCCAGCGCCGCCAGTGGGC